>WJMJ01000038.1 GCA_014728035.1 Promethearchaeota archaeon | reverse complement strand
TATCAGAATCATCCACTACAGCAATTTCAACATCGTACATCCCCTTCATTCCATTCAAATCTCCTTGAGCCAACCTCAGAGAAGCTTGAGCATGTACACTAGAACCATCTCCCACATTAGAAATCTGGGAAAAAGAACCGTTAGAAGTAGCATCACCACCCAAATCCAAAACAGTTGTTCCCGCTCTATGAATTTTCACCCTAACAACATCAGTAGATTCAAGTTGAGTGTATCCACCTGAAGCACTCTTGATACTTACAGTGTAATCCTTAGTACGATTTTCGTTTGCTGTTAATAGAAATGACATGCTACACTCCAAGATCGGTTATCAATCCATTTTTGACTGTTACTGTGTTTCCATTATTGTCAACAAACGAACCAGATTTTCCTAGTGTTCCATCAGATGACCTATAGCCCCCAGCCCTGACAGAAGTAGTAAAATAAGCAGTTGAACCATCAAAATTTGTAGAGTACACATTAGAAAACTTGTTCAAAGCAGTACCAATTTGTCCCGTCCCTCCACTCCTAGTAATGTCCTGAACTTGTAAAGTTTCAGCATTTAGAGTAGTAGAATAAATAACCCCAAATGGATTGTCATTTGCTCCAATATTTGGACTGCCTATAAATGGCTGAATAGAACCCCAAACATAAAAACCATAAACAAAAGAATTGATTCTCAAAGTAGTTGTCTCAACACTAGACGGTGTTTTTGCTCCAATTACTGTCCCATCAATTTCTCCTCCACCAATATCAACCGAATCATCATCTTGAGAGGCTATGGTTCCAACAGACTCGGCAAGCTGCAACTCCTTCCAATCAGCAGCCCCTTCACTAGAATCTTCACAAATCCAAACTCCACCATCATTGGAGTTTATCCACAAACTATGTACTTGTGATGCTCCATTACCTCCTGTATTCTCTTCATCATCATCTGCATCAGGATCTCCAGCAACAGAAAACAATGGTGCTGTCTGGTCTGCTGTTGTAATCATGAAGTTATGGAGGAATTCCGCACCGTCCTTTGTTGGGGCAGTTTCCCAAACCGTGTAACCTCGTCTTGTGGTAGTATCAGACATTCACTCTACCTCAAACAACAGAACCACTACCAGGAAATCCACTAGCATCCATTTCAATTTCATACAAATCAGATAGTGCAATATCATACAAATTATCCATGGTGATGTAGTACAAATGAGTTTCCAATCCCAACAAACCATATGAAGCTACAGAATCAAACCCATCTGAAACACCAACACTCCCAGACAAACCACTATCCGAAGGAGTCGAATCAAATCCACCTTCTGAGACAGATGAATCACCTACTCCAGATTCAGAAACCGAAATGGAACCGAAATCACTCATTGATTAGATTACCCTGTAGGACTTTCCTGAGTTGCTGAAACAATCAAAACTCCCTTCCCAGTAGATTCAGCATCCAAAATGATATTGATATGCTTGGCAACATCATTATCACCCAACCGAAGTTTTTCAGGCACAAACACAAACCGTTGCCCACCACCATCAACAACTGGAACTTTCCATACAGTTGTTCCATCAATCTGAATTGATACAAAAACCTCAGAAGATGGATTTACAGTATATCCCCACACAATCTCATGAATACACCATTCCAAACCATCAGCCGAACGAGGTAATTCAACTTCCGCCTGAACATTGTCATTGGAAGGAAAATGACGAAAATGATAGACACCATTAGTGTCTTTTCTGAAAGCAGTAGCCATTGACTATCTCCTAATTGGTACACCTTCTATTTGACGTGACTGAACAGAGAATCCTTCCTTATCTAGTTTCTTCCTTCCTTTGTTTTTCCACACACTCATTCTCCCACCATCAACCTCTGTCTTGATCTTTTTGTTGAACTTCTCAATCAAGTCATCCAAAAAAACACCACAAACAACATACCAAACCTCTCTGCCCTTCTTTCTAGATACAGTGAAAGTATTTGCAGCAAGTGGCCCAAAAACATCAACCATGAATTGATTAGCTTGTTTTACCTTATCACTACGAACAGCTAACAAAATTCGACTTTTTGGTGGTCGTGGCATCATGAAATTCCCCACTTACGTTTCAAATGATTTTCTATGTTCTTTATTACATAATCCGAACTCACACCATCCAAAACAACTATCTCGGAAACTTGTCCACTCAAAAACTCTGAGGATAAATCTTGAGCACATCCAATAGTAATACCTTCAGGATCATTGGTTCCTACATTCCCAAAAGC
>WJMJ01000037.1 GCA_014728035.1 Promethearchaeota archaeon | reverse complement strand
TTAAGGAGTGTAACAAACTCACAACAATCCATATCCACAATACACCCTTGGAAGATATTGACCTCTCCTTTCTAGAAGGGTGCCCAGAGCTTACTACGTTAGATCTCTCGTATAATCAATTCGAATTAATCGATCTGACATGTCTAAAGCACTGCAGAGACCTTCGACAACTTGAGCTACATTCGAATAGTATCGAACAAATTGACCTGGGAGCACTAGAAATATGTACCGCTCTAAAGAAACTAAGTCTATGTTACAATCAGATTCGAAGTATCGATCTGAATCCCCTCAGTTCATGTCTAAATCTATTTGAACTCGACCTATTTCGAAATCAACTATCTGAAATCGACGTCACGCCAATAGCTTTGTGTTTGAGTATGGAGAAATTCCGGGTTGACAATGATGTGGATATCATGCTTAGTCGAAAGTTCATAGAGGCAGGTCTGTCAAGGGGATTAATGATAATACGACACCGGATACGATTCTACTGAAGAGTCCTCAAACCTATAGTAAATTTTCATAAAATCAATGATAAATGTTGGAGTAAGAGTAATCGATTACTTGAGAACTAATAACATTGCTCTGAGCTGAAGCAATAGCAGTGATTCACACAATAAACAAACTTAGACAGAATACAGAAAAACACTGAATCCTTCGTTTTGAAATTTGATTCTTCAAATAGATTTGAACCTCTTAGTAGTAGTTTGGATTGTTTAAGTAAAATGGATATAAACCGATATTTCAACGTAATGAAAAGAATTTGCAATGCATCAAAAAAAGTTGAATTAATAACTAAAATTAGAACAAGGAGAAACACGAAGTTCTCCCGATCAATATTAAATAATCTTCTCTGAATCAGTATTAGACCATTCATTCTGCTATTATTCAAATAGGTGGACTCTCATATTAGTAGGAAGAATTTGATTAGATTGAGCAGGAAGTCCCGAAGCTTCACTGGATATCTGCACCTGAATCTCTTCGAGTCCTTCTACTTCTTTCCATTTCATATATACTACATTCATTATGATTTCTCCATGATATGTTACACATACCAAGCGTAATTCATACGTTTGTAGATTAAACCAATAATACACGGATATAGCTAAGTAATGCCACCATATTAATAAAATTCGTAAATCTTTTTAAACTTCAATAATTCAACTACAATAGGATAATTTGAGGAATGGAGATATGAAACGCATTGCGTCACTGCTGTTTCTATCAGTACTAGTGTTTAGTGTAATGTATAATCTCATGCATACAACTACACCAATTACTAACTCGAAAGAATCAGCCATTTTAAATCCTCTCACTGATAATATTGATTCATTTTTGCCTTTGGACAAATCAGTGCGAGTAGCAATCTATAACGAACCCAATACAACACTTCCAGATTATGCAACAGGTCTAGGTATGAAATTCAGTAATGAGATATCTAGCTTGATAACGAATTTCGAAGATGCTGGGTTCGATGTCACAACGTTAACAGTTCATGATATTGCAGATCACAAATTGAAGACTGCAGATTATGATGTTTTCATTTTAGCTGACAACTATCCAAGAGAGAACATCACTGATTACGTCAAAGAATTTTGGCTTGGTGGTGGAGGAGTTCTAGCTTTTAATGCAGCAATTGGATACTTGGTCTATAATGGAATTCTATTTCCTGGAGAAACAGGTGATGATGGGTATGGAGCAATCTGGGATGAGGAAACTTGGTCAGATCACATTATATCAGAAAGACATCCAGTCACAAAAGAATATCAAGAGAATAATACTGTTAATGAACATACACAAGATGAGAAAGAATTCTTCAATGGACAATTCATAGTTGATAATTCAATTCTAGGTCCATATACTACTATTCTTGCTAATCAGACATCAGGAAATGAGTTAGCATCCATCATTGCTATCGAAAATGTCGAACTTGGTGGAAGAATAGTAACAATGGCTGCAAACACTTCATCAATCTCATCAGACATTACACCTATAATTCATGATTCTCTAGAATGGCTATGTCCTAAACCAAAAGGAAGAGTGTTATTTGATCTAGCTCATGATGCATACTACGGAGTAGATCCTTGGGATGATCAAGTAATATCTCTAGCTCCAAGGTATCAAGAATGGAGAAACATTTTGGTCAACCATACATTTTTGTTTGACAAATTGTGGCCTTCAGCTGAAGGAAATCTAACAACTGAAAATCTGGAAAAGTATGATATGCTGATTACAGTTTTACCCGATATTAATTTCACAGCATCTGAAGTGACTCAGGTTACAGACTGGGTTAATAATGGTGGAAACCTTCTTGTTCTAGGTGACAAATATACTTTCACAACAGAACAACAAAATCTGAATTTTCTGATGAAAGAATATCATATTGAGTATAATACCACTCACTCGACTTCTGGAACAGTAAATGATCTTCGATTACATCCACTAACTGAAAACATAACTGAGATTGCACCGGCCGGTCCTGGTATCGTTAATATTCAGAGTCCTGCTGAACCAATTGCAGTTACCGACACAGGTGAGATTGTAGTTGCAGCTGAGGAATATGGAAATGGTCGAGTTGTGTATATATCAGACATTAACATCTTTGACTATCTAAGAATTGTTGAATATGTAAATCAAGAATTTGCTCTAAACATAGCAAATTGGCTAACATCAAATAATGCAGATATTTTAATTTTCTCGGACGGAGGAGGAGTATTCTTTGATCCTGACTGGAACTATTACAAATCACCAGTCGCTCGAGCTATAACTAGCCTTGGAATACGATATCATCTGACATTCAAAAATTCATACTTCAATCTAAGTCTGAATCTATATCAGTATGATCTCATAGTTATCGATTCAAACTACTACAACATAGTCAGTTCTTATTCTACTGAAGTCATTGACTATTTAGAGGAAGGAGGAAAGCTAGCTATTCGGTCATGGGTAATGAGTAGTAACAAATCTCTCTGGTCCTATATTGGCATAGCACCAAATGGTACTACCATAACTTCAGGGCCTCCGGATGTATACCTCTGGGATACAGACCATCCAATTTTCACTACACCAAATACATATGGAGATACGGTAATCTCAGAAACCAATGAAATCTTCGGAACGGATTATGCTTTCATAAAACCTCTCGAAAACGCAACTGCTCTGGCAGGTGTTACTGTAAGTGAGGAAGAATTCGCTGCAGCTATTACTATCAATGAGGATGAAACTGTTATAGCTAATTCATTCTCAATCACACAATATCTCTCAGATACAGACAATTCGACTTACGATGATGGATTTGAGATTTGGATGAATGAGATAGCATATCTATTGAAACCAACCATTGACCATCCAGCAGATCTGGAAATGGAGGC
>WJMJ01000036.1 GCA_014728035.1 Promethearchaeota archaeon | reverse complement strand
TTCTAGCTGCATAAATAAGGGATTGCTCAATTTTCTTTCGTTTTTGGTCTGGAAATGGCTCGAGAAAATCACTCCATGAGTCAATAATGATGTGTTGAGAGCCTAAATTGGTAGATTCGTGTCCCACAAGTTTTTCCAATTGTTCAATCAATGGAACATCATAATCGAACTCGTCAAAAACATTTCGCCAAAAATTGGCATAGGTGTGACGATTTTTCCAATGGTCTGTTGTTTCAAATTCATCATTGAATGTAACGGGAGTTTCAGTATTTGTAAGAACCATGAAGGCATCTTGGACATTACGGAAAATTTCTTGAACAAATAATGACTTACCAGTACCAGGTTTACCCGATACCACAAAAATATACCCGGACTCTGAATCGAGAGCTTGCCCAATGTTGGGAGGTATGGATCGGTAAGGACACATTATAGAAATCCCCTTGGCATTTCAAATATAGAAACAAATCTCATGTTAATAAAGATAAGTGTGGCGTTCTCAACATTCTTAATGTCATTTTGCGAAAATCTCAAAAAATAGCAGTATTTATCAATCGGGGTATAATCGGTTCAAGAAGGTTACAAAGTAAGAGCATAATACACCCTTCCAGAATAAATTACCAAAACATTCCTTTTTGAGAGAGTCTCTATCAGCTCGACACTCATAATTCTTCTCAATATCAAATAGTACACAATGACTGCTTTCGAGTGAGTCATCTTGATGGATTCGTCTACGTAATTCTATCATTGGTTCGCTTGAGGTACTTTCTAGAAATTCATCTTTAGAATCCATGAGGTCTCGAACACGGTTAAGAACATCTTTGTCTTCTGGATTATCACTAGTCCAAGAAAGAACTAATTCGCTCACATCAGCATGGAATGCAATAAGATCATCACCGGTTTCTACAGCAGCTTTTCTTCCACGTTTATACATCTCGAGTGCCTTGTCATACTTTTGGGTTGCATAGTATGCATCACCAGCTAGAAAACAAAACAACCTGAGGAGCTCTTTCATCCCCGAGTCTTCCACAATTTTTATTGACTTCATATACCTTTTCAAAGCTTCTTCGATGTTGCCTCTACGTAATTCAACATCTCCGAGATTAGAATTTGACAATGCAATCCCTTTAACAAATTCTGCTTCTTGACTAATTTCTAATGCACGTTGGTTGTAAGTTTCCATCTGTTCAAGCTGGCCTAGTGCACGGTCAATTTCTCCTACATTTATCAGAGTAGAAGCTAATCCAACTTGGTAGTTAAGTTGTTGTTGAATTATTAGCAATTCTTCAAATTGATCTCTTGCCTCTTGGAGAAGTCCTTTTCCTAGATAAATAACACCCCTGAGATTTCTAGCTCTTGCAACTCCTAGAAGATAGTCCATTCTTTCATACTTTCGGATAGCAGAAGTCAGAATATCCAATGCTCTATCGATTTCTCTGAAGTCATGCATAACCCTTGCTCGAAAATATTCTACATCAACAAGTGCAAGCTGATGATCTAGTATTTCTGATGCATCCTCAGCAGCATCTAGACGTATCATAGCCTCATCTCGTAATTCAGATGTAGATGCAATATAAGCCAGTATTATCCGTGGACGAAGAAGAGCAAGTTGAATCTTTTTGCGAATTTCAGGATTGTGCGTCGTAGCTTTCGTAACGCGTTCGATGCTCTCCTCTGCAACTTCCTTTGAATGGTCTGCATATCCAAGGTCAATTAAAACTGCTGCTAATTGCCCAGATAACTCTGCGAATGCAATATAATCACTGGATTGCCAAGCTTGATTTACATAGTTTCTAAGATTGTTTATCCATCTCGGGTCTAAACTCTGTCTACAGTATGCGGCAGCTGCGTAGCCATTACACGTGATATTGGTTGTTTCTTTCGCAAGAATCTGATTGTATCCATATTTGCCTCGTAAAAATGCAGCTTTTGCGCACATAGCTATAAAGGCATCAGAATGATTTTTCCATTCTCCGGACCCAATGAAATCTAATAGCAAATCAGTGAAAATGAGGAAACGATTCTTTGAGCTGCGTTTTTCTTGAGCAAGACGCAGATTCAGCTCCTCAATCTCTTTCTTATCTAAATCTCCTGAATACATAGCAAACTCTGGGATTATTGGGTCGCTTTGCAAAGTTACTTTTTCACCGTCGGTTTATTGTGTTACAAGGTGCAGTTCTACTATCACTTCTAAAAAGCTTCTAGAAGGACTCTCCGCATAAAAATTGTCGTTCTTATTGAAAAATGAATGGTGAATGTATCCGTTTTCTTCAGTAGACATATCCTGACAAAAGTTAAATCATATCTTAAGTAGTATCCATTTGGTGCTTGAAGTGGAGAAAGAAAGAATCAGTAGTGGAGTCGAAGGTTTAGACAAGCTACTTGGTGGAGGATATGTTTCTGGAAGGTCCATTTTACTCGCTGGTGGTCCTGGTACTGGAAAGAGTATCCTAACTTGGCATTTCATATTTCAAGGACTAGAAAACGGCGAGAATGCAATCCTTCTGTCACTTGACCAAAAAACAGAAATGATAATCGAGGATATGAAAAGTTTTGGCTGGGATCCGGAACCTGCGCTCAATGAAAATAGACTTATCATTCTAAGTGGAGATTTACGACTGATTCCACGAGAAAGTGGATTTGAATATATCATTGCTTTTGACCATCCTATGCTGCGTGAGCAACCTTTTACAGTACAGCGGTTAGCAGATTTAGTCAGAAGAAAGGCTGGAGAAAATAAAGCAAAAAGGTTAATCATAGATGGATTAGGACCGCTAATAGAATTAGGAACAAACAGATTCGAAATGAGACAAATGGTCTATGGTTTCCTAAGAGAATTGTCAGCTAAAGACGCAACAGTACTAATTACACACGAGCTGCGTACTATGTCAGGCACTCAAAATGATGAAATGCCGTATTTCATATGTGATGGAGTTATCCGTTTGGGTACACTGTATACGGCAGGGGATTACATCAGAACATTGAGAGTCATCAAGTTGAGAGGAGCTAATCATAGTATGAGGCCTGTTATGTTCAAAATAAATGACTCGGGTATTATTGTATTTCCTGATGCGAGATTACCTGATTAATAGACTGGAGTTACTTTTTTAATCATATCAATTAGGTCATGAATTGTGAAGGGTTTCTGTAAGAAGCCTCGAGCTCCAACAGCAAATGCAATCTCACTGAGACCGCTGGCAACGTCAGAAATTGCAACAATGGATACTCGAGAATTAATATCCAGGATGCTTTCAATTAACCGGATAGCTTCATCGACGGGCAATTCCAAATCCATAACAACAATATCTGGATTTTTAGTTGCACAGAGTTCAAGTAATGAAGAACCATCGGATACTTCACCAGAAATTTCAAAACCTGCATCTTGAATAGCCATTTTCAACAATGCTCTGAGAAACGGAACATCACCTGCTATGATTACTGATGATGAAGAATAGCTGGTGCTCAAATTTCAGGTCACATCCACCAAACTCATTCGGATTTCATAATATATGGTGATAAACCACTATCTATGGCTGACTTGCATTTTCAACCAGATCTAACATGTGTCTAATTGTAACCGGTTTCAAACCAAAACTTACTGCTCCATTTTTCATTGCTTCTTCTCTTACATTAGCATCTGCACTAATGAAGACAATTCTGGCGTTTGGCTCAATAGCGAGGATTTCTTTCATCGCTTCGAGACCGTCTTTGTAAGGCATTCTGTGGTCTAAAATAATGACTTCAGGTTTAGGTTCAAGCTCCATATATTTCTTGATTGCTTCTTCCCCATCATAGGCGTCAGCTACAACTTCATGGCCTTTGATAGCAAAAACATCCTTGTATAGCCTGTGAAGAATTGCCTCGTCGTCGATAATGAAAATCGTTGCCATAGCCTATGCCTGCCCGTATTTCACCTTATTCTTTTCCTGTTAGGAATACTACATTCCCAATAATAAGTATTCTATGTATCATAGTACCTTATTACACGAATGACAGTATGTTCTCTTCAGCTATAGGGGATATAAATGAATATGTGATTTGTTGGTCATATGCTGGTTAAACTTATTGTGGAAGATCAGAGCTGGATAAAGCAAATTCTAAATCCAGCTAGATCAAGTTCATCTTATCTTATGATAGGTTACTATGATTATTATTGCTAATCCCATGAATGAAGCTACAAGTATGAAAATGGTCAATCCGTGCATCACATTAGTGTCATTTGAAGTTGTAGTTGTACTAGTGACTGAAAATGGTGGTTGATTAGTTACTGTTGGTGTAAATCTTAATGTACTCACAGTAATTGCAACATAGTCTTCAGCGGAATTGCCAACAGAGTCTGTAGCTTCAAGTCTATACACGTACAAACCTGGATCTAAATCTGGTACTTCATATTCTATCGATATATTGGCCTCGACCCATTCATAATCATAGAATCCCACAACTTCATCATTGCAATATAACCTAAGTTTATCCCAATTTGGCTCACTTACATTCCATCTCAGAGTTGCATTAACATTTCCTTCTATGAATGTTCTATCTGGGTTGTCGCCTTCAATGATTGGTGCATCGTATTCAACAACATGAATGTATATCAATTTGTAAATTGCCTCATAAACAACAATATCATACGCATAAACCACTAAGGGATATACTCCCGCTGAGAGATAAGGATAAGGACCTTCTCTATTGTTGTCCCTGATAATCCCAGTCCATTCACTAATATCAAAGTGAACCCAATCTCGCATGTAATACCATACACTTCCTCCTCCCGGAATTGTAGCGTTCAAGTCATATCTAAAACTTTGAGTGAACTGTATTGTTTGATTTGTGGGTTCTTCATCCCAAATTGGAAGATTAATCTCATCAACGGGATTTGCTGCATAAATTTGGTCTGAATCCGCATTTTGTTTTAGGGTAGGATTTATCGAAACAGATGCTAGCATTGGAATTACTACTAAATTCGCTAGTAGAAAGAGTAAAACAATCATGCGATTTGATCGAGTCCTATTCAAAATAATCACCAAATAGATTCTATTGATACCGGCATTGGTATTTTGAGTATTACCATCAACGTAACGGGACCGGAAAACAGGAAAACAATAGAGGGAATTCAATTTCAAATAGAGATAACGTTGATGTCGAATGAAAAAGCTATCCAATTTCATACTAATATGAAGCGTAATTATTCGATTGCATATCAATTTGTTTCCGTAAATGGTAGTTTATGGTTGGTCGTCGTGTCTATCTTGAATAGATATGGAATACTAATACTTCAGGTGGATGAAAATGCCAGTCGCAAAGGATATGGTTTGGATAAACCACCGTGTTAAAGCAAACCGGAGTCGAATAACGAAAGAAAATAAAATCCTAGGTTGAATTGATAGATTCAGTCATAATATATCACACCCAAGTCGCCATCTTCAATTTGTTCATCTTCTTCATCAGATTCTGAACTAAATTGTTTCTTATTGGTCATTCGTAGGAGAGCACAAACAAGCCAAGCACCAGAAAAGATACTGGCATACTCGGATACCATAAGTATGATTGCAAGTGAACCGATACCAATATCAGGCAAATCCTCATAGATTTCCAATAACCAATAATCAGCCAGATCCATTGTGCCTATAATTGTGAGATTTGCCGTTTCATTGTTAAGAATGTTAATTTTGATGGAGTCCCATACACTAGGTCCGAAATTTTCATCACCTCTATCATTATGGCTTATATCTTTCGAGGTCATTTCCGAATCATCAAGCATGATTGGAACTTCTCCTCGAATTGTAGCTTCTCTAAAATCGCGGTCTCGTATTCCAGCTATTATCTGGTAGGTGTGATTTGTGCCAAGAACAATTGCTTCATCAATAGTATTCTCAGATGATTCTTTGGAATAGAACAAATGTTCTTCGCTCATTGTTATATCTAGATTTATAGTAATACATATTGATTGCTCTGCCCAGTTTTTAGATTGTAATCATATGCAAGGATATAGGAGCTAATCATGTAGTCGCATGAAGGTACAGAGATGTCTGCATTTACAAATAGATGTTTTGAACTCATCAAATACCATCTGACTTTAGCGGGATAAATAGATTGGGTGTTTTTCAATTTAGCTCGATATACTGATATTACCGATATCCCTTTCTGATTTCAGAGAGTTGGTCATGCTCCAAGTTGAAATTCCTATATTGCATTGGGATGGAAAAGAATCCATCAAGACCTATGATATTGATGCAATTGAAATTAAGATTCAAATCCCGTATGCGACTAAGATAGATCTTTCGACACTATCATCATTTTCACAGCTGGAAAAAATTCAAATCATAAATAATAAAATTCTAACGGAACTAGATTTAAGTCCGATTTCTTCATGTTCACACCTTCGGACTCTTACAATAGTAGGGAATGACCAGATTCAGAAATTGGACCTGAAGCCTTTGTCAGCACTGCCCAAGCTTCATTCAATTCAAATACGAAACTTAGCAAGTCTTAAAGAATTAGATCTACGGAGATTATCAGATTGTAAGAGTCTTAGAGAATTTGAAGTATGGATAAATGAAGACATCAAGTTGCAGAGTCTGAAGGACATTGCTAGATGCATTCAGCTTACTTCACTAGTACTTGGAGGTAATACTCATGATTTAGACTTGTCAGCTCTCAAGATATTGGATAATCTTCAGGAATTAAGAATCAGCCAAAACTGGAGAATTACCAGTCTAGTATTGTTTCCCTTTCTATCTGCATTTAGATTACGTAAACTCGTAGTATACCGCAATGATAGATTACAAGATTTTGATTTGAATCTGGAAGGATTGGAAGAGTCTCTTGAGGAGATGCAAATATCCTATAATAGAATGTTAGAAACAATTGACCTCAAATCCCTTGCTACCTTAACGCAACTTAAGAAGTTCAGATTAATCCGAAATACAAAATTACGCAAGATAGACCTTAGTCCACTCTCATTTTGCTCCAAATTAAATGATATTGAAATCTCAGAAAACACACGTCTTAGAAGGGTGGATTTGCTACCCTTGCTGGATATCCCTATAGATAGCATTGATATCAGCTATGCATCTACCATTCTGAGTGAAGAATCTATTTTCAAGAAATACCCACATTGGAATAGGCATATCTCACATTATGATAAAATACTCGGACTATACAACATTACTACAATCAGAAAGTTAGTCGAAATTCTAAAAGACTATGAACCATGTTCATGGAAGGTCAGTTTTCTAACAAATAATATGACAAGGAACTATGATATCCCGGGTATTGGTATTTTGGATATTGAAATTCAGGATTTAGAAGAGTTGCTTACTTGTGATAATCTTTCAGAAGTTCAACACCAAGTATTTTCACTATATTCAAAGCAAATCAAATCTGAACGAACAACTATACTTGCAGATATCGATGAATTGGCTCTAACTGAAATCGCAGCAATTATCCCAACAATTCTTAGACTACGAGGGAAGGAGATAAAACATATCAAAGTGAAAAAAACTGATGGGGGAAAGATAAACCTAGGACCCCTGATCTGTACTGCTTGGGGATTCCAGATCTGTTCTGCTTTGGGAACAGGTCAATTCGTAACGATGAAGGATTTTGACAGAATTCGATTTGAGATTGAAAAATTGGGAGGAACAATCACAGTCCACGAAACAGGAAGAGTCCCCTATCCTGAACACATTTCTACTAGCTTGCAAAGGTATATCCTAAAATTAGTCAGGGATTCAAGACTACGAGAGAAACTATTTCAATCGAAATTATAGCAATTTCATAATATTATCATCAAGCAGTGTGCATTTCTATGATTTGAATATCGATATGGTCGAATTCAGACATACCAATTCTGAATACATAGAAAAAATTGATTCGTATGATTCTGACACAATCAACATAGACCTACAAAATCTACTGGTTCACTAGGTATTCATATCATCATAATACATACAATATCATCTCGTTTCTATCCCTTACTTCTATATCACTACCTACCACTGAGTAAATGTTACATATCACAACCTTTCTCTATTTCTGATTTTTGGGACAATAAATAGAAACACTACTAGAGCAAATCCAGCAATACCAATGCCAGCAACCAGACCAATAATCATAGGATTCCAACCCTCTTGTGTTGATACTGTTGTTGTGGTGGAGATGCTGCTAGGTAGTAGAACATGAACTAGAACCGAATCATTTGCAGTGTTACCTCCTTCATCGGTAACTATCAAAGTGAAGTTGTATGTTCCTAGTGCTAGGGAATCAATGTCAACTATAATCTTCGAGTCGTTCATTGTTCCATCATAAAGTTCAGTTCCATTTCTCAACAAAACATAATGTAGAGTACTAGCATCAGTGACATTCCAAGAAATACTATGAGTGTTTGTACCTGCTTCGTATGTGACGTCTTCAGGTGAGCTAATGGTTGGAGTGATAGTGTCAGTTACATTAACAATTACCGAATCACTTGCGCGATTACCTGAGCTATCAAAAATAATCAGTGTAATGTTATGAGAACCAACAGACATGCCATCGGCGTTATATTCAATATTTGAGCCGTCCCAAGATTCACTTTGGATGAGTACACCATTACAATGTATCTCATACAAGTAAGCATCTAGGTCTGATACTATCCAGCTTATGGAGTTTCCAGTGGAGGCTACCTCATATTGGAAGTCGGGGGTAGAATCGATTGTGGGAATAGTCGTATCGATTACATTAACTGCCACATTGTCAATTGCATGATTCCCACTTGAATCATAGATTATCAACATGACGTTGTAAGAGCCAACTGCAAAACCATCGACATTATAGTCAATCTGACTGCCGTCCCAGGAAGAGTTCTCCATAAGGCTACCATCGACATATACCTCATATGAGAACGGATCTAAATCAGATACAGTCCAAGTAATTGAATTTTCCATTGAGCCTAGTTCGTATTGGATATCTGATGATGAATCGAGGTTAGGAGATATAGTATCTACAACTGATACAATTACAGAATCACTGGCATTGTTTCCAGTAGTATCATTCGCTACAAGCGTGAAGATATAGGTACCTACAGGAAGTCCGTCTATGATAAATTGGATATCACCACCGGACCAGAAACCTTCTTCAATAAGACTACCATTTTGGTATAACTCATACGAGTCAGGTCTAAAATCTGTGAGGTTCCAAGTTAATACATTATCAGTTGAACCCAGTTCGTAATCTATATCCTCAGGATGATCTAGTTCAGGAGGGATAGTATCAAAAACCTCGACAAACACTGTGTCAACCGATACCTTGCCCATTGTATCATTCACAGTTATGGTATAGTTATAGCTTCCAATATCTAGGCCGTCTACATTTATTGTGATGTTGGTCCCATCGGTAGTGTTGGAATCAATCAGGGTATTGTTTCTATGAACAACATAAGAATCCAAATGCAGGTCATATGCTATCCATAGTATAGAATTACCTGTTTCACCCAACTCGTAGCTAATATCTTGAGGTTGATTCAGCGTTGGAACATATAGATCAAGAATACAAGGATGATTATCGATATTCCCTGGAGATCCATCTACCAGATAATGTCCCGAACCATCATAATCTGACCAGCAATTTCCTTGAGTTGTGTTGTCCCAATCTGTTGAATAGCTTTCATCGAGTCCATTGAAAAGTGAATTATATCCAAACCGATTCAAATAGAAGAGATTACTCTCAGAGTCAATATCTACTTGTATCCCAATATTATTGTGAATAACGGTGTTCTGATACATTGTACAAGAGCTTGAATTGGTCAGGGAGATACCAATCAAAATATTCTGCGTTGCATTATTCTTAATGAAGGTACTATTATCAGAAGAATGCAGATTGAATCCATGTAATGAATTGGATATTGCGGTATTATTCTGAAGCGAACAGTTTACTGAAGAATCTAAATTGAACCCAATGAAATTTGCACATCCATCATTGAAATCTAAATAGTGATAATATGAATCACGCACAAAAAATCCATTATTGGCATTACTCTCTGCAGTATTGTTTGTTAGAGTATATGTATCTGAACTCGTGAAACTGTATCCATTTCGAGAATTGCTCTTTGCAATATTATTAACTAGAGTTCCATTATCAGTATCTTCGAAGTTGAATCCATCATATCCATTTTCATTAGCTTCGTTTTCATGATATTCAGGAACAGAACATCGGTATTCATAGAAACCAGTTTCATTATTAGATTGAGCAATATTTCTTGTCAGATTGCAGAAATCTGAGTTGTCTAAATAGAACCCATGGTTTGAATTATCGACTGCAGAAGTGTTGTATATTTCCAAGTAATGCGAACTACTAATGTAGAATCCTGATTGTGAATTATCTAGTGCGGTGTTATTAGTTAGACTACAATTATGTGAATTGTCTAGAATAAATCCATAATTGAGATTGTTAGATGCTGTATTGTTTATTATATGGCAGTCATCGGAATTTATTAGTCTAAACCCAACTGCTGAATTATTTAAAGAACTGATATCCATGAAAGTACAATTGTTGGAGGAAATAGCAGTCACACCTAGTGTGACATTATCAAATATTCCCCCTATGACATCTGTGTAGGAACAGTTGATAAGAATCACTTGTCCATATTGAGTTCCATCAATAATTGAATCATTCAGGTCAGTGAAATATCCTAGAGGTTTTTCATTCACGGTTGTCCCAGTAACATCAGTTATCCAATTTGAATCAGCTCTA
The DNA here is from genome assembly GCA_014728035.1 of Promethearchaeota archaeon. GTDB lineage: Archaea > Asgardarchaeota > Thorarchaeia > Thorarchaeales > Thorarchaeaceae > SHMX01. The sequence continues at coordinate 1,963 of WJMJ01000036.1, read as the reverse complement.
TTACCCAAGTAAAGACCATTATTGATCAATGTATTATTTACAAAGGTGAAGTTTTCCGGGGGATTAGCAAATACTATAACCCTGCTCAAATATACTCCATATTTATTATCCGAAAAAGTATTGTTCGCTAAAATGCTATCTCTCAAATCGTATTCGTAACCGTAAAACCCATACTCTGTGTTATCATATATCTGATTGAAGGAGATATTCAGCCCTTGACCTGAATAGAAATAGATACCTGTAGGATTTTGCATTATCTCGTTTTCTGCTACAGTACTGTATTCACTAGCAGTGAAGAGACCATATTCAGAATTATTCTTCACAATATTGTCAATTACATTGAGATACACTCCACTAATGTAACCCCCTTTAGTAGAATCTTTTAATGTGTTGTTACTAATAACACAATGATAACTGCTTGTCAGATATAACGAAATTTCATCATTGAATGCTGTGTTGTTTGATATCAGGAAGTTGTCGCAATCATAGAAACTGAGACCTTCAGAGTTATCGCGGACAGTATTACTTTTTACAACACAGTCCTCAGAAGATGCGATTCGAAGACCATACTGGTGTTTTTCGATAATACAGCTTTCTACAGTACCATTGGGTGCCGAATCAATTAAAATTCCTTGATTGCTAGAGAAAACTGGAGCTGAAATTAGACATCCATTGATTTTGTAATGAGCAGATGTTCCACTGATGTCGATACATACATCATCACTAGTTATGTTATATCCTTCTAGGAGGTAGGGATTTGACTCGGATCCATTTCCTGGAAAACCCTGCGAGGAAAAATCAGCATCACTGGTAATAACGATAGGATTCCTTTCGGTGTATGCTTTTGCAAAAAAATCCGTGTTACTGCTTGAAATTACAGAGTTGTGTGTCTCTTCGGCTGTTGGAACAGTTGCCAAAAGAAGCAAAGCAAAGACAGATAGAAATAAGACCTTCTTGTCCATGGGAAACATCCTTCATTCAATAATTAAAAAATGAATGAGAAGTAATAAATCCATCGTGAGAATTCTGGGTCTGTTATCATATACAGTGAACTAAATGATTTGAAGATAACATTTTCTTATTATCTGAATTATTCAAATGCTGAGAGTGAGTTATCTCGGATGAGTTGAATTCACTTCTTTCGATAGTACTGATTCCAGTTACTAAGAGAAAAATTAGAAATTCTATTATCTATACTGATGAAATATTCATCTGGCATCCCGGACCTATCTACAAACGTTTCCAAGAGTATATCTTCATACTTGCAAAAAATATCGAGTTCTGGAAGCAGTTGGGGCTCTAACTCCTTCCGCACAATATTATTAATAACAAGAGAGTCTTGTAAAGCGGGAGTTAGCCATGGGCGAGATTACTATCCGATACACAGACACTGAGGATGAAGAACGCACTCTCAGTTATGATAATGAGGTCACGGAGATAGAGATCATTAAACCTGATGCAGTAAGTATCGATCTCGGTAATCTGACAGCATGTACGAATTTGCAGTCCCTGACACTAGGAACGATGAAAAACCTCCAGACCCTGGATTTGTCTCCTCTTAGTGGATGCGCACAGCTGCAGTTCTTAACACTTGAGAGGATGGATAAACTCCAGAACCTAGACCTGTCGCCCCTCAGTAGATGTACTCAGCTGCAGTCCTTAGAATTTGAGAGGTTGGATGAACTCCAGATTCTGAATCTTTCTCCTCTTCGTGAATGCCAACAGCTGCAATCACTATCACTATTTCTTATGCGTAATCTCCAGGCCCTGGATCTTTCTCCTCTTCGTGAATGCCAACAGCTACAGTCACTATCACTATCCGGGGATAGACTCGAGACTCTGGATCTGTTTCCTCTCTCATCTCTATCACAACTGCGGTCCTTAGAATTTGAGAGGATGGATAAACTCCAGAACCTAGACCTATCGCCCCTCAGTAGATGTACTCAGCTGCGGTCCCTTAGAC
>WJMJ01000035.1 GCA_014728035.1 Promethearchaeota archaeon | reverse complement strand
ATTCTGAATCTCTAATCCGATAGTATTGTACATGAATGTGTTATTTTTCAACGTACAACTTCCGGAATTAATGATGAAGATACCTACAACATCATTGTATGTTAGAGTGTTGTTCTCAATAGCAAGTGAAGAACACCCATCTAGTACAATACCATACATTGTGTTGTGTGAGATCGTATTTGCATCAACATCAGTAGCTGGTACGATGCTGAAAAGAAATCCAATTTGATTCTCTGTTGCCGTATTCTCTCGGATATCTAGCATGGTTCCTGCCACATAGAATCCAACCGGCCCAGTGCGGGCTGTGTTGTTGATAAGCTGCCAACCTCCACCGCAATAGAATCCTCGGATTGTATTATTCTCCGCGTAATTGGAGTGGATGTATCCATTACTGCTACTCGACAGATAGAACCCGTATTCATTATGACTACCAGTATTTGATTCCATAACAATATCCGGACAATTGAAGACATTGAAACCTCTCACACTGTACAAGGCAGTATTCCCTGTTAGATTGGCATCTTCGCTACCACCAATCTCAACTGCATAATAGCACCATGAGATTGTATTGTCAAGTAATGTGATATTATCAGTCACTGATACCAGGATTCCTGCATCTACATTGTGCATGAAGGATGAATCTTGGACCAAGCTATTATGGGACCATAGAATCACAATTCCACGAGTGCAATTTCGTTCAAACACATTGTTACCTGAGAAATTATCTCCATCTTCTACATGGATTCCGGACTCTTCATTTAGTGTCACATTGATTGTCTCAGCTGTGCATTGCTCTGATGCATAGAAGTAGATTCCATTCGATCCACCATTTATTGATGTGATGTTATCCAGATTACCTCTATCAGAGGCATAGAAATAGACACCGTGATCCTCGGTTGAATCAACATAACAGTCCTCAAGGGAACTGTCTGGAGATTGAAACACATAGATTCCGTACATGAGGTTGTTTACTGAGGATAAACCTGAGATTGTACAATTATCACTGTATCCGATATAGACTCCAAGAGTTGCATTATCTATAACTCCACCTGTTACATCAATGAAGGATGAATTCACAATGATGATCTGACCATATTCTGCTCCATCAAGGGCCAGAGTTGATTGGTTCAGGAAATATCCTAATTTCTTTTGATTAACTGTATTTCTTTCAATAGTATGTACATATTCATTCACTGTGCTTCCTGATAGAAACAGTCCTCCATTTACGAAATCGTTATCGTAAACTTCGCAAGTTGCACTTGAGGCCAAGTGAAATCCTGTAGGACAGTCCTCAATTGTGTTATTTGCAATTCTGTCTGTAGTAGCAGATGTGATCTGAATACCCGTTAAACAGTCACGTATTGTATTCCAGGTGTAGTTGGTTCCAGTTGATGTTGTAACATGGATACCACATTCACCTCGCTCTAAAAATTACCCGTAATATTGGATTCAGAAACGGTGAAGATGTTGAAGGCATAGTCATTGGTGTCATACACCTGATTTCCAATCACTGTTGCATTTGTGGCAGTGTCAAGATATATTCCATCATTTTCACAGGAATTTACTTCATTTCCTGATACCTCGTAATCTTCTGAGTTCTCTATTTTGATTCCATTATAGTTATCTAAGAATGTGGATTGTGTGATCGTTGCATTATCGCAATAGAAACAACTGACACCATTCGTGTAGTTTCCTATTGTGACATCATCTATTGTACAGAAGTCAGAGAGGTATCCAAATACTCCGTGCAGTCCTCTGTCATACGCGTCGATAATTGTAATATTCCGAATTGTGACATTATCACAATAACCAACCTCGACTCCACAACCAGTATTGCTGAAAGCACCATCTTTTGCAGTTATGTTGCTGCAGTTTGCAAAGATCAATTGACCATATTGAGCCAGATCGATTTCGAGATTGCTAGTGTTATTAAAGTAGCCAAATTGTAGACCGTTCACTGTATTTCCACTAACGGAGTGAAGCCAGTTTGTGAGACCACTTCCTGTGATAAAGAATCCCGAATTGATCACTGTGTTATTTTCAATGATCGCATTAGGTGAATTCTCTAGACTAATCTCATTCATCTCAACATAATTACCGAATAGTTCGATATTCTCGCTATTAGCTATTCTAATACACTGCATCTCGATACAATCAGTAACAGTGTTGTATGCAATACAAGTTCCATCAGACGATGCGACGTAAATACCATAGTCCCAACTGGTATTTATAGAGTTATTCAAAATCATGGAATCCGTTGAACTTGAAGCAGAAATGCCTCTTGATATTGAATCAATGACCGTGTTATTGAAAATAACACTATTTACACTTGAAAAGGAATCAATACCAATGTCACAAGAAATGAGATTGCTATTATTCACCACTGAATTATCTGAATCCCAAAAATATATTCCACGTGAAGCAGCACCAACCACTGTTACATTGACTACAGTTGTTGGGTTTGATAGACGAGACACCATACCTGTGTCATGATTCTCAATGTACGTGTCTTCAACAGCACCATTAGGCGCTGAGAGAAGTATAATTCCGTAATTAGCTGAGAATGAGGGTGAAGATATGTAACAATCCCTGATAACGTAGTATACCGTTGTTGATTGAATCCGAATACATTCGCTTGATGATTCTATGAAATACCCTTCAATGATATACGGATGTGTGGAATTGCCATATCCAGGAAATCCTGCAGAAGCAAAGGCTGCATCACCGTTTATTGAGATTGTTGCATGACTCGTATATGATGTCGAAAAATCACGCGAGTTATTGATTCCATTATCTTCCTCTGCTAGTTGCATAGTTGTATCATTAACTGGAGCTGCTAGCAGGAGCAGAAAGATTAGACCTAGGAGAAATATTGTTCCTTGACGCATTTCTAATAGCTCCTGAATTATCAAACACAGAAATCTACGTCTAATAAGGAAAATTGGGACGCCTTGAAACATGTGTCTTAAGAATTCGGGATTAAGAAAAAGATGGGGATGGCCATCAACAATGATGGCCTCTTCTCGTAACTATGGTCCTCTCTTCTTCAGTAACGGAACCACGACTGCTATCAATACAATACCGATTACAACTCCCGCTCCAAGACCTATCCCTAGGAACAACGGTGCATTATCCTGAGGATTTGTTGGGAGTGTGGATGTTGTTGTGGAAGTAGTGGTTGTGATACTGGTTGGATCAATATCTCCAACTGGTACCACAGTAACCGTAATCGAGTCCTGTACAGAATGTCCACTTTCATCATAGACAACAAGTTCGAAGATATACGTACCTGGTCGTAGATTATCCACATTTAGAGAGATATTCGAACCATCCCACTTCCCATCTATTATCAGACTAGCGTTCAAGAAGATCTCAAATGTATCCGGTGCGAAGTCGAAGGGTTGCCAAGAAATGAAATTCCCAGTCTCTCCCTCCAAATACTCGATATCTTCAGGAGAATCTATTGTTGGTGGAGTATTGTCGTGAACGAAAACGAACATAGTATCTCTAGCACTGTCATACTCATTGTAGACCATGATTGTGAAATTGTGGTCTCCGACAGATAGAATATCAAAGTTGACAACTATCTGAACACCAGTAGTTCCTGATTCGATCGGACTGCCATTTTGATAAACTCTGTATCTTGTGTAGTCTCCAGATATCATCCATGTAATGTTTCCAGTTGAGCCAAGCTCGATACTGATATCGCTTGGATCTGATACTCCCGGAGGAGACGTATCGATCACTTCTACAATGACCGAATCGGATGTTGAGGCTCCCAGTGTGTCAACCACTGTGACTGTGAAGTTGTAGACACCCTCATCGAGCATGTCGATATATGCCGTAACATTATCGCCAGCTACACTACCTGATGCTACAAGTGAAACATTTCGATAGATGGTAAATGTGTCTAGATTGGTATCCGACACGAACCAGACAATCCGATTACCACCCGTTCCGTATTCGATCAATTTATCCTCTGGACTGCTCACATAGGGTGGATCAATGTCAACAACGGTCACCCATATAGTATCAGAGATTTCATTATCACTCTCATCAACCAAGTAGAGTGTGTAGTTGTAAGTACCGGGACTGAGACCATCAACATCAATCACGATGTCATCTCCGTCCCAATCATCTATCACAATACCACTTCCATTTCTAAAGATGATGTACCGAGCGGGATCTAGTTCATCAGTTTGCCACGTAATATTGTATCCTGTCTCTCCCTCATCATAGGTAATATCTGCTGGAGAGTCTACAACTGGAGAGGTTGTATCCACAACGGTAACGATCACGGTATCCGTTATCGAATTTCCACTCCCGTCCAAAATGATGACCGTGAAGTTATACTCGCCTACTGATAGACCATCTACGTTTATCGTGAGTATCTGTCCTGAATATATCCCAGAAAAGATGACTCCGCCATCCTGATAGATTGTGTAAGATGCTAGATCCAAGTCCGTTCCTGTCCAAGCAAATTCATTGTTACTAGCACCCAACTCATACTCAATATCGCTTGGATGATTGATATTCGGTGATGTGGAATCATAGACATCAACAAAGACTGTATCTGTTGATGACATTCCAGAGGTGTCATTTACGAACAAAGTGAAATTGTACGAACCAATCTCTAATCCACTTACATCTATTGATACTGAGTCTCCAACAATTTGTCCAGAATCGATAAGAGACCCATCTTGATATATCTCATAGGAGTCAAGGTCAGAATCTGCAACCTCCCAGAGTATTGAGTTGCCTGTACTTCCGAGCTCGTAGCTGATATCGTCAGGATGATTGGTTATTGGAGCGTAGTCGAGATGATACGGATACAGATCAACACTCTCTGCGTTTCCAACAATCAAATAGGTGGAACTTGAGCCAAGGTCACTCCAATAATTTCCATGACTGGTATTATGCCACATGTTTTCGGTTCCTTGATCCAGTGCGTTGAGTTGACTATTGAATCCAATCTTATTGTAGTACAGCAGATTGTAGTATGAATCCGCATCGACATATATTCCGAATCTATTCTCAAGAATCAAGTTATTGAAGATCGTACAATTTTCTGTGTCCATCAGAAGAATTCCGGTGTATCCTTGATTTGTTATCCTGCTGTGCTGCAAGCTGACGTTGAAAGACTCCAATAAATTGAAACCATAATTGGAATTCTGTTCCGCAGTATTGTTCCAAGCTATTGAATCATTAAGGAATCTGAAGCTGAATCCATCCAGATTGTTAATTGCAGTGTTGTTGAAGATAGTCCAGTTTATACAATTTTGTAGATAGAATCCGTTTATACTCTGACTTGCCGTATTATTCTCCACAACACCGTTATCTGAATCATACACATACAATCCATAATCTTCATTATTGGTGAATGTATTGTTGTAGATTTCAGTGAGGTCAGCTGAGTCAATATAGAGCCCCCATTGCTCATTCTGTGTCACAATGTTGTTCTCAATGGAGCAAGAATGCGACTGTGAATTTCTGATACCTATCTGACCGAACGAAAATTCATTTCCTAAAACTGAGACACTATCTGAAAGTTCTATGAATAGTCCCTCAGAATTCCATAATACACCATTGGAGATTATGCTGGTGACTTCTGAATCGTAGATATAGATACCATAGTCAGTATTGCTAAGAATATCATTATCTATTACACTACTATAACCTGAGAATCTCAAGTAGATTCCATATTGATCATTCATACTCGCATTATTGTTAACAAGAATTGATTCTTCTGCTCCAAATAGATAGATTCCAGACATCTCATTGAATCTACTGGTTAGGTTGTCAAATACGCTCTCACTTGAGGAGAACGCAAAACTTCCGTGATAATCATTATACTCTGCTATGCTGTCCCTGACTGTACATCTAACCGAGTCTTGGATTCTAAATCCATATCTGGAGTTATATCTAGATACGGAGTTAATAATCGCGCATGAACTGCTGAATTGGATATCCGCTCCTATAGTCGCATTGATGGCAACAAGATCTGTCACATTAGTGTTTGTACAATCTACGAGAATCACTTGACCGTATTGACTTCCATCAATCACCGAATCAGTCAGACTCACGAAATATCCTAGTTTCTTTCCATTGATGGAGTTATGCTCTACGGTATGATACATGAAATCGACTTCGAATCCATTGGCATAAATTCCGTTGTTCGTCAATGTGTTGTTCAAGAGAATAAGCTCTGTACTATCCTCGATATGAATTCCATGAGTGTTATTGATCATACTGTTATTGAAGAAAGTTGAACCATCACTATTATAGATGTTAAATCCTGAATCACTGTTATCATATGCTACGTTATGAGAACAATTGGTATTACCGAGATTGTCTAGATAGAATCCAACAACAGAACCATTTGCGGTGTTCTGTATCATCGTTGAGTTTATGAGCTCCAGTATTCTGAATCCATTCTCTGTATTGCTATAAGCGATATTCCCAATGATTTCGTGATTGATATATGAGATTTTGAAACCGGAATCCCCATTGCTATATGCTGTATTCTCAAGTATTGTTCCATTCTCCCCAACAAAGTAGATTCCTATTTCTGTATTGAAGTATGCTGTACTGTTGTAAACGGTACAGTTTGGTGATGCCCAGAT
>WJMJ01000034.1 GCA_014728035.1 Promethearchaeota archaeon | reverse complement strand
TGGCCGTTATGGGGCCAATTGGTATCACCTACCCTGTTTGAAATCATATTCTTTGCAGTAGTATCATCCCTTTTTGTAACAACGATGTATTATTTCTATAAAACAGGGCGAGGAATCCCATCATTACCAGTTATTGCGATTTTTGGTTTTTTACTCATCATAAGCACGAATTTCATTCATGGGTGGTTCATCGGGATTTATTCCGCTATTGGTTCATCTAATGAGATTCTAACTGATGCCATGGCAATAACTAACCCCTTGGAATTCATCAGTATGTATGTGGAAAACCAGGGATCTCTTACGACACATGCTCAGACCCAGCCTCCTTTTGCAGTTCTTACAATGCATCTATTCTATGTGGTATTCCAGGAACCAGGTGTTATCGCTATAGCTCTCTGTGGGGTTGCTACTCTCTTCAGTGCTTTTTTCATTGATGGGATCTATCGTAAATATTTCGGGGAGGAAACAAGTAGGTATGCAGTTCTACTCTTTCTTGTTCTACCCGCAGTGCAGGTTTACTATCTTGCAAATATCTATGCCATGGTTGCGACATATGCAGCTGGGATGCTGTATTTCTATCTACAGGATGACCAATTTACTAAAATCCTCGGTAGTGCTGTCTGCTTTATTTTGGGATCTTTCACGTCATTCTTGTTCGTGTATATGGCATTATTCTTGTTTTTGTTTGAAGTTGTACATTACCTGAAAACTAGAACACCTAGTAGTTTTCTTGAACAATTTCAATCATTCATGCATTCAATTTGGAAGCTGATTGCAATCGGAATAATTGGTGGAGTATTTTACATTCTACTCTGGCTTGGATTGGGTTTCAATTATGTTGACTCATTCCTTCATGCTTCATCAGTAGAGAACCCAAATGGCTTCATGTTGGTGGATAATCCCCTGAATTATCTAATCACCCGTGTTCAAGATGTGATGGATATCCTAGTCTTTGTTGGACCTATTCTAACTGTATTAGCAGTCCTTGGATTTCATATGTGGAATGAAATGGACCAAGATACAGATGTAATTGAAATACTATCTATTTTCGTAGCAAGTGTCATCGCTCTTGGTTTGTTGTTCTTAACTGGTGCTCCAAAGAAAGGAGAAACAGCCCGAATTTGTATGTTTATCCTTCCAATGATTCTCCTTCCAGTTATCTACTATCTGAAGGAAAAGAATGTGCGTAAAAGGGATTGGATATTATTGCTTATCATGACATTTTTACAAGCTGCTACTATGCAACTTTTAGCTATCTGGGTATGGTAAATAGAAAGAGGGGACCTCCCCTCTTTGATTCTTTATGCATAGTATCTTCGGAAGTCTCTGCCTTCTTTGCCGGACCGTTCTTGTTTCATCGATTGTACTTGCTGGGCCATCTCTTTGAGTTTCTCTTTGACTTCTTCTGCATGTTTCTTTATTTCTGTCATATCTATCCCGAAATTGTATAGTTTGTCAATGACTTCCAGAATCTTCAGTGCGCCTTCTGGGTCAGGAAGTTGTGCCATTGTCGGGGTAAGAAAGGCAAAGCCAATCATATCATTGGTGAGTGTATCCGCAAGGAGAGCTCCTGCAATGCCAGTTATTATACCCTTTTGTAGAAGTTCAATGCCGTCTATTTTTTCCAGTTCGGGTATTTTTTCTTCTTCTGCTGCATACAGGACTTTTCGCTCACGAGGGATGCCTTGAACAGGAATACCATCAAGAATGACGGATTCATTCACTCCGTTCTCCTTTGCCCAGTTAAGAACCTCTGAGCTGATAGTTGATATTCCCTCTTCATCTATTGGCACTTCACAGACAGCTACCAGTAGTTTCTGTTCGTCATCTGCATAAATTCTAAATGGGTGCTTTAAGATTCCGTCTATGAAAATAGCTGCTGAAGGAATGAATCTAGATCTAACATGTGCTACCTGTTCCATTTCAAATTTTTCTACAAGATAATTAGCTGCTATAGTTCCGACAAGTCCTGCTGAAGGAAAGCCAAAAACTAGCAAGGGGTTCTCTATCTTAATCTCCTTTGTCTGGTGAACTCTGACAATGGGTGCTCCAATATCTTTTTTCTCGCTCTTGCTCATTCTTGTAACTCTCTTAACTATAATTTAGCACATTGGCTTAAGAATGTTGACATGGGAACTAATGATGATGAATACTCACCTGATTGATCTATTTTATCCACATTAGAGAGAATAATCATATTGAAATACTGTGTCCATAATGGTGAGTAATTATGATAACGGAAAAACAAGAAGAGGCGATTCTAGAATTTGCTTTCCAAATATATGAATCTCTTGATTATACTCATGGGCGTTCACATGCTGAAAGGACTGTAACATTGGCATTGCATTTATCTCAGAAAGAATCAGCTGATATTGAAATCGTAAGATTTGGGGCTCTGCTTCATCAATATCACCCAGAACGACTTGGTGAAGTTGAATCATTTCTCAGGTCAATTGAATTAGAGTCAAATCTTCGAAAGCCCATATTGCATTGTGTTGAATGTGTAGAACCAGAAACCATTCGAAAAGCAGAAACTATTGAGGCTAAAGTCGTATTTGATGCAGATAAATTGCAGACTCTTGGACCATTTGGATTAGTGCGAGAAGTATGCTATAGGACCAATAGAGATGGTATTTCTTTTGAACAAGCGGTTAGAGAATCTGAAGAATTACAACTAACTATGTATCCTCTTATCCAAACTGATAGCGGTCAAAGATATGCAAAAGAACTTCAGACCGAACAGAGTTCCTTCTTTGAGACTTTCAAAGCGTGGGATTTGCTTGACTTTGTTTGAATATTAAATTACTCTAGTTAGATTTGAGATATTCACCTAGAAGAATATCCGGCTAACACCATTTACTAATTATTTACACATGAATTTCCAAATGACATCATTCTCTCTAGTAGAAAGACTAACTATTGGTTCCAGACCACGAACTGATAAACCTAACCAACAATGTGCAGCAGCTGCTCCAACATCCATATTGTAATGCTTCCATTTGAAATGTTGATAGTTGTTCGGTTTGCTTATTTCTATAGTATACTTTTCGTCTTGAGTGGATATGTGATAGTACCACTTCTGTGAGTTCATGGCTGAGGGAGCCTTACCGGCTAAATCTAATGCAAATCGAATGTTTTCAGGGAATTCTTCCATAGAGTCTTCATGTAAGAATGAACTCACACTTCTATTCTTCTTTGACATACGCCATTTCGAGAATCTATCCAATAGACCTGTCTTATCTGGAATATATCCAAGTGTGATTATACAAAATATCTTTTTCGAACTTTCCTCCTCAGACGAATTGTGTACTATCTGATATACTTCCTTTTTCTTGAAGTGTCCCATCCAGCATGTCTTCACTCCAAGACTCTCAGCATAGAGAATTACTAGTTCTCCTAGAAATCCAGCTTTTGCCTTGTCTAAGATTGATTCAGAAGTAGATAACGAGATGAATTGTGGAGGCCCTTTGAAATAGACTATCTTATCATCATTCGGTACCTCATGATAATTTAGTTCAACATCAGTATCAAATGGTGGATCGAGTGATTTGATGAAGCGATTCATCTCATCCCTATGGTTTGATTCCAATAGCTCAGGTAGATAATGTCTATTTGATTGTCGAGCCGATATCGCTTTTACCAATTTATCGATATCTTCTCTCATGAGTTTCCATGCATGATTGAAGGATATATAGGTTTATTCGGTAATGCGATTTAAAGACCAAATCTCTCGTGTTCTGATACGACTTTTTTCTCGGGTGGTTTGTATCTAATAATCTGGAATGCAGTAATCGCACCAATAAATGAAAGAATGGCATTTGCTATCCATGCTATATTTGCCAGATTGATTGGTGTTGTTCCTAGCCACGTCCAATCTGTAAATGCTGAACCTCCCACTGCTAATATTGTCATAATGATTCCTGCCACAAATCCCATTGTTGCAGGAGTCTCTGTACCTGTATATTCGTATTTTCTACCAATTTGATCTCGTTGAGTATAATGATGAACAACGGTATTTGTCAGCATCAACATCAAGCTTCTAGCTTGAAGAGATCCGATAAAGACCATCGCGAGTAGTGAAGCTATCCCTAGTATTTCATTTACTGCAAATCCGTATATAGTTGCAACAAGAAGCATTAACAAAGCTAATCCATAGAAGAGTAGTACTCTTTTTCTTAAATCCAATCTTCATATCTCCCTAATTGAATGGATAATATTGAATTAATAAAATAAATATCTTACCATCATTTAGAATTGATTTTTTCCTGCTCAGGCATTAAAGGTTAAGAGGTATTAGCAAGTGGTCAACTTCATGTCTAAAAGAAAAGTTCTTGGTATCATTGGCAGTCCTCGAAAAAATGGGAATACTGACATTCTAATTCGGGAGATCCTTCAAGCTGCTGAAGAATCAGGTCTAGAAACTGATTCCGTATATCTTTATGATTGTGAGATACATCCCTGTACCGCTTGTGACTCGTGTTCGAAAACAAAGAAATGTATTCATGATGATGATATGACAGGGATAATCGATAAGATAGGTGAATCTTCAATTTTGGTTCTGGGTACTCCCGTATATTGGTGGGGACCATCTGCCCAGATGAAGGCATTCATCGATAGATGGTACGGTGTTGATCGGAGTCTGTTCAAAGGGAAAGATTGCTTGTGCGTCATTCCTTCTGGAGCTGAAAGTAAACACTACAGTCGACATGTTGTTGGCATGTTTGAGGATATAATTCCATACGTTGGCATGAATCTCATGAAAACGATTATTGCATCTGGTCACGGACCAAAGGGGTCTGTCCGGAATGATACATCGTTGATGGAGCAAGCAGGAAGTTTGGGGAGAGGTCTTAATCATTAGTAAATTAGAGATACAAGACATAATATCAAAAACATCTAGATACTAGACATCTTAGAGAAGTATTTGTACCTGAGATTCTACGTACATTTTATCCTAAGTATGTTTAACCTTTTCTTCCACATTAACCAATAGTAGGACTCGATTTACTGGTGGCCTATGTATGAGAAAAGGAATATTCTTTGTACTATTGTTTGTGTTTATTCTTTCTAGCACTCCCACTGGAGATACTGTTAGAGAATCGTATGAAATCAAAACTTTAGACAATACACAATCTGTTATTGTTAGTGCAACTAACCACGATCCAATTGTAATTACTTGTAATCAAGACTTCATAGATCAAGGTTACTCTGGTAGTGGATTATCAACAGATCCGTATATTATTGAGGGACTACATATCTTGAATAATTCTGTCTGTATCAGTATATCAAACACTGATGTGTATTTTCAAATTCTGAGCTGTTCAGTTTCCGCGGTCGATTATGTGGATACCGATGGAATTTTACTAGACAACGTTACTAATGGAGAAATTCGAGGTTGTCAAGTTGACTCACATTATCAGGGTATCTATCTGATTGATTCTCCTGGATGTAATGTGACGGATTCTATTGTTTCAGATAATGTATATGTTGGCATTCGAGTAACAACATCTGCTGAAAGTTTTATCCACAATAATACTGCTAATCAGAATACATGGTATGGAATATCTATAATTTCTTCGGATGGCATCATTGTAAGTAATAATACTGCTAACAAGAATGATCAGGGTATATCTCTCGAACAATCCAGTAACTCTCAAATCAGGAACAATACAGTATGTGAAAGTTTGTCTACTGGAATATATTTACTGGAATCTGACAGCTGTGCTGTTGAGAGTAATATAGTTATGAACAACGCAGCAGAAGGAATATGGGCTGATGCATCTAGCTATTGCAATATCTCATATAATACAGCTATCGAAAACAAATGGGGGATCTCAACTTCATCATGGAGTGCACCTGAAACTTCCCGGAACTGCTCCATATCTTTCAACCATCTAGAAGGAAATACAGGAGCTGGTATTGCTGAGTATTACTCGATGCAATGTGTGATTACAAATAATACCTTGGAATACAATTCTGTTGGAGTACAACTTGAGTACTCAACAGATTTTCTAATTGAAAACAACACTGCTGAGGATAACAATAACATCGGATTTTATGTTACGGCCTTTTCTCACAATTGTTCTGTAATATCAAATATTGCAATTAATAACTTTCAAGGGGGAATCTGTGTTAGGACCTCCGAAGATTGCAAAATAATTAATAACACACTAATCGAAAATGGTGTCTTTCTAAGAGGCGATAGATTGACTTGTGAACCTCAATATTGGTTCCAATATTTTTCTGGAAATTCCATTAATGGGGACTCTCTCGGGTATTTCACCAGTCTGAGTGATACGACAATAAATTGTTCATCTTACGGTCAGATTATTCTCGGTAATTGTACAGATGTCACTTTAATCGATTGTTCTACAAATAATGCAACTGTAGGTGTTTCAATAGGGCATAGCAATAATTGCACTCTAGCTAATTCCTCCATGTTAGGAAACCGTGGAGCTGCGATCTATCTAGAAGAGTCGTCTAATTGTACCTTTGATAACAACGTACTAGTTGAGAATGGTGTTTTTCTCCAAGGATCATTCTCTGCATGGCAGCATACATTTGTTGATAATATTGTGAATGAAAAGAATCTTGGGTACTTCAAAAACTCAATTGGGTTAGAAATCGATGCGTCTAATTATGGTCAGATAGTTCTTGCAAACTGTTCTGATTCAACGGTTCGAAATGGAGAGCTAAAGCGTGTTACTGCAGGCATTCAATTTGGCCACTGTACGAACTGTACTGTTGTTGATTTGGTGTCAAGAGAGAACTCAAGATACGGAATTCGGTTAGAAGAGTCAACAAAATGTAATCTATCCAATTGTGTCTTAATTGACAATCTCCTGTATGGTATATTACTTGATTCCTCACCAGATTGTACTATAGAAGACAACACACAATCCTCCAACGCAGTGTATGGTATCCTTGTTTTCTTCTCCGATAATACTATGATTATCAATAACACTGTTGCTGATAACTTAGAATCTGGAATTTTCCCATACTATTCTGGTGGATGTACTGTACTAAATAACACGGTTGAAGGAAATAACGGGCGTGGATTCGAGTTTCACGAAGCCCCTTATTGTGTTATTGAGAACAATACCGCACAACTAAATGGGGAACACGGTATCTTTCTATACTCTTCTTCTTTCTGCGACCTGAAGAATAATACTGCAGAGAGTAATCGTCTTAATGGAATCCACCTAGCTGAAATTGCAAATTGTAGCGTGCTTAATTGTATGTCAATTGGAAATGGAAGATTTGGAATTCATGGATGGAATATAGACAATTGCACCATCTCAGATACTACTATTATGAATAATACTAAAGATGGAATCATCCTGATGGTTTCAGCTGACTGTTATATTCTAAATAACACAATATCGGATAACAAAGAATGTGGGATCTCTATTAATGAATGTGACCGAATTACCGTTGAGGGTAACGTCCTTGAGAATAATGGAATCTATATTGGTTGTACTCTTGAGCAGTGGAAACATGAGATTTCAAACAACTTAGTGAATGGTAAAGATCTCGGATATTTCAAGGAGCTTACTGGAATCGAGATTGATGGAACACAATTTGGACAGATAATCCTCGCAGATTGTGAAGATGTCACGGTCAGTGGGGGTAAGTTTTCTGAAACTTCCATCGGAATACAACTTGGCTATTGTACAAATTGTACTATCTCTGGAGTTGATACGACCGAAAACACAATTAGCGGAATACGTATCGATGATTCAACGGAATGCACCATCACAGAAAGTGCAATTACTCTTAACAACGACTATGGAATTCAGTTGGTTTCATCCCACTACACGGAAATTAGGAATACTTCAATATCTCTGAATCAATATGGTCTATATCTTCAGGGGTCTGATTATTCCAATGTCACAAATAACACACTCTCTCATAACGAATATGGAGTGTACTTAGACAAGGACTCTGATAATTCTCTGTTGTATTCAAACACGATTGGATACAATACCGTACAAAACGGATACGATAATGGCAATGCAAATCTGTGGGATAACGGTACTCAAGGTAACAAATGGGACGATTATGATCAGAGTGGTATTTACCATATACCTGGAATTGGAAATAGTGTTGATAATCATCCCGTTCTTATTGACTGGGTGTCGCCAGAGATAGACAGTCCAGCAGATATTGAGTATGAGATGGGAACAACCGAACATACGATAGAATGGCACCCCACAGATCTGAATCCGGTCAGCTATCAGGTACAAAGGAATGGTAGTATCGTTGGAAGTGGATTTTGGGACGGCTCAACTATACACATTGATGTTGATGGTCTAACAATTGGAGTTTATCAGTATACGCTAATTGTAGTTGACTTTGGTGGGAATTCAGTTTCAGACACTGTAACTGTGGAAGTGATTGATACAACAGCTCCAGATATAGACAGTCTTGATGATACTGATTATGAGTTGGGAACAACTGGGCAGATACTGTGTTGGAACATTTCAGACCTTAATCCGAATCTCTGCCAACTCTATGTTAATGGTAATCTGGATGTTTCAGAGAGTTGGACCGGACCAAACTTTACTACTCCTGTCGATTGTCTTGAACTCGGTGTATTCAATTATACGTTGCTGGTGAAAGATACTAGTAATAACCAAGCTACAGATACGGTTTTAGTAATTATTATCGATTCAACAAATCCTGAAATTAACAGTCCAATGGATATGGAATATGAGTTCAATTCTTCGGATAATCACATTATCTGGGAGCCAACTGATTTGGACCCCGGCAACTTTACTATCTATCTGGATGGTGAAATTGTTGACAGTCAGAATTGGGATGGTAGTCAAATCACCCTCAATGTTGATGACTTGGATTTGGGAGAGTATAATTACACTGTGGTAGTTTCGGATGACAGTGGTAATACTGTCGAAGATACCGTCTTTGTACATGTCGTCGACACAACTTCGCCCACCATTGATAGTCCAGCTGACTATACTTATGAGGTGGGAACAACAGGACATAACATCACATGGATTCCGTCTGATGATCTACCTGCATCATACAGAATCTTACGAAACGGTACAGTCTTGGAAACCGATTCGTGGAATGGCTCGGAGATTGAGATAGTAATTGATTATCTCTCTGCTGGAGTGTATAATTACACAATCATTGTTAGTGATACAAGTGGAAATACTGCAATCGATACCGTGATAGTGACTGTGACCAATGATATCACTACAACCACTACAACTACAACAACTAGTGAAACTAGTACTGTAACAGAAACAACCCCCACAACTACTGAAACAACAACTCCAACCGATAGTCAGGTACCATCCGAACAGATGACAGTCTTACTGAGTGCAACCTTTGTGGCATTTGTCCTAGTTATTGTCTTGGCAATAGCAAAGAAAAAGTCATAGTACCATTAAGAAATCTTAATGCCATCCTTCAGGGATGGCGCTCCTTTTTTTATCAATGTGATGTCACAATAAAATCAGACAGCTCGATAATTGTATCATAATGGATTTTGAAACCTGTGAAATTGATATCGATGATGAATTTGAATTCTCATAGAAATAGAGAGAACTTTTCTTAAGCCTGCTATATTTGAATTCGATTATGACAGAGGTTTCGTTAGAACAAGTTAGGGCCTTCATTCTAGATATACAAGGTCTCAGAACATCCAAGCCTTCCACTTGTGTTTCCTCTGTTGCTAAGAGGATTCACAATATTCAGATTGACACAATATCTGTTGTTTCCAGAAGTCATAATCTAATTACCTTCAATCGATTTCCAGATTACGAAGATGGAACGATTTGGGAGTATGAGAAAAATGGCGACTTATTCGAACACTGGTCTCATGCTCTTTGTCTTATGCCTATGGAATCTTATCCATTCTATAAGTGGCGATTGCAATTTTACGAAGACCAAATTTGGAAGTCGTACAAGAAATGGGGTCTCAAGAATCGAGAGTTTATTGAAGAAGTCTACCAATACGTTAAGAAGAATGGTCCAGTGAAAAGTTCAGAATATGGGACTAGGGAGCAATCGGGTGAAGGTTGGTGGGATTGGAAAGCTGAAAAGACTGCAATGGAGTATCTGTTCTATATGGGGAAACTCATGGTTGCTTATCGTGAGGGATTCCAAAAAGCCTACGATGTTGCAGAACGAGTCATTCCTTCCTCGATTATTGATAAGAAGTTGACTGATGAAGAAGCTGAAGAGTTCCTTATTGATACTGTTCTAGGGTGTCTAGGTGTTGCTAGTTACAAGGACTTTAGATCTTATGTTGGAAAACTTCCAGCTCGAAAGTTATGGGGATCTCGGCAATCACAGATAGAGAAAAACCTTGAGGAGTTTGTTGAATCTGAGTATATCTTGAAGGTACAGATTGAAGGACGAGATACTCCGTATTATTGCCTCTCTGAGAAATTAAATGAATTAGAGAGGATTGATTCAGAAGCATTTGATGATCACCCCATCAAGATTCTTACTCCTTTTGATAATATTCTACGTGAACGTCATTATCCTGCAGAGATATGGAATTTTGATTACAAGATTGAATGCTATGTTCCGAAACAAAAACGGGTCTATGGTTATTTTGTACTTCCAATTCTTGACGGTTGTGACCTTGTAGGAAGGTTAGACGCAAAGGTTCATCGCGATAAGGATTTGCTGGAGATAAAGAGTCTATATTTTGAGGATGATTTTACAATAGATCCGGAATTTAAGCATCGAGCTCATGAGGGATTTAAACTATTTATGGCATTTCACAACTGTACAGAAATTATACTTCCTCAAGAATATAATAATTATTCACCAGATTTCTGATTTTATGTCATCCTTATCTCTCTTTTAATTCCAAGTAATATGATACAGTTGTTTATATGTTCTAAAAATGAGTATGTTAAATAGAATAGAAATGGAATTTGAACACACACATGAGCATACAACTGAATCTAAAAAAAATCCGGTTGAAAGGATACTTGGCGGCGAGTTGGAAATTGAACAAGTTAAAGAGAGTAAGAGGCTAGCAATTCTTGAGTGGCTTCAACTTACTGGTAATACTGATATAGACATAGAAAAGGACATTGACAAATTTATTCTCAAGAAAAGAAATCAAGCAAATGAAAGACTATATCATAGAATGAAAAACCCACCTGATCTTGGATCTATTGTAACACCTTTAGGGAGAAGCCAGATCTATGAAGATATTGATTGATACCAATATCTTAGTGCATGCTCATAACGCATCATCTCCTCATCAAGAAAAAGCAAGCCATTTAATTATCCAAGCAATGGAATCTAAGACACAACCAATCTTACTTCCTCAAAACCTGTATGAATTTTTTGCGGTTGTAACAAATCCAAGAAGAATAGAAAATCCACTCTCTGTGGAGGAAGCGATTTCTATTTGTGAAGATTTCTGGTTCTCTGAAAAAATGATTATAATTGAACCAACTACAACTACTACTCTCATGGTTTTTTCATTGATTGAGGAATACAAAATAAAGAAAGCTAGAATATTTGATTGTGTTATAGCGGCAACTGCTTTGGAATTTGGTATTGGAACAATTTATACCGAAAATACTCGAGATTTTGAAGACTTTTCTTTTCTAGAAATTATCAATCCTTTTAACAATTCATAAAGGATTCTCAAAATGCATTGAATACCAAAATACAGGTACCAAAAAGCACCT
Source organism: Promethearchaeota archaeon (assembly GCA_014728035.1). Lineage (GTDB taxonomy): Archaea > Asgardarchaeota > Thorarchaeia > Thorarchaeales > Thorarchaeaceae > SHMX01. The sequence goes on along the minus strand of WJMJ01000034.1, from coordinate 82,853 downwards.
AAAATTGAAATAGATGAACCAATAGAGCAAGATCAAAAACCAGATGCTGGATCTATTCTTGATGGGTTTGATAATTCAATGGGATGGAATGATATCGGTGAGGATAAACTTGATGAAATTGAAGAAGCTATCTAACATCGAAATCATTTGAACCAACAGAGGAGGTCCTATCTTGAAAGTTATAGATACCACTTTGCTCCTTCCTTCTAGTCAGATGTGATTGTGATATCCCTCCTTGATTCAGGTTTTCCCTACAACCGATGTATGATTCATACATCCTCTTTATATATAAAATATCACTAGTGATATTGTAAGCAATATCGTTAACGATATTGCAAACGATAAGAACAAAAGGTCAGAACAACATGAAGAACGACATGAGACGAAGGATTGAACACGCAATTGCTGTTTTCAAGAAGAAAGGAGCAACTAGTGAGAAGACTGCTCTTACACTGAAAGAATTGGGTCTCCCAAGACTTCTCGAATATGTAGTCAACTCACCTATGGGTGAACGTCTTCCCTTTGTCCAGGTTGACGACCGGTTCTATTTATCTAAGGATAAACTAGCAGAATTCGATGAGCTACCAAAATTCCTCCCACAAGAAGCAATGAAACCTTGGTTACAGAGCACCTCAAGTGTTCCCAGAGGTTATCTTCGATACAAAGTACTACAATTGCTTCGAGAACGAGCTATGTCCGGTTCTGAGATTACTTCAGCGATAGAAGAGGAAACTCAAGGAGAATGGACCCCTAGTCCAGGCTCATTATATCCTCTGTTGAAGAAGCTGAAAGAAGACAGCATAATCGAGCTATCTTCTGAAAAAGGAACATTAAAGCGATACAAGCTTACTGAGCTTGGAGAAGCTCTGTTCAACAAAGAGATGCAATTTGGTGAACGAATGAGAAAGCGATTCCAATCTGGGCCATTTCCATTATTACCATTCATCCGTAAGAACGATGAATTGGTGGTCTTACAGGATACATTTCGAGATCTTGTAAGAATATCAATGAGCCTTGCGATGGAACTAGTTGAGAATCCAAGTAAGGAAAGAATTGCTCAAGTTGAGAAGATTCTCAAATCAACTAAAAAAAGGCTAGAAGAAATCCTAGAAGAAACAGAATCCGAATAGATTGTTGTTCTGGCTCCCAACAAGGGGACTTAGAACATGACAACTGTATTAGAAGCACAGAATTTAACAAAGACCTACATGCTGGGCCAAGTACCTGTAAAGGCACTACGAGGAGCAGATTTTGTTGTAGAACAGGGCGAGTTTGTAACTATCCTCGGCCCTTCAGGAAGCGGGAAATCAACATTACTCAATCTTATTGGAGCTCTTGATCGTCCAACAAGCGGTTCTCTTTTGATTGAGGGAATAGATGTATCAGAACTCTCTGACAATGAATTAGCGGAAGCTAGAACAAAAGTTGGATTCGTTTTTCAGTTTTTCAACCTAATACCTCGACTTAACGCAATCGGAAATGTCGAGCTACCTCTAGTTATCGCTGGTGTTCCAAAGAAAGAGAGACAGGAACGGGCAAGAGAAGTGCTAATTAGTGTAGGGCTTGGTGATCGTATTCATCACAAGAGCTCTGAACTCAGTGGTGGAGAGAGACAAAGAGTTGCAGTGGCAAGAGCTCTAGTTAGCAACCCGAGTTTTCTTTTGATGGATGAACCAACTGGCAACCTAGATTCAGTTACAGCAGCATCTTTAATCGATCTTATTGTCGAGCTGAATGAAGAAAAGAAAGTTACCTGCATTATGGTTACTCACGATTTGGAGATGGCAAAACGAACGAAACGAACTCTAAGAATGAAGGATGGACATCTGGTTGCAGATGAGGTGAATGGACAATGAAAACTCGTGACACTCTTGGTTTTTCTTTTGGGGCTATCAAGCTTAGGAAGGTCCGGTCTGCGTTGACCACACTCGGAATTGTAATTGGGATTGCAGCTATTGTTGCATTGTTGTCCTTTACTGAGGGTTTTCAGGTAGCCATCACAAATCAGTTTCAGGAAGGATTTTCGACTGATACTGTGATTGTATCTGCTGGAAATAATGGAGGCATGATTGGATTTGGTGGCAGTGGTGATTCTAGCGATTTTGTATTATATAATAACGATACTGAGATTATCAATGAAGTTGAGGGAGTCAGTAAATCAGCAGCCTCAGTGAGTAAAACAACCACATTCGAATTTGAAGATGGAAGTATACCATTGTCACTTACAGGTGTGGATTTTGAAATCTATGCGGATTTGTATTCTACATTTGCAGTAGCACATGGCGAGATACCTGACAACCCTGGAAATAGCTCAACTATTATTGGACATACAATTTATGATCCGTATAACAATGGTACTCACCTCGTAGATATAGGTGATACAGTCAATGTATTCTACATGACTCGAAACGGAACTGAACTTGTGCCAGTTAATCTGTCCCTAACTGTGGTTGGAGTATTGGAGAAAATTGGTTCGATTGGCTTTGGACCATCTGACACAGGGATATACATTCCTATAGATTCCGCATTGGATTATTTCAATACTGAAGAGGTAACAAGTATTGCAGTAAAGCTTGAAAACGACGATGAAGAATTCATCAACCAAGTCATAGAACGTATCGAAGATCTATATGAGGGTGAAGTTTCAGTTACATCTCCAACTGCTATCCTTGATACATTATCCTCTGTTCTAAACACAGTTGAGAACCTACTTGCTGGTATTGCTGGAATATCTCTAGTTGTAGCAGGAGTTGGAATCATGAATATCATGATAGTTTCTCTCATGGAAAGAACGCGAGAGATAGGTATCCTAAAAGCTCTTGGAGCAAAGGGACGTACCGTGTTAGCAGTATTTCTTGCAGAAGCTCTTCTTATTGGGGTAATTGGAGGAATCGTAGGATTACTTGTTGGCTCGATTATGGCTAATATAGTCGCAAGAAGTTTCAGCAGTCTAGGTGGCATTAGGCCTGGTGGTGGAATAGGCTCTTCAGTTACCAGTTCAATGACCATTACACCTGTGATGACTCCTCTTTTGGCAATTCAGGCGATGATCTTTGGCATTCTGGTTAGTGTCATCTTTGCGCTTTATCCAGCATGGCGTGCATCAAAGCTTACACCAGTTGACGCGCTTCGCTCAGAATAATATAATCACCCCACATTTCCTTGTGTGGGGTTTTGCACTTTTTAAGAGGTGTGGAACTATTGTATTTCCTCTCAAAGCGAAGAATTGATAACAACGAAGAAACTAATGACTGTTGTGAATTATCTTGGGGATATTTGCCTATATGCGTCCCACTCTAACTGATTGCTGCCATTTCTTTACAGTTTCAGATATCAATCTGGGTCTGAAGTTAGTTACAGCTGGTGAGGACATTCCACGAGAAGAGGGAACGGAAATTTGGAAAAAAGGAGATGGACATCTACTAGGGATGTTTCATCTGGAACATGAGAATTTTGGTTTGGGTTTGATAATACCCGATTCTGACACAAGACAGAAAATGTGGCATTTGATAGTGTTAGCTGTCTTGGGATTTACCCCTTTTATCGTGTTTACGATGATTCTCCCAATCCTCCTAATACTACTTGAAATCATATCATTAGGGAATTTACTGGCATTTCTTCACCCGTGGCTCTCTCTCCTTACTATCTTTTCGACAGGATCAGCTCTTGGAGCAATGTTGTTAGTATTCTACGTTGTTCCATCATTGAATAGGCGAACGGCGAGCAAAGCTTTACAATCTATCCAGGACCAAGTTCAATACCACTATTCCGATACTATTCTCTTAGAAATTGTACCTGATAAGAAAATTCTCTCTCAAAATATATCAAGTCGGTTCAGTCAGCATGAGAGGACACAGGAAATCATACAAATTTACAATCCTTTTTTGAACCTTGAAAAAGGGATAGACACACTTGTTCAGACAATTCCTAAGGAGCGATTACCAGACTACTAGAATCTATTATCTGTTTTCGTTTATTTGAAAGGTCCAAGCCAACTGATGTTCTCTTTCAGTAGAAATGATTCTGAACAAGCTCTTTTGCAGGACTGAATACCTTAGGGTCTCCTGACCAATCGTTAATCAATTCGCCAAAGAATCTCTGGAAATCCTCTAGGAAATCTTGAGTCTTAGCTCTAATGGTTCCAAGTTCTTCAAGAGCCATTACGGCAACAATTACCTCTCTTCCCTCCTCAAGAATAATGCAATAACCTTCTTGTTGAATGACTTTCAATTTTCCAGCTCTCTGTGAGATTTCTTTGATTAATTCAGTTATACCCGTAAGTGCGCCACCTATTAACATCTCATCTGGACTTTCTTTTGAAGGCTGTGTAGGGCTCATTCTTTCAGAATATAGGGGAATACCACCTTTTGTCAAAACTAGAATATGTTCTAGTTTTCGCTTCCATTCAAGTTCCTCTTTTGATGGAAGTGTTTCTTTCAATTGCAGTACTACGATAGTTGCAGTAAATAGTGCGAAAATGAGAACCAACGGAAGATACGCTGGAGAGGTTGTAATTAGTGGATAAAGAGCTATATCTGTGATAACTCCAACAGTCATTCCAACCCCAAAAAGAACCCACGAAATACCTTGATGAACTCGTAAGAAACCTCTTGGTGCTAGCTCTAATGATACTAAGAGTGCACCGAAAATAGCAATGGTGAAACCAAATGCAATAACTGCCGGAAATATTACTTCAAGCATGAAGGGATATTCCATTGGCGGGAAGAACGACAAGAGTAGAAATGCAATAGCTTGCGCATAGAATCCAATAAGCAGAGTCCATCTTCTACCAATTCTATCAAAGAGCATCCCACAAGGAATTGTGACTATGATGCATACGCTGAATAAAACGATCACAAAAGTATCTAGGTTTGACAATATATTCGAGTAATCAAGTAGGATAACTGATGCTAGATATGTGTTCGTGAAGAAAAATCCAACAAAGAACATTAACAATATTGAGGGCCATACATCTTTATGTCTGAGAAATGACCTGATGTTGGTACACCTCGGTGGTAGATTATTGAGCTTCTTTTTCCCATCGATGAACAATAGAGCAATTACAATATATACAACAATGAAATATGCTGATAGAAGTAGTGGTTGATTCATACCATGTAACCAAGTTGCAATAATTACAATAGGACTTAGAAATGCTGTTGCAAAGGAATAGATTCTACCATTATATTCTACATTCTTCAGATATGGTTTGCTTATGAGCATTAGAGGAGCTAGAATTGTACCTATGAAGAATCCAGCTACTGCTAGGAGTATCATGTATAGAATGAATACTGGATCTAACGTAAACGATGTTGTTTGAATAGGTCCGAGATTTGGAAGAATTAGTATGAGTATGAAAGATAAAGTGATTATCGTAACACTAGGTAGTAAAGCTTTGAAGGGACTCCATCGTGAGGATATCATGAGATAAAATAGACATCCTATCGGTACGAGTCCAATATGAGGAAGGATGAATATTGGATTGAAAGGTTGACCTGTTGGCGTCAGTTTCTGAAGAATCGAGAATTCTAAGATGAAATGGAGTACCCATATCAAACCGCCTGTTAATGCTACTGATACAAGAAGAATCCCTTCTCTCGTAAATATCGGTTTTAGCGATTCTCTAAATGACATATAATATAACCTCTGCTCTCCAGAACTCGAATATGGACAGGGAATTATCCGATTTAAATTTCGGGTGTCACCTCTATATGATATTGGTACTTTGAATCCAGATCTCTCATTCACTGACCGTTAGTAATATCGGACAGTGATCCGAACCATAGACGTCAGAAAGTATTTCACTATTTTCTACTTGTGATTTCAATTCTTCACTAACCACGAAGTAATCCAATCGCCATCCAATATTCTTCTCACGTGCATTGTGTCTATACGACCAGAAAGTATAGTGCCCTCTTTCATCTACAAATTCTCGAAATGTGTCAATGTATCCTTTCTGGAGAAATGAGTCGAACCATTCTCGTTCCTCCGGTGTAAATCCCGCTGTCTTAGTATTGTTCTTAGGTCGTGCCAAGTCTTTCTCAGTATGTGCTACATTGAGGTCTCCAGTAAGAATGATGGGTTTTTTCTTACGTAAATCTTCTACATATTTTTCGAATTTTTTATCCCACTCAAGTTTGAAATCTAATCGTTTCAGACCTCTTCCAGCATTTGGAAAGTACGTGTTTACTAAATAGAAGTTTTCAAATTCTAGTGTAACCATTCTTCCTTCCGTATCATACCCTTCATCATTGAATCCATGAATTACAGATTTAGGTTCGACTTTTGAGAGAGTCACTACTCCACTGTATCCCTTTTTTTCAGCTGATTGCCAATAGTAGTGTATGTCAGGTATCTCTAGAAATGTATTATCAACTCTATCTTCTGCTGTCTTCGTTTCTTGGAAACAGAATATATCTGCTGGCGAGTCTTTTATGAAATCAATCAATCCTTTTTTCAAGCTTGCATTGAGTCCATTTAGATTCCATGAAATAATCTTCATTGTGTTCTCCAAATTATGACATTTTTCCTACCTTGAAAGGTTTTCTACTCGCTAAAATAGCTAGTCTTCATGAATGATTCAATTTGTTCATAAAGTCGATATTATCACAAATCAAAAATCATATTTCAAATACCTAATAGTAAATTAATGTGAAATCTCAGATAATGGAAAAATGAGACATAACTAATGGAAATTACCATCCATTCAAACAATGTCTTTATTGTATAACCATAACAACACAAATGATTGGTGAATACTGAATGAGTATTGAGGTCTTATTGGTTGATGACGACATAGATCTCCTTGAGATTGCAAGTATGTATCTTCAGAAAGACAATGAGCTGATGGTTACTTCTGTGTCATCTGTATCTAAAGCTCTTGAGATACTTAATCACCAGTCATTCGATTTAATTGTATCCGATTACCAGATGCCACAAACCAATGGACTTGAATTCCTTGAGCTTCTACGTGATGAAGGAAATAAGATTCCGTTCATTATCTTCACAGGAAGGTCAAGAGAGGAAGTTGCTATTCGTGCACTTAATCTTGGAGCGACTTTCTATGTTACAAAGGGTGGCCACCCAAAATCTCAATATGCTGAACTGGTCCATATGATTAAATCTGCAGTACATTATCATAGAATAAATGATGAATTCCAGAAAAGTGAAGAAAGGTATCGACATCTTCTACAGTCAACATTTGATGGCACATTAATTCATTCGCATGGTCAAATTCTACAAATCAGTCAGTCTTTAATTGATATTTTCGGTTTTAATCTAGATATTATCGGTTCCCATATTTCTGATTTTGTTCAATCCGAAGATGATGAATTAGATAGGCTCATTGAGTCATCGTCTGAAACGAGAAAAGAACTGAGTCTATGCATGCAGGGTCGAAATGTGATTATTGAAATTGTTTCTCAACCTACAACCTTCAAAAACAAGCCAGCTTCAATTTGGGCTATCCGCGACGTTTCACATGAGAGGAAGATTAGTACAGAGTATGAACGAGAGAAGATAGCATTTCAAATAATAGCTGAGGCTGCAACGGAACATCTATCTTTGGAAGTAGTTTGTTCAAAAGTATTAATAGGCCTTGCCGAGCTTCTGAATTTTCAATATGGCATTATTGGACTCATTAAGCACAATTCGGACATTTTGGAATTGGTGGCATATCATGGACCTAATCTTGATGAGGTCGATATTAAACCTCATTCGATAAATGATTCTCAGAGATTAGCAGCCTATGTAGCAAGAACTGGAAACACCATCTTTGCTCCAGATGTTTCCAAACATCCTGTACATGAAACTCACAAATATCGAATTGAGATTATGAATATAAAATCGCTTATCTCTTGGCCTCTTTACAGAGAGAACGAATCTGTTTGGGGTGTTGTTCAACTTTGGTCGACTGAAAAACTAGAACTACTATCAGATGACTACATATTTTTTGAAACCGTGGCAAAGATGTTTCAGTCAGTAATATCTCAGAAGGAAGCACAAAAAGCCAAAGCTAGCAGTGAACAAAAATACAAAGAAGTCATTCAGCATACACGACAACCCATTGTTATTATCCAAGATAGAAAAATAGTTTTTACAAATCAGGCTTTTTCAGATCTTATCGAGTATTCGATTGAAGAGTTGTATTCCTTACCCCGAGAGGATTTACTTGTACATCCCGATGATAGAAAAGAAGTTCTCTATAGAGATAGTGAACGTCTTAAAGGTCGAGTATTCAAAATTCCCCTCTCTTTTAGATTGTTATCAAAGAATGGAGATGTTGTATGGGTTGAGTCTCTTGCAAGTGTTGTGGATTACGAAGGAGCTTCCGCGATTCAGGTGGCGTATTTTGATATAACTGCAAGAAGAAAAGCTGAGGAGGCCCTCAAGCGAGAACGACTGGCAATTCGAGTGATTGCAGAAGCTTCACTAATTGCTGAATCAACAGAACATCTCTCAGATATGGTGGTTTCTGGACTTTCGAAATTACTTGAATTTGATTTCGCATCATTTCGTTTGTTTAACAGTACAAATAATATTCTGGAACTCAAGGCAACTTATGGTGTACAAAATGATTTGCTTTTAGGTTCTAAACACATAGATGATGAATCTTCGATTCAGTCTTATGCTGCAAGAGAATCTGAAGCAGTTTATGCTAACAGCATCTATGAGCATGAACTGTGTAAACCAAATATTGAAAGATTTGAACTCTTTGGTATCACCTCATATGTATCTCTTCCAGTATTAAAAGGTGACAAGTCACTCGTTGGAGTCATATCGTTTGGAAGTAGAATACCAAGAGAGTTTGATGATAGAGATAAGATCTTTTTTGAGAACTTGGTCAAGATGTATGCATCTGCAATCAATCGTCAGGAAACAGAAACTGCATTGCAAGAGAGTGAAAAGAAATATCGAGAACTAGTTGAATATTCCTTGATTGGATTCTGTATTATACAAGATGATGGATACGTATTCGCCAATCAGGCATTCGCTGATATTACTGGATATTCAATTCCTGAATTATTAGAGATGTCTTATGAATATGTTATTACACAACATACTCATCCTGATGACATTAAGAAACTTGAAGCACGTTTTAGAAGACGCATACTTGGAGAGGAAATATCACCATATACGAAATTCCGATACATCCGTCCTTCTGGGGAAACACGTTGGGTTGAGGGATTTTCAACTGCTATTATGTTTAATGATGTTCCAGCTGTGCAACTACAAGTACTTGATATTACAGACAAAATACTATCCGAACAATTATTACGTAAACAGAAAGAAGAGCTTTCCGAATTTGCGCATCAAATGAGCCACGATATGAAAACCTACTTTCACAATATACTTGGGTATTCCAATCTACTTGAAGAAGAATACAATCGAGAACACCTTACTGCAATACAACGTTCAGTGAGAGCATTGGAAAACCTGTTACTAAGAAGTGTTGAACTTGCAGATTCAGGTCTCATTATTGGAACTATGACAGAAGTTGATTTACGGAAAATCGTTTCAAAGGCTGCAGAAGAAATCATACCCGCAGATATTACTTTCAAATTGGTTGATTTACCTATTGTAGAATGCGACTCGCAAAAGATAGATCAAGTTGTCAGAAATCTGCTGAAAAATGCTGTTGAACATGCAGAACCTAATTTGATTGAAGTAAAAACGAAAAGAAATGGGAATAACTTGTTAATCTCCTTCTGTAATGATGGAATACCAATACCACAAGAATATCGGGGAAAATTATTCACAGAAAAATTCTCTACAAAGAAGGATGGAGGAATGGGTCTTCGAATAGTGCATCGAATTGTCGATGCTCATGGTTGGGATATACATCTAGATGAAGCTGAAACGACTTGTTTCACAATAACCATTCCCAATGAATTCGTGGTTGCAAAAGACTAATCATTCATTGATGAAAGCTAGAAAGGTGTAATGATTCAAATTTCCCAATCTCTTCGGATCTGTATCTTTTTTGATGTACTCAATTTCACCAGTTTGTTTATCTATGTCAGCTCCCATAAGAAATGAAAATCCAGTATTCTCTAGAACTTCTATATTATCAAACTTGTAAAGTGAACACGGTTGTGTGACAAGGAATAACCCCTCTTGTTTGATGATTTTCTCAGCTCCTTCTAATGCTCGCTTAAGATCACTATATTCGGTATAATATTCTGCCAAGTACCCAAGCATGTCATTGTTCATGATTCCAATATCTATGCTATTTTCCGGAAAAGCTTCATGGTCATTGATATACACGTCAATCCAGGTTGGTTTCTCAAGCTCAGCAATTACTTCTTTTTGATCTAATGGAAAGACAGCAAATCCACCCATATCCTCTAGTCCTGCATGAACAACTCTGGAATGTTCGATGATATCCTCATCAACAAGCTTGCTAAAGAGATCCTCAATTCGTAGGGTATGGACATCAGTACAATAAACTTTGAAAATTGGATATGGTTTTTCCCAGTCACTATTTTCTAAGATAGAGTTTTGAATTACCTTGGAAAAAAACAGTGGTATTTCTTCATTTCTTCCAGCACCAAAATCTCCAACGAAAATCTCGGGTTTTGTTTTACTTGTGTTTTGTATTGCAAGTTTCTGGAGGTAATCAATAATCTTCTGGAAAGAAAAAACCCATTCAATAGGCCAAATTGGATGTGGATTCGGACCCAAAATAAAAACCTCAAAAAAGGACAAGGAGGGTGATTTTTCACCCTTCATGTTCCATATCTTAGCATTATACTAGATGCAACTCCAGCGACGATGCATTCATCATGAGTTAGAGGTGTCGTACCCCAGAAGCTTTCTCCTAAAATCACACCAATATCGAGTTCAACTTCGGAGAGAGATATTCCAAGCGCAAGAGCTGCCCCTTTGCGAATAACTGGGTCTTCTGAGGCTATACCCCCTGATACATAGTTCACCTTTGTTAGAACATCCCTAACTTTCGTGCTAGCTAACCCGATTCCAAGCAGTGCTCCTTTCCGAACCTCTTTCTCACGGTCTCCAAGGAGTTTACTGAGAATGTCAATCTTCTCTGTTGGCTTCTTGAATCGTGTTGCTGCCATTCCATATCCCACACTAGCACAGGCTCTGACACTTTCATCAGTCTGAGCAAGCAAGCTCTCTAATAACTGAGACATCTTTTCGCGTGGAAGTCTTGATGCAACATAACTCAATCCAAGCGCTGCAGCTGATCTAACAGATTCTTCTTCATCACTTAATTTTGGTGTAAGATTACCAATCGCTGAATCAATCTCTTCTGGTTCGAATAAACTTGACGCTGCAAGACCTATGCCAATACATGATGTTGCTCGAACTTCAAAAGATGAATCGTCCAGTAGAGGGGTAAATGCACCTACGATTCCGCGACCACTTCCATGTTTGATTGAGGCAAGAGAGAGACCCAAAATTGACCCAACTCTAATCTTTCCAAAACCTTTCTTTGCAAGGTCAAATAATGGATCTGCTGCTTTTGAGCCTGGAGGCAATGCTGAAGCAATCAAGCCAAGTCCCAAAGCTGCGCCACCTCTAGCATCATCATATTCATCCTCAAGTAGTGGTAGAAGAAGGTCTACTACTTTACTTGGGTCTCCTTTTGTCATTGAACCGAGTCCCACCCCTGCAGCTGCGCCGGCTCGAACTTGACCATCATTATGTCCTAGCATACTTTCAATGAAGCTCATTCCCTGCGATTCATTCTGCATTCTAGAGCCAAATAATCCGACTCCAAAAGCAGCTCGCCTACGAACAGCCCATTCTAGGTCATCAGTAAGTGGTTTAAGAAGTTCCACACCGTAATCTAGGTTTCGTAGTGAAGAAGCTACCAGTGAGAGCCCCCATGCTGCTCCTGCACGGATATCGGAATCAGGATCATCGAGTAATGGTAGTAAAAGGTCTATTCGAGAATGTTCATCTTTTACTCTGGGAGCAGTGAGTCCAAGACCGATTGTTGCAGCTCTACGAACATGGACATCAGGGTCGTTGATAAGTTCCTGCAAAATATCTGCTACTTCTCTCGGGGTAGTTGCTTTTATTTCACTAGCTGCGGTAAATGTGGGAGATAGGCCCGGAGCTGTGGGCGTAGGTGTTGGTGTTAATCCAACTGGGGCATCTTCTGCTTTCACTGGTGTCCGTCTACCGAAATCTTGTGAGAGACTTTTTGTAAATCCTGTTTTATCTGGAGACCGTGGTTCAGTGTCCACCGGTGCAGACAGTCTAGCCGATGGTCGCTCAGATTTTGGCATAATGAATTCTGCTACAATTCTATCAACAATATCTCCTGCATCAGGTTTCCAGGATTTGATACCCTCAAGCATATCTTTGATTCTTGACGGGTCAGTCTGATGCCTAAGAACTGTGAGTGAGAACAATGGGACTAAAAATTCCGGACTGAGTGAGATAGTCGTACCAATTCTATCAATCTTGATAATCAGCATTCCAGAAGAAACCAAAGTGCTGAAAGCTGATGATTCCGGGTCGATTGGAATCTCATTTAATGGTAAAGACTCTCTTTTAGCTTGGATGATTTTTTCTACTGTAGCATAGAGCGAGTCTCTCTCAGTTAGAATACCTAGTCTTCTAAATACTGAATCCGTATATTCTGGTCCTCCTGCAAACAAGTCCAAGAATTCGGGTGAGGAAGGTGAGGGTAGAGAACCAACTGTGTAATACCATTGAGCTGAAAGGCGCATGATATACGGTCTTTTCAGTAGTGGTAGAAGGTCTTCTGGCACTTCGCGAGGAATGCCATATCTATCCATTGCCATGCTCATTTCTTGGTCAGTGAACTCTGACATCAGAACTGATACTGGTGTATTGATTCGTAATGACCTTGCAAGCTCACCAGCTTTCGGATTATCATAAATATAGTACTTGATATCATTTGCACCCCTCACTATTGCACGGTTTGAAGCCCAATCAGTTGCACGACATGAAATGATGAATGATACAGAATCGCTTCTAGCACTTGATAATGCGCCAAGGATGTGCCGGATATGTGTTGGGTCCATTTCGTCCAATCCATCAAGAAATATGAATGCATGTTCTCCAGCTTCATCAAGAATAGGATCTATCAAATCTACTAATGCTGGTATGGATTCTACTTTGAACACACTTGTTAATGATTTGATACCATGGCTCAATGGAACAAAGAAAGTCGGTTGGTTCAATTCCATTGCCCTGTTTGACATGCGGGCCATGAACCAAGTTTTACCAAGTCCCACATTCCCCAAGACCAGGAATATGTTTCTATCAGACATTCCGGAGTCTGCAATGAATCTGTCAAATACTCCTTCTTCAACATGTCTGGGTACATAAAGTGAAGGCTCATATCTTATTCCAAAACTCGAAGCTACAACTGTTCTTTGTCTCTGTAAACGACTTATCATCATTAGTCGGTCATAGCTCAACATATGAGGGTCTGAATAATCACCGATGAATTTCCTAAATGTGATGTCCAGTCCTCTTTCCATTGCATCCAAACGACGAAGTACCTCATCAAGTGACCTTTCAGTTTGTTCTGCATGAGTGAGTAGCTGATCTGTTTTTTCATCAGCCTGTCCTGCCATCTTGAGAACTTCTGCAATAAGTTGGGTATTACCTCTGAGTTCACCCATTACAACACCCATTCCACCCTGAAGTTCTCTAAAACCATACTGTAATCCGGCTAAAACTTCTTGTTTGTCTTGATTGGTTCGCTCTGCAATTTTATCAGCAATTCTCTGGAGTGTTTCAGGTTCAGTGAGTTTAGTAACTTGCGCAGGTTGATCACCTGCTTCACTTTGCACCTCTTCAGATAGCTCATCAGGATCAACATCAACGCCAACTTTACCCATCACTCTGGATAGAAAACCGCCAACCGCTGCTGCTCCTAATGGACCTAGAGCTGCTCCTGAAACTACTGTCGCTGCTGTAACCAGAACGTCTTTTCCTACGCCTTTAATTAGATCTTTCAGACCCATACTAAACCAGCACCTCTGGAGTCACATCAATTATCGTTTCGTTATATTGAATGATAAAGCTTTGTTGTTCCTTTTCTGAATATAACATTCGAATTTTATCCACCTCATATTCCAAGATATTCTGCATTATCAATTCAAATCGTACTAGAGCAAGATGCACAATCATTAATGTAGTGGTGGTAAAGCTACTCGCGGTTATACAAAAGGTGGTATCAGTAGACTTAGATCATCTTTGAAATCAAGTATGTGGGAACTTTCGTTCCTAGTCGAAGGAGTTTAACTAGTCTTACTGATGCGCTAACGAATATGATATATTCACTGCTAATATATTTGGTGATTGTGAATTATAAATGTGAGGTGAAATACTGCTTGATTGGTGACTTTTAAAAAGTTCAAAATCAATTTTTACTACATGAGGATAATAGCAGGTCTACTCATTATCTTGTTTGCGATATCAGGTTTTCCGATAGTTTCTACATATACACCTATGTCACACACCGATATTGATACAAAAAAACTTAGCGCGACACCAACAATTACTAGAGATTGGACAGTCAAAATTGTTCTGGTAAATTATGATGACGGCGTAATAAATGAAAACGTCCTGACCTCTGATTTTCCTCAAGCGAGATTATATACAACAACAGAGGTTGCGGTGGAATATAATATTGCGTACGAAATATCAACAGCATCCCCTTCTTGGGAGAGTAGTTTGCAAGATGTAATGGATAGTAATTCAGTGAATGGAACTGATACTGGTTCTAAACTGGATGAAACAGCGTTGGAGTATCAGAAGGCACATCTGGATGAGCCACAAAAAATATTCAATTCTCGTGATGGTAGAGCAATTGATGGCTATGCAGTTGAAGACTGGCTGATTGAGAATCCCGCAGTTACTCCTCCTGATCTCGGTTATGTCTTTTATCTTCTCAACTTCTCAGAATATGATTCCCCCGACCATGAACTAGAACATTGGTTTGATTATCATCCCATTGATCCGGACACTGGTTTGAATCAATCTTGGTTCCGGCTTGAATGGGATAATGAATTGAACAAAGATGTGAAGTTTCAGTTTGCAGGAATTGGAGGAAGAGGGAATATCTATGTTCTTGACCCTTCAGCTGACCAATGGTATCTCAGATGGGCAAGGATTTGGTGGGGTGAAGCTCCATATCCTAATGATTTTGAACATTGTACTAAAGACTTGGAAGACAAGGTTTCAGAACTGGATCTTAGTACAACTGGAGGAAAGGACGCACTCTCAACCTATCTTGGCGATTACATGTATGACCCAATAAGCTATCTGATGTTTGCTCACGAACATCAACCAACTGTTAGAGCAACATCAGGTCTTCTGCGAGGACTGGTTTTCGGAATGGATGTTAGTTCAGGGGTGAGTATTGAAAGTCTTCAGTGGGTCACAGATGCTGAAATACAGAAAGCACATCTCGCTGAGTTATTACCATTTATTGATTGGACTGTAGAAATTGATTTCTTGAATATCGAAGAACAGGCAGATTGGGAAACCGTATTTTGGAGCTATGCTGAGGTTGTCGACGGTGTAACACAGGTAGATGGATATAGTCAGTTCTATGCCATCCGTGAAATACTGCGTGATAACTATATTACCGACCTAACAGACCGTGTAGAGGTATTTGGTGTTGTATTCATCAAGAAAATGATGGAGATGTATGCTGGAGGTAGAACGTTTACTGGACTTGGTGGAGGTGGTCAAACAGTCATTTGGAAGTCATGGGAGCGCTATTATCAAGAGGATGGTGTTACTCCTAAAAGTGGCATCTCGTCTATCCAGCTTCATGAAACCATGCATGCTGTAGGTATTGGTCATACATGGAATACTTATCATTATGTTGGAGATTTCAGCTTTAGTCCTATGGGATATTTTTCCATGCATAATGGCACAGCTACTTTCGACCAGAATTGGGTTCAGAGCACTTACTTGGATCAGATGCAGGGCAGGATTGTGGAAGATTACGAAGATTATTCCGAAGGTATACTTGCCGATGATTTACCAAAAGTATTGAAAGCTCGTGATGAAGCAGAGGCTGCTATCAATCTAGCTGTACAATTATATAATCAGATGGTTTGGATTGGCTGTTTTGAAGCACTTTCAGATGCACAGGATTGGGTGAAACGTTTGAGATATTCGAGGATTGATAATGCTCAACCGATTATATCCAATTGGGGCACTGATCCTCTTACAATTGACCACGAAGAATTTGATGTTTGGATTGAAGTAGAAGACCCCGATTCCGGAATAGAGAACGTTACACTAATTCTGTCAATTGATAATGAATTGAGTTATGTTCTATGTGAACTTGATGATGATGAATACTCAGCACATATACCAGCATATCCCAACTCTGAATCAATGGCAATTCAAGTAGTAGCTCATGATTGGGGTATGAATCCGGTCGCTCTCGATTGGCGAATACTATATGGAGATCCTATTCTTCCAGATCCCACTATTCCAAATCCTACTAATCCTCTCATGCTCCAGGTGATACTGATTTCACTAAGTGGAATTGGTTTGGTTATAGTTGTAGCTTTCATTATAAAAAGGAAATAGAGAATATTATGCCGATTCGATATATCGGCATAATTTATTATTTATGGAACGATAACTAACAGATTAGTTTTAATACTTGATATTCTCCTCAAATTACGAGGAGAGTTTTACTAGAATATCAGGATAATACTGTCTCTGAATTCAGTACTCTCGGAGAGTAATCGCCGTGCCTAGTAGAAGAACATCTATCAAGTTGCTGGCACTCATATTAGTGCTAACTATGTCTTCCATGATGGGATTGTTTTCACCCACAGGAGAAGAGGCTTCACAAAACGAATTCTATGAATTAGATGATGGAAGTATTATCGAAATTGGACCCGATGAGGTGTTATATCGTTATGATCTTTCAGCGTCTCCTACTTCAGTGAATGGAATCGGTTATGCGTTGAATGGTTCAGAATATGGCACTCGTGTTGATACGTATAGTGAATCTTCAATGCTATATGATTCATCTGGTGGTACAACAACAGGCACGGATTTGACGGTACCAATCGGTGATGGATGGGAATCATATCAAGTAACTACAACTGTAACCGAATTAACAGAGAATAGAACCTGGGTCGTAAACAGCGGATTTGATGACACATCTCAATGGACTTTCAGTACTAGTCATGCAACTACAGGTTTCTCAGGCAATAACAGAATTCAAGTCTTTTCAAATACTGGCACTTACGCGACCCAATGGGGATCATATGGTACTGGAAATGGACAATTCATTGACCCATATGGAATTGCTATCAATGGTTCTGATTATATCTATGTGGCAGATACAGGTAATAATAGAATTCAGTATTTTGACTCTGCGGGTAATTATGAGGGACAATGGGGAACATTTGGCTCTGCTTCTGGAGAGTTTGACAACCCAATGGGTATTGCAATCAACTCAACAGGTTATGTATATGTTGCAGATAATGGGAATAATCGTATTCAGATTTTCACCAGCGATGGTACCTACGTATCAGAATTTGGACAGGATGGAAACGGAAATGGTGAATTTTTTGGTCCTGTTGGAATTGCAATATCTTCTAATGGAGTGTATGTTGTTGATCAAGGTAACTTCAGAGTACAGATCTTTGATTCAGTAGGTACTTATTCCGCACAATTTGGAGGATATGGCACAGGTGGTGGAAATTTCATCTGTCCAAGTGGAATTGCGATTAACCAAGCCACTGGTGATGTCTACGTTTCAGATGCTACTATGTACTATAACAATAACTATGGAATATCTCAATTCTCGTCTGCAGGAGCCTATATTGACCAAGTCACACAGCATCGTCGAAATTATGCGATTAATACAGACACTACACGAGACCCACGTGGATTAGCTGTGGATGGTTCTGGTGATGTATTCATATGTGATTCTGGTGATCACAGAATTCTTGTTTACGATTCTGGTATTGATACACATCAATATAACTGGGGTAGCCGTGGTTCCGGAAATGGTCAATTTCTCTTCAATTATGGAGTAGCAATCAATTCAACGGGATATGTCTACACTCTTGAGAGTGGTGGCCATATGAAACTTAATGCTCGTTGGGAATCTGACGGACATGGAACTGGAAATCCTGCTTTAAGTCTGATTATGGATGGATATTGGTATGACGACCCAGATTCTACTTATGGATATTGGTACAATTTGGACGATAAGACGTTTGCCTCCCAGAATCTGAACATCAATCGGGGTGATGTAACTTGGATTGGTGTTTCAGTTGATCATTGGGCTGACCTACGCGGTTGGGGTATAATGGGCGGATTCTTTGAGATGTACGTAGCAGATGGTGACCCTGATAGTGGTGGAAACTACCTTTGGAGGAGAAGCCTCGAAGATCCTACATTAGCAACAAATACTTGGTATTCAACCGGACTTGTTGAAGCAAGTACTACTGCAGTAAATCCCAATGACTTGGACTTAACACTTGGATTAAGAGTGACTCAGAAGGAATGGTATAGGAATAATGATATCCGACCTGAAGTACGATTTGATAACATTCATGTGTATGTAAAAGCGAAAGTCAAACCCTCTCAGATCAATATGGAAATGAATGGAAATACGGTGAGTGATACTGGTGGACCTTCAGTTTTCGGAACTGGGTTTGCTACTTACACTGCTAGTCCAACATGGATGGATACTGCTTTCGCTAATTTTACTTGGACGCCGATTCCTGCAACACCTGATCCTGATAGAGATATCAGTATCGAGTTTGACGTAGATGTCAAAGCTTTTGCCAAGAAACACGGTGGTACAACTGTTTATGACACATTATTCAATTCAGGAGAACGTTACTCTGTTACTAATGCTTCTAACGTAAAGTGGACTACAAACTACTATGCTGCAGTTCCAGATGGGTATGAACCTGAATATTCCTTCAATATATCAACACCTCTGAACAGAGACATTACCTTTGTCGCAGAGCCATTTGATAGAGCTACCAATCTCAGCAGTGGATGGAATCAAGGACAACCAGGTGATGGAGTAGTAAATGTTTCAGTTTTTGATATAACTACAACATATCAGAATGGTTTCTGGTTACTGAAAGGTAATTCGCCAAATATGATAACAAATTTGGAAGTCTGGGATTCTACTCAGTCCCAGTGGACTACTACGAGAACATTTCGAGCAAACGAACCAACACGTTTCAGAGCATCTGTTCCTAGTACTTACGAGGGTGATTTAGTAACATTTGATGTGTATGACTCCTCAGATAGTTTGTGGTACTCTCTATCAGCTACAGTATCATCTGGTTATGCTATAACTGATTATGTCTATCTCGAAGCGAATAATGCGTCAGTTGGAAATTGGGAGGTTCAAGCAGTTGTCAATGATGGTATCAGTAGCTCTAATGAAATTCATAATATAGGATTCTTCAGACGGTCTTTTGAAATCGACCATAGTACAGAGATGCTTGTTAAATATCCAATTGGTTCAGAAACATCTTGGAGCAAGGACGTCACTTATGGTGATGTTGTGTTATTGCAGTTGCAGATAAATGATACAGATGCAGATACGTTAGTCGCTGATGGATTCATGACTTATGATTGGGCTGCAGGTACGGGAATTGTTAGTAATATGGGAACTGGAGAATACAGTGTTTCACTTGACACAACTCTTCTCTCTGGAAATGGACAATATCCAATTCAGCTAGATTGGTCTAAGGATAACTACGATTCAGTAAATGAGGTATTCATCTTAAATGTAATCTATACGACTGAGTTCTTCTCGAACGATGCACCTGGTATCAATATTCCAAGTGGATATGTTGCTGAAATGGAGGTTTACTATGAAGACCAGCTTGGACAGCCAATTACTGGTGCTTCCATTGTCACAAACTGGACATACAGCAGCTATAACGTTGATCCTGTCATTGGACAACCAGGGTATTACAAAATTAGTTTCAACACAAGTGGAGTATCTCTTGGATTATATGATTTGAACATAACTGCATCAAATGATTACTGTGAATCGCGAACAATATTTCTTTCCGTGCAAGTCAGGGATGTTCATACTTCAGTAATTAGGTCAACTAGTTTCGTTTCTATTCCTGTAGGTTACACTGGAACTCTTACGGTGACTTATACCGATACAGATGCAAATGAACCAATTCAATTTGCTGAGAGTGAGATATCCTGCAATTGGACTGAATTTCATAGTTTGGGAGATACGAACTACACTGTAACTGAAACCTCCCCAGGAGAATATACTATCGAGCTAATTTCGTTTAATGATGACCCACTTGGCAGCTTTACTGTTATATTCGATATAGAACGATACGGTTCACAAAATCATACCTTCAGTATTACAGTTGAATTACGGACGCATCTTACTTCCTTTGAACTTGTCAATCCAATCGATCCAACGCCATATACCGCAAATGTTGAAGCAACCGTGCTGTATTATGATTCAGATGTGGATGCTGGAATTACAAATGGAACATTGAATGATTTTGCAGTCTTGATAAATGTGACTAGTGATGGAAGTCCAATCACATTTTCAGTTGTTAACGGGTCAAATCCAGGCGAATATATCATTCTCGTTCCTGCAGATCAATGGGGTGCAATTGGAGAACGAAATCTTACAATTGAAATATTCTGGACTGGAATCACTGAAAAGTATGAAGATTTGGTTATTGAGACCTCTGTAACTATCACCAGTACTCCTACAGATATCTTCATCGGTGATAGTCCTATCATGACTCCATATCTAGAAGACCTTTCATTCTCAATAATATATTATGACACTGCAAACGCAACTGGAATTGTCAATTCAACCGGAGCTTACGCTGGAAATGTTCACATCTATATCACTGTTCTCACTGCAGGTGAAACTCTAACCCAGTCTGATTTCACAATCACAGAAATAGATCCATTCAACAATTCTGGTGAATATCGTTTTGAGTTTAATACCTCGCTACTGAGTGGATTAGTTGGTTGTCAACTCCGAATCATGTTCAATTGGACAAATGGTGAGTTACCTCTGTATGAGAATCAATCAATTGTCATTACTGTCTACTCTACCTATAGACAGACAACTGCAGAATGGAATCCTTTACCAGTTACTCCCTATGATGAATTGGTGAATCTGACCTTGGTCTACAAAGATGTCCTGTCTGATGATTCTATTAGAAATAGTACCAAGCTTATAATCTCAATTCAAGAAGCAATAACTTACCAGATATTCTATGAAGGCGATATTACGGGAGTATTCAAGATAGAATTGGACACTTCTTCTTGGACTCCTGGAACTTATACTTTCCACATTGATATAACGTGGGTGGGCTCTCCATTCTATCAGAATAAGAGTTCTATTGCTGTTCAGATAAATGTTCGAGAAAGATATACAGAACTGACTCATGGAACCTTTTCACCTATACAATATCAGAACAATCTGACTCTTCTATTCACTTATACCGATACAGATGATGGAACATCTTTAGGAATGAATAATGCTATTCTAACATTGAATAGCTCATTATCTGGATACTACTATTTCGTTGATAATGGTGATGGGACATACACATTACATCTCAACACTACTGGATTTGGGAACATAGGTACTTACGTCGTATCTGTGGATGCAATCTATGGTGGGGCTCGATATGCTACTGATGCTTCTGACTTGTTTTACATAACTATCACAAACCGGCGAGCGCAATTGACAAGCGAGCTGCCTGACCTCACACCATACCTGAGTCTTGCGAATATCACCATTTATTATACCGATGATAACACTGGAACTGGCATTATTGGAACTACAATTTCAGCAACCTGTTCCGAAGCTACGCTGGTTCTAAACGATAATTATTGGTATGTTGACCAGGGTGATGGGTATTACGTGATTAGTATTGACACTGAAGCTCTTGGTAATTTCGGTACCTATACAATTTCAGTAACCGCGGACTATACCGGAAGTCCATTCTATCAATCCCGAAGTCGTGATGTGAACATTGAGGTCTCAAGAAGAATCGTATCTCTTATAGTGTCAAAGTCACCTCTAAATACGCCATTTGGAGAGAATGTAAGTTTCCAGATTACCATAACTGATTCCCTATTGAACTCTCCAATAGATATCAATAAGTCCAGTTTGATTCTGACTCATATTGGCAGTGTGGAAATCTTACCTAGTCAGTACTCATTCACCGGATCATCTGGTACCTATACAATCTCAATTCTATCAACAATTCTAACTTCAACACTTGAGTCTGGTCATGAGATATCTGTGAGGTTTTATTGGAGCGACATCGAACCTTTCTATGCCAACGCCACAGTCAGTACGGAAGTAACCATTACTTCAAGACCTACTCAAGTTGCGGTGCTTTCGACACCTCCTGCATATTTCACTTTGAATGCGACTGCCACTGTTTCTTACAGTGATTATATTGATGGCATAGGTATAGAAAATGCGTCTGTTAGTATTTCTTGTAGCAATATAACTCCAATTCAATATTGGATTATCAACAATTTCGATGGTACATATGGTGTGAAGATCAATACCACGAAATTACTTACTCTGGGTCGATTTATCTTCTATGCAAACTTCTCTTGGACAGGTACTCCGTATTATCAAAATAAGACATTATTACGGTTTACAATCATTGTAAATCCGGTGTCAACCACTTTATCATTTGCAGTATCTGACGAGTCTACCAACTATCTTGGTGATATTATTATTGGAAATCTAACTTTTATCAATCAAATCTCTGGTGATGGGATTGAGGCTGCTGATATTCAATCAAACTGGAACTCTTTGTATGGCACCTCAATAACCATTATTGAGTTAGGTGATGGAATTTACAATATAACTATTGAAACGACTGGGCTCGATGCAGAAATCTACAGCTTCTCACTTACTGCTGAGAAATACTTGCATGTTAACAGAACAATACTAGCTGATATTATTTTAGCACCAGTACCTGTTTTAATGGATATAGATGCTACTCCTACGGAACCGATATGGGGCGAATCAATGGAGTTCTCGGTCAATCTGACCGATGCTCGTGACGGTTCAGCGATTATCAATGCTAGTGTGAACATGACCATAAGTGGCCAGTACTATGATTTAATCGAAGTTGCACCTGGTATCTATAATAGAACACTTCTCTCTTCCTCATTCAATGCGGGAGAGTATTCGATTACTTTCTCATCCTCCTTACTGAATCATGAGAGCAGACAAAGAGATTTCCAGATAAAAATTGCAAAAGTCAGTACATCAATTAATGCAGACCTAGATTCATATGTTACTGTCAATGGTCAAACAGTAACTGTAGAAGTTGAGTATGTGATTCAGTCCGATTCATCTCCAATTTCTTCTGGCATTGTAACATATACCTGGACTGGAGGGGCTGGACAAATCTTTTGGAATGCAATCGAATCAAAATATGTTGGGCAATTTACTATTTCAGGTGTAACTGTTGGATCTCACCAAGTCCAGGTTTCCGCATCATCTACAAATTACAAAACTGTCACAACTCAATTAACTATTGAAGTTAGTGAAGCATCGACGGAATTATCTGTTCTTAATGACATCTCCGTCCTCCCTGCAGTCTATGGTGATGAGGTCAATGTGACTGTATACCTTAATAATACTGACCTTAACCTTCCAGTCCTTAATTCAACACTCACATACAGCGTTGGAACGATTGTTGGCAATATGACTGAATTAGGAAATGGTTGGTATTCTGCAATGGTTCCAACCAGTTCAATTGCTATTAGTGAATGGATATTGACAGTCTCTAGCAGTCAGTCAGGTTACCAACCAGCTTCTATTGAAGTGACTTTGGATGTCACACCAATACCAACGAAAATTGAAATTATTGGGCCAGCATTGCTTACTGTATTTCATGGTGAAAATGCAACATTCACACTTTATTACAATAATACTCATTCGAACATTGGGATAGATAATGCTACTACGAATTTTGTATTTGAAGGATTTTCGGGATTATTGGTAAATGAAGGTGGTGGAAATTATTCACTAACCTTAAACTCATCGATTGTAATCGCAGGTAGTAGCGCAAGAAGAATATCGATTACCATGAGGAAAGATAATCATGCCTATGCCTTTACAAATGTCAAATTAATCGTGAAGCCAATCAGTACAACTATCGATGGACCAGAAGAGATAACCTATCCTGTTGGTGATGATTACTCAGTTTCATTTGATTATCTTGACAGTCTTCATGATGAGTTGATCTCTGGGGCAACTGCATCAGCAATCTGGGAGTTTGGTAATGCTATCCTAGAAGACCTTGGAAATGGAACTTATGTTTTCAGTCCTAGTGCAACAGGTATTGACAGACTAGAAATAAAAGATGAGCCATATCGCGTGAGGATTTCTATCAGCAAATTGAATTATAGTCAAACAGAGATAATTCTGAATCTTGTAATCAGAGAAATAGCAACAGAGTTGACCTATGAGCCGCTACCTCCATCTGTATTTGCTGGAAACATCCTATTTGTTCGAGTTACCTATTACGACCTCGATCATGCTACTGCAATTCCTAATGCAAATAATGCAACAACAAATCCAGGGCTTACACGAATACTAGACCGAGAGATTGATTATGGTAATGGTACGTATGTATTTGCCTTCATTCCACCTGGTGTAGCAACTTATGAACTCACAGTCACAATGAGTTTGAATGATTACGAATCTCAAACTGTCAATATTGTGATATTTTCTGAAATTCCTCCAGAACAACAGGCTCTTGTAACTGGATTCAGAAATATTGCCATCGCAGTTATTGGATTTGCGATTCTAGCTGCTGTGTATATCCGGGTTCTATCTGTTCCAAAACAAGTTAGAAAGATTCAGAAAATGATCAACACAATCTCAAAGGGTGGTATACCAGAACCCTACGACACCTCAGATAGAAGGGAAATGCTTCTGTCTATGATGAATCAAGATCTGGTGCCGGTTGGTATCATAAAAACATCTGATGATATATCGCGTTCAACAATCCAAGTAGAGATTCTTGATGTTGAGGAGCTTCTTCATGAACTAGCTACAGTTGTTGGTCTAACTGAGGATGATATCCAAACGTTGAGAATAAATTTGGAAGCAATGCGACCAAGTGAACGGGCTGGCTTCATCTCTGAGGTTATTCGACAAGAACGTTCTCGTCGTGCAAAGGAGTTAGCTGAGGAAACAGCTGCTGAATCTGCTGATGAAGATGTTGAACAGAAACTTACTGATGCTGAACTAGATGATCTTCGAGAAAAACTACGAAAAATGGGAATTAGTGAATCAGAGGTTGAAATTATGATTGAACAAGCCAAAGAGCTATCAAAGGCTGAGGTCGAAGCTCTAATTGACCAAATTGGAGGGATGGACTAATGAAGCAAGTACATGGGAAAATTATAGTTGCGGTGTTTGCTATATTGCTAATATTCCAAATGTCTTCAGTCACTCCGTTTGACTTGTACTCTGATTCAGGAGTAGCTTTACCAGATGGATCTAGATTAGTAGACATCGGAAATGGTGAAACAATCGAAGTTGCGCCTGATGAGCAGCTGCACAAATTCATGCTAACAGAAGATGGATGGGTCGAGGTTAATGATACATCTTCTCCACTACTAGGATCTGAATATGGTAATCGGTCTGATATATGGGATGATCGAACCATGTTCTATTATCCTGACAATACAACAACTTCTGATACCATCCAAATCCCTTCAGGAACTGGCTGGGAGTCATACAATGTTCAAACAGAAATATCTGACCTTACTGAAAATCGAACTTGGTACTTGAATCCAGGATTTACTGGAGATGCATCAAGTTGGACTTTAGGCACTAATGGTGCTGGGGGTGGGTATAGCATTCCCTATACCAATTGGATGGACAATGGACATGGAGCTGGAGATGATTGTGTAAAATTCGAATTGAATTCCACATCAGGTTCAGCACCCTATTTCTATGATTCAGGAGACCGTGCATACGCTGAGCAATCCGTCACGATTGACCGTGGAGATGTTGTTTGGGCTGGTCTATCCTTAGATTACTTCGCCGACACTTATGATGACGTTTCTTATGACCTAAGTGGAAGTTTCTCAATCTATGCAATGATTGAGGACACTAATCCTGCAAATTCGATTTGGGCTCTTGCATTTGGTGATATAGCTGCAGAGGCACAATGGTTCAGCTCTGGTCTAGTTAGCGTACCCACATCAATATTCACTGATAATACTATTACTCTACAAGTTGGTCTTTGGTGTACAGATACTGTTGGGTATGACCCTGAGATTGGACCTAACGCAAGAATGGACAATATTCATCTATATCTAAAGACCAAGGTTTCACCCAGTGAAATCAATCTTCAGATGAACGGTCTGGATGTACTCGATGGAGCTGTTCGCGGACTTGGTTCTATCTCGCAAATGCCTTCTACTCCATGGTCAACAGATCCAGTAGACCTTGTCTTTTCATGGACTCCGATACCAACAAATCCGGACCCAAATGAAACTATTATCATTGATTTCGATGTTGATACAAACCTCTTCAGTAGGAGATATGATGTTCCGACCGTATATCAAATAGATCAGACTTCTTATGGTGAATTCGTACAGATTCAAAATGCAACTCAGGCCAATTTCACCACATATTTCTATGCAGATATTCCCGATGGTTATGTTAATCGGTATTTCTACAACATTAGCATCCCTCTCAATCGTGATGTATTTCACGTTGCGACATTTCTCAATCCAACAAATAATGTAACTACAGGGGTTTCAGGCGGCAATTATGGTGATGGATATCTCAATGTATCAACTTATGACATTACAAATGAAGTTGGACGGTATAGATATTGGCGAATATTGAGTACATCACCCAATATGATTACAGACATCGAACTTGAAAATCCCATTAGTAGTCTTTGGAATCAGTTTGTAAACATTCGAGCTGGTGACGATACTAGATTCCGAATCAATGTTGGATCTGAATATGAGAATTCTGTAGTAAATATCTCAATTTATGACCCTGATAATGTATTTTGGGGAAGTGTAAATGCGACTGTTGATGCAAGTGGCTACGCTATCTCTGACTATCTCAATTTTGCAGGCGCAAATGCAACAGCAGGAGAATGGACAGTTAGAGCGCTTACAGACAATCGTGCAGACAGCAGTACATGGAATTCTACAGGGTATTTCTTGAGAACTTTCTCGATAACGCACAATACTGATTTAGAAGTAGTTGGACCAAGTGATGCGATAGGTACTTGGCTTACAAATGTAACTTATGGCGACCTTCTATACGTCATAATTCAGGCAAATGATATTGATAGCTCAGTAGCAATTGCCCAAGGAACTATGTCATATGAGATTCGTAATTCAACAAATGATGTTATTCTAACAGGTTCATTTTCAGGCAGTGGAAATGGTGAATACACTTTGGTATTTGAAACCGAAGACCTTCCTGATAAAGGACAATACTCTATGGTTATGAACTGGTCTCGGACTTTCTATGATGATACTTCAGGTGTATTGACAATCAATGCTAATTACGATGCTACTCTTACATCTGACCAATATCCTGGGATATCAGATAGAATTGGTAACAATCAATCATTCACGGTTAATTTCAGAAGAGATGCTGTTATCCCAACTGGGATTTCTAGTGGAGTTCTATGGTGCAATTGGTCTACAAGTTATTCTGTAACGGATAACCTTGATGGCACATATGACTTCAAGCTTGACGGAACTGGTGTACCTCTTGGAACTTACAAACTCCTGATCAATGCAACAGCTGACTTTGTTAATCCCGTTCAGATGTTCCTTCTAGTTGAGGTACGAGAGGTGTACAACTCTATTAGTTATACTGCAAATCAACTATCAATTCCTGTTGGTTCTAATCAATCATTCTTCCTTACATGGACTGAGGATAGTGGAAGTCCAATAGCTGGTGCAGCTTCATACATAGTATGTGATTGGGATACATATCATACACTGGGTGAGGATAACTACACTATTTCTGAAACTGCTACTGCAGGTAAATATGAGATTACCATATTCACAGAAGATGATGACACACAAGGTGCGGATCAGAAGTGGTACACAGTTAATTTTACTATTGAACGACCGAACTATCAGAATCACACATTTTCTATCGATGTTCTAGTTAGACAGCATCAAACTCTATTCAAGTTTGATTCACCAATTCAGCAAACACAATTTGGTGAAAACATAACAGCTCTAGTCTACTACGAAGATACTGATCTTAGTATACCAATTACCAACATTTCTGGTAACGTCCGAATAACAGTGAGCTCCCCTGGTATCTCCAGTATACAATACTGGGTTAGTAATTCCAATTATGGAGATGGGCACTACAATATCTCCATTCCAAGTGATCAATGGGGAACTATTGGCACGAAAAACCTCATTATTTCCATCTGGTGGGATGGCGCTGTAAAATATGTTGAAGGTGACCTAAATTCATCCGTACGGATTAAAGGGACTGATACGATTGTATTCTTAGAAATAGCTCCTTCTGCTACCTACTGTCTTGAAAACTTCACCTTTACAGTAGTTTACAAAGAATTTGACACAAGCACACGTATCTCTAATGATACTGATAATGTGTTACTACAAATTGCTCCTATTACTTCAGGTCATCCGGTTATTCAATCGGATTTCTATGTAGTAGAATCTGGAACTAATCCGGGAACATATGAATTCAATTTGGATAGTTCTTTGTTTATCACAACTGGAACATTCAGATTCAAGTTGGACTTCATGTGGAGAGCAGGTATATCTCCGCTCTATGAGAATCAGAGTCTTACTGTTACACTCATTGTTTTACAACGTCCAACCTATGTTGACTATACTCCTGTTCAGAGTACTCCTTATGGTGAAACCGCAGAATTCTCATTCAACTATGTGGACTCTTTATCAACAACCAAGATTTCCAATTCTTCAGAGTTAACTATTGGTCTAAATGAAGGTGGGATAATTTTCACTCTGAGTTATAATGATGTAGATAGAACCTTCACGTTGTATATTGATACTTCTACTGTTGGTGGAGTTGGATCTTATTCACTCCATTTGAATCTGACTTGGGTTGGATTACCGAATTACGCGGCAGTATCCAGTCTTGCATTCACTGTTACAATTACACTCAGAACCACACAACTTAGCAATTTAGCATTTAATTCTCCTCAATGGGGGAATAATGTCACTATTGATTTCGTCTATACTGACTTGGTAGCAGGTAGCTCATCTGGAATGACGGGTGATTTATCTCTAAATATATCCTTGAGTGGTTGGTATTATGTATCATACTTGGGAGATGGAGAATACAGGGTTGTTTTAGATTCCACCGGCTTTCCTTCAGATGGAACCTATACCCTCAATGCAACCATCTTATACACAGGTTCTAACAATGCAGCTGATGCAATTCATTATTTCACAATCAATGTTTTGAAAAGAAGCACACAATTAGGATACGAAAGTCCAGATTCAGCTCCATATGGAAGAAACTCTACAATATTGATTACCTATGTTGATGATTCAACTGGTAATGGTATTGAGGATGCGATAGTCATTCTAAATTGTAGTGAATCTGTGGAACCCCTAGTTGAGAATACAACATATTGGATAACTTACATTGAAGATGGGCAGTATAGAATTGATGTAAACACTTCAGCTCTAGGGAGCCCAGATATCTACACTATTGAGTTCCAGGTAAGTTATGTAGGACAACCTTACTATCTCCCATTGTCACAAAATGTTAATGCACGGGTAATTGAGAGAACAACTCAGATAATTCTAACCAAGACACCAGGTGACACTTCATTTCTTGAAGATATATCTTTCACATTCAGATTTGAAGACTTTTTCACGGGCGAGAATATCTACATTAATCAGAGCCATATCACATTAACCCATGGTCCACTAGATACAGTCATTGACCAATCTGATTACACACTCTGGGCTTATGCAAGCTACTATGAGATAACCTTCAATTCTACTATCCTAGATCCCTCTCAGTTAGTTAGCTCTCACACAATCAAACTACTCATCAATAAGAGCGTTGGAATACCATACTATACTGTTAGAACAATATCAACTGTAGCGAATACTATTGAGCGTCCTACACAAATTCTATTCCCCTCTGTTGAAGAAACACCTTACGGTGATAACATCACAATAGAATTTGAATTCATAGATTATTTAACGAGCTCAGGAATAAATGATGCTAATGTGGATTTGGTCATAACCAACCTCACAACACCAGTATGGTATATTCAGAATTTCTCTGGTGGAATCTACGTCTTAACTATCCCATCCGACCAATTCGGTGGTCTCGGGAACATTCTCCTTGAATTAACGTTAAGTAAGAGTGGTACCCCATTTTACGCAAGCAGAACAGAATCTGATATTCCTGCCTCGATCAGAGCTATTCAAACCTCATTAATTTCTGAAGTACCAGGTGCTGGAACAATTCCAGTCGGTGATCCAATTCTCGTAAATCTGACGTTAATAGATTTCGATCATTCAGTTCCCATTCTTGGTGCAACTCTAAGTACTGATTGGACTGACATTACAGGCCTTTCAGCGACTATCAATGAGATTGATAATGGTGAGTACAGAATATCACTTAACACAACTGGGCTTGTAGCTCAAGAGTATGTCTTCACAGTAGAGGCTACTAAGCAATATTACGCAACAGTTAACATTACTATCAGCGTACAACCTGGTTCAGGTTCTGTAGTGATTCTCTTAGCCCAAACAACTTACTACGCTGATTGGGGTCAGTCTGTAGAAATTCGATTCAATGTGGAGGACACATATCGTGGAACTCTGGTGAAAGGAATGAATGGTAGCCTCTTGTTGAATGGTACCACTTACTATTTCACTGATTTAGACGATGGAAGCTATTCTCTCATACTTGATACAAGCGTTGTGGATTGGGGAATCTATTCACCGCAGATAACAGTAACTCGTGAATATTATCAGACTCGGCAGACTACATTATCATTAGTAATATCCAAAGCAACTGGATACATCGAACCAAGTAATAGTTTGCTTTCTGTAATTGCAAACACGACTGGTTACTACTATGTCTATCTCTATGATTCTACAAATGACCAACCTATTCAGTCTGCATCAGTGACAGCTGAGTGGAACGATACTATTGTAACACTATCTAATAATGGCACAATCGGGTTCTATTTCGGCTCAGTAAATGTAACTGGGTTTGGTTATGGACAGTACAATCTAGCATTCAGTGCAAGTTCTACTAATTACGACATTCTTTCTTCTGAAATAGTAGTTTCAGTTGATCTTATTCCATCAAAACTCACACTTCTAACTGATCAAGCTGGTCTTACGGTGTTCTATAATGAATTGGTATTTTTGGAATTTACTTTCAATGATACCCATTATGATGTTTCCATTGATAATGCTTCCATATCTTACAGTGTAGGCGAATTATCAGGGAGTCTTGAGCAGCAACTTGATGGTTCTTACTCCGCCTCAATTAACACTTCTCTTCTATCTGCTAAAACATTCTACATTAGTATCACTGCAATAAAATCTGGCTATACGGTATCTAAGCGAACCTTGACTTTGACAGTCCGTCCTCATTCCACTGAACTAACAACTCAAAGCTCATTGCAAGACGGATATACTGGCGAATATGTATCATTTGTTGTTTACTTCAATGACACTTATACAAATCAACCAATTTTGAACGGAACTCTGTCAATTTCATGGGTTGGTCCCAATCCAGTAGCAACTGATTTACAGAATGGCAGCTATCTCATAGAATTCTATCTCAACCTGACACTACCACAATTCTATGATATTTCGGTAAGTATCGGAAAAGAGAATTATCAAACAGCAAATATCGCCCTTGCTGTTACGATCTTGCCTACTGAAGCAATAATACATGGACCTGATACATTCTCAACACCAATCAATGAAACTAATACAATCTACTTTAACGTCACTAACACACTAACTGGCGAACTTATTGATGACCTAAATGGTATTGCAGTTTGGACTGGTATTGGACAGTTCTCCCTTGAGAATAGCCCGAATGGGTATGCACTAGCAATTCCTGACGATTTGATTCTAGGTACTTATCAGGTAGAAGTTGCATTTCCAACAGAAATCTACGCAATTTCCACCAAGACTGTATTCATCTCGGTAGATTTGATTCGAACTAATCTTACTGCTTCTCAGACAAGAATTCAAACTACTCCTGGTAGCGTTATCACAATTGAGATTCGTTACTATGATCTTGATCATAACGTCCCAGTTTCTGGTGTGATACCTGATATTTCATTTAATGAAGGAAATGTGACCTACTATCCTGATAGGACTCGTGAAACTCAACCCGGCGTCTATACTCTGTATTTCCAGGTCAATGTTGGTCGGACGTTCACAATACGTATTTCGATGGCAAAGGAAAACTATGTCACTCAAACGATTGACATTGAGGTTATTTCTGACATATCTGCTACTCAAGCCTTAATACAAGCTGCTCAGGTTCTTGGTGGACTAAGCTTCATATTCGTCGCACTCGGTATTGTATACTATGTACGAATCTATAGTGTTCCCAAGATGATTAGAGTTTTGAACAGTATGATTTCTAATGTAAGCAAGGGTAAGGTACCTAAACCATATCCTGCACAGTCTAGAAAGGATTTGACTGTTGCTATTCTTAGGGAAGAATTTGCAGCGACAAAGATAGAGCCTGATCCAGATAAGGTTCATTCTCCACCAATTCAAATTGATGTACCCGAGTTGAATGAATTACTCGACCGGTTGACTGAGATAACAGGTCTCGGAGAATCAGACCTTGAAGCCTTTAAGTCTGATTTAGCAAGGATGAAAGTCAGTGAACGGATTGGCTTCCTAAAAGAGGTTATTACACAAGAAGAAGCTCGTCGTGCTGAAGCAATTGCAGAAGCTGAAACTAAACCTGTTGTTGAAGCTGAGATATCTGAGTCGCCTGAGGTTGATGTTACGGAAACAACTAAACCCGAAAAGGTTGAAGCTAAACCTGAAGTAGAGACCCCTGTTACTCCTGAATCAAAAACCACACCTTCAGTGGGCCCCAAGACACTTGGTGAACAACCAGAAGTTCTGGAAGAGTTCCGAAAGAAGCTAATGCAGAAAGGTATTGCGAAGGAAGAAATTGAAATCATTCTAGAGCAAGCACATGACCTCTCAAAAGCAGATATGGAAGCTCTCCTGAAGAGTCTTGGAATTGATAGCTAAACATGGGAATAGAGCGACTCGTACCAGTCGCTCACTACCTCTATTTTTCAAAGGTCTTTTCTATCTCAACAAGAATATTTTGATTCTTTTCAAAATACTTTCTTGCAGGTTCTAGGAGATCGATTAGATATTCAGTTACAGCATTCTTTGCATCCATTGGGTGAATATCTCCCTCTACAAAAGCTTTCTCGAATTCATCTATGCTTTTGAATTCAACATCTCCACCGAATTTCTCTTTTCTTTTAATTAATATTTCATTGTAACGTGGGAATACAATGAATCGCATTGTTGATGTGATAGGATTCTGTTCGAGGTTTCCAGCTGGACAATATGCTTTCTTGATAGTTTTCTTAATACTTGCTGGACTATCAGTAACACGGATGTGAGAGAGCGGATCGCTAGCAGACATCTTTGCACCATCTCCTTTGAGGGAGGGGAGTAGTGGCATGAATATGTAGGATCCTTTCTTATAGTCGACACTTTCGAGGATTTCCCTGCCAAGCATGTAGATGTTTCTCTGGTCGATTCCACTAACTGTAACATCCGCTCGGAGATATTTTACATCAAGAATCTGAAGTAGGGGATACAACAATTCAGAAACCTTTGCTTCTCCTCTCTGTCTTACCACTTCACTTGATGCACGTTTAGCTCGATTTGTAGTTACCCGTGCTGCAATTTTGTATAGGTCTTCAACATAATCTCTTTTGTGTTGATAGGATGAACCACGCAGGAATTCAAAATTATTTGCATGTTTTCCCATCACTCCACGAATACATTCCTCATAGTATTTAGAGCGAAGTTCCATGAGTTCAAAAGATGTCTTTTGGTCGTCAAGGTGTGCATGATAATCTGCCAAGAGAATCGTACCCTTTCCTCCCAACTCTGATAATTCAACAAGCTTGTTTAGTGGGATTAAATATGCAAAATGAAAAGGGCCTGTTGGAGCAGTACCATAATAGAAATTGAAGGAGGGCTTTTCAATTGCCTCTTCAACTTCTTCAGTAGTCACAACTTCCTCTGCATTAGCAATTGCCTTCTCTAGCGTATTGGTCATTACACTCGCCAAGGCGAGTACATTTTCAATTTGTTTTAAGCTTGATGGATTGCATCTTGTTCCCTATTTCTATTCATCTTTGTGAGAACTCCTAAGGCGATGAATCCGACAATGACGCTGAACCAAAGCGTTACGAATCGAATCAGAATAGTTGCTACACTTGCATCTGCTAATGGAAAGCCAAGCAATGTTGTTATCAAGAAGATTGAAACAGCTTCGTAACCAACCAATCCCCCTGGAGTGAAAGATATTGCGCCTATGATTGATGCAGTGGAGTGAATGAATGTTGCTTCCAACAATAGAATCAGTGATGGAGCAGTAAGTGAAGGTAGACCAGCTCCACTTAGCAAGCTAAGCAGCAACCAAAGCTCAAGGCATTCCATGAACCATCCTGGCACACTAACAAGTGTGGAGAGTATCATCGGTTTTGGAGCTAAGGTCTTTGTCATTGTATCTTCAATTAGATCACAACTATCCTGAAACCGTTTCAATGGACCTATCGTCGTCATCTTTTTGACAATCTTATTGTAGAATGATGGGCGTCCAAGAATAATTGCACCAACCAAGACTAGACCACCAAGCATTAGAACTTGTAATAATTGATTTTCAGTATTGACTCCTATCACAAAACCAATCATAGCTAACAGAACCATTGCTAGAAGATCTGTTACTCTCTCTGATACCACTACTGGTACTGTTTTTGCTACTGGAGCTCCATCTACTTCATTACAGAACACACCCTTGATAGCTTCTCCTATCTTTCCGGGTGTTGTTGTAAGTGTAAATCCTGCAAGGAATATTGTGAAACTATCCTTATGGCAAAGATTGACATCAATCTTCTGAAGGTAATATTGCCACTTGACATACCTAAACAAATAGTTTCCAAATGACAAGAGCATCATTGTTGGCAATACCCACCACCATTGAATCTCTACCAGTGCATTGACAATATCTTCAACATTGGAAATCAAAGTAATTGCCAAATACAGAATAATCCCAATAAGAACAAACAATACGACCTTCCGTATACTGATGAATGATTCGTCTGTTTCAACTGCACAATCTTCTATTTCTGTCATTTTGCTAGCTTCCGTATTCTTTGCCATATCATTGTAGGAATGTGAACCCAGAAAAAGGATGGATAACCGGATATCTGAGTTTGTCCCTTTTTCAATCTGTCATATATATCACTGACGGTCTCGATATCTTGTAGATATGTTCTTGCATGCCCTATTTCTAACCATGAATGAGCATCACTTCCAGCAGTGACAGGTTTCTTCAATTTTTCTGCCAATTTTTGTGCCCATGTATTAAAAATTGGTAATAGGCATCTAGAATTGATTCCCTCTATCAGATCAACATGTTTTGAAATGAGCTCATCTGGGAGGCCTCTTCTAACAGCAGTATGTTTTCGTGTGGGGTCTCTCGGATGTGGCAGAATTGTTAGGCCATTTTGCTCATGGATATCTTCTGCAACTTCAACGAATGATCTATTTTCGATTGTATCTGTAACGAAAAGACCAATCAGCTCTCCATAATCTGTCGTTTTAAACTCACAACCATTCAGTAGGAATCTGCCATCATGAACAATTGGCTTTGTTATCGAAGGACTCCAGTGTTCTGTTAATGCCATCCCCCTGAGACCTTTCTTCTTCATCCATTTGAACAGATACCGACCTCGGTTGAGGCCATCTTTCGAATGCAATGTATGACTGTGCAAGTCAAATGCAGAAAGGCGTGAGTCCATTTCTACCACCATTCAATATTTGGAAATAGAGAGAGAATGAAATCCCTTAGAGGTACCCAATAATACAGAGTCAAGAAGAATACGAAAGCAAAAAGGATAGTACCAACTATGATACCTTTATCCTTGAATGCAAGATGTGGTTTTCTTCCAACTGGACTTCCACTATAGATAAGATAGACATATCTTAGCATTAGTCCGGCAGCTATGGGCACAGTAAGCATAACAGGAAAATCAGCCATGATGTCCATGAAATTCTGATATGTGTAGAGGGCATAGAACATCACAACCCATGTAGAAGATGCACCAATTGCCTGTTGCAATATTTCTCTGTTGTACTGAGTGAACACGAATTTATGATCTGCAGCATCATCTCCCAGCAATTGTAATTCATTGTAGCGTTTACCAAATCCCAGTACTAATGCGAAGAAGAAGATTCCAACAATTAACCAAGAAGTGAATGGTACGTGTAATAGGAATGTGCCAGATACTGCACGAAGGATGAAGCCAAAAGCGATAGATGCTACATCCACAATTGCCCAATTTCTCAAATAGAAATTATAGAACTGAGAATTTATGATATAGAGAACTACCATCAAGAAGAATAATGGATGCAGTATATATGAAGTAACAAGCCCGCTAGCAAACAGTACCATCGCTAAAATGATAGCTATGGAAAATTTCGCCTCTCCTGAGGGAATGGGTCTATTCCTCTTTTCAGGATGCACCGCATCTTCTTTTCTATCGGCAATATCATTGATTATATATCCAAAGCTTGAGATTGCACAGAAAGCTAAGAAACCTAATATGAGTGGGGTTAGGCTCTCAATATTCAAATAGTCAAACATGCGATTCGGTTGGTCTGCTCTAACTCCTGCAAATATCAAGGCAATAAATACTAGTAGATTTTTGTACCACTGATGCGGACGCATTAATTTCACGTATGCTTTTAATCCCATTTCTTCACCTTCATTCTGAGTAGCTTTTCCAGAGTTCGCCCCATTCAGTTTCTTCGAGGAACCAGTTGACCCATTTCTTTCCTTTAAGTGGTAACCAGATACCGTCGTGATATAGGCCGGATAGTTGAGTAGGCAACCACATAAGAGGTGACCTGAAAAGAAGAGTTTCCATTCCTGGGAATTTGAGGAATCCTCTATTCCAAGTGATAACAGGGCTTTTACTCGTCTGCATATGGAAATTGGGTAGATCTTGATATGATTCAAAATCACCCACTATTTCTATTTCTTCAGGGTCAGCAACACCAAGACCAAGTTCGTGTGCGATTTGTATTTTCTTGACCAAATTCAAAGGAATACCCATGAGTCTACTTTGAATCGTGTCTGCAGCAACCATGTCGTTGGTTGCGATGAGAATATTGCCAATCTTTGGTATCATTGTTCTTGGGCCTGCGCCATCACCCATCACTGTTCCATCGGTCAGAACAAATTCCGAATGAGATATTGTTTGCTGTAATAATAACAGGTCAACGAGCACTTCGTGAATTTTTAGATGCGCAAGGTGTCTATTCTTGGTTAGATAGAGGCCAAAAGAATCTTTTAACGCTCCAGTCATTTGAGTATGTCCATGGGTCTTGACAGTCGGCAAGTGAATGATATTTGTATTGAAAATTTCTTCTGGAGCTATGACTTCGCCAAATATTTTTTCAAGTACAAGTGTTTCTTGAGGTAATTCAACAGGAACATAAGTGGCATTTATCAGTGGAAGGAAGCTAATCTTGTGTTTGCGCATAACTGGCCACCAATTGTTTCCCTTTACTCCTGCCCAAATATTGGTGACTACCGTTTCGTTTTCAACAGCCTGGATTGACCTGGGGTCGAATCCATCTGCTATCATCTTTTTCAATAATCCATCTAGAATATAGGGGTTTGTAGAACATGCAGGATAAAATTTACTCCAAGAAAGATTCAGCTTTATTGAAGTAGCGACATCCTTGTCAACGTGTTTTTCATACTCCGCCAAGTCTAGAAGACGCGCAATGTCTTCATTAATGGTTTTTGGACTTGTCTTCACAACGGCAACTTTGGGCATTTCAATCATCTCGTTAGCAGACTTCGTAGCTTATGAAGTTTACAGTCGTGTTTGCGTTATTTGTCCCTCTTAAGTATTTGACTCAAGAGCAAATTATGTACAAGTAATTATTACAAGCTCTCTATCTCGTATTCTATTTTTGTATCGACAAAAGCTACTTTTGGAGATATTTTATCTCGATATGATGTACTGAAAATGCTTACCAACTTATTATCGAAGAATGTCTTGTATCCTTCTTTATATGCTTCATGAGCACGAAAGAATAAATTAACACCAATTTCTTCACAAAAATCTTGAAATGCTTTCTCACCAAATTCTCGAGCTCTTGATGACCTCATGTTTCTACGAAAGCGCACGGATGCGTCTACAGGGTCGTTCCATACAATCTGAAATGCAATATCATCTGGGAAATTCGGGTCGAATCTATCAATCGTCTGTATCTGATCTATAGATTTTACTCCTTCTGGGATACCTCCATGACAACAAAAGATTCCATTCCTACTTAGACCAGCAAGAGGTAGGACTGAATATGTTTTGATGAAGTTATAGAATAAAGAATCCCGATATTTTCTAGAAATATCCATATAGAAACCATAACTTTTTGCAATCTCTTCAGATTCATGATTCCCTCTCAGAAGAGTCACTCGTTTTGGATATTCTATCGCTAAAGCTAGAAGTAGAATTACAGTTTCCACCTGTGCAGGGCCTCGGTCAGCATAATCTCCGAGAAATACAAAATGGGCTTTGCTGTGTTGGATTTTTTCTGCAACTGTCTTGGCTGATTGGTATTCACCGTGAAGGTCGCCGATATAATATATTGAGGTGTTTGGAGTGCTTACTACGTTTGGCTTCTCGCTGTATAATTCATGGACATTTTCAAGTATTTTTTTCACGTCGTCTATTGAAGGCCTCTCTTCTCCATCAATAATTCGCCTCGTCAGTTCCATTCAAAACACCATTAGTCTTAGTCCCATTTATTTGCTGTAAAAATAGCTTGAACAGCTTCATGTGCAGTATTTGCAGGAAATATGATATCTTCTCTTCTATGGTCAATCTTTTTACCCGCTAGTTTTTCTGCCCATCCTCCGGAAATTGTAAGTGCTACTATCGGTATATCGGAAAACCAAGCTATTGCCATTTCACTAAGAGTTCCCGCTGATCCGTTAATAGCTATTACTCCGTCCGCTGCTTTAGCAACAATGAAGTTTCTTGTATACCCTAGTCCAGTAGGTATTGCGATATCTAAATACTGATTTCCATGTTCTCTTGTGTCTGTCGGCAGGATGCCCACTGTTGTGCCTCCCATTTCTTTTGCTCCTTTACAAGCAGATTCCATAACTCCTCCCATTCCACCACAAATGAGAACGATATCTCTTCTTGCTATCTCAGCTCCGACTTCGTATGCAATCTTGATAGTTTCAGAGTCTACTTCAGAACCACCTATAACTGATATTGTGCGTTTGGTCATGTCACTCGCCAGAACTACGAATCACTAGTTTCACGGATTCGTTGTAGAGTACCTCGCAAAAATGAGTATAAAGATGCTGACATTCGTCCTTCTCGAACTCGTTTCATAGCAGCTTCTAGTAGGTCTGTTTTTGATGTAACTGGTTCATATCCCAAATCAGACAACACAGCTGCTGTATACTCGTCATTTTCTAATTCTCTTTTTAAACTGAAATTTTTACATCGTGATGCAAAATGAAGTTGCTTTTCGACATGTGCAGGCAATTCCCGATTAGCTAATGCATAGATTTTTGCCATTGTTAATAGGGCTCTGGTTCCCAATCCTTCTGAAGACCAACCCGAGTCGATTCCAACAATACAGATGTGTATCGAACGAGGACAATCTCTCTCACAGAATTTGCATAACTCAGGCTTAAACCTTACAGCACCAGTAGTTAGGTCGATAGATGCAAGCCCTTCATCGATATCGATGATGCATTCTTTTTCTGCTGTCTTAGTAGCAAAGGAATCACAAAATTCTATTATTTGTTTGATTTCTTGACTTGTATTCAAGGGTGTTTGAGAACTATGAAGAGTTGGTTCAAAAGGCATGCACGCTGATGGATCCACCGAGAGAACCTTCAAAATGTGCGACTGCGACTGCTTTCTAAGCAGCATGTCTGACACAGTTTTCATAACCTCATTAACCGATCTAGCTGATTCAACATTTAAGGTGTGTTTGTGATGTCCGAATAATTCCGATGCGATTATTTCTGCATTTTGAATCGACCCCACAACCACAACTGCTGTGACTTTACGTGTTTCGATACCGAGTGAAACTAAATCTTGAACGTAATCGATGTCGCTTGGTCTTACAACAATAACTGCTGCAGAATGACCATTAAGAAAACTCTTGGTTATTTCATTCAGTTTGTCTCCATCAGGAAGTGACCACATCTGAAAGATGGTGTGACCTGAGTCATGATGAACTCTACAAACACCTATGCCCACGCGTAAAAAATGATACAATTGGTATGAAATCTGCTCACCTGAGGCTTCAGATAAGAACCCCGATTGCAGAGTTGTATCACGCCCCAGAATTACCGTTTTATAGATTTGACGTAATTCAGGTTGTGTTTCAGTGGAAGACATCATTATACCCTTGTAATTTTGAATTAATAACTCCTAGCTTCAGACTAATGTCTTTCTTTCAGAGGAGGTTACGTCTTGATAATTATTACTAGTTTCAATATTACCTTTTTCTAGTCTTGTAGGTGTTTATAGTATTCGAGTATAATATAGAGTTGGAGATTTGACATCTCTGCTCAATAAGGAGTTTCTCAGGTATCACTGTTTACCATGTTTCATTGAATCTGATAGAGAATCTCCAGTTTCAGAGATTAGCTAATACTGGAATACTAATCCTAGTATTGTCTGGGTGTTCCTCACATTAATGACTGCTATTCTCTACATTGAGTCAGTTGTCCTCATGGAGACAAAGGAAATAATGAAGCCGAAATTCAATAAACATTTGCTTCGTGGTGATGAATCACGAAAAGCGGCTGACCTTGACGATTTTCCAGACGAGATTCCCGAAGTCGAGGATGACTCGGAAAGGGAAGAAAAGACCTGAATCGAATTGGTCGCATATTGGGTGAACGGCAAACCAGTCGTTCCCCTCCACCTTTCCTACATCTTTTTTACCAGAGAGAATATGTTACACTGATTAGTATGGTTCGTATCTTTCGACGTGCTCATGCACCAACTAAAGGGAAAGCCGGTTATATTGCTGAATATGTTGCTGACATTACTCTTCAGAAAAACGTAGATTCTGCAGGATTCATTCTTGTTCAAATACCCTCTAAGACTAGAACTGTTCCTCATGCACATACGGAATTGCAAGAGATTTTTGTCACTTTGAATCGAACTAAAATTGGTGTTGGGTCTCAAGTATTTGAATTAGAAAAAGGTGATATCGTCATTGTCGATCCATCTGAATCTCATTACTTTTTGACATACGATGAACAAGTAACAATCATAGCTATTAAGATTCCCAATCTAAAAGATGACAAAGTACAGGTGATATAATCTAAGGATCATATCTCCAATCTTCTTCGTCATCATCATTCTCTTCATATTCATCGAAATAATCCTCATCATAAAATATTTCGA
Source organism: Promethearchaeota archaeon (assembly GCA_014728035.1). Classification (GTDB taxonomy): domain Archaea; phylum Asgardarchaeota; class Thorarchaeia; order Thorarchaeales; family Thorarchaeaceae; genus SHMX01. The sequence continues at coordinate 41,106 of WJMJ01000034.1, read as the reverse complement.
ATGAAGGCCTACCAAAAGACCTCGTAGATGATTCTGGGATAACTCTTTGGAATGTTTTACGCAACTCTCTCCATTCGCGATGTCGTTCTCTTCTCCCAAAATATCCGGCGATAGTAATCGCAAAGAATGCGACAATTCCTACTGTATAGAGCTCTAATCTGCTATCAAATAATGCGGAATTTGTTGATATTGCAATAACTGCAATTCCTCCTAAGATGAGGACATTCAGGAAACAATCGCAGGTTATGCCTAATTCTGGCGGTCCTACTACGTAATCGTCAGGATCTGCTCCTGGTGCTTTGTTTAGATAGTAGTTGAACAACATCAGAATCATTGTGCCAACTATTACTATTACCCAAACGAACACGTTCATTTTTTTCCCTATTCTTCATTTTGTGGTTCTGCAACTTTGAGATATGAGAAACCATATTCTCCTTCAAATGACACCTCTGCTCCTTCCGCAGGTGTAATCAATAGAACTACTGCATATTTGTTAGTAAGTGCCTTTGGAGGAGTTGCTAATGTGAATTGCCCATGAGTCAAAGCTACTTTGTGCCCCGTCATCAATATTTTCAATTCGGGGTGCTTACTTACATCTATACATATACGGGCATGAATGTTGTCATTCCGTACAATTAGGAACTCCTTTTCACCAACTTTGGTTAGCATAAGCACATCCATCCAACCTTGTAAAGCTTCTGGCAAATCCTCTATTTCGAGTACTTTGTCCATAGTGAAGTCTTCAACTGGTACTAGAGAACCTTGTAATTCGTTGAGAATCGGAGTGATCGCTGCGGTATTCCATCCTTTCTTCACAAACACCTTCAATGCATGCTCAGCAATTTTTTCGAGCGCATTTTCGAATTTATCATGTGCAGAAGAAGATATCTTATAGAGCATGAGAAATGACGTGAGAGCTCCTTCTTCTTTGTTGTATGCAACACCAATCTTGTAGGCATTAACTGATAATTGCCATGCATTTTCATGATTATCAAATTGAATCGCGTATTTTGCCATATCATTAAGCATGGCAATGGTTACTTCTGGATGACTGAGCTTTGTCTTGCGAAGTGAAAAACCACCCATGAACTCTCGCAGAATTTGCATTGTGACATAGAGGCCTTCAGAGGTCCTGTTCATCTCTTTAAGTCCAGCTCGTTCTAGCATTGAATCATAGAGAGAATAATAGTAATCAATTTCATTATAATCCTCTCTCACGATGTACAATACAATTCTGACAAAGAAAACCGATGCCTTTAGTTCATCATTAGTTATTCCTGCAAACATGAGAAGTCTGAAAGCTTCTTCACTTATTTTTAGAGCGTATTCTATGCCATCACGAGTGCCTCTGTAAAGATGACAAATCATCTCAAGGAAATACAAGAACAATGTAAGGTCTGACGCATGATTCACAAGAGCATCATGTGTTTCCTTGTCCTGAGTCAGAGTTGAAGCAATAAGCATTCTTTCGATTTCATTCTGAACAGTTTCAATTTCCAGAGCAAGAGTGTCGTACTTTCCAGCTTTGAAGTCTTCAAACATATCCGGTATTCCAGCTTTGATATCTTCAAGAAAGTCAAGAACAAAGAGGGGTTGTCCTTTTGATAATTTTTGGTCAACTTCAGCTGGTCTCTTTACATCGCGTAGAACACTCATTGCGTGTTCTTCAATCACCCTTATCCGAGCAACAGGGTCGTATGCTCCTTGTCGAGATATGCTATATCTTACTTCTTCAGTGTAAATCCGGTCTCTTATCTTTCTAAGTTTCTTTTTCAGACCTTCATCATCTATCATTTCCATAAGTTGAAGAACAAATGCGGAACCAACCATACCTTCGAAATTCATTTCAAAATCTTCGATTGTTCGTAATAGTTTTAGATCACTTGTAACGATTTTTGCATCCCCAGATGTTCTATGTGCACCAAGAACTAATGACATGTCATTCAACTGTGGTAGTGCGCTCTCTGGTTTTGTAAACTGCTTCATGAAGTTTTGAATCTCTTTCTTAAGGGTCTCATCTATCTGAATCATATTCTCAACTTCACGTCGAAGATACCATCTTAGTTCGTGGAAAACCTGTCTTGTAATCCATAGTTCCCATCCAACCATTTCAGCTGCTTCTTGGATTACGTATACGTCCTTTGGTCTATCTGAAAAACCTGATATGAAGAAATTTGCATCTAGATATACTCGCATTCATTTTCTACTCCTATTAATATGAGGGATTTACTTATAGAGACCCTGAGATTAGTACGGATTTTATTCCCACATTAAGGTCTTTTGCTATATGTGCAATGAATCTATCTGGAAAACTTCGTACATGGACAAAAAGGTTATGCATTATGCCAAATCTGGCCGTTATTTGAAATGATTAAGGAACTCTTGAAGTGGGCCTACCAAGAAATATCCTGGATTCACTAAGACTCCTACTATATGTGCAATAGCGAATCCGACTAGGATATATCTATACTTTCTTGCATTTATTTCGCGTTCAAATAGAAGGATGCTAAAGAAGAACCAAGCATAGTACCATATTAGTACCCAGGATAGAAAAACAAGACCAAGAGGGATGAGATAGAGCAATATTGCCAATGGTTGTTGTATTCTAAATCTGGGTTGTAATATCGGGATTCCTTTCCAATTCTTTGTTTCTAATGTGCAGTATAGAAATGCTATAAACAAGACCAGTGGAGCAAGTATTGAGATTGGATTTTGAGCTACCCAACCGATATAGAATGGATTTGTGATAATATCTGAATAGCTTGAGCTATTCAACAAGTGTGCAATTAATGATTCGTTTGAAACACCTGTAATAAGGAGTGGCAAGAAAAGACTGATTGTCGTCAAGAAAAATGCAATAGATGCTACTGGATTTGATACGAAAAAGTATGGTAATGCGTATGCAGGATACAATTTTGTTTGAAAAGCAAGCCCTAACATGATGTTTGCTTGGAAGTATTTCTTCTTACGTAAGAAGTAAATTGCACAGAGAAACAAAAGATCGACAAATGGTTCAATCTTAGCAAAGCCTACTGTAAGAAAAAATCCATAACAGTAGTAAGCTCCAAATACCTCTTTGTACCACTGATGCTGCCAATATTTCTGGCTAAGAAATACAAAAAGTAAAAGACTCAGATGAAATATCATAACCAGAATCCAATTTGCAAGAAAATGGGGACCATATATCCCAGGTTCAATCAAAGCTATACCTGCATAGAACATCAATGTTATGATTGGATATTCGTATGTTACATTCAATACATCTGTTAATAGATGATCATTTGGAATATTTGGGATTGTGTTATTCAAATCTTCATCAGTCAAATCATATACATGAAACCCCTCACTCCAAAACAATTCGCCATAGAGCATATTGCGATTCCTATCTCGCTGAACAATGAAACCGTCAGCTATTGGAACAACTATGCTCCAGATGACGATAGAAACTACCAAGTGTTTCTTGAATTTCTTGATTGTTCCTCGTAGAGTAAGCATTTCCATCTACCCTTCCTCAGTTATGTGAGATTTGAGATATTCCAACAAAGAAAACTCTTTCTGATTGTTCAAGATTGTTTATTTTTTCTAACTAAATTAACTTGGCTAAATAGAGAAATCATCAAACGAAGGAAACTCACAAAATCTATCCCAATCAGGTACTCTTAAATCTCGCATTAGTAGAAAACGCAATACTGAAGGTCATTCAGATGTCGGTGAAGAAACCCTCTATCTCAGAAATGCTGGAAATCAAATCCGTGGCTATCATTGGTGTTTCAATGAAGCTTGGCTATTACTGGGTTCACTCAATGCTTCAATGGCCCCATGACCTAAAGGTCTGGTTGGTTTCCCACAGGGAGGGTGAGGTTCTTGGTCATAAGATTCATTCAAGCTTGGATGATATCCCTGAGAACATTGACTATGCTATTATAGCTGTTCCAAGACGAGTGGTACCTGAAGTTATCAAACAGGTAGCTGATAAAGGTGCAAAAGGAGCTACTGTATTTACTAGCGGCTATTCAGAATTAGGAACAGATGAGGGTCGATCTGAAGAAAAGAAATTCTTAGATATGGTAAGTAACCTTTCAATGAGAGTGTTTGGGCCTAATTGCATGGGTATTTGTTATCCTAAACTAGGATTTGCTTTTGCACCTACCATTATCCAAAGAGTGGGTGATGTGGGTTTCATTTCACAGTCAGGTGGTGTTGCAATAAGTACCTATACTGCTGCTGCCGAGTCCGGTGTTGGTTTTAGTAAGTTGTTTAGTTTTGGTAATTCAGTTGATATCAAACCTCCTGAGCTAATTAGATATTTTCAGGGAGATGAAGAAACCAATGTTATAGGAGCATACATTGAAGGTACAGAGTCTGGAAGTGAACTTCTTCATGAGCTTAAGATTCTTGCGGATAAAAAACCTGTAGTGGTATTAAAAGGTGGGAGGTCTGTTGAAGGTTCCCGTGCAGTGTCATCACATACGGGAGCTTTGGCTGGAAATCGTGAACTCTGGTCTGCAGCGTTCAAACAAGCAAATGTACCCACCGTTTCTACATTGGAGGAACTTGTTGCTACACTCAGTGTATTCTCTCTTTGTCCGGAGCCAGCATCTAGAAATGTTGGTATGATTGCAATTAGTGGAGGTACAAGTGTAATCTATACTGACATGTGTATTGACGCGGGTCTCAAAGTACCTACTACTTCCAATGAAACTCTTGAAAAGCTTGATCCGTTGATTCGAGATGTGGGTACTTCTCTAAAAAATCCGATAGACCTTGCTGCAGATTATTATTCTGATCAAACAACTACAGAAGTTCTTCGAATTGTTGGTTCTGACTCCAAATTCGATTCATTGATTTTTGAAGCTGATGTACATCATATACATCAGGTTGCTACAATTATGGGTGCAGCAGATGCTGTGATTGATTTTTGGAGAGATATGGCGGAAGCTGCGAGAGAGGTTTCTATTCGTGAAAATAAACCAGTTCTTATTGCAGTTCCTGATGTTGCTTATCCGAAAGCAAGAAAAGAAGCTTGGGACGTCTTTGTAGATAAGCAACTTCCTGTTTTCAGAAATATGCAAGAGGCTATAACTGCTTTATCCAAAGCCTGTGATTATTATGAAACTAGAAAACGGAGATCACAGAATGATTAAGAATCATTACCATTCAATTCTTTTTCCAGTCTTGCAATTCCGTCTTTTGAATGGGTTGTAAAGTCCATTCCTGTGTAATGAAACGCACCATCAGGATTTGGACTAGTTCTGAGAGCTTCTCTATAATAGAATAGTGCTTTCTCCTTATTTCCGATTTCTTCATATGCTCGAGCAAGTTGAAATTGTATTGCGTGATTATCGGGATTGACTTCTAATCCCTTTTGATAGAGAATTACAGATTCCTCGAGTCTGTCGGAATTTTTGTACACAAGACCTAGGTTATAATATGCATCATAATTACTAGGGTCTTTTTCGAGTACTTCTTTCAATATTTTTTCAGCATTGGTCAAATCGCCTTGAGCGGCTCGAGCGATACCCAAATACAATAATGCTTCAGCATTGTTCGGGTCATTATCAAGCACAATCTTTGCATGAGATTCAGCACCGCTCCACGCACCTCTTCTAACTGCAACCAGTGCACTTGTTACATGTCTTTTGATGTCTGTTTCATCGAGTTGAGACCTAGCATCGAACTCCTTTTGAAACATCTCGATAATTTTCTTAGAAATGTTCTCGTCGACAACAGAAATACTTAGTTTTGCAAACCGAGGAGTACTATATCTTCTTGAAACCTCGATAGAGATACTTTGATTTTCAGATAAACCATGAGATTGAATTATTACAATGTCAACAGCGTGACCTCCATACTTTGCTTCAAATTCCATTCTATGCATAATTGAGAAAAATATACTTTGATTCCCTAGTTTGTATTTCTCCTCAACAAAATCATAATCTGCCGAGTCAGAGTGCTTGTCAAATTTAGAGTCAGGTGGATTGAAACTATTATCAATTATTTTTGTAACCGTTCTTAGGAATTTTAGCAAAGTGTCTATATCACCATCATCTGATTTGTATGGTTGGACTATCGATGTTTCAGAAATCATTGCATACCCTTCTTGTCACTTTTCATACAAAAGGATAGTGTTTCATTCAGGGTGTTCTATAAACTCTACAATTTCCGTGAGCTGATATATCTTGGTGGTGGCTGATTATGTTGGACTATCTGTGCGATATGTCTTCGATATGAAAGAGTGCATTCAAGTCCATAGGAATCTTTGATCGGTCCATCTCGCAAAACATGAAGCTCCTGATCTAACTTTGCAAATTGCTCTCTAATTATCTGCAATACATTGGAATTAGTACGCAAACCTAATTCCAGAGCAGATAATATACTGTGACCATTAGCAGTTATCCACAGAGGCATTAGAATGACCCTATCATCAATTTGTGGAATTACGGTATATTCTATCTCTTCTTTGCGACGTTCAATAATTTTTGGTACCAATGTACATGCTTCTGTTTCTAACATTTTTCGAATATCTAGAAAAGTAGTTGGTCCATTTCTTTCTATTTGCTTTTCGAGTAGACTTACAGTTCCAGTATACATGTTTATTTTTGCCCTATCATAATCATCCTCTTCAAAGCCAAATCTCAGGATTTCAAACGGGTCACCATCATAACAAGCGAGTTCACTAATACCTAATCCTTCAAGCATTCCTCTCTGAAATGCAAACCAATCTTTTGGAGTAATTTTTTGAAGGATTTCCTTTATTCTATTCCTAATATGATTCCATCCACTGGTTCTGATTGCAGATTCATAATCGTTGAATGTAACTATTGCGAGAGGATCTCTATGTTTCGTTCTTTCATCAATCATTGTCTTTCCAAGAACTTGAGGTAAGTATCGCAGACATGGATCAAATTGGACTTGTAAACCAGGGTCTGTTGCTACAGCTTTCCAATGGAAAACAGCTGTAAGATCTATTGATTCTATTTCATTATTGGATATGTCTACAAACTCTGGATTATTAGAATATATCAATGGCCAAAGATTTAGAGATGAGAGATTGTTATGCTGGAGTCTGATATCTCTGATTTTTCTACATGTAGAGAGACCAGATAAATCAATAGATTCCAATCGATTGAATGAGAGATCAAGACATTCAAGGTTTTTTAATCGAGAAACTTCAGCTAGGTCAATTGCTGAGATGGTTCTGAGATAGAGATCGATTTTCTTGGCATCTATTGAAACCTCTTCAACCTGTTTTCCCAAGTTTCCCGAATATGGTATATTAATAGTAGAGGAATCAGACTCGTCTTTTTCCATCATAGACCTCCTCAGTAGATTTAGAAGAGACCGACAGCTTCGTTAAATCTCACAATCTGTTCATCGATTTTCGGAGTCATTTGTTGGATTTCGGACCAATACTCATCATATTCATACCACTGGCGATTCAATTCATCAAGTTCAAACATCTGCTGCTCAATCCAAGTGAAATATTTGAGATGATGAATTCTCTTTCTCTCGTAATAACTAAGTTCCAGCATGGCATCCATTTTCATCCCTTGGAGATGTCTATGGTAGTCCCGAATAGCATCTTCACGGGTATATGGTCCAACTCTTGTTGTTGCCTCTTTTAGTCTGGATTGGTACATCTCCATAGAATCTGTAAAGACTGTGAGTACAACATCATCTGATGTCAATTCATAGTACTTGGCAAATTTTATACACATGAGGAGATTTGCGATGCTGGAAATACCTAGTAGATCCAGATTCAAAACGAAGTTCTCAGAGATGCCAATTTCTTCAATGAGATATCTTCTTCCTTCGGGCTCATTGAACAGTCGCATCAGTGCCATCGAATCGTTGTCATCAATAGCAATGACCATGTCTGTATTGCGTGTGTTGTGAATCCATGGTACATGCTTATCTCCGATGCCTTCAATTCGGTGTGCACCGTATCCATTTAGTAATAGAGTGGGACATTGGAGAGCTTCACCAGCTGCTATCTTTGATGTGGGATAGAGTTGCTTCATATAATCCCCACATGCAATAGTTCCCGCAGAGCCAGTTGTCAGACAAACACCTTGATACCTATCGTTTCCTAATTCTTTCTCTAGAACTTCTTCCATTGCTTGTCCAGTCACATCATAGTGAAAAAGATAATTACCAAATTCACTAAATTGATTGAATACGAAAATATCATCACGTTCTCTCCTTAATTCCCATACTTTATCGTATATCTCCTTGACATTGCTCTCACTACCAGGAGTAGCTATAATCTCTCCAGCTACTGTTTTGAGCCAATCAAAACGTTCTTGGGACATCTCTTCTGGAAGAATTGCTATACTTTCACATGCTAGAAGAGTTGCATCGTATGCTCCACCTCGACAATAATTTCCCGTACTTGGCCACACTGCTTTATGTCGTGTTGGATCGAATTGTCCAGTAACTAGAGGTGGTACCAGACATCCAAAAGTCGCTCCTACTTTGTGAGCGCCTGTTGGGAACCATTTACCAACAAGAGCGATGACTCTTGCTTGAATTCCAGTTAGTTCTTTGGGAATTTCCATATAGTTTGGTAACTCGCGATAGAGACCTCCTCTATCTTGAGGTGCATTCTTCCATGTTATACGAAAGAGATTCTGTGGTTCTACAGCCCAGAGGTCTATACTCTTCAAATCATCTTTGATTTTTTCAGGGATGCGCTCAGGATTTTTTAGCTGGTCAAACGTTGGAATGACAATATTCCGTTCTCTACATCTCTCTACTGTTCTCTCTAATTGTTCTTCATTTCGGGATAAGTCTATCATGGAGGCTTCCTCTAGCAAGAAGAAACTGGAACGTCCACTCCCTAATAACCTACCGTTTGGTAGCAAAATATAATGCTGATGATTCAGCTGTAACCGTCTATTTATTTTAGTTGGACATCCGGGCATTATCCATCCAGAAAGTGTACTGGACTGGCTCGGTTCAAGTCAGGGACTTGGCATATATTACCCTGACCTTAATTCTGTATCAGGTTATACGAGTTCTTAGCAGATATTCTTCTACAATGTCCAAGTTTTCGATAAATATAATCCCTAAACCTACCATCACTAGTTTACTATTATTTCCTAGTTACTCATTCATCTTCATCGATCACACGGATTTCTTCAGGTTTCCATTTTCCCATTTGATTTCTTCTTGCATTAGCAATCTTATACAAGAAAACTATTGAAATCGCAACTCCCAATAGAGTCAATCCAAAACTAGCAATCAATTCAACAGGGAATCCGGAATCAATTATTAGAACTACCAATGCATCATTATAGATTCGACCAGCTTGCCATACTTCTAACTCTATGGTATACTCACCTGGTAGAAACTCACTCAAGTCAAATTCTATTGTTCCATCACTACATATTCCTTCATACATCTCAATGTCATTGACATAAATTCTATAATTTACAGTTGGATTGTCGTCTTGTACCAAATGCCATACAATCGTTGAGTTCTCTGAGCCATACTCTATGACCATGTCTCCAAGGTCTTCAACACCAAGTAAAATTGGATTGGTTGATGAGGTAAGGGTAAAGGTCTCTATAATGCTATTAGACAATCCTATTTCATCAGATACAACTATCAACAAATAGTAGACTCGATTTGAAAAACCTGTCATGTCAAATTCATAGGAAGTCTGATTCAGTCTAGCAGTGATGATTGAATATGTTTGCCCGTTATCAAAAGAAAGATAAAGATCGGTGGTGTGATTCTCCAGTAAATTTCTATCCTCGATTTGCCATGCAAATGTGAGAACAGCTTGGTCATGTGATATTACTACGTTATAAATCTCGGGTGAAAAGAAATTATCAAAGGTAAGATTTCTAAAATTGTATACATAGTCACTTCCATTATCGAGGGAATATGATACCGTAAGATTCACAGTTCTGTTAGTTTGAAAGCCATAGGTGTCATAGCTGACACTATCAATCCCAGAAACGATTTGCTCCTCGATACTGGTGATTTCTAATCTACAAGTTCCAGCCTGTTCTGAATAATCAAAAATGCCAATAATTAATGTTTGATTGGGATAAAACCATTCGATTTGTCCAACTTCGGGATTATATTGGGATGCCATTTGTCCACTTAGTATGTTGTCATCGTACCGATACACATTGGGATTTTGACCTCCGTGCCAAGCCATTACATCAGTATCTTCATTTGTGAATGTGGCCGTGATTTCGAGCGTACACCCACTTTCGATTCCATGAACAATGACCCACTGAAAATTCGAATTGAATATTTCAAATTCCTCATTGAATGGGTCGAAGTTGAGTTGTGGAATTATCAAATCATGTGTCGAGTTATGGTACGTTGTATTATCAACAGTTAGTTGAATTGATTCAATTGTTCTACCGACTGGTACTTCCGGTGACGAATGTAAGATGACATGATCTCCGACAAGAGTACTATTTTCAGAAACCGACTTTGGTGTTGAATCTTCATTGCTTGTCCATTCAAGTAGACCAGCAGGCATATTTGAACATACAAATCCATGAATGTCTACGTCTTTATTGTTTAATGTTGTTCCATCTGTGGAGCTGATAGTGAACGACATGATTACTAGTAATAACGATATAGCTAAAATCGGTGGTTTCTTCAAAGACAAGACTTTCCCAATCATATGTTATCTTAGAATAGTTTTAAACGATTCTTCCAGACTTCAAAATATTTTGAATTCTATGTCTAGATGAAACCCCTTTTAATGGAAAAAAGAGTACTCTTTTACTTGAAGTGGCTGCTTCACATACGTTAGCAAACCGATTTGAAAAAGAATGAAGCAGACCCATCAAACGCGAATAGGAGCGCATATCGATTGACAAAATACGTTTACAAATTTGGCGCAGGTAAAGCTGATGGCACAGGTAAAATGAAAAATGAGCTGGGTGGAAAAGGAGCAGCTCTTGCTAGTGCCACTTTATTGGGATTACCTGTACCCCCTGGTTTTACGATTGGTACAGAAGTTTGCAATATTTATCTCCAAAAAGACGGTCTCCCCGAAGAAGTCAAGAAACAAGCAAAAGAAGCACTAGAATGGATAGAAGAAATCATGGATAAAAAGTTTGGAGATCCTGAAAATCCACTACTTGTTTCAACACGGTCTGGAGCACGTCAGAGTATGCCTGGGATGATGGAAACCGTACTTAATGTTGGTTTAACAACCGAAACTCTCCCAGGACTCATAGCTGTTACAAACAATGAATGGTTTGCTTATGATACGTATCGACGACTAATCATGATGTATAGCGATGTTGTTATGGAAAAAGCAGAAGGCATTCAACCTGAGGAAGGCAAGGGGATTCGACAGCAATTAGAATGGATTCTTAACAAGCGCAAAAGAGAAACAGGTGCTGAGTTAGACACCGATCTTTCAGTTGAAACATTGAAGGAAATAATTCAGGAATTCAAGAAACGAATCAAAGATACTCTAGGTCGCGAATTTCCCGATGACCCTTATGAACAACTGTGGGGTGCAGTTGGAGCAGTCTTCAAGAGTTGGGGTGGAAATCGTGCTGTTGCTTATAGACGAATAGAAAGTATTCCAGATGATTGGGGAACTGCTTGTACTGTTCAGTCAATGGTGTTTGGAAATATGGGTGACCAATCGGCTACTGGTGTTGCTTTCACTCGAGACCCTGCAACTGGAGAAAACAAATTCTACGGAGAATGTTTATTCAATGCACAAGGAGAAGATGTCGTTGCTGGTATCAGGACTCCAAATGCCATGAACGAGGAGTCTAAGAATGAGCAGAGTAAAGACTTACCAACTCTCGAAGAGAGAATGCCAAAACTCTACAAAGAGCTATGTGATATCAAAGATAAATTGGAAGGGTATAGTAAGGATATGGTGGATATTGAATTTACTATTGAACAGGGTAAGCTCTTTCTTGTACAACATCGAGTTGGGAAACGAACTGCAACAGCAGCTTTGAATATTGCTCTTGATATGCTTGATGAAGGTCTCATTGATGAATCAACAACAGTTCTCAGATTAGCACCTACTCAACTTGGACAATTGCTTTATCCAATACTCGACCCTGATGCGGAGAAGGAAGTAAAACCTTTAGCTCAAGGTCTTCCAGCAGGCCCTGGAGGTGCAGTAGGTCAGATTGTCTTCACTTCTGAGGATGCTGTGAAATGGAATAATGAGGGTAAGAAAGTAATTCTCATTCGAGAAGAAACTAGCCCTGAAGATATAGAAGGAATGCGAGCTGCAAATGGAATTCTTACAGCTCGTGGCGGAATGACCAGTCACGCAGCATTAGTAACTCGTGGATGGGGGAAATGCTGTATTGTTGGAGCGTCTGGAATTGAAGTTGACCCCTATCAGAAAAAATTGATGATTAATGGGACTGTCTATGAAGAAGGTACTACTATCACACTAAATGGGACCATCGGAAATGTGTATTTGGGCGAACTACCTATGATCGATTCAACTAAGAATCCTCGATTACAAGAATTCATGGACTTGGTTGATAAATACAGAAAGATGGGTGTCCGTGCTAATGCTGAAACCCCTGAGGATGCAAAACAAGCTTTAGAGTTTGGTGCTGAAGGTATTGGACTTTTCCGAACTGAACACATGTTTTATGGTGAAGGATCTGATGAGCCACTCTTTCTGCTTCGTAAGATGATTATGAGTGCAACCAAGGCGGAAAGAACTGAGGCTTTGAAGGAACTATCTCCCTTCGTAAAGAAAGATATCAAAGCTACTTTGGAAGTAATGGAAGGTAAACCTGTGACAATCCGTTTACTAGACCCTCCCTTGCATGAGTTCGTACCCCAGAGTAAAATTGGCCAGGAGCGATTATCTCATGCTCTTGATATTCCCTTAGAGGAGGTACGAAAGAGAGGCGATGCCCTCCGAGAGAATAATCCGATGATGGGCCACCGTGGTGTTAGGCTAGGTTTGACAAATCCAGAGATATACGAGATGCAGATCAAATCAATCCTTGAAGCTGCAGCCGAGCTGAAAAAGGAAGGGAAAGAAGTCATTTTGGAAATCATGATTCCCGTTACTATCGGCGCTGCTGAACTCAAAACTATGAAGATGCGTATTGAAAAAGTACACGAAGATTTCAAGAAAGATACTGGTGATGAAATAGACTTCCTGCTTGGTACAATGATTGAAACTCCTCGTTCTTGTATGCGTGCAGGAGATATGGCACAAACTGCAGAGTTCTTCTCATTTGGAACTAATGACCTCAGTCAAATGGGATTTGGGTTTAGTCGAGATGATATCGACTCATTTCTACCAAAATATTTGGATTTTCACATTCTACGTAATGATCCATTCGTTAGCATTGATAAAAGAGGAATTGGCCAACTGATGCAGATTGCTATTGAACGAGGAAGAAAGACACGTCCAGACATCAAATTAGGTATTTGTGGAGAACATGGTGGAGATGCCCGGTCTGTTGAATTCTTCTATGAGATAGGTCTCGATTATGTGTCTTGTTCTCCGTATAGATTACCTATCGCAAGATTGGCAGCTGCTCAAGCAGCCATTAAAGAAGCTAGTACAATGAACTGAGATGATATGCTCCAGTTATGGAGCTTCCTCTCTTTCTATTTTTTTCTAATCTTACATGAAATAAGAAGTTCACCAATAAGCACAGAAAATGAAAACACGAAGCATCCCATACTGATCAGAACGATGTCATATTGCAAATATGCATTCTTATGAAATACTGGCTTATGTACAACAATAGTAACTTCATTCCTCCCATAAGCTGAACGTATCAGGGAGGAGGCTTCTATTGTCAAGGTGTATGTCCCTGGTTCTAAGAAGTCCAAATTTATTTCTACTATTCCTTCTTTCCAGATATCATGCTGGATAACGCTATTATCAAGTAAAATTCTGAACTGAAATGATTCGTTTCCAGAGAAACGCATTCGTAAAATGTTATCTATTGTCCCATTAATGAATGTGAATAATTCAGCCCCTTGTATTTCTATTTCTCTTAGTATTCTTGATGGAACGTCAAATCGCGTACCTACTCTAATTTCCTCTGATTCTCCAACTCCCAAAACACCACCAGAGTCTATCGCTCGAATTATGAAATAATAGTCGTCAGCAAGAATGAAGTTGGTAAAATTGTATTCAAAAACCCACTCATTATTTGCATATCCTAATAGAGAACTACTAAATGAACTTGCCCTCGATATATGAATTTCGCAAACATGAGTTTCATCTATGTTCCTATCAGTTATATTCCATGATAGATATGCCAGCGATTGTGTGTTTACTACCTGGATGTTATTGACAGTTGCAGCAAAGAAATTACTAATCTCGATATTAGAATAATGAAAGAATAGAGTTTGAGTTTCCGATATCACTGAAGCGTTGATATCTACCGTGAAATTATCTGCTAGTTGATATGTATCAAACTCGACTAACTCATTTACAACAGACTTCTCCCAAGTTCGTCCTTGCTCCACATGAAGCGTGTAATTTCCACCGTCATGAGACCAAGAAAAAATAGCAATCCTCAAGGTGTCTGAAGGGAAATTCCAATACACAGAGGTTGTTTCAGGATATTGTTGGGATACCATTCTATTCCCCAGAGTATTACTTTCATAACTGTACTCACTACTTGGAATATGTCCTGCAAATCCCAAAAAATCAGTATCTAAATTGGTAAATGTGCCTGTAAGAAAAACAGGATAACCATGCTGCAAACCTGTAATCTCAATCCATACATATTGATCCTCATATCCATAAACTGGGCTATTAGTAAATGTATACCCCTCATCAGGAACCACTAGCTCTCCAGTATACGTCTTGTTTAGATACCCCGATGTCCTAATTTCAATCTCAGATGAAAAATTCGAATATGACGCTGTATCGTGATTGATAGCTAGTTTGATATGGTCTCCAGAAATTGATGTATCGTTCATTACTCTAGTATGTTCGATATTTGTTCTGGATGTCCATGTTAGGAAATTATCCTCTGAATTATGAGAACGAACTGGAGCATCACTGTGTGTTTGGTGGTCAACTGTCTGTGTTGATTCATGCTCTATATTCACAAAAAATGGGAGAATCATTAGTGTTATGAAAACTATTGCTATCACATTTAACTTACGAATCAATTCTATCACAGCGAATTGGAATATCTAGATACACTCCTCGGGTTTGTTTATTTTATTTGTCAATTCAGCATTCCCGAGAGGAAAAAAACGAGTAGCACCGTCACCTTTATTCATCAAACATAACTAGAATCGTGTGAGAGTGACTAATATGGACCAAGAATATCATTATTTCACACTACTTGTTCTCTCTATTCTCACTCTTTCTTCCCTTTATCTTGGTTTTTCTGCAAGTACTGGATTTGGTGATATAGAGTATCAGACCGTTGAGATTGAAAGTATCTCTGGTTATAATCTTACATGCAAGGTTTATTCTCCAAGAATCCGTTCATACTACGAAAAAATGCCTGTCATAGTCACTATCCCTGATTTGGGGCAATCTTTTGAATCTCTATACGCAGTGAATATAGAATTAGCCAGACGAAATTTTACTGTGATGTCTTTTGATTTATCCAGTGAGGAGCCAGTTTCTGCATCAGGAATTAACCAGACACAAATCGATATTATAGCTCAGGACATCTATTTTGTTTTTCTAAATTATACAAATAGGAATGCTCGGCTATCCAATGATACTTATGGTGTAATTGGTTATTCTGTTGGATTTCAAATTGCTCTATCTATGAATGTATCATCCAACGAGCCTCTATCATATGTTGCCATAGGAAATTCTGATATGATTAGCATTCCTGATGCAATCTCCTTACCGGGGAACACGTATTTTGCAATGGGATATAACTCCACATCGCTCGATTCGATTACTGAATCATTAATGAATGTAACCGGAGAGTCAGAAATCTCACTGGGAGAAACTTACGGGTCCTTCGAAAATCAGACTGCCTACAAGTTCACTATTTTTCCTACTCAATATGATATGCAACTGAACGATATTGATACGACGGTCTCATCTGTTGAATGGTCAGTTAGAAGTGTTCAAGGGAATGAACAGTTCAACAAAACTTTGCCAACATCTGCTGTTGTATTTCATTATGGATACTATACTCAGTTCTTGGCTCCACTATTTTTCTTTGGGACATTAGTTCCACTATTCACAATTATCATTTCGATATTTCCAAGAAGAATACAACCACAACAGTTAGGGAAGAATGAACTTGCTCCAAATATGATTAATTCATTTGGATTATCTTCCGGTCTTGCTAGTCTTACATCAATTCTACTTGTAATTCTTTTGAGTTTCTCTTATTCTATAATATCATTAATAGCAAGCATTTTAATCAGTCTATATTTTGCAGCTTTTGTATTGTCTTTAGGAAATAACAAAGACACAAAGAAGATGATATTCAATACTACGAATGTCTTTCAGCGGAATTCAGAAAAAGGTATTACTGATTGGATTGTTTCTCTGATTATTTCTGGACTGTGCATTTTCTGGATAATTATCTGGATGTATCTAGCTCCCCTAATTACTATTCTCGAGTTTTCCTTTGTTCTCGACTTCTTCACTGTGTTACAGAGTCAGTCAACTATTCTGAAAGGTATCCTCATAATTGGTCCTATCTTTCTCTACGTATTTGTAGAATCCTTGATTATTCGCGGTTTTAACATTGCGGAAAGAGAATGGGATAACAGATATCCCGAGATGTCAAATTTCATCTTTGCTTTGGCTGCCAGAACGTTCGTAATGCTAGTCATCGTTGATACCGTAGTATTACTTGCAATTTCTAATGTTTTCCTCGGATTTCAAGTAGCAGTTTTTATGATCTATTTCGCATTTCTCATGATTATAAGTACTGTAACTATTACTTGGGCTACAATAAAAATGAAAAATCCCCTGCCAGCAATAGTCTTGAGTACATTGATCTATACTATTATCATATTATCAATAATCTAGCTAATATGTTATTGTTGTAGTATCGATAAGCCATTATTGATAGCTTTCGTCAGCATGTGCATTCTGAAGGGTTTTATGAGTATTTCATCCGCACCTGCTTTCTCAGCCTCGGCTACTGAGGACACATCTCCAGTAACTAGAATGAAATAGTGATCTTTTGCGTTTACATTCTTTTTGATTTTCCTAACAATAGATATTCCGTCACAGAGTGGCATAAGATGGTCTAATATAATGACCTTCCTTCCATTTGTACTCATCAGGAAATTCATTAGTTCACGGCCATTTTGAAATGTCCTTGTTATATGAAAGCCTTGACTAGATATTGCATCACAATATAGATCAACGAGCAAAGGCTCATCATCTGCAATTATGATGCTAGTTACGTCTGTCATTTCACACTTTTTCCAGCTTTCGTGTCATATATATCCTAGTATTTTCTTGATAATATCACCTGCACAATTATTAGAAGTTTTATCCTTGACATTATGCAATTGCTGTCAATGAAGCTAACAACATGAAATGTCATTGGTTAATGTGATATACCGAACGTAGGATGCATGATATCCTAGAATGATTATACTGGATCAATCTTCATGTATTTCAAATTCCATCCCTTTGTCTTTCAGGAGTTTTAGCATTCTATCAACGGCTGATTGGTCTGGAACCTCAAGAACCAATTCTAATTCAGCTTTATTTGGGGCAATGTCTGGGTCACTTCTATCCTGTTGAATTTGAACGACACTTACACCAGATTCTGCTACTATCTCTAGAACTTTGTTCATGCTACCAATCCTATCTAGGATAACGCCCTTGACTCTGACTGAACGACCAAGTCGGAATAGTTCTTTTTCAATCAATCTTGACATCATACTCATATCGATGTTGCCTCCTGATAGAATAGCTACTGCCTTCTTGCCTTTCACATCAATGATACCATGCTGCATAGCTGCAAGTCCAACACATCCTGCAGGTTCAACAACTATCTTGGCTCGTTCTAATAGATGGAATAATGTCCGAGTAACTTCAAATTCATCAACGGTTACAACTCCCTCGAGAAGATCTTTGGCGATTTCAAATGTGATTGGCCCTGGTTTTTTAACTGCTATGCCATCACAAATAGTATCTAGCCCTTCTACACCTACTAACTTGTTAGCTGTTAATGATTCTTTCATAGCGTCAGCACTCTTAGCTTCAACACCATAGACTTCTATTTCCGGTCTTTGATGTTTAGCTGCAATCGCAATGCCTGATGCTAGACCTCCACCTCCGACTGGTACTGCAATAACATCAACATCTGGTAATTCTTCTAATATCTCAAGTCCAATTGTTCCTTGTCCTGCAATTACATCTTCATCATTGAAAGGGTGTAGAAATGTTGCTTTGGTCTTTTCAGAAATCTCTATAGCATGGGCTAGAGCGTCATCAAATGCTGTTCCATAAAGCACTACTTCTGCTCCATAACTCTCTGTAGCTTGTATCTTGGCAACTGGCGAAAAAATTGGCATTATTATGGTAGATTTTATTCCTAGGCGAGTTGCTGCATAAGCTACGCCCTGTGCGTGATTTCCTGCAGAAGCAGCGACCACCCCTGCTTCTTTCTCGCTATCTGTTAATTGTGACATTGCATAAGCTGCGCCTCGTACCTTGAATGAACCAGTCTTCTGTAGGTTTTCCAATTTCAGATATACCTCTCCACCGGCGAACTTACTAAAGGTTCGAGAATGATCAAGTCTGGTTGTGTGTTTAATATCTTTCAGAACGGTACGAGCATCAAGTATTTTCTCATATATGTGGCCATATTTCATTCCTAAACCTCAAGAATGAGATACATGATTGACTGATAATAGTTCCTAGAATGATTGAAAATCATCTGATATCTTTTAGTAGGAATCGAGAATCTATCCAGGTTTTAGTATATCAAATTATCAAATATTTTTAATATGTATCTTAACCTTCATGAATGGTGACAGTTTCATCTCTTTCTTTGACAGTTCTAAAGAAATGTCCTTCCAAACAGAATACCTAGGATGTGGAGAAAAAGTCATAGAATATTTCTTCAAAAGAAGAAACCAAGCTACCTGAAATGTGATAGCTTGGTTATCCATTCGGTTCTAGTAGATGCGTTCTTTAATGTCAATTCCTCTTGCACGTAATTCATCGATGAATGGTTCTGGTGGGATTGATCTTTCAGGTGGTACTACACCTCTCTCTGTGATTCTACCATCTCCCATCATTATCGCTGCTACCGATGCAGTAAACGAAGTGGTACGCATCATTGATGTAAGACCTGAGTCATCATCGTAATAATCAACTATCTCATAGTCAATGCAGCGGGATTCTGTTCCTTTCCAGCCAGAAGTTGAAACACGAACAAGAGTAGCATCTTTCGATGTTTCAGGAAGATTTCTCTCTAAGAGACGTTCAAGGACAGTTCTAGGAGCGATTTTCACACCGTCAAAATCTTGAAGTGTGCTATCCATTAAACCCAATTTCATGAGAGTCCACATTTTATGTCCATGACCAGGATATCTAATGGTCTTGTAATCCAGACTATCTATGACTCCTTCGTATGTGAGGGGAAGTGTTGAGGTACCTCCACTAGTATTGAATGCTTCGAGTTTTCCAAAAGGATCTGGAAATTCAATTTGTTCAAATCCAACTAATGGGTCTTCGTAGGCTATCTTTCCATCTCTTAGTACCATGCATTTTTCGACATATTCGTTAATCAATCCTTCAACAGAGAATATCAATGCATAGTTAAGTGGGGGTCTAGGTTCTTGTTGAAGCCCTCCAACTCGAATCTTCAGCTCTTCTGTTTTCGTCATTCCTTCAATGGCTGCTCTTGCAAGAACACTGACCATACCAGGTGCTAAACCACAATCAGGTATGATTGTCACTCCAGCTTCTTTTGCTCTTTCGTGCAGTTCAAGCTGTTTTTCTACTACTTTGAAATTGCCACCTAGGTCACACAAATGAGTTCCTGTTTCAATAGCTACCTCAGTATGTAAGTGGTTGACCTTATAGCTAACAGCACTAATCACTACGTCAACTTTGGAGAATACTTTAACAAGCTCATCTCTATTGCTTGCATCCACTTTTTGTGCTGTAGCTTTTGGTCCCATTTCTTCTGCTAGCTTTTCAGCTCGTTCTTTGTCAATATCAGCAATGATAATTTTTTCCACACTATCACTACGAACCAAGTCATACGAGGCACCGTGCCCCATTAAACCTGCACCTAATACTAGTACTTTCATACTTTTCTTCCACCGGAATATCCAGTATATTGACACTCCACGTAAAAATAGTTCCGTATAAGCAACTATCTATTTTAATAATAATATATCTGCTTAAACAGATAGTATTGCTATCTGCAAGCAGATTTTGAAATGATCCTATACGGTTCTAGAGAATATTGCTTGTTTTGATATCAAAGTAGGAAGAAGCAACCGTTGGTTAGGTGCAAACGAAGTTATCTCGTGAATCATATCTTTAAGCTCTGTCAAAGGTATCTTCACTTGGTCTTTTTCTACTCTTCTTCTAACTGAGAGTTTTCCAGATTCCTTTTCTCTGTCACCAATCACACAGGTGTATGGAATCCACAATTTCTCAGCAGCTCGAATCTTCTTGCCAACAGTTTGGTCCCGGTCATCAATCTCGTAACGAATGCCTGCTTCATCAAGCTCCTTTCCGATTTCTTGACAGTAGTCAACCATACTTTCATCAACAGGTACAAGACGAACTTGCACAGGCGTCATCCAAACAGGCAACATTGGTTTCTTACCTTTCTTCATATCCTTAACTGCCTGCTCAAGCACACCATAAAGAATCCTTTCGATTGAACCTGATGGGGATGTGTGCAGAATTAGAGGGTGCTTCTTCTCACCTTCTTCATCAACATAGGTTATATCGAATCGTTCTCCGTTTTCAACATCTATCTGAATTGTTCCCAAACATGCGGCCTTATCTTGGTCATCAACAACATTCCATTCACCTTTGAAAACAAAGTATGCGTACCTTTGCTCAAAAACTTCAATCATTACAGGCTTACCTATCTTTTGAATGACTGAATCAATGAATTCTTTATTTTCCTCAAAGAAAGGTTTGTGGAATCTGAATGATACCTCATATTCTATTTCTAGTTCGGTCATCAATTTCTCGACAAAGACCAGCTGATTTAGCACAGCTTCTTTTGCCATCTCGATGTCACTAACAATCTCGTGGATATCAGGCATAGTGAATGCTCTTGGTCTTCGCATTCCTGCTAATTCACCACTTTGCTCTCTTCGATAAGATGGTGCAATCTCAAACAATTTGAGAGGTAACTGCTTGTAGGATACCTGTGCTTGAGATATCAGGAGAAATTGACCGAAACAGGCTGAGAATCTAGCAAAGTAATCCTTGTTTCCTGACCGGACCACATATTGTCTTGAGGGGAATCGTTGCATATACGATTTGAGAGCCGGATGCTGATAGTCATATATTAGAGGGGTTTGAAGCACATGAGCGCCATAATCTACCATTTCTTGTGTGACTCGCTTCTCAATAGCTCTCTTCAAAGTTAAACCTCTGGAAGGCCAACGAAAGTTTCCTGCATCTGAACCTGGCTCATAATCTACTAGTTCTAGTTGTTTCATTAGATCAATATGTGCTGGAGGATCATGTGCGGTTCTATCTTTTGCGGTCTCGTAATTAACATAGAGTCGTAATTCTTCATATCCAGTGTAATCGAATTTGTCGAACTCGGTCATCTTTCCATCTGGTTCCATTATGAAAAATTTCGAGATCGCTTCTTGTTCTGCTTTCAGTGCAGTAAGATCTTCTCCTTCAGTTGTATCGTCATCGTCGCTCTTAGCAACCTCCGTCAGGTCTAATACCTTTGAACGTTCAGCTAACGGATGTCCTTTACAATGAATGGCAAATGCTTTGTACCAACCAAATGGCACTCGAAAGACATCAAATTCTTTTTCTTTGAGAAGTTTCTCTATCTTCTTCAACAGCTTCAAAGCTGCATTTGGAGGAGATGGCTTCTCTGATAGATGCACCCAAGGATAAATGATAATATGGTTCTCTTTCACTTCTTTTGCTGCATCTTCAATCATCTTGGTGGTTAATTCAGCAGCTCGATCAATGTCGTGTGTATCGGAGGTCTCGGCTGCTATAAAATTCACCAGACAGGAGTCTTTGGTCAAGTATTTCTTTTGCTCTATTTTTTCTGCAGATTTGATAGCTTTTTTCTTTGCTTCAAATGAAAATCCATCACTGTGTATCTGTAGCATTCTCATTTTTGAGACCTCACTTGCTATCAATAGGTAGGTGTTCTTAAGGTTGCTGTAGTATTCAAAAAAAGAAATAGAATATGTATTCACAAGGTCTACTTTCTCAGTTGTTTCTTTACCATCCAGAACGTTTTGCTTCATATTGACTTTTCTATACTTGACCATCCGTATTTCGCACAATTAATTGATACCTACTGCTTCTCCTCTCTATGGATAACCTGATGACAATTGAATTGGTGGATAAATAGAGGCATGTTATCATTGATTTACTTGGCGCCATGAATTATTATGTAAAAGCTGAGATGGAATTTTTAGGCAAAAAATTACATTCATCCCAATCAATACTTTCAAGTATTCTTTTTATCTTATTATCTTAGTACCTAGGAGCATTGACATCTATGGAAATTGACAATCAAAGAAAGCAGATACTCATTATCCTGAGCATTATCGTTCTATTTGCGGCAGCAATACTTCCTGTCGTATTGAATCCTTCTACCAATGTATTCGATTCGATTATTCGTGTTGCAGCTCTAACTGGATTTGTTTCATTATTCGTTGCATCAATACTATCAAGTTTTACTAGACAGATTTACAAAATATTCTCAAAGCCTTTTGTTAAGATTCATCATCTATTTGCAATAGTTGGTCTGATTCTTATCACTATTCATCCGTTGGCACTCGCTATTTCTCAAATGAACTTAGCTGTGTTTATTCCTGATGTGTCTTCTCTAGAGAATTTTCTCATTTTGGGAGGAAGACCTGCTATATACATCATCTATATTGTTCTATTTGCTGGATTTGCTAGAAGAATGATTCCTAAATATTGGAAAATACTCCATGGTTCAATTTACATAGCCCTTCTCTTAGCGTATATTCACGGTGTGTTGATTGGCACTGATTTTCAGAATCCAGGTATTTTCGTCTTATTCAGCTCGATGATGGTTCTATCTCTTATAGTCCTCGTTTACAAGCGATATGTTGTTTGGAAAAGAATGAAGTGAGCTCCATTTTCTTGGAGCACATTTTTCTTTTGAGCTATCCAGATTTCCTTCAAAAGAATATGCTGATAGAGAATTCCTTTTCAAGCTCTATTCTGCTTACAAAGTGAATGAAAGTGACGATTGAATGGAAGTATTCTGGCGCGATATTTGATGCTCATACACATATTGGACATGAAGGGCTCTCAAATATGATTGATATCGAAGAGAAATTTGGTATAAGAAAACAGATTGGAATTATCCATACTCCAGAAGCTCTTGAAAAGGCAAAATCAAAATACCCTGAAAAATTTGTATTTGCAAAATATCTTCCTACTAGTGAAACCATTCGTTACAATGTTTCCAAATTGCTTGATGAAATCGCGAATTTATCTCAAGAGGGATTCTCGTTGGTTAAGATGTGGTTTGGACCAAGATGGCGGGATTACGTTGAGCATGCGAACAATCATTTTCGATTAGATAACATGAAACTTGATCCATTCTTCAACAAAATAGAACAGGACCAAATCCCTTTAATCATCCATGTTGGAGACCCCGATACCTACTTCCAGACTGTATATTCAGATGCTTCAGTCTATGGAACAAAAAAGGAGAATCTTATTCAACTGGAGAATGTTTTAACTAGACATCCAACTTTGAAATTACAGATAGCTCATTTCGGGTCTCAACCTGAGATTCATAGATTAGAAAATCTATCCAGCTGGATGAAGCGATTTCCAAATATTGTTCTTGACACAGCCTCATCTCGTTGGATGGCTCGTGAGTTGAGCAAGAACGTAGATGCAGCTAGAAGTTTCATAATCGAATATTCTGACCGAATCTTATTCGGCACCGATGTTGGTACAAATAGAGGTAAACGCGATTACTATGAAGGTCGTTATGTTGCTCAACGCCTTCTGTGGGAAACCGATGTTCGTGATGAACCACTTCCCTTTATTGATAAAGACACAGAAGATTCTGGTGGCACCTTCATCAACGGCCTTGATCTACCTCTTGAAGTTTTAGAGAATATCTATTGGAATAATGCTCATCGATTTTACGATATCTGATGTGTTAAAGACTAGATACTATATTCTGGAATAAATCTAAAATGTTTCTTGACTAATCTTTTAGCGCTCTTGAATTTCTCTAGGTCATATGAATGTTCTAGATAATTATCGTATACCTTTAAGAATTCACGGGTAAACTTCTCGAGGGATCTTCTCAGTATCTGAGATACTTTTGAAGTAACTAGGATTGATGCAATATCATAATTTGCATCTTGCATCACAATAATCATCGCTTCTTCCAAATGAATCTCGTTGATGCTACCTCGTTCCATTGTTTCGTCAATGAAAATCGTTACTGCTTGAATTATGCTAGTAAACATTGAGGTGTCTTTGAATATACCTTCGTCATTCCATATATGAGTGAAAAGGGGTAATCCTCCTTTTGTTTCAACTACTGCCAACCTTAGTGCTTTGAAGGGAAGTACATATGCAAGTTTTGGTTCTTTAGCCCATGCAATAGCACTAAGAAAAACACCTGTTGAAAAAGCAAGCATGTGAAGACCAATGGTATACCCAATTTGTGTTATTACTAAAATCGGATTTATGATACCCACCAATACAGCTCCTAAAAAGCTAATTGCAGCATAATTTTTCTGTTTCGAGGGAGTGATTTGATAGATTTTCAATGTGTAGTATATCCAGAGTATGCCTAGAGGAGCAGAATAGAGATTCCATGAAATATATCTTACAAAAAAGATGATATCCCTGCCATACTGTGTGAATAAATCAAAGCTACTATGCGATAGTTGTAAAATACTTGATAGGAAAAAGATACCAGCCATAATCGAAACATATGACATTTTGATAGGATCAACTGTTTCGCGAGTTAATGAATCAAACAGCATTACAAAGAAGAATCCCATTGGTACCATAATTACAATCGCAAGTATCTCTAAATCAGACGAGTTTGATGCCTTTCCAAACATAGAAAGTACAACCCACAATAGAGGAAAGAAGGTCATTGCCATCAAGTATAGGGCAAAACTAAATCTCTCTCTGATGAACAATCTAGTTATGACAATAAAAGCTATGAATAATAACAATGCAGATATGAATCCGATGAAATATATTGGATAAAGACTCTGCATCACTGGTTCCCAGTAGTCTATATTTTCTTTCTTATTGAACTATTGCTGTTTATTTGATTTAAAATCCTCAATGTTACTCTAAATCGATATCTTCTCTAATATCAGTATCTTCTGAATTTTCTAATCTCATTCTGTACATGTTGATGAATACAACTGAGACCAGTATGCTAATTCGAAAATGTATATGAACTGGAATTACAAAGATCACTAACATCAAAACAATTCCGACAATGGCATGTGTGGCTAGATTTTTCCAGTCTGTCAAATACTCTTTTGCAGTCTGAGTAATTTTCATGGTTTTTCCTCCATTCTGATGCATGACTGATTTTTAGTTGATTTCATGCAGGTCTTGCGAGCTTTAATTGAATTATTAATCTGTTGGCTCCAACACAGTGTAAATTCATTTTTTCATCAACCTTCATAAAACAGCAAGTTTATCAATATTGAACAATATTAAACAATAGTTTAGAAAGAGTTGGGTTACACAATGAAAGAATATGACCTAATTGTAATAGGTTCTGGTGCAGGAACGAACGTTGCTTCTTCTATGTATTCACGAGGACTAGAAGTAGCATTAGTTGAACATGGCAGGATGGGTGGTACTTGTCTGAATAGAGGGTGCATTCCCACAAAGATTCTGACCTATGTCGCTGATCTTGTAGAACAAGCAAAACATGCTGAAAAATTAGGAGTCAAGTTTGAAGCAGAATCTATTGATTTTGAAGGCATCATGGATAGAATGAGAGATGAGGTTAGACCTGATTCTAGTAAAATGGCTGAATCTATTAGATCAGCTGAGAACTATGATTGGTATGAGGTTACGGGTGAATTTGTTGATGACTATACGGTGAAGGTTGGAGATGAGAAAATCACTGCACCGCATATCATAATTGCTGCTGGAGCTAGACCACTCATCCCTCCCATTAAGGGTATAGAAAATGTAGAATATCACACAAACAAGACTCTGATGGATATGAAGAAGAAACCTCAGTCGATGATTATTGTTGGAGGTGGTTATGTTGCAACTGAGTTCGCACATTTCTTTGATGCAATGGGTGTTGAGGTTACTATCCTTGGAAGAAATAAGTATCTGGTTCCCGAAGAGGATGAGGATGTGTCCGAGTTATTAAAAGGTGAATTATCAAAGCGGATGGACATATTTACTGACCACGAAGTTATAGAGGTTAACGAAAAGAATGGTATGAAAATTGTCATTGCAAAAGACAGATCATCTGGAAAGACTAAAAAATTCAAAGCAGAAACTCTGTTAATTGCAACGGGACGGCAATCGAATGCAGACCTTTTCAAACCAGAGAAGACAGGAGTCAAGACTGATGAGAAGGGCTGGATTGAAGTAGATGAATTTTTTAGAACCTCCAAGAAGAACATCTGGGCCTTTGGAGATGCACTTGGACATGATATGTTTCGTCATGTTGCGAATGACCAGTCTCAAATCGTTCAACATAATATCTCTCAGGTCATGAATGCAGAAGAAGAAGGTAGCGACCAGGTTGAATTAGCCAGTATGAGTTATCATGCAATTCCCAGAGCGGTGTTCTCTTATCCGCAAATAGCGACCGTCGGAATGACATTACGCGAAGCAAAAGAAACAGACAAAGAATTGTTGGTTGGAAAAAATGCTTACGAGGATTCAGCCAAGGGAATGGCCATGGGTCGGCCAAATGGATTTGTTCGCGTGATTGCTGATAGAAAATCTGGAGAGATACTAGGAGCGACCATAATTGGACCTTATGCTCCAATTCTCATTCAAGAGATTGTTAACCTTATGTATACTGAGAATCGAAGTTTCATGCCAATGTTCCGCGCAATACATATCCATCCTGCTTTACCAGAAATTGTACAGAGAGCATTTGGAGCGATGTCTCCACTTGATGGACATGAACATCATCATTAGAAAAAAATTTAGATAGGGGTCGGAGAGACCCCAATAATTCTCTATAGTCTTTACATCTTGCCTTCGTAAGCTTCCATACACTTCTCGCTACAGAATTGGTAGCTATCATCGCCATGATCTAGTTGATAATGACCACCAGGGCGCATTTTGCCGCCGCACTCATCGCATGTTACATCCATCTTACCGCCAATGACACTCACGAACTTTTTGATTTTCTTGCTCATTTCGATTATCTCCCAGTCGCTAGTAATTGAGGATAGCATAAAGCATATTTCAATTGTATCGCGACCTCAACTAGAAATATTTGTGTAACTTGTATAAATCCTTGTGGTATCGACTGGAAATTATTAGGAACGTTGTAAAAATAGCATTCCATGACTTATGAATCAAGATAGAACGGCACAATTAATATAAAATACAAATCACCATCGGATAATATCGATAGGTGTGGATAATATCGATAGGTGTGGCAGTTGAGAAGGGTGGTGATTAACTTCAGACATGCTTTTTCTATCTTAGCGATATCTCTATTTTTCATTCAAATAGTTACCAATTCTACTAGTATGTTTCAAGAGTCCATGCCATATTCCACAAATTTAGAAGCTACCATGATTGGACGGATAAATTCTGATTTTACAAGTATTTACCGAGATGAAATTATCGAACTGGAAACATCAATGTATATTTCCGAAGATGAACGGATACTCTTTGATAATTGCACAATTATTGCTACTCAAGATTATTGTAACATCATAATAACTAACGGTGGTTTCCTAAATTTAGAAGATACATGTGTCAAGTCCGTAGGCGATTTCGAGTGGTATCTCGTATCTGAGGAGGGTTCTAGTATCGAATTGACCAGATGTGAGTTCTATGCAGGATACACAACAAAGGAACTAATTCATATTAGTGGTGTTGACTCGGTGATTCAAAATTGCACTTTCTTCAATCATCCTCAAGTAGCAATAAAAATCCATGACACTGAAAACATACAACTAAATAATAACAATATTTCAGATTCAGAAATTGGGATTGAATTAAGCTATGGGTCAGACGTTATCCTTTCTGGAAATCTACTCAACTCGAATGGTATTGCGATTGAGGTTATTCGGAGTTCAGAAATTTCTATCGAAAATAATTCAGTAATCGGATCACACTTCGATGGCGTGTTTGTTGATAACACAAACAATATCAAAATATCGCATAATATCCTTGACTCGGTTAATGAAAATGCAATCCACGTTCGTAAAACAAGAAATGCAACTCTAGTTAATAATCATATTATCCACTCCAATATCTCGGGAATCCGTTTCTTTGAGTGTAAAAATAGCTATATCGAAAACAATACCTTAGATACTTGTCATTCTATATCGATTGAATATGCTGAAGATATTAGCATTTCATCTAATTCTATATATTGTTCATCTGGAAATGGAATTGAGATATATGAATCTGAAGCAATTGACGTAGTTCTGAATGATATTACATTGGCCCAGGGTTGGGGTATATCTTGTAATAGAGTAGAGGATATCTGTATTTTTGGGAGTGTCATAAATCAATCTGTGAATGCAGCTTTGGGTTTTTGGGAAAGTTCTGGAAGAGTTTTCATGAACGCTTTCATACAACCTTTCTCAGATCCTATCGAAGGGACCGAGCTTAATAGTATCAAATTCTGTAATGCGAAATACGGAAATTATTATTCCTCGCATCAGGGCGAAGATGAAGATGGAGATCTCATTGCAGACGAACCGTACACAATTGCATTTGGGCTACAAGACTTATACCCCATCATGAGTGCTGAGACTGTAATTAGTAAGAGGTTCTTTATGAATTATATTCCCCCTCAGGTATCTTTGGATTTGGAAATTTATCAGGATATGTCTTATGTCACTTTTTCTGCCTCTACTAATTCTTCAATTGAAATAATGAGTTTGAATTATTCAGTTGATGCGTCCAATGTCTGGAATATAATTCAGATGACACGAAGAGAGAGTAGCTGGTCATCAGATATTATGATTGGGCGTTTTAATGTTATCCAATTTGAAATAATTCTCCAAGACCAAGATGGTAATATCAATAGCACAAGTACGTTTGACTATGAATTACAACCTTCGACGTCAATTCTATCCATTTCAAACCCAATTTCAATTCTTTTTATTCTTATTATATTTCCAATAGGAACAGCTTTACTTTTCCGTGAATATACTAGGAAACCTACTTTGGTACGAACACACTCTCAATACTTGATTATCAATTTACAGCATATAATTTCAAAACTTACAATTGACAAATGTTGGAATTTTCTTAAACGCATCCTAAATCGAGAGATGTATTCCGTTGTTTCTTACCTGTTCCGTGAATTCCTTCAAGATTCAATTAGTGACTATTCACGTATGCCACAAAAATACGGATGGAGAAACAAATATCAGATGCATTTGGGAGCTAAGGTATCCAAACGACAGGTCTATAGCCATAATGGTGTAGTGTATTTACTATTGAAAAACGCACTAATTTCAAAAAGGGAATCTACTAGGTTATATTGGGGTAGACAGCGATTTCAATACAGAATAAATACCGAATATCTGCTTTTTCAAATAATGATTGATTTGAATTGAATATCAACAATGTCATTCTTTGAGTTTTCTTGTTTCACGAACCAGAATAGAGCCAGCAACAAGTTGGATAATCCCGCTCGAAATTAAAATAATTGAAACTAAGATTTCTTCACTAATATTAGCTTCAACAGAAGTAATTGTTATTATTCGTGACATTGAATTAGTTTCTCCAAATACATTGATAACCTTGATAGTTATGTTATGCTGCCCGACACTTAGATTCAAAGTAGTCTGTATTGTGTTAGCTGGCCCCCAATGTGAAACGATTTTTTCATTATTCACATATATCCTGTACCATTCTAAATTTGGTGCTTCTAATTCAAAAACAATGGTTTCCAAGTTTTGTTTAATTATCTGGCTTGGAGATATTGAGGTGATATTGGGAATAGTTCTAAACCATCGGTATGCATGGAAATCTGAAGATTCTGAGGATCCCGCAATAGAAATTGATGAATCGCTAGGACCTAGAAAATCATGCCATCTATTTCCAAAATGTGTATAATTCCATTGGTTATTTCCTAAATCATCGAATGCACTTTGAGTATTGAGTCCAATTCTGTTGTGATATATTTTCGATGACTCTGTTTCAGATAGTGATATCCCATATTCGTCATTTCTGCAAAGAGAGTTATTTGTTATTGATAGGTTATTGCTTTGCGTTGATTGAATGCCTGAAAGAAAATTATCCACGCTCCAGGTCATATTAATCTCACTCGAATTTGTTCGATAGAAATAGACTCCAGAACCTCTGCATCCTGTTATGTAACTATCTGATATGAAAACGTAGATTGACCTTTCAAAAACTATTCCGTTATATAATGAATTAGCAATATAACATTCGTCAATTTCAACTTCACTGGTATTATGGATTCTTATTCCGTCAGAAGCAGAATCAATAATTGAATTATTTTTGATAGACATTTTATTAGAATCTAGAATTCTTATACCATTAGACTCAGCATAAAAAATACTGTTATGGATCATTGTGCATGAGGTCGAGCTTTCTAATGCAATACCCATGAATTCTGTGTATTTGATAGTGTTTTTGGTGATTCTTATCTGAAGAGATTCTACAATGTAAATTCCCCATTCACCACTTCTAAGGATAATATTGTTCATTACGTCACAGTTATACGATTTATAAATTCGAATTGGTACCCAACCAGTATCTCTAATCATATTATCATATATCTTCACATTATAGCTGCGTGAAAAATAGAATGACCAAGATGCTATAGAGTCTATTCTATTGTTGGCAGCTGTTAAATTATTACTATACCGAACAAACATGCCATGGGTAGGAGTATTGTATATCCAGTTTTCAGTGAATATTACGAATGTACAATTTTCCATGTGTACCGAAAACACTAGGGCTAATGGGGATATCGATGCATAATTGGTCTCTGAAGATATCACATCACCAATTTCGTTATTGATTAGCTCAAGATTATCACTGAACCAAAACATCATTCCTGCGCCATCTATCTTGCTGTCTAATATCTTCAAGTTATTACATTCTGTTACATTCATTGCAGGAGCTTCATTGCAAGATAATGTGCAATTATCAATTATCAGATTGCTAACTTTTCTGAGACTGATTACATACTGAGAGCCCATTAAGGACTCGAAAAGACAATTCTTGACAGCGATGTAATATCCATCAATTTGCGATATGTTTAGAGCGGTGGAATTTGATACTTGGATATGTAAATTCTCTATGAGAAATGGATTGCTTTCTGTTCCTCGCCCTGGCAATCCCATGTTTTCAAGTTCTGTTGTATTTCTAATGCAAATAGCTTCTGAATTTGAATAAGTGTATTCAGCTGAAATCGATGTATTTTGCTGAGTTAGTGGTATTGGAGATATGAAAGAAATAGACACGACTATAATAGAGAAGGTGACCAAAAAAAACGAACGTGAATTTTGCATTTTATTTCCTCGTTTTATCTAAACGCAAACAATCTGTTTTTTATTCTTGAACTTCCTCTCTGCTATCAAATATTTCAATCAGAGGAGCTGTGATAGAATTATCTTTACTCAAGACATAGAGATATTTTTGTCCACCAGTTTGCTTTTCTGCACCAATTTTCATAATGATGCCAACCTCGACAAGTCGGTCTATTGGTCCAGCTTTACTGTAAATTACTCTCTGTTCTACATTCGACTCTGTACTGATCTGATACTTATTTCTTAGTCCAATTTGATCATCATTAACCTCTTTTTTTCTATCTGTAACAATTGCTTTTGCTAATGCAATGATTATTCTTACCTCGTCTTCGGTGAGTAGAGATTCTAGAAAACTCATAATATTCTTTGAAGTGATTTCTTTTGCTATAGACTCTGGAATCAGGACTTTCTCATGACTCACTTTCGATTCCTCTCTAGAGCTTTTACCTGAGAGACTTCGTATTGTTAGAACTGCATAAATCAGCATTACAATAGAGAAACCAAGTGAAAGAATCGAGAATATGATAACTGGCATCGCAACTGCTAGTATAACACTTCCTGATACTTCTGGATTTGGTAGATTCTCCATGTGATTGGTTAAATAACCATATTGACGAGTTTGCTCCATACCAAGTCTGATATCGCAATTTCGACCTAATAGCAGTTTTGCTGATAGGAATGAAGACCATGATAACTCCCCTACAACTCAAGATAATGTATCAGCTGCTTTGTGATTTTGATTCGGTAATTATATTTCTGACCACCCCAAGAAATTGGTGAATCACGAATTTCAATCAAACCTAAATCCACCAATGATTCGATTGGGCCTGTTTCGCAATAGATTTTCTTTTGGGATACTCTTGCTTTCTTGGATATGTTATACTTGTTTCTCCATCCCGCTTGTTCCAAAGGGAGTTTCTTGCTATCTTCAATGTATTCTTTCATCAGGCATTGTAGGATACGAATCTCTTCCGAGTCAATTTCTTGAATCTGACTATCCTCTAACCAGCTCCAGTATTGATCAATATCTTCAACATCTCGTATATTTGGATGAGCTGTATTAATTAATGGTTCATTTGCAGTATCTTCTGTCATCTCTTTACCCCTACTAGAATTCTTATGTGCCGAAATGCTAAGGGATATTCACTCCGGAAGCCCAACACCATGCGTCACGATATGTTGAACTCATTAAGTACATAACCGGGAAAAAGGATAGATATTATCACTACATTTTTTCTACACTACTAATAGGCATTAAGTGACCACTAAGAGCCTAATTAACTGCTATAAACTCATATATTCACAATTAAGGCTTTTAGAAAACTTCTTTTGAGTAATAATCTCTATGATATTAAACATGAATTTTGGAATTATGATTATTTATCCAAAACTACTTAGATGACTCATCAATTCATATCGATTTAGGATTCGAGTATTGAATCTGGAGATACGGGTGTATCTTCACTAATTTCGGACTTCTTCATGACATAATAACGAACTATTAGGATTGCCAGTACACCTTCTCCAATCATAATTCCGACTAATGCAACCATCATTGGATCTATTGGTGTAACAACTTCAACATAGACGGAATCGTTTGCATAGTTGCCAGCTTTGTCAAAAACTATCACTGTGAAGTTGTATCTAGATATTGCCAGTCCATCAACAGATAATGTTATTGAACTACCATTCCATACTTCATTTTTGAGTTCATTACCATCTAATAAGATAATATAGCTATCTGGATAATTATCTGAGGCATTCCAGACTATTCGATTTCCAGTGCTTCCTTCTACATATTGAATATCTTCTGGATGGTCCAGATATGGTATTTGTGGGGTATCTGAAACAACTTCAATAGAAATGCTACTGGTGTACCCAACATAATCACCCACAACCACTATTACGTTATGTACTCCTGGCTCTAAATGAGAAACGGCAATCTCAATCTTTCGACTTGTAATATTATACTCACTTGGTGTTTGACTATCGATGGTCAAGGAATATGTCCATAGAAATAGATCATCACAATGAACGATTGCCAATATTTCAGGTGTTCCATACTCAAATGCAATTTCTTGTTTAGCAGAAACTGTCGGTGCTGTTGTATCCTCTTCGTAGACTGGATAGAAATCTGTACTGTTCGCAAGACCTTGGATTTTTTTAGGGTATGATGGAGTTTGGTTATACCAATTATTCCCTATTCCATCATTCGTGTTCCACTTGTTATCAAAACCTGAATCATATGCATCAATTGCATTCCAACCAATATTGTTTTCGTAAACCAAGTTGGATATACTTGAGCTATTTAGGAATACTCCAAAATCAGAATTCGCATAAATTGAATTATTTACTAGCTTACACTCTACAGCTAATCCACATTTGATACCTATACTTCCTCGGAATACCATGTTTTGTCTGACTTCACAATCGCTGGATCTAAATGGATAGTAGTAATCAAGATAATGAGCTAATTCTATCCCGATATCACAACTGGTTACCGTATTGTTAAGGATAGATATAGAATATGACCCTCTTGATTTGATTCCTGTTTCAGAGTCACTAACACTGTTTTGAACTATTGTACCCTCTCCATCTAATTTTGATTCGATACCTACAACACAATTGTCAATCTCGTTTTGTGTTATATTACAGTACATCGATTTAACTTGTTTAATTCCAATATCACTATCTGAAATCACATTATGATGGATTGATAATTGATCGCTCTCATATACGTAAATTGACGCAAATGAATTTTGTAGTAGAACATTACTAATAATCTCACAATCGTTTGAGCGTACGATTTCAATACCAATTGATGCGTTTCTTATCTCTGCATTTTTGATAGTGACTCCAGAACCATTCATCACTATTATCTGGCCATAATCGTTTGCGTTGATGACTTGATTGGCGATGTTGTATGCGATAAATAGTTCCTTCTCGTTTACTTTGTTATCATTTGCAAGAACTACTTCATTAGAATATCCATCTATCATTATCCCATTGTTGATCAATATATTTTCCTCAAATCTATTGTTTGAGCCGTAACGAAATATTGCAGCTATAAGAGAATCCTGAAATTGATTTCTGTTTATTTCGCAACTGTCCGTCTGGATACATTCCAATCCATATAGAATACACCTATCAAATAGGTTATCTTCGACTATTGCATTACTACTATAGTGAATGCTTAGACCAATTTCATTCTTATAGAATTCATTCTCGTAGAATCTCAAAACACCAAATGACGAAACCGCTTCAGCACCAATAGAATTCCAGGCAAAATACGAGGAGGTTGTGGTACAATCATCACAACTCATGAACACCATCCCTATTTCACAGTAAGTGATATCTGTATCTTGAATGTCTGAATCGATACAATTCACAAAAGACATTCCGTAGTAAGAATCTGATATCCTACATGAATCAATAGTGCTGGTATAACAAGCAATTAGCTGAATGGGGACGGATACATTCTCAATTTCAATATTTTCTAATGTGACTCGCATGCAATCATACAAAATAAGTTGGCCATAGTCATCATCAATGAGGGTTATATCATTCTGACCTTTGATGCTTACAATTTCTTTGCCATTTGCAAAATTGTTTGACATAGTGAAACTGAAAAAGGACCGGAAGTAGATTCCTCCATTTTCGAATATATTTTCAGAAAGAGCTAATCCATCTGAAAACGAAGCATGAATAGACACCCAGTTACCTTTCAACGTGTTAAGAGATATCGTACAGTCATATGATTCAGTGATTGAAATTCCTGATTCAAATCCCGAACCAATTATCGTATTCTGGGTAATTATACTGTCTGATGATTTATCGATTCTTATTGCTCCATCACAATTTTCAAAATGGCTATTCCTAACTTGTATTCTTTCCGAATTATATCCTGTGATGCCAAATCCCCCATTATTGAAATCATTCCGTTTTACAATTACATCAGATGAGTAGTATATATTTATAGAAAATAATCCAGTCACCTCAAATTGACTATCTATTATAGATACATTATCAAAATCTACTATTTCAAATCCGAAATGTGAAATATTGAGAAGTTGGACATTTGAAACAATACCATCATTTCCATTATCCAGAATAATTCCGTACGTTGAAGTTTCAATTATGGTGTCAGAAATAGTCAATCCAACTATATTATCCAGCCGAATTGTGTGACTACAATTTGTAAACTTGCTATCTGATATGATACAATTTTGGGATTCTCGAATTTCAACAACATCCTTTGCATCTTCAACAGTTATTCCTGTGAGTGAAATCCCACTTGATTGGATGCATTCAAGTCCAACATATTGGATATCATTTATTGAAGTATTGAAAAATATGGTGTCATTACAAAATGCAAAAAGCAAGCTTTTGGTGATATTTTCATATCCACTAGTGACACTCACATTTTGACAATCAATCAAAAATACTTGAGTGGAGAAAGTACAATTCAAATTCAAATCCTGTTGTTCTACCAGAAAAGTCAATTCATGGTTATCTATTAGATTACCTACTACATTCAGCTTATAACAGGATTTGTTACTACCTTCAATATATAACAGAATTCCATATAACTCATTATTTACCATTGATACATTTTGACAAATATAGATTCCAAATTTTTTCTGGTTTGCTAGAATTGTATTTTCAGTGAGTGTGATATTCTTAGATAACTCGATCCAAAATTCATCATTGTTTGTATCAATGGTGTTATTCTGAAGATTAATGAATGAACAATCAGCAATATGAAATCCCATATACTGAGCTTCAAAGCTATTATCAATTATATCAATATCGGCCGATTCAAGTACACTCAATGCATATTGAGAAACATTCACACTGTTATTTGTGATTCTACAATTGATTGAATTGAATATGGTCATTCCTCTAGTTGTTGTTTCTATTTGAGATATATTATTCCACTCAATTTGAACATCATGAGAATCTAGTATAGTGATGCTACTTTGATATATTTCCAAAAAATTACATGTTGAGATCGTTATATTTTCACTCTTGATAATAGAAATGCCAATCCTTCCCAACAAGAAAGTACATTTTTCAATTCTGGAATCTCTGCAAAAAGCGAATTGAATAGGTTGATAAGTGCTAACAAAATTTTCTTCACTTACTACGATATTTGTACAATCTACTGCTATCACTTGTCCTGCAGACGAGATATCCAGATTGGATTCTTGGGTCAGATACACAAGTGGTTTCCCAGAGCACGTGTTGTTTGTGATATCATGTAGAAAATGATTTGGATCATTAGAATTAGAGTACAATTCGATTCCGCTATTGACAAACACATTATCTTCAATCCTTGCGTTCAAGCAATTTGATATTCTCAATCCGAACGAATAATTTTCTACGATGTTGTTTCTAAAAACAAAATTGTTTGTATACTGACATGATATCAATTGATTTGACATATATCCAGGTTGTGACAAAATCAGTTGATTGTTGATGAAAGAAACATTATTAGAAAAATGAGCTCCTATATTAGAATACATTTGCGAATTTATCTCATTATTTTGAATCTGAGAGTCAAAAGAGTCACTGTATAATATTCTTGATCTCATCTCAAAATAGTTATTCTCAAGATTGAATCTTTGAGATTGGTATACTTGAATTTGTGATTCGTAAACCTTGAATGTACAATCAGATATGAGGCAATCTGATGAAAAACTAGAATAGACGCCACCTCTGTAATAACCTTGAAATGTGCAATTAGTAACTACTACATTACTTGCTCCCACCAGACTAATATCTCCTGATTGATATGGAACCATATTATCTCTGAAAAAGCAGTTTCTAATAATCAGATATTCATCTGTGGTTTGGATATAGATGGATTCTTCATTTTCCTCAAAGATAAATTCTTCAATAATGAATGGATTGTCAGCTTTTCCAGCTCCAGGTAGTCCTAAATCTACCATGTCTTGTTTTGAAGTTATTGATATTGGTTCATGAACAACATATTCATCCTGACCAATTTGCATTGTTTGCCTGGGAGTACCTGTGGCAATAGTCACTTCTGTATTTTCAGTAGCGGTTGACCCTGCAAAAATAATCATGAATAACATGATTACTAGAATGGCGTACTTTGTCAAGCTTTTTCAACTCACATTGCGGTTACATGTTTCCCTTCTTCCTAAAAAATATCATTGTTCACATTTATACACAACACAATATTGTACTGTGTTAGTACTTGGATAATTACTAAGATCAGTTTCTATGAAAATTCGGAAGACTGAAAAAAGTCCTCCCAATAGATATTTGCGGTGCTGGTATGACAAAATGCTTTGTGACTGGTGGTACTGGATTCATTGGTAATCATATTGTCAGAACTCTTGTACAAAAAGGACATGAAGTTACTATACTTGTCCGTGAATCATCAGATCTATATCTGCTTGAAGATGTACAAGTTCGGACGGTTATTGGTGATATAACAGAAGTAGATTCTTTGAGTAGTGCAATCCCTGAAGATACTGAATGGCTGTTTCATAATGCGGCTATAATGTCTGATTGGGGTGGAAAACAACATTTCTGGCCGGTTAACGTTGAAGGCACTAGAAACATCTTGGATTTTGTTGTAGAGAAAGAGATTCCAAATCTTATCTACACTTCTTCAACGGCTCTCTATGGATTTCCAAATACTGAAGAACCAATGCATGAGAATTATCCCCACAAGCCGGCAAACGCCTATCAGAAGTCAAAACTAGCAGCAGAGGAATTAGTCTGGGAATACTCTGAAAAGCATGGATTCAATGCAACAGCAATTCGACCACCTATCGTTTTGGGATATGGCGACATGTACACGGGCCCAAATATCATCAAATTGATGAGGTCCGGTGAATACACCATATTCAGTGGTGGAAATAATAAACAGAGTATAGTACACGGAGAAGATGTAGGAAGAGCTCTAGTATTAGCTGCTGAAAAAATGGATGTCGCTAATGGGAATGCATACAATGTGGTTTCATTTACTACAGAGATGAAAGAATTTGCAGAAATGGTTGCTGACGAATTAGATGTCGAAAAGGATTTCAGGAATATTCCCTACAAAGTCGCTGTTGGTCTTGGAGCTATTGTTGGGGGTCTCTATAGAGCATTTCTCAGACCAAATCCTCCACTCATCACTTCATTTCGCGTTAAGATGTTGGGTTCCAATTATATTGTTGATAGTTCTAAAATTAAAGATGAATTAGGATTTGAACCAAAATGGAATCGTGAAGAAACTGTTAAAGATTTGGTCCAATGGGGTGGAGAAATCAAACCAAGATGATTTCCGCGTCCACTTTCCTTGAATTATCATTTGTCAGAAAAGAGAATATTTTCGGTCGATTTATTAGTTGTCATCTTTTGTTAAGTATTGAGGGATAGTTTTTGCCACAAAATGAAGATGAAACACGAGATCGTTTATTTCATCCTTTTATGAAAAAGAAAGGATTTCCCTCAGCCGCATCTTCAGGGCCTGAAAGATATGATCAACAAGGATTCTTAGAAACTGGTTTTTTTGATGGATGTTATATGTATCAAGGCAAACCCCTTGTCTTGGTTGAACTAAAAGCTGAAGGAAAACTCTCAGATTCATCTAATAAATTAAGAGAAGATCTTCTCAAGAAACTGTTAGATGAGCAACTTCTCCCATACGCATATGCAGAAGACTTTGATTCTCCTCCACCTTATCTCTTAGTTAGTGATGGTATTCAGTTTATAATGTATGAAGCGACGACAAGAAACCCAAAAAATCCCGACTATAAGAAAATAGGAAAAGTCTTGTCTTGGAAAGAAGTTCAGAAACAAAAACCTGGTGAATACTCTACGAAGATGATAGAACTCACCAAGCTAATTCAAGTTATATCTCCCTTTATAGATGAATTTCAAGACTCCATATATCGTCAACTACAGAGAATTGAGAGAAGTGAATCAACTGATTTAGATGGAAATAGATATCCTGAAGGAATATTTGATCATTACAAGGATTTAAAGAATAGAATAGGAAAAAGTCTAGACACAAAATCAATCAGTAGAGTACATAAAGAGATAGCTGCTACTTCAGCACTTAATTATCTAAATAAAATAATATTTCTTAAATTCATTGAAGATAATGATTTGGATTCTTATTTTCGTGTTCTTCGAGAGTTTGATATTACGAAATCTATGTCTGAACGAGAGAAAGCATTTGCAGGAATTTCAGCTGCTTTCCTAAAGAAGAAACTGGAAATATATGATTCGGAAATTAATGAGGAAGTATTCAGAGAATTTGTGCGTGAATTAAAAGAGAAAGCCATAGATACTAAAACTTGGTATGAAATAACTCAAGCTGCATTCTCTCTTGCAGAAGTTGATTTTCCAAAAGTCTATTCAAAGTCGGATTATGATTATTTTTATCCAGAAAATGAGATAGTTACAAATCTTATCATCAATCTTAAGAAATATGATTTTAGTGCAATTTCAGAATATCGTGTTGGTGAACTTTATCAGACTTTTTTGAGAAAATGCCAACAGCAACAACATCTTGGAGCTTTCTATACACCTAAGAGTACAGTTAGGTATATGGTAGAAAATGTCGGAATCAAATCTGATTATGAAATAATTGATCCCGCATGTGGAAGTGGACATTTCTTAGAGTCATGTGTTGAGTATTTGAAAAATTTACTTTATGATGATAAAGGATACACGGAAGAAGAAGCGATTTCTAAATCTCTTAGTCAAGTTTGGGGAAATGATATAGATCCTTTTGCAGTTCAACTATCTGCGATTCGATTGTTCTTCAAGTATTCAAATATGGCTGACATGAAGATTCCAAATGTATTTGTATTCGATAGTCTTGGAATGGTTCCAGTAGATAAATCAGAAACTAGTGGTCATCTTGCAAAAAGTCCGGATATAACAGATTTTTCTGAAGAGATGGAATCTGGTTTAAATCAACATCATGTAACTAAAACAATAGGGGATTTCAAAGTAGCTGAATTTGATGTATTTATTGGAAATCCACCTTACGGCGGAAAACCGACCAAGATAAGACGTGATGCATATAAGAAAATGTATAGAAAGGAAGCACAGAGTTACAAATACAAGCTTGGCAGTAATGATGCTTACGGTTTCTTTCTTGCAAATGCTATTAGACGAGTGAAAAATGGAGGAAAGATTTGTTTCATTTTGAGCGATACATTTCTATCTATTATCTCTCATGAGATGCTTAGGCGTCTTATTTTGGATACTTGCTGT
>WJMJ01000033.1 GCA_014728035.1 Promethearchaeota archaeon | reverse complement strand
CACTCTGCCACCAGATTCGGTCTATTTCCACAAAGCGTGTATTGAATGCTACAGGTACGATTCGGAATAAAGACCTTATGAAGATTCGATTCGTATTGGGTGGTGTACTCTCGATTCCTTAACTCACCTCCTACGCATTTTCATGCAGACTCTTAGAGTCTGCGATAAGCAGACGAGCGGGGGTAAGGACAATGTTCTTAGCCCTTCGTCCACTGTTGAGCACCCTTTTCATTTTCTTCATTCTACTCGGCTGAGTGGGAACTAGGTCTCCAGAGATTGCAGATAATCCCAGATGGTGATGACCGTTCCATCCTTCTCGTGTGGATAGACATCTTGGATCTTGTCATCATCATCCAGAACAAAGAGTGCGGGAACCTCACTTCCGAAATAGACCCCTGAGCGTCTAGCAGACCCAAAGATCCTCCGTGTCTTGATGTGTCGGGTCACGGCTAAGGTTATGGTCTGGTAATAGACCTCGTTTCGCTGGTCAGTGTTCCATGTTGCAGTATCTACTAGGTCTATATCCTTGTTTCCCTGTTGTAGTTTCCTGAGTAGTTCTACCGCATTCTTGATCCCCCAGTTCTGTTCTACCTCTGCTATATCCACTGACGA
Organism: Promethearchaeota archaeon; assembly: GCA_014728035.1. Classification (GTDB taxonomy): domain Archaea; phylum Asgardarchaeota; class Thorarchaeia; order Thorarchaeales; family Thorarchaeaceae; genus SHMX01. The sequence continues at coordinate 1,956 of WJMJ01000033.1, read as the reverse complement.
TTCATAATAATATTTATATTTTTTAGGCATACTGTACGGCTAGATAGACTTATATTTAAACAATCCTGCTCTATCTGAGAGATATGATGAGGTGCAGTGATTGAGATGGTGGCGATTATATTTTCAAGTGGGAGAAAACGATAGGATGTATGAAAAGAGATGAGCTCATTACATGGTATGACCAGAGTTAAGTATATCACAAGTGATGGAGAACACGGTGAGAAGCTCTGCTATGATGAAAAGGTAGTTCTATCCCACCATGACATTGTTGATATTGATCTCAGTTTACTTCCCCTCACTCATCTAGAAGTTCTTGATTTAAGTAGAAATCCCCTCAAAACCCTTGACCTTACTCCCCTCTCCAAAGCTCTTAATCTACGTGAGCTGAAACTTCATAGCAACGAGGTATCCACAATCGACCTCTCCCCATTAGAACATTGTATCAACTTGGAACGATTCGTCTTGGTCAACCACGGGATAACCTCGCTCGATATATCTGTGTTTTCATCTCTCTCCCAGCTGAAACATGTATCTATAGTTTCTCAAAATCTTCAAGAAATAAACCTTGATAGTATAAGTGCTTGTACAAATCTTACGAGTTTCTCCTTTTCCGGAGGCCAATTTTTGGAACTGAATTTGGAATTTCTAAGAACTTGTACAAATTTGCAATCACTTCAGATAGGTGGGAACTCTCTAACTAGAATCAGTCTTGATGGCATTAGCACGTTACAAAAACTCAAAACGTTTACTTTGCGTTTTTCATCAGTTCATGAATTAGATTTAGAACCTCTTTCTGGTTGCAATTCATTAGAAACTCTTAGTATCTTATCTAATTCTCTCACTTCACTAGACCTTTCACCTTTGGTGGGATTGAAAAAAACACATAGTATATATTTAGATTTCAATCCCTTTTCGCAACTGGATTTGTCCCCTTTGGCAGATTTAGCAAGTTTGGAATATCTCAGTATCCAATCATGTTCCCCGATTCAATTAGATTTAACCCCGTTGATACTAAACTATCATCTCAGAACTGTTCGGTTCGAATGCCCTACTGATGATGAATTGTCTATTTCTGTTAGTATTCTTTTCAAACCGGTTCATTTGAATTATTATTTTTCGAAGTTAGATTTGTCTCAAACAATTCCCACCTTGATAGATTCTGGAGATTGGCTTCGTTTCAGGACCGGGTTTTCAGACCTACTTCTCAAATTATCGTCCGCGGCACGACTAAGATTCCAAGGAGAATTTCTCAGACAACTTGGACTAGGACAATATCGAGCACTGGAAATCAATCTGATTGATATGCTTCAAAGATGTTCCGATATACATTCATTGGAACAATTAAAGAGATGTATCGAATCCTTTCTCATCGAAGCGATGATAGATCAAGTGGAATCCTCAGGACCTACTCATTTTCTCGATGTTGAAACCCTGAGTTTGGATTCGAGAACCTATGAGATTGTAGAATCATTACTACAATCCAGAGATAAAGAAATCCAACAAGTTTCAATTTATGTACATGATGGTTACATAGATCTACGCCCTCTCTGGTTAACCTCATATGGATACAGAGTTCTTGAAAATACATTTCAATCTCTTATACTATCCAATGAATTCTATCCTCCTTTGGCAAATATTCTTCAACAATCCGGAATAAGCATAGAACTAGTGGCGGGTGTTTTACAGGATTTATCAGAGATCTGCTCCTTTTCACCAGCAATGATTGACTACATCCTCTGGTGTGCACAATACTATTCTCCAAGAACCGATGAGCATAAATAGCACTGTATGTATCCAGAAACTGTCTGTGGTAAACAACGAGGGTTCCAAGAACACTCTCACTGAGTGAGTGGACTCTCTAGATGGGGAACTTCTTCTCTCGGGTGTGAGTGTTAGACATCTGGAGAGAAAGTACATGTCTAGCGTAGGAGCAAGGGTCAATGGCCCAAGAATAGT
>WJMJ01000032.1 GCA_014728035.1 Promethearchaeota archaeon | reverse complement strand
TTCACAAATATGACAGCTAGCTGTCCAATCTATAATTTAGAATCCTATCCATCTGGAGCGATTTTTCTTTATGGCTCAGTAGCCTACAACATAATTCAAAACAACTTCATTGAAGATACAACTGGCCCAGGTATTTGGGTTCGAGAATCTTCGTTCAACACAATTTCTGAAAATGCAATTGCAAGCTGCGGTGAAGCAGCAATAAGACTCTCCGCAGACGGTGATATTGCTGTCAATAATACTATCCATGGCAACCTATTTGTTGGAAATGATATAGGTGTCGAAATTCTATACCTTGGAGCAAACACTACCACTTACGAGAATATGTTCCTCATGAACAACGAAGCAGCCACAGATCAAGGCAATGATAACAACGTTTGGGACAACTCTACCTGGGGAAATGTATGGTACGCTAGGTATACTGGTAGTGACACTGATAGTGACTGGATAGGACAAACTGCATTCATTCTAGATACTAACATCACAGATAACTGTCCAGCTTTTAGAATTGGAGACCTTCCACCTGGTTCTGGAGACTGGACTATTTCAAAACCAACAGGATTCTGGGCTTACGATATCACAATTCCAGGAGATATCACCCTTGATGGAATCGCCTCTGCTCTCATAGTCTTGGACTTGAATGTGAGTATGACTCAAGGTTCTACAACTTACCTAAATCTCCCTGCATACTCAGGAGTATACTTTGGTGGAGTAGCTATGACACTATCTGGTATGTTTAGAATTGATTCCTTTGGCGAATTTAATATCCATAACTCTGCTTTCTCAGGAAGTTCATTACGAATCGATATGAATGGTGGAACAACAGAATTCATTAATTCGAATGTTACAGGGGGAGGTTGGACGTACTTCGAAGGGTGTGTAGATTTCAGAGTTGAGAATTCAGTATTTGAGGCTCAAGTCAGTATAGAATCAGGCAGTAGTCAAGGAACTTTTGATCATTGCAATTTCTCACAATTCACAAATTCAGTAGGAACTAATTATTTCACCTTCGAATCTTGTATTTTTGATGACTATCTAATTGTGGGTCTTAGTGATTACTACACTTTTTATCAATGTTCTTTTGGAGTAGGATATATTGAAATCGACCGGACTGATTACGTTACTTTCAACGATTGTGATTTCTCGGGATATAGAGAAATAACAGGCCATCCAGATATGTTGAATGTATATTCTTCTGATTGGTTCAACTTCATCTACAATACGATTGAAAACACAACCAGGGGATTAGATTTCGAAAGCACCAATGAATACGGGGAAATCTCGTATAATGAATTCAATATGATTTCCGGCGTAGCAATTGATTTCCTTATGGCTGGAATTGGCAATTATTACAATGTAACTCATAATACATTTGACGGGTGTACAACTGCGATTCAAGCTGAGGGTAATTCAGCAATTGTCACTTGGAATGAAATCACCAACTGTAATAGTATCGGAATCGATGTTGATGGAAACGGAGGAACCGCAACCATTGAGAATAACGTAGTTGAGTGTAGTGGAACCTATATTATTTGGGCCCAATATCTATCTGGAGCATCTATTGCGAATAATATAATCACAGGTGCCAGTAACTTCGGATTATACTTGAATGATTTCAATAATGGATTGATTCAAAATAATACGATAACAGAAACTACGCAATATGCGATTATCGTGCCAGGTAGCTCAAGTGGATCAGATATCTATGATAACTATATTATGCACAATGATGGTTGGGGACTTTATGTCGAAGGAAACTTAGACACCGTATGGTTCAACTCATTCTGGGATAATGATGATGGTAACATCTTCATAGAAAGCTTTGGTAGTGTTACTAATCTGGATAATGGCACTCATGGTAACTTCTGGGGCCCAAGTCCTAACGGATATGATTACTATTCAGGTCCAGATTCAGCTACAGATTGGATTGGTGGTGGAACTTATGATGTCTACTTGTCAACTACACTGAAAGCACAGGATAACTACCCACTTCTGATTAACAATAGAAACTACTTAACATATCCAACAACAGTGTCTGGAGTTCCATTGTATGTAGCAGAGGAACTAATCGTACTGGGAGAGAGTATCACCCTAGAAGATGGTATTCGTGTGCTCGATGGATTTTCTCTTGCGCTGATTGGAACACAGGTAGACTTTGACACCAGCACACCATATGCTCAGAAGATCCAAGTTGAAACAGGTGGAACATTGATACTTTTCGGTGGAACCCTATTCACAACAAACGATATGAACACATACGAGCTCGAACTTCAGTCTGGCTCAACATTCTATGTTAACAATGCAACCATGGAGTATATCGGATACGGAGGTACCCATGACGGGCTCTATATCAACGTCTCAACAGTCACACTGCTAAATCTAGTAATCAGTCATAGTGAATCAGGATTGATTCTTGATGGAGTGAACGGTATTACCATAGAGAACATCTCAATATATTCCTGTAACGTAGGCATTGAGATTCTCAACTCAGATGATATCACCATCAGTCACGGACAACTCACATGGACTGACACTGCAACAGGCATTCTGATTTCAGCGACCAGTAACAACAATATCATTGAATACATCGAATTCAACTACTTTGGAAGTTGTATCAACCTAACAGGAGATAACAACATCATTCGTTATTGCAAGTTCTGGAACTCGCACCTTGGAATATATGTTGCTCCCGGAGTCACATCTAGTACTGTCTACATGAATATGTTCACAAATGGTGTGGACTTTTACATTGAAGACGCTGGTTCAGGTACATCATACAACAACGGAACATACGGTAACTGGTACGAAGACTATACTGGTGAAGATAATGATGGGGACCTCGTTGGTGATACACCATACAACACTCCATCAAAATCTGATATAGAAGATACAATGCCACTCGTGATCTTCGGTTCATACCCAACAGCTTCTGGTTGGACCATCACTGAGGAAACGGTTGTTCTTCACACGAACTACACCCTTAGTGGAAACCTGATAGTCAACGAAGGACAAAATCTAATCATATATGGAGGTACAATCTGGTTTGATTGTACGGTTCAAGCAGAATTCGAGCTAGGGGTCTATGGCTACCTTGAGATGCATGATAATGCCTTATGTGCTACAAATCTGAACTACATGTTCGTCTTCAATGCATACGATGTGGGTTCGCTATACATCAGGAATCTGTACCTTTCAGGAACGTATGTCTTCAGAATCAGAACTAATAGCACCAATGTTCAGACAATTCTATTGGAAGACACAGATCAGGGTATCCACATATACGGTACTTCATCAGCTCATCTGAATTCAATCACCCTCTCAGATATCGTGGTTAACAGATCAGCATCATATGGAATCTATGCTCTATACACGGATACTGTTAATCTCTTCAGTGTTACAGTGGAAGATATGGAACAGGGTATTCGAACAGAGTTTGTTACAGATGCAACAATCAGTACCTTCGAGAGCACAGATTGCGGCTATGGATTATATGTACGTGAAACCACAGACCTTTCCGTATCAAATGGTGTGATTCACGCTTCTACTACTGGAATCCACATTCAGAATCCATTCTATGGAACAATGACAATCAACAATGTGGATATTGTAACATCAGGTAGCTACGGATTTTACATGTTCATGTCTGGATATTATGGTAATTCTGTGTCACTAACCAGTGTGAACGTGACTGGAGCTTCCATGTATTCGTTCTTCATCCAGAGAGTAGGGCTCTGTACTATGACAGAGTGCAATGCTATCATGAGCGATAGTGGTAGTGGTGTATATCTGAGCTTCATTAGCTGGGCTGAAGTGGAAAATACTACGATATCTCATTCATCTGAGGGATTGTATCTTCGTCAACTTAGTGCACTCATCACAGGTTGCGAGTTCTGGAACGTCACCAACGGAATCTACACTGAATACTCTTCAACTGGATTCAATATCACTATAGAGAACAGTGAGTTTCAGAGTTGCAATCGTGGAGTTTACCCGATAGATTTCAGTAATAACAAGCTCAATGTCACAAACAACCAATTCTGGTACGGAAGCAGAGCAGTATATCAAGTTGAAACTGACTACTTTGAATTCGCCTATAACGAGGTCTGGTATCAGGACTATGGTATATTCGCTACGGCAGGAATCGATTATCTGATTCATCATAATGTCTATCACTCGGTTGAGAGTCCGATAGTCATGAATAGTGGTGGAACAGGAGGAAGCATCTCTTTTGAAACAATAAATGACGCCGTGACAGCAATACAGATACAATTTGTTGATGACTTCATCATCAGCAACTGTAGCATTAGCTATGCAGACTATGCGGTAGACTTGACCAGTTGTACAAATATCACACTCTATGGCATAGAGATTGAGGTCATGAACTTATCTGGAGTCTATATTGCAAGCACTGAAGGAGTCAACATGACATATTGCTCAATAGGCGGTTGCATGTATGCCATCAGTTATTCTGTCACTTCTGAGGCAGAAGCTAACCACAACATCGATACAACCAACCTCTACGAAGGCAAACCTATCTACTACTTCTTTAATGAGACTGGTCTCCAACACAGCTACCTCAACACAAGTCATCTTACGATGTTCTACTGTGATGATGTCGTGATTGTCAATTCAACCGTTGATACTGACGGTCTGTATCTTGGATTCTGTACAGGATGTAATCTTGTTAATTCCTCATTAGGGAGAGCTATCCAACTCAACAGTGTGGAAGATATCTTGTTCATCGGTAACGAGTTTCCAATTTTTGGAACAACCATTGCTAAGTACAACTTCGCAACCAATGTGACTTTCACACGGAACGCATTCCTTAACCTTTACACATTCAGTCAGACTGGATACAACTTGAACGGATCAGACCACTTGGGTAATTACTGGCATGACTATAGTGGTGAAGATGCAAATTACGACGGTATTGGTGACACACCACATGTAACCAACACAATGAACGACTACCATCCGCTAGTTGTTGCTCCGAGATCAGTCTTGGTAAGGATTGAAATTCTTAGTCCAGCTGATGAGAGTGTTGTAACCGATACAGCACTGATTCGAGCAAATGTAACACTGATTCCTGGAATATACTATGGTGGAGCAGGTTCAACTGTCACTACTGTTCAGACTGATACAACCGTCCATGCAGGTGGATCCATTGGAGTCATTGAAGTTGAGGTTACACTCTCTGAAGGAGAGAACCATATATTTGTCAATTCTACTGTCGATGCAAGTTCCGAGTTTTACACAATGATTACTTTGACTTCTGATTTGACTAATCCAGTAATCGATTTGGATATCGAGGACGGATATGCTACAACATTATCAAATCCTCAAATTGGAAGTACCTTGACTGATAACAACTCACTAGCTTGGGCAGTTGTAGTTGTAAATGGTTCAATCCAGAACAACGACACATTAAGCACGAGTTCAGTTGCATGGACTTTTGACATCACATTTAGCTCCGATGGATTATACATAGTTAGCTATCTCGTTGCAGACGAGGTTGGCAATGTTGCTAATCTAACAATAACTATGTATAGAGACACAGCAGATCCAGTGGTTGTGGACCCAGCTGATGTGAGTTATCAAGATGGAACTACGGGCAATATAGTAACAATCGAGGCTAATGATCTAACACCGTTCCAGTATAATGTCAGTTTGGATGGGTTCTTGATTGACACAGTTGAGTGGGATGGAACTGATGTAGTCATTGATGTTGATGGGTTGTCAGTTGGAGAACATGAATTGGAAGTAATATTCCAAGACCGTGTTGGCCATGATAGTATGGTTTCTGTAACAATTACTGTAATTGGACCAATCACTCCCCCAACTAGCAGTACTACCACAACTACTACTACCACTACAACAACTAGCTCACCCCCTCCAACAGAATTAGATCCAATGATTGTATTATTGGTAGTCGGAGGTCTTGGAGGAGCAATAATTGTAATAGTTGTTATTTTCGTTCTTAGAAAACGAGCAGCAACCTGAAGAATAAATTAGGAAGGAAAAGCTCCTTCCTTTTTCCTCTTTTTTGCATCAATCTTACTTTTTTCGTAAGATAAAGAAAGAATGTGTATACTTTTGCTTCTCTTCGATTTGGTCGTACATTTCTTCCCATTCTGCACTTGAATAGCTAGTCCAAGAATCATCAAACATAGATAACCAATACTCTTTGGGAAGTTCACGGAATCTCCATGGATAGCGTTGAGTACGCTTCTCCATTTGATAAAGCGTGAAATCATCTAGAAAAGATAAAATTTCGTCATCTTTAAAGAAGCTATGCACTATTGATTCTCCATCTTCTTCCATCCAAAATTCGCCCGATTGTTTTTCTTCACCATGAATAGGCCAGGTTTCAAAAGACATGAATCCTAAAAACAAGAAACCACCAGACCTCAAAACTCGACTCATCTCAGAAATTGCTACTTTTGTATCGCTCTTGGATAGATGTACCATGGAATAGTACTCGTAGACAAAATCAAACAACTCGTCTTCGAAAGGTAGTTCTCTCATATCTCCTAGGGTTATTTTTAATTCCATGTCATTTTCTTCTGCAAATTGCAAGGCAGCATCAATTTGTTTCTGTGAAATATCAATACCATAGGTTTCAAATCCATAATCATTGAATAGACCTAATGGAGGATTTTTTCCACCTGCTCCACAATCAAGTATTTTCCTTCCTAATTCTTCATCACTAACTTTTTCGTATCTTTTAATGAATTCAAGGAAACTATAAACTGCTGAAGGATAAATTGGCAACTTCATATAGATATCACAATCGGGTCTAAATGAATCAGATTAATATTTTTGATTAATAAGGAAAAAATGAGCGTTATTATGTTTCAGAGTTACGATTTGCTATAAAAAGAGAAATTGGAAAATACCCTTGTTCATATCATCTTTTTCTTTACATAGATTCATTCAAATAATGCGGAATTTATTATGAGATAAACTGGATGTGAATTCATGACGAATAATTTGTATGATACAATAATAATTGGTGGAGGGCCTGCGGGAACATCTGCAGCACTTCATCTAGCATATCATAAACGAAAGGTATTGGTCTTAGACCGTGGAACTTCTCCAATGCATTTTCATACGAATACAATAATGAATTTCGCAGCAGGTCCATGCTATCAAGAGGGGCGATCTTTACTCAGACAATTGCAAATACAAGCACAAGCAGGTGGGTCAAGCTATATAGCGGCTGATGTTGTCGAAGTAAAAGGAACTTATCCTGAATTCATAGTGAGAACTGACAAAAGCTATCGAACAGATGACCAGTCAGAGTACAAAGCTAAAACTCTCGTTTTTGCGACTGGAACATCTCGCAAACATCCTAAAGTAGATGGTATGTGGAGAAAATGGCTTCCTGTTGCAAATGTCGGCAACGGAGCATTCTATTGCCCAGATTGCGAAGCTCCACTATGTAAAGACAAAGACGTTCTTGTTGTTAATGCAGGAACGGTAGGTAGTGCACTTCATGCTGCTAACTCGCTAACTAGATGGGCAAAGAAAATTAGAATTCTTATGACCGAAGATGCGTACATGCCAATTAATGAGCAGGATTTTACCAAACTTGAAAATTCTCCATTCGAATGGTATAGAGGTACCATCAAAGAAGTTGATTTCCCTCGTCCAGGGTTAGTTCAAAGTGTAACTCTCGAAAATGGAAGTAGAATTAGATGCAATGTTTTTTTTGTTGCCTTTGTAGCTATGGCTAGGTCTGAGATTGCACGTCAAGTTGGAGTCGAAACTGATAATCGAGGTAATATCAAGACCGACCACAGAGGAAAAACCAATATTGAAGGAATATGGGCAGCTGGAGACTGTCGACCAATAACTCAACAAATTGCTATGGCAACTGGAACAGGTAATTACGCAGCCCTCATGATAAATCAATTCCTTGGAAATGAACAAGAAACAGAAATACAAAGAGACCATCCTGAAGGGCGTGGATTGATACATCTTGATTAGAATCTTGATGATTTTATTTATGGCAATTCAACTAGTTTTCAATGTGTAAGGTTTTTTTGGACAGGCATAATTTTGCATAACTGAAGAAAAATACTCCAATATCTGAAACTAGTACCGCTTTTTTCTTATTTCTCTATATGTACAATTTCACACGCGTCGTAGTCTGCCACACGTTTAGCTCTTCCCAACAATCCGATAGTTAAGATAGATGGCTCTTCTTCATCGATTTCCTCAGGAGCAATGTAGTTACCTATATCCTCATGATAATAAGATACAATCCATCCGGGTATATTATTTGCAGAACCTACACTGAAGTCACCTAAAGGAGTTCCTGGAGCCATGGGTGCCCATTTCTCGATGATTTCCAGAGCATACTCCTCGACATCGCGTTCTGAATCTCTACAAAGAACTATCGTGCCATATTTGAAAATGGCCCATCTGGTAATTTCTGATGGAAGTGTTTTCTTCCATAAAACGTTTAATGTATTAGGATCAACCTCATCAAATTCAGATTCCAAATAAAATTTCACCAATACCTAATTCATTTAGTTCTATTTAGCCATTTACTTAGATAAATTCAGAAGTTCATGTCTGCTTTGCACCAATATGTCTTGTAATAACTACAACTCGTACTTTTTGGTTAGTTCTTTTCATTTAGTAGAATATTGAAATTAATATCTCCAGAATACATCTCATTATTTCTATTTTTGTAGTAATGATATTATCTCATGAATTCCTTTTATTGTAAGCATTTATTAGAACCTCTTCTCCAAATAGGGCAACTGTTAAATGTGACCAAGATTGGATTGTATAACAAATCATTTGACCAGCTTTAGGTTACAACACGAAACATACAATAGACTTAAATATGTATACTTAAACATAGTTAAGTATCAACGTGTGGAAATTTTCGAGGAATTAAAAAATGTCGAATACAGATAAACTCGTAGAAGTGCTCCAAAAACAGATTGAGGTAGAAAAAAGGACATTAGAGCGTCTTATTGAAGCGGAGGAAGAAGCCCGAGAAACTTCAGTCAGATTAGTTCTGATGGAGATGCGCTTGGATACCTGGAAACATCAGAAATTCCTAGAAGGCATGATTGAGCTTATGAGCACGGTGCCTTGTGATGAATGGATGGCAAAGATCGGTAGATACACAGGACGCATCAAACTAGACAGGATGCTTAAAGAAATCATGAAAGAAGAATCAGAGATGGTTAAGCTTCTTGAGGAAGAAATCAAGCTCATGGATGATGAGATTGGTCTAATGTTGCTTGAACATCTGAAAGAGGATGAAGAGAAACACGTTGAATCTCTAAAGAGGATTGTGACTTTGATTAAGATGGCTCCATTACAACCCAAAAAAGGGGAAAAAGGAACCGATATCAAGTGTGATGACGAGTAAACTTCCACAAGAGGTTATCCCAGTTAGAGTAGAACCCAAAAAGAGGGTTCTACCTCAAATTATTCAATGCCAGTTACGGTGATACAAATGCCCAACCTAGAAAATGTTTCAAAGGAATACCTGTCTTGTTCAGAATATATCGAGCAAATGAAACCTATGGACAAGGGATCATACAGGAGACAAAAACAGAACTATCGACTAAAAGAGGAAATTGTTAACCTTTTGAAAGAATTCGAAGATGAATATGTGATTGTAGCTGTTTTTGCTGATTGGTGTGGAGATGCGAGAAGAGCAATTCCAGTTCTCGCATTACTTGAAGAAAAAACAAACTTCGAAATCCGAGCTTTTGGAGGAATGACAAAACCCCCAAGAGGTGCTGGAGGATTCTGGGCAGTGCCACCGAGTCCAGTAGAGGTTGACACATTTGAAATCACAAGTAGTCCAACAATTCTCATTTTTGAAAAGGAAACACAAGAAGAAATTGGCCGTATCAAAACACGACCTAAAATGACACCAACACTGGAAGAAGAAATTCTAATGATAATCAATGATTATTCTAGTGACTAGAATCAATCAGGAATATGATTGGTACATCCTAAACATCTGCTGAATCCTTCACCTGCACAAGCAGATGTTGAGGACTCATCATATTTCATTCCCCATGACTGCAACTCTTCCATGGCTTTTCTAAGCCCCTCTCCTTTTTTTGTAAGGGTGTAGCTCACGTGAGCAGGAGTTTTTGTATCATCCACTTCGCGTAGAACAAGGTCATATTCTTCTAATTCTCGCAACCGTTCAGTCAATACTTTTGCACCGATCCATTCCATCTGATGAGAGATCTCGCTATAGCGTAGACCTCGAGATGCTTCTGGGGTCATTAACACTTGAATTACTAGAATCATCCACTTTTTGCCAAGAATTTGTGAAGCTAAGAATACTGGACAATTCTCAACTTCCTCTTTTTTGCGGGGTTCCATGATCTAACTTCCCTTTTGGTAACTATCACATTTATGATACTTTAAGATAACGTATGTTTAGATGAAGATGCTTCAAAGATTAATGATACAAATAGATGAAAAAAAATGCAATGGCTGTGGTCTTTGTGTGCCTAATTGTGAAGAGGCTGCTTTACAAATTGTTGACGGGAAAGCAAAACTGGTGGCAGAAAAATACTGTGATGGACTTGGAGCGTGTCTTGGTCACTGTCCACAAGGAGCTTTGTCATTGGAAGAGATTGAAACAGTTCCATTTGATGAAAAAGGGGCAAAGGAGTTTGCTGAATCTTCACGAAGAGAAAATATGGAAAGTCCTTGTATTGGTGGTCAAGCTCTAGTACACGATAGAGAAGAAACCGAGATTGTTGTTGAACCAAGCAAAAACTCACAATTACGGCAATGGCCTATTAAGTTGAAATTGATCAGTCCACAACATCCAGCTCTTAGACAAGCAAATTTGCTTATAGTTGCTGATTGTGCAGGACTCTCATATGCTGGAATACATGAAGACTTTCTGAAAGGTAAGACCACAATTATGATATGCCCCAAATTTGAAGACTATGCTACAAATTCTTCACAACTTAGTCTTATCATGAAAGCAAATGATATCCAAGATGTAACTGTTCTACACATGGAGGTACCGTGCTGTAAAGGACTGATAAATATGGTCAGAGATGCCATATTCCAGACGGGAAAGAGAATACCTATCAAAATATACGAGATTGGCGTAAAAGGAAACATAAGGGGAATTTCTTCGTAAGCAAACATTGCAAAAAAATCTGTAAAAGCAATTCTAACTTAAAACTGGTTTCATGGATGAATATACTTCACTCTCATATCCCTTGATCAAAGCAACTGGCATATGAGTTGTGTCAAATCCAAGAGAAACATGACCTGATGAATCTACCATTATGAGACCTGCCTCTCCGCTAGTTTTTTGTTTCAAAAGGTTCATAGATTGTATTGCAGCTTCTTGAACTGACATCCCTTGTTCAACATAGAGTACAGCCATTCGGCCCATCACAATCCGCAGAATTTGTTCACCTTTTCCAGTGCAACAGGCCCCCGCGACCTCATTTGCATAGAGTCCACTTCCAATCACTGGAGAATCACCCACTCGTCCCGACAGCTTCCCAGGCCATCCGCTAGTTGAAGATCCAGCTGCAATCCTGCCAAATTCATCGACAGCTAGCGCTCCTACAGTATCACAAGGTTCAGCTTTCTTTATTATTCGAGTTCGATTTGGTTCAAATTCTTTTCTATAACCAGAGCTAAGCATTTGGTTATAGAGTTTTGTTACACCCATTCCAGCAACTTGTGATACTGAGGTTCGTTCCAAGACATACCTAGCTAAAGATATTGGGTGTACTATATCCTTTGCAGCCATAACAGCACCACTCTGCAACCTGTTACCATCCATTATGATTGCATCAACTTCTACTTCACCATCAGATGTAAGACATGCTCCTCTACCAGCTGTGAAAAGTGTAGTTTCTTCAAGTACCCAAATCGCTGATTCTACTGCGTCTAAAGAAGATCCACCATTTTCTAGCACACACATAGCTCTCTTAGCAGCATTCTGCACAGCAGAGATGATGGCAGGATGGTCTTTCTCCTCAAATACTGTTGCACCACCATGAATCAGAACAACTGGTAATGTCATATACACATCGATTGAAAAACGAATGATAGGTCATAAGAATATATCGAGTTTTCAATTGTTCCCAATATTATTAGTTCACTTTGATTGGATTTAAGGTCATTTTCAAATCATCAAATTCCGGGTTCTGAAATACAACTAATGAAGCATTTCAGAATCAATTTGAAACAATTCACAAGTGTGGTAAAAATCGAAAACTAATAGAATATACCAATGATTCGGTGAGAAGAAATGCGAGTCTATGCCACATTAATAGAAGCAAAGAAACGAGGAGAAGGATTGGCTCTCTGTGGATACTTTCCAACCATTTACAAAATGATTCATAATGGATATGCTCTGGCTAAGAATGGAGAATGGCCGCTACCTCGTTCATACCCTGCTTTCAAATGGGATGGAGAGAACTGGCTAATGATTCCTATCAGGTTGAACACCATGGAAAAGGCTTTGGAATTCTGTGATAGATTGAAACTATTAGGATACGATGCTGTTGCTGTGGAATTTCATGGTTTTACCTACGATGTGTTTCTTAGTATTGACCATGTGCCAAAGGGTGTCTGGATCATATCCATGTGTGCAGAGGATGAAGAGATCATTAGAGAAGAGATAGTAAATCTCTAGGTCACAAACCCAATCGATGTAATTCTTCTTCGAATACTTTCTTCTTCTTTGCTAAATCCATTCGTCGTTCAGCAAATTCTGCAGGTTCGATATTTCCAGTCTGTATCATCCGGTCAAGTTTTCCAATTTCCAATTTCACTTCAGCTAATTGTTCACGAGCTATATCAACTCGTGAAAGTGCTGAACTTTCATCATTCTGACTGGGCACAGATACTGAAATTATCTTTCCATCTTGAATTCTAAGGATTCTATCACATTGCCTAGCAATAGATGAGTCATGTGTTACCATAACAACTGTCTTTCCGAATTCCTTGTTTACTTTGTGAAGATATTCAACTATGATAGAGCCTGTTTCACTATCCAAATCACCCGTAGGCTCATCAGCAAGTAAAACTTCTGGGTCATTTGCAAGAGCTGCTGCAATTGCAACACGTTGTCTTTGTCCTCCACTAAGCTCATCAGGTTTGTGTTTCATTCGATCATCGAGACCCATTATTGTAAGAAGCTTCTCAGCTCTTTTCTTCCGTTCTCCACGAGAAACTTTTGCGGCCATTAACGGTAATTCCACATTTTCAAAAGCGGTTAATGTTGGAATCAAATTCAGCTCTTGGAATATATGTCCAACAACATCACGTCTAAGCAATCCTAAATCCTTTGGAGTAGCATTGGTGACATCACGACCAGCAACAATTGTAAGACCAGCAGTAGCACGGGTAATGCCTCCAAGGATATTCAATAGAGTTGTTTTCCCTGAACCACTAGCTCCAACAATGGCAACCATTTCACCTTTTTCAACTTCACAATTAAGGCCTCGTAGGGCTTGTACCTCTGTAGAGCCCATTCTAAAGACCTTCACAACATCTTTTGCTTGTATATACGCACTCATTATAATCACCTACGCTCTTAGGATATCCACCTTCGATTCAGGTCTTCTTGATGCAAAGTAGACTGGCAACGCAGCTGCAAATAATACAACTCCGATGATGCCCAGCATCATGAAACCAGGCATTCCTAGAATGATAATTCTCTGTCTAATCAGTCCGGACATGTTTTGATTCACATTACTTATCTGGCCAAAGGTCTGAATTAATCCAACAACAGAGCCCAATAACAATGAGAACACAACCATGATTAGGATCTCAGCTAACAGAGTCTTGAAAAGCTGACTCTTACTGAATCCTCTGACTGTAAGCAATGCAATCTCTGCATCCTTTTCTCTAAGAGTTAGAATTACAATTAGCCCAGTACCTACCATTGCAATAACAACTGCAAATGCGATAGCTACCCACTGAATTTTGGTCATACCACTTTCTATTGGACGCTCAAAATAATTCTCCATAGTTGAGGAAACTGAATATGTTCGTTCAATTCCAGAAATCTCCTCAAACAGAGTTTCCTCAAGTAGAGTCCCATTGTTCGTATCAGGGGTGTCTATCAAAACATTCTTCGTCGTTAATTGCAACATATTGGTCTCGTTAAGAAATGCTTCTGAAACGTATGAAGGATAGTTACCTTCGAATGAAACATCAGCATCATCTATGAATTGAGATAACAAAGACTCGAAACCAATCAAACCTACGACTTCTAACTCATGAAGGTCTGGTTGAAGCGGTCCGCGTACAAATATGGAGTCACCAACATCAACCTGCAAGGTTTTAGCAATTGACACTGATAGAATAATACCATTGTTATTGAGATTGGTAATCATCTCGATAGCATTACCTTGATACCAGTCATGCTCCCAGAAAGCCGTATCGATCCATTCAGAGGGTATTATTCCTCTAGTGGATATCGACACACCAGCCGAGCTTAATGAGATATGATATTCTGGTGTAGCAGATATCACAGAATCATAATCCTCGACTTGCTCTAGGACAGTTGAGATATTTGTTCCAGAAGCTAACTGGAGTCTAACATCTGAACCAGTGTCAAAATATGCTTCACGGAGAACCCTATCATTTTCTGAGTAGAGACTACCAACAGATGAAACACCGTAAGAAACGATAAGTCCAATGACAAAGACCAATGCTGCATTTCGAGCAGGATTTCGTTTCACGTTTCTTGTTGCAAGAGTACCAAATGAACCGAAGAATCTTTTCGCTGAATCAACGACAAATTCTTGGAACTTATTGGAACCTCTAAGGAATATCTTTGTGGACCCATAAAGGAAGAATATTGGTCCTAGGAAATTCAAAACTTGATCAATTGCGATCCAGACAATGATTCCTAATGAGAGCAGAAAATTACCAGGGTTGACACTATTTAGTAGTCCTGTCATATTCACTCCAAGAATCCACACAATCAGTTTGTACGTTCCTAGCAAGAAAGTAATTGTTGGTAGCAATCTTTTGTATTCAGAAGTTTCTTCAACCAAGATGTATTGTTTCAACGAATCGAGAATTTCGAGCTTTGATGCTCGATTAGCAGGTCTCCACACACTGAACAATGCTAGAATCATACCCATTATAGTTGAAAGCACAAATGAAGTCGTATTTTGAACTATAACGGTGAAGAAATCAATCGATGATACCCCCAGTGCAAGATATGCAACTGCAGTCCCCAAGAACATTGAAACAAATCCTGCAAGACCACCTACAATCACACCCTCAATGAGAAACATATTGCGGATAGTACCTCTCTTGTAACCCTTGGTCAGCAATAGTCCTATTTCACGTCTTCTAAGATTATAACTGGCATCACTTACCATTGTACCCGTGAACCAAGCCATGAAGAATATTGGAATTGACATGGAGATGAACGCTACATTCATCAGTAGTGAAACCACTCCATACAAGGTAAGTGGTAGCTGGAGACTACTTCTGATACTACCACCATAAGGTTCAACTCTAGCTAGAACCTGCGTTGCAATATCGCGAATTCTTTCCGTGGATGATTCTATGTTATAGGGATCTATCAATGTTTGGCGATCAATTTTGATATGAATACTGTGTATAGCACCAACTATAGGATTAACAACTTCACTCTCTATATTTTGAATCAAATTGGATATAGTTTGGTCCCAATCTGTTAACAACATATTATACTCAGTTTCAATGCCAAATCCGAAGGGACTCAGTAGGATTCCTGCGGCAGCTTCCTGAGTTAATGCTAATATCTGGTCTTTCGGTATTTCTACATATCCTGCAACTGTAAGTGTCCAATTTATTGTAATTGGAACCGGGTTAGAACCATTCAATATCTGAATGGGAACAGTTATCTCGTCATTCAATTCATACATTGATTCGTTTAGTGACCCACTCACAACGTAGGTCTCATTCGGACCCAACGTATCTACTCCTGAAACTATATGCATATTTGATGTAAAATCCGAATTGAAATTAAGACCAAAAATATCGAACACTGTACTTGAATTATACGCATACTCAAACCATGATGTTCGTGTCTTATCTACTACATGATCAACCTCAGATATTTGAGATTCGAGGTCATCGAATACGCTATCATTCCAATGTGTTTGACTTGATGCACCTTTGTTGACAACAATATCATAAATCACACCATCAAGAGTACTATCAAGAGCGTCCCTAGCTAAAATATCAGCAGCAACATTTGTACTTGCGAAGAAAGTCGTTGCAAGTAATACACCAAGAGTGAGAGCAATGAATAACCTATAACTTCTTGAAACTCGTTTAATGGCGTACCGTAGCATTGGCGAAACCTGAACGTTTGATGAAAGTAAAACAATATAAGTGCATCGGATGAATCATATAGGTATTACTCTGAATTTGTTTCTTCAGATTCTAGTTTTGCTTCGGGAAAATCTTCATCAGAAATTTGTTTCTGGTCATACAGGTACGCTACAACTACAACAACCCCAAGTACTATGGAACTCCCAATTACTACAACAGGCATAGTGTAAGTCGAATCAATTGTTGTCGGTAAGACACTCAAATCAAAAGTCCTTTTGTAACTCTCACGTAAATTCTCAGCATTGTCATATGCTATAATTCTCAAATCGTAAACATCACCATACTCTAGTGCGGGGATAGAGCCATCATAGTAGAACGCATCACCAGATTTCGTACCGTTATGCCCCAGTTCATAAGATCTTATTGTTCCATTATCTGGATTGACTTGAAGTGAAACATTCTTAATTCCAGAATCACCCTCATCTATAACCAAACAATAAACTGTAAATTCCTCAGTCACTTCACCAGAAATATTCCATGAATATATGGTTGGAGGTTGGGTATCTTGTGAAGGTGTCGAAGGAATATCAATTATGGCATTAACATTACCAGCAGGTTGAATAGACACACCAACTACAATGCCAGTTAATAGGCTGACCATTAAGACCATTCGAACAGTAATCGTATTATTCTGTGGCATTATCATACCTGTAAAATTGCAAATGTCCTTAATTAGCTCTTCTTCAAGGCAGGATTACCTGTGGTTTGCAACGGTTGTAAAATTAGAAGGTGGGCACAAGTACATAGATAATATAACGCTGCCGCGCCACCACCATAATCTTTTGTGCGTCATATTCCATCAAGCTTATTTTGAAGCTGATGCTAGACCTCACCGCACGCCAAAGTGAGTATCGACCTATGCAACTTACTGTGCCCTTGTTTGGTATTACCGAGGAAAGTTTTGCGGAAAATACACTCACGCAAAGGCGTAGATTTGTTTTCCCGGCAGCTACCATGTCCATATTTAATATGAGGACATATTATGTAGAGAAGGATTACAATAAAAGTGATATGGTCATGGCTTGATTCCTACATTTTGAAACTTGTTTCTCGCATTATGGGAGGATACCGCAACTTTGTCTAAATAGGAATAAGATGTTGGAAAAGTGACGCAATATAGGATGTACGAAAAATGAGTCAAGTCGCTTTTGAAGAAGAAAAGACCAAGGTCTTTGATTGGATAGTCATTGTCCTTGTAGCAATCATCTATTCTTTGAATGCTTTTTTGTTGGAAGGTGCAGCTGAACTCTTTCCACATGAGGAACGAATCATAATCATGGTACCCGCTTATGCATCAATCGTATTTGGGCCCATTATTGGAGGCCTAGGTGCTGGTTTTGGGAACTTGCTTCTTGATATTTTCGAAAAAGTGGTTCTATCCAATGAGGGTCTTGCAGCCCGTCATGTTCTAGGATTCTTTGCAAACATGATAGGTGGAGCAACTGTGGGTCTTTTATCAAAGAGAATCACAATGCAGGAAAAAGATGAGATATTCACATTTAATAGATTGATACTTAGTATAAAGAACACTTTTGCTTCGGTGTTTGGTCTTTCGGTGATAACAGGAACAATGATTGGATTTGGAAGATTCTTTCTTACATATGTAGGATTTGATGATTTACTGACTGGAAGTTTTACAACTGGCGAGCTATTTACAACAGGGGCGTCTCTGGCAGGGATAATAATTACTGGCAATGGCGTAGTTTTGCTAATGTCAATGATTCCGCTTCAGTTCATTCTGATGTATGTTGAGAGAAGAAGAGTACGTAATTATAATGCTGATCTCAGAGCTTCCAGAGTACTAGCACCAGTTACAATGACACCAAATCCTCCAGTAGAGATACTTGAATTCACTGAGCAAGGAAAGGGTTTTGTTCTAAGAAGATGGTCTACCGTTAGAATACGTTTGAAGAATCTACTGGACAGACCCATGAGATTCCGAATCGAGATGGTAGCTCAAGACCATGTGGATCCCAATGTGTTCTATACAGAATTGATGGATCCGGGAAGTATTGATGTGATAGACTTGCAATTCTACCCATTTGATGATGCGCATCGTGTAGTCCGTCTTGTCGTAAGACCTTGGGTTGATAATAGCCAAGTACTTCGAGAGGTATTTGAAAAAGACCAACAATTTGCTTTCGAGTATGCATACAAAGTATTCATGCCAAGTAACCGCAGAATAAAAGTACTAATTTCCATTGTGGGAATATTAGCTCTCATAATAGGTATCATACGTGGAATGCAGAGTATCCTTGTTGGTACGGGAACTGCACCGTTCTTAGTAACCCTAGGAGTGGTCGTGGCAGAAATCGTCTTTGTATTGATGTATTTCATCTATAGGCGTAGACAAATGGAGGCGTTCTAATGAGTTTCGAAGAAGATCATGAGAGTTGGGAAGAAGATACAACTAGTCCAGATACTGATGATTCCATTTCAGTAACTGAAGATAATATCGAACAAACAACTGACGGAGAAGAACCAAGAATCATAGCTACTGATGCTGAGAAAGAGCATAAGCAGAAGAGGATTCCAAGTATCAAAGATAACGAAGAGCCTGAAACTGAAGAGCAATTTCAGAAGGGGTATATGGGTCTTATCCTTAATCTGTTGATGCTTTCAACTAGTGTAGCTATTGTCTATGTATACTTTATGCAAGACGTGAACTCTGATATCCGGACGACTTTTGCGATTCTGATGGGAATCGTGGTTGGGTTCTTAATATTGATTACCATTGGATATGTGATTATCAAGCCATTTCTGAAAAAGAAAGAAGATGAAAAAATTGGAGATGAATATCGTTCATCAGTGGATTCAGGAAAAGGAATCATAGATATCGAAATAAACCAACCTTTTGTACAATATCGGGCAACTGCTTTGACAATAAAGGTCCGAAATATTTCAAACAGTGAAGGAATCAGAATTAGATTCCACTCTATGGACCATGTTTCTCCATCTAGTGTTGATCTAGCTCTAGCAGCAGGTGAAGAAGATACAATTATGGTTCAATTAGTTCCGATTGCAATAGGAGATAGGGAGATATCCATCGAGTTTGCAAACCTCTTTGATGAAAATGGAAATCTAATTCCTAAATTTGAGGCGGATACACAATCTGTTGAGAAATTTAGATATGTTTCAAGGGAACCCGCACTTGGGGGTATCACAGCTAGTCAAGTTCGATTTATGAAGACTATCGTGTCAGTAGCAACAGCACTGGTATTGGGTTCTAGTTTCATTGTAGCCTTCTTTGGAGAATTCTTGGGAGGTTTTGAGCAAATCATAAAGACATACATGCCTATGCTTGTGATATTCCAAGTTCCGGTATTCTATGTCTATTTTGCTTTGATGAATAGACTGCCATCATAAGAAGAATCAATGGAGCTCCTAGTAGCTCCTTTTTTTCTATATTCAACAGAAGTAATTATTTATTTCAAGACAAACCATATTGTATTAAGCATGTTAAATCATAATTTTAGAGAAAATATAATGGGGACTGATTTATGAGTGAAAATAGTGATGGTCCGTTTTATCCGTTAGAAGAATTTCCATACAGTCATACCTCGTTTTTGAATCTGATAAGTGATGCAATTGTTATAGTATCACCTGATGGAAAAATCAAATCATACAATAATCTATTTCCTTCAATGTTAGGACTAGATTTCGAAATTCCTATGAATATGAATCTAACAGATTTGCTTTGTGATTGCTCAGAAGATGTATATGTAAAAGACATAAAGAAATGGGAAAAAGGGACAAGCACCCATAGTGAATGGTCATGGACATCGAGAGGTGAAGAATGTGTACCTACCATTGTATCAGCTAGACCATTTTTTGATAACGACCATAAACACACCTCCACAATAGTGATAGTAACTGACATCACACTAAGGAAAAAAGCAGAAGAAGAGCTTCGAGAGAAACACGAATTGTATCAGGCTTTGGTCCATGCAACACCTGATGGAGTTATTCTTACAGATTCCTCACTAAATATTCTCATGACAAACAAACAGGCACTATCACTCTTTGGGTTATCAGAAGAGAAAGAAGCCCTGGAAATACAAATGACAGATTTAGTCCATCCCCAACAGCAAGAACTTCTATTCACATATATTGAAAAAATTGAGAATGGCCAGCCAATAACATATCAAGAGATAACTTTAGTTCAACCAAAAGGCAACTTGATACCAATTGAATTGAGTGCAACAAGTATTTCTCATGAGAAAAAATTAACAGGTGTAGTTTGGTATCTTCGAAACCTAACAGAAAAATATCAAGCAAAAAGGAATCTACGAGAGAGCGAACAAAAATTCCGAAGTGTCTTCGAGAAATCTCCCACATCAATTTTTTTGTTAGATTCGTTAGGGAAAATTACCAGAGCAAATTCTGCAGCACTTGACTTACTTGGTATTGACTCAGTCGAAGAACTACGAAGCTATAGGATTTTTGAAGAATTAGATTTAGACAATACTGTCATTTCAGATCTCAGAAGGGGGAATATCCAACACGTTTCTCATCGTATTCGTTTTGATCGTGTCCGTGATAGATATTTTAAATCCAATAGACAAGGAGAAATTTGGGTTGATGTCTATATTGCACCCAAGACGAATCCAAATGGTACAGATATCAGTGAATACATAGTTCATGCTATAGACGTAACTGAGAAAAGAAAAGCAGAAGAAAGCTTGAAAGCTAGTGAACAGTTATATCGGAATATTTTCGCAGAAGCAGGGATAGGGATTGGATACGCAAATCAAGACAGAGAACTAGATGGTGGGAACTCTACCTTCCTAGATATGCTTGGATACACTGAAGAAGAACTTACAAAACTAAGAATTAATGATATCACAGACCCCGAAGATATGAAGAAAGAAATTCCAATCCTTCAAGAAATTCTAGAGGAAAAGCGTGATAGTTTTCAAATTGATAAAAAGTTCATTCGTAAGGATGGCTCTAAATTCTGGGGGAGAACAACAATTTCCCTAATGGATGAACCAGGAATTGATCAGAAGTATCTGGTGGGAATTGTCGAGGATATTACACTTAGACGTGAACAAAAAGAAGCGCTGAGAAATTCAGAAGAAGTCTTTCATAACATATTTGACACAATAAGATATGGGATAGTATATGCATCTCTTGATGGATTTATAGAGAACGCTAATCAAGCATATTTAGATATGCTGGGTTATACTCTGGAAGAACTTAGAGAGAAACAATATCAAGAATTTACGCCAAAGAGATGGGCTGATTTTGAAGAAGAGATTGTAAACGAAATGATTGCAACTGGAATAGGAAAAAGATACGAAAAGGAATACATCAGAAAAGATGGGAGGGTAATTCCCATTGAAATACATGCATGGGTAATGAAGGATGAACTTGGTAATCCCAAACGTATGTTTGGATTAATAAGAGACATAACAGAAGAGAAAAGAGAGCAAAACGAATGGCGTGAGCTGGAAGAAAAATACCGAATTGTAGTAAATACAAATCCAGATGCAATTGCTTTATTGAACCTGAATAGCGAGTATCTTCTCGTAAACAAACAGTTAGCTGTTTTGCATGGTTTTACTTCTCCAGAGGAGATGATTGGATTGCAATCTACGGAATTGATTGTTGAGGAAGATAGAGATAGAGCTTTGGAGAACAGACAAAGATTGCTCGCTGAGGATACAATCAAATCTATCGAATATCAGTTATTAAGAAAAGATGGATCAGAATTTCCAGCTCTTGTAAATATCTCATTGGTTCGAGACGTAGAAAATAACCCATCAGGATTTGTTGCGGTTGTCAGAGATATATCGCACCAAAAAATGACAGAAAGGAAAAAGGTACAAAGTGAACACAAATTCAAGACAATTTTCAATGCATCTCCGGTAGCTATGATTGTTGCAGGTTACGATGGCGTGGTTCGCGAAGTCAATGAAGCTTTCAAAGAGCTATTTGGTTACTCGGAAAAAGAAATTCGTGAATTGAAAATGCACCAATTCTTTTCATCGCCTTCGAAATACCAAGATGTTCTGAAAGTATGGTACAAGGAAAAACATGTTAGGGATTTACAAATCGCCATTAAACTTTCTTCAGGTAAAGAAATTCCAGCACAATTGAATTTGGAACTAGGTAATTTTGAAGGAATGAGAGTTATGATTGCAACATTCCGTGTTGCGGATAGGTAATTCTTATAGTCAACCTTTAAAATTATTAGAAACACAATATAATGAAGTTGAACTGCTAATTTGCACATACCCGATGGGAGGTATCCGAAATCAGAGTTTATGACTTGAATCTCAAAGAATTGCTCGAGTTTATTCCAGAAGAGGGCATTCTGAAATTAGGTAGTCAAAGAATGGTGATTCTACCTGCGGATTCTATGGGTAGGTTGATTCGAATGATAACATCCACAATGGGAAAAGAAGTTCTAGATGAATATATGTTCGAACTCGGTGAGGCTTCAGGTAGAAAAGACGCTGAAACGCTCAAACGAGATTTCGCCCCAGAATCTGAAATGGATTGGATAACTCTAGGTCCAGCTATGCATAGCTGGGAAGGAATTGTACATGCAGTTCCAGAAAAAGTACGTTTTGATCGGTCCAGACCTACCTTCTTAATGAGTGGTCGGTGGGAAAATTCATTCTATGCGGAACAATGGTTAGATCAACTAGGCCAAAGTAAAGAGCCTGTTTGTTCTTTGCTTGTTGGATATGCTAAAGGTTATAGTAGCGTATTCATCGGAGCTGAAACCGAAGCACGTGAATTGCAGTGTATAGCACAAGGGCATGAATATTGCAGATGGGAAATACGATTGAAAGAGGATTGGACGGATTGAATCTAAGCTGCTGGTAGTAGAACTTTGAAAGATGCTCCTTTTCTATAATCTCCAATAACTCTATCAGCAACTCGAATTTTACCGCCATAATGTTCGACGATCCTTCGAACAAGTGTAAGACCAATACCTGAACCTTGTTGGTCGGAGTCCTGGTATCGAGAAAATAGAGTTTCCTTTCTTTCAGGACTAATACCTGGGCCATGATCCGAAATTGACACTTCTAAGAAGTCACGGGATTGCGACCACCTAACACTTACGTCCAAAATTACTCTTTCTTCTGGTGCAACCTTCACGCTATTATGAAAGAGATTGTAAAAGAGATCAACCAAAAATTCGTCTGCCAAGACATAATGCGAGCTTTTCATAGTACTGGTGTTAAGCGTTATTTTTCGAGTTGGAAAACTATTGCGAACTTGTTCAATTGATTCAAGGATTGCATGATGTAAGTCCAGTCTAGTCAACTGAATGGCCTCATCAGTTATCTTTGTGAATTTCTTAACATTAGCAATAAGAGCAACGCTTCTTTGAACCTGATCATGAGCTGATTCTAGGATATCGCGTATCGCATCCGGAGTATCAGAATGCATAAGCACCAATTCTAAAGCTGTTAGTATACCCTGATGCATGTTATTGAGATCGTGAGCCATCAAATCATTGAAAAACTCTGCTCTAGCTCTAGCTTCCATTAATTGATCTTCAGCTAATTTCCGTTCCGTCAAATCTGTAGTCACTATGTAACGATAGGAATGGCCATCCTTTTCATGATACGAGTACCGGTTACTAATGAATCTCCGAATCCCATCCTTTCTAACAATCCAGAAATCTAACTGATTAGGTCTAATGGTTACAGAACTGCTTGTCCGAGTAAGCTGTTTCAGCTGTTCAATTTCTTCAGGGGCTGCTAGATCAAATCCTTTCATATTCATGAGTTCTTCTTTAGAGTATCCGGTAATCTCAACAAGACGATTATTTACATAGACCACACGTTTATCTTCTACAATAGTTAGCCCATCTCGAATCGTTTCAGCCATTCTTCTATATCGCTCTTCGCTTGCTCGAAGTGCACGTTCCGCTGCACGCCCTTGAGTGATGTCAATAGCTAGAGTGAATTTTGCGGTCCTTTCATCTGGCCATTCAATCAATCTATCATGAACTACAAAATCTTTCTTAAAAATAGGATTTGAATATTGATAATAGAATGGCTGGTTTCCAAGTGTTGACAATGTATCAATAGTACAAAATGAACAAGGTTCATCGAATCCAAATAATGCCTTGTAACATTTACCATTCACACTCTCATGTTCAATCAGTTCTAGTGTGTATTGATTCGCAAAAACTAATTCGTATGTATCAGGATCGGAAACATAAATCATCTCATTAATACCATCAAAAATAGAAAGTAGTTGAAAGCGTTCTGAATCTAATTGTTCTTTTGCAGCTTTCCGCTCTGTGATATCACGAAGAAATGCACAGTTGTATTCAGTTCCACCAAATTCTAAATAATTTACACTAACCTCAACTGGTATCTCCAAACCAGACTTTGAAATATTGTAAGTTTCAAAACGAACCCAACCGGATTCAATCAAATCATCCCAGTGCTGCTTCCATACGTCGTCCGTATAATTTGGATCAATTTGCTGAATTTTCATCTGTAATAATTCTTCAGAAGGATAACCCAATAATTCACAATATGCATCATTCACGTATACAAGATTGCCTTCCATATCTAACAATATGACTGGATCTGGAGCATTATCAAATGAGAATTGAGCAAGTCGAAGAGAAGTATCGGTTTTTCTCTTTGATAGTGCTTTTCCAATAAGCTGACTACAAGATTCTAGAAATTCTACCTCCTCATGGGTCCATTTATGAGATTCCTTTATGGTTCCTAAAGAGATAACACCAGTAGGTTTGTCAATCATAAAAACAGGAATTACAAGTAATGATTTAACAGATTCAAGTTCAAGTAACTGCTTCTCTTTTTTCGCATCCGATGGAATATCATCAAGAGTATCAAGTTGGATAATTTCTCCATTTATCAATACTCGATAGAAAAATGGAAAGTCATCGGGATTCAATTCCTGGTATGGATTCTCTGAATGCTTGATATCAGGAGCATACCATGCATGTGTTCTGGATAGTAATTGTCCTTTATTGTGAAGCATAAAAATGAAGACTCTATCCATTCCGAGACTCTTGCCAATCTCACGGATGACTTCCGAGAGTGAAGAATCTAACTCAATAGGTGATTCAACTAATCCACCAATTAGCGCAGAAAGACGCTCTAAAGCAAGTTTGCTTCTGAGTTTTTGTGTTTCAAACAGGTCGTACTCATTCCGATCAATTTTGATGACTAGGATGTTTCGAGACCCATACTCAAAGACTCTTGTACTAATTTTCAAGTCAGCAGAATCGACAGGATTTTTGAATTGAAAATATCCTGAAGACTTGCTTGCGTAACAAGCTTCAGAAAAGTCAGAATTGTTCATTCCAATATGTTCAAGAAATTCATGGAGGGAGGTGCTTTGTGATAAGATTGATGATTCCAGAATTAATTCTATTTGTTCAGCCCAAAATATCATCTTATCGTTTTCAAAAGCTATTATGCCATGGTCACATACCTGAGCAATTGTATGTAGAATCATATCCAAATCAAAACTGTTAGGTCGTTTCTGTGACATAATGCAGCCTCCTATCGTTTAACATAAGTCTAGGCTGCGTTCTTTAACCCCAGCACTTAGGTATAGATTTTGATTTTGAGATATAAAATAGTATTTTGTAGAAATATCCCTAGTCACGATTCATTCCTCTCTTTTTTCTGACAGGTATCACATATAATATAGACATCAAAACGATATCCTTCAATTGTCTGGTCGATTTCATCATGAATGCTATCAAGAAGAGGATCTATTTCTTTAGGAAATATCTCATCAATATTGCCACATATCTTGCAGACAACATTTACATGGGGTTCCATGTTGGCATCATATCTAGTAGCTCCCTCCTTGAAGCTAAGTTCTTGAGCTAATCCAAGATCAACAAGTACTTGCAAAGTCTGATATACTGTCGCTAAACTAATTGCAGGATTTCTGCTTCTAACATGTTCATATACCTCATTTACTGTGGGATGCGACTTCCCCTTGAACAATGCCTCGTATATTGCTAATCTTTGAGGTGTCACTCGGAGTTTGGCCCTTCTTAATACCTCTATGAGACGTTTTTCAAAGGGATACACTACTAATTCGCTCCTAGTATTTCCTGAAACTGATTAGTTCAAGTTAATTTGAGATGGAAAGAGCCTTTTCAGTCTTTCTTGAGTATTATATAATATATTTGTTTTAATTATATGAGTTATTTTGTATAATAAACTATCAAATAGTTTTTGCTACAAACAACGAAATGTTATATATTAATAATTATTATTGATAACAGCGCACTATGTACTATTACGATTGTCAGTCCCCCAGCTGAAAATGCGTTCACAAGAACGGTCCATGTACCATGGTGCGCATCACTTTGGGACAAAGGGTGAGAACGAATGAAAATAAAAGACGTACATTTGAAAGACCTCCTCGAAATTCACGAGGATACTGCTAAACTAATGCTCGGAAGCACTAGAATGGTTATCATGCCGGCAGATTCTATTGGGGAACTAATGGAATTCATCATGCAAATTTCAGACGAAAACATGCTGGAAATGTTCTTCTATCGTATGGGAGAACACGCTGGACAACATGATGCTGAAACACTAAAGAGAGACTTCAGTCCAGATACACTGGAAGACTGGCTTGCAATGGGACCTGCGATCCACAGTGGAGAGGGAATCGTACACGCAAAACCAGAAGTAATGGAAGTAGACCCTGATAATGGTCACTTTCTATTCAAAGGCGTGTGGGAAAACTCATTCATGGCAGAACAATGGTTAGACAGAATTGGACAAGTTGACCATCCAGTCTGTACTCTATTAACCGGATATGCAAATGGATATGTTACCAAAATTATGGGACATGAAGTAGAAGCTAGGGAAACAGCATGTATAGCAAAAGGCGATGATGTCTGTCGCTTTGAAATCCGATTCAAAGAAGAATGGGATTAAAACATGGGAATTAGTGGTGGGGTACCTCTTCTTCCCCACCACACTTACACTTTTTCTTTATCAAGGATCTAATCAGGTATACTAGATTTCTTAATTAAGTTCAAAACAAACCTACGAACGCTTCATATGAGAGGATGAAGCTCAGGAGCAATAATCATGCCAACTTTCGAAACAGTAACATTGATTCGAGACCTTGCACTATTAGTAAACGCCTCAGTAGTATTGTACTCGGTATTATTAGGTACAATTTTTGTTTTACAATGGTATAGAGCATCTTTGAGAAAAATAGTTGATTCGCGTATTGCTTGGGCACTATTCATGTATGGAATGGCAATCAATAGCTTTGGTTTCATCCAGTCAGATATTTATTTCATTACCCCAGCTGAATCGACATTCTGGGCGAAGTTTGCATATGTGGGTCTCTTTATTGCAATTTCCGGATTTTCATTTGGCGTTGAGAATATAGTAGATTACCGAACATTTCACATCCCTACGGGATTATTACTTGTTATGGGATTTTTTGCTGCTCTTCTTCCTAGAGAACAGATGATCTATACAGCTTATGTGGGATACGTGGTGATGGCAGTACTCCTCTTCATGTTCATCCGTTATTACAGGAACATAACTGTAGGTGAGGTCAAGAAGAATATCGGACAGATTTGGGTTGCTTTTCTCATTGGAATTATTGGGTATATTGGGAAAAGCGATATGGTATTCTATAATCTAGGACCAGCTACGTATATTATTTCAGGAATCATTTTAGTGATATCTCTCATTGTCCTTGGATTAATCATCATAGGTTCCCCAGCTTTGAATGAATTAGATTGGGAAGAATATCTGATGGAGTTGTATATTCTTCAATCAACAGGTGTATTGATGCATCATCATACCTTCAAGTCTTCAGTAAGTTTTGATGAGGGGCTTACCGCAGCTGGTATTGCTGGAATTCAGAATTTATTCCAAGAATTATTAATTACTAAAGAAGGTCTCAATCATCTGACTGTAGGAGAATACTCAGTCTTATTCGTACATGGTGATGGAATACTAGCAGTACTCATCTCCACAAAACCATATACGATTCTTCTTGACAAATTGCAGGATTTCACTGAAAAATTCCAATTAGTTTACCAGAAAGAAATTGAAGAATATGACGGTGAAAGAGGTGCTTTTCAGGAATCATCAGACCTGATTAAACTTGTCTTTGCCTCGTAGAGCGAATTATTATGCGCATTCTCACGCAATATTTAAGATAGGTTCTCCTAATTGGTATAATAGGAAAAATCTGAAACAGATTCAATACCAGAATGTTGTTTCAGGAACGAGCGTATATTCATGGATGCATTGGCAATTGGCGTACTATTAGTATTCATTGGGACATATGTGATAATAAGTTCTGAGAAAGTTAACCGTACTGGCATGAGTCTTTTAGGAATGGGCCTGACTGGTGTCGTCATTAAAGCAGCTGAAGTTATGGGTATATCTGATGGCATTACATTCCTCGACCTGATACACCATATAGAATGGGATACTGTGCTCTTCGTTACCTCCATGATGATTATTGTTTCAGTAGCGGGAGGTTCAGGAATGTTTCAGTTTCTAGCTTTGAAGCTAGCTGCTCCCAGTGGAGGTAGACCAAAGAGCCTCTATACGATATTCCTAGTATTTGTTTTCTTCATCTCGCTATTCCTTGATAACGTGTCGACAATTCTAATCATGGCACCTCTGAGCATCCAAGTCTGTCAAGCTCTTAGAATGGACTTCAAGCCATTACTAATCTCAGAAGCGATAGTTGCCAACGTGGGATCAATCCCCTCTATTGTTGGAGCAGTGCCGAACATCGTCATTGCAAAGGCAGCAAACATCGATGCAGGGATGCTGTTTCTCACATTTATGCCAATATCCATGATACTGTTCATAGTCACTTGGTTGGTTCTTACCTATTATTTCAAGGACAAATTTACTCCAACAGATGCGGATAATATTCAGTTACTCTTTCGAATTGACCCTTCTATCATGATTAAATCAAGACGTGATTTCTACGCATCAGTTATTGCTTTTGCAGGATTAATCATCGGTTTTACTTTATCAGCTTCTCTTGGGATATCCCCATCTATGATAGCGATAATTGTGGCAGCTTCATTGTTGATTTTAGCACACGAGAGAGCTGCAGAATTTCTGACTGAAGTCGGATGGGATACAATATTTTTCCTAGTTGGATTATTTGGTCTGGTTGGAGCTCTAGATCTCACAGGAATAATCGAAGCAATTGGTGATGGATTATTGGGCTTGATAGGGGATAATGCGGTTATAGCTTTAGTATTTATGGTCTGGATTCCAGCTATTCTCTCTGCATTTCTCGATAACTTACCCGTGTCAGCTGTTCTTGCACCAGTAGCATTACGTTTCTCAACAATAAGCGCTGTTTTACCCTTAGCACTTGTCTTTGCAGTCAACGTTGGAGGAAATGTCTTTACTCCACTTGGCTCTCCATCCAATATGGTTGCAATAGGAGAGTCTGAGAAAGAACATGACCCCATCTCATTTGCTGATTTCGCCAAAGCGGGTACATTTGCAGGTATGTTTCATCTCGGACTTGGGTCTTTGTGGGTCGTATTAGTAGAGCTTGTAAATTTCGGTTTACTAGTCATCTCTGGGTTTGCTATCGCACTTCTGGGTTTCATATTCATCATCTTACCTCAAGTGACTGGAAAAGGATTCCGTACCATAATAAAAGAGAAACTCAATGGAAAATTAGCTCCGGAAGCAAAAGTAGAAACCCCAAGCTAAGTTAATTCCGAAGATTAATCATCAAGTAATGCTTTGGAGTTCATGTGATGTAGAGAAATTCACAACGAGTATAGTTTATCAAATCCAAAGATAGATTTCAGATTCTAAAAGTATTCGAACTACACTACACTTTAGTGGGTATAAAAAAGAATTGAAGCCCTCCATCAAGGAGAGCTATCTTGTTTATTCTTCTTCTCTACGTCTATAGACATAGATTCCTGCAGTTGCTACTACAAGTAATGGGATTCCAAGTGCAAGACTTGTTCCTAGTACTTGCATAAATCCAGAACTACTACTACCAATTGGCAAAACCACTGGTACACTTCTAGGAGTTAGTCTTCCAGATACTACATAGAAGTAGGTGTTACTAAATGCTGCAACATCTAGTGCATCTCCCACCTTTGCAAATTGACCAACTATAGGTTTGTAGACTCTATACGGGTGCTGGTAGTGCCAGAGTAAATCGCCAGTTGCCCCACTAATCACACTCAGATATTCAAAGTTGGTGAATACCAGATCAGTATGACCATCAGCATCCATATCGGCGAACTGACACCAGGAACTGGTTGAGCTTACTGTGATAGGAGCATCGAAGTACCAAACAGCAGTACCTGTGCTATCGTAAGCATAGACTCCCACGCCAACAAAATTGACAACAAGTTCTTCGGTCCCATCATTATTGTGAATATCTGCAAACCAGAGTCCGCGAAGATTTGCTACCCCGAAGGACTTGGAATAAAGGAATCCATATGTAGCACCATTATAGACACTAACAGTATCGACTGAATTTTTGATAGCAATGTCATCAACAGTATCAGCATTAATATCTCCTATTGCAATACCATAAGCACTAGTACCAAAAAGTGCTAGATACTGACCATCGTAACCGCGATATAACCTACCGCCGCTTGAACCACTACCACAAATTATGTCCAAAGTTGTCGAGCTAGAGATATAACCCACAGCTAATTCAATACCCATGCTTGGAGAAGTCCAATTGCTTGAGAAATCATGGTCCATGAGACCATCCTCGCTGTACCAAGCACCATAGACTGTGTAAGTGCTCGAAGATTTGCGAGTGAGAATAAAGACCTCATGATCATCATAACCTACCCCTGTAGCGAATTCGCCAACAGCGATACCAACCACATCAAAGCCAGTTTCAGCAGTTACTGAACTGTAGGCGTTGCCAGTTTGACCATCGATGAATTCTACAATTCCATCATAGGTGTAGAGAACGATATCGTCCCAACCTCCACCATCGACATCTCCAAACTTGAGGTCTCCAATTCCAGATGAATAGGTCTTATTCCAGATGACTGTTCCTTCGGTTGCATTCCAGCAAATCAGGAAATCATTATCATCGTAGGTGATGACCTCGTCAAGCCCATCTTTACTCAGATCGTGTGCCCACATGTCATTAATGTAACTATCAGTTACGGTCTGATTGATATACAGCTCGTGTATGGTGTATGCATCTGGTAGTGTTGGGAATATACGCTCATAACCTGTGATTGCATAGATAGAATCGCTCTGAGGTTCCCATCCGACTACTGAGTGAGTAGTACCACCAGTTATGTTAGCTGCTACAATAGATAGCACTGGGTCATTGGTCGTATTGAACCACATTGGAATTCCACTTCGACCATCTAATGCCACAATTGCTCCAAGGTAAGGAGTAGCAGATACATTCCAGAAACTCAGTGCAATATCAGGATTGCCATTTCCACCAAAATCACCTACAGTGAAATCATAGCACCAATGGAGTAGAAACTCAGAGTCATACTGCCATTGCACTTGTAGTTCTACTGCATCGACCATGACTAGTCCATGTAGTTGAGTTCCAGCTAGAATCTCTACATTGTTGTCATTATCGAAATCAGCTACCTCAATTGTGTGTACATAGCTGTAGGTTGAACTATTGTAGTAAATCTCGTTCTTTTCAAAATCAATAATAGATACGGCTTGATAACCAAAAGCTAGTTCGTCGACACCATCATTATCGAAGTCGTATGCCTTGGGTTGAGATTCGAAATAGACTGTGTTGGATGGACTCTCATAGAATTCGGTTCCATTTAATGGATTGATCATCCACAGATGTCCATCTTCGTCAGTGATTGCGACCATTAGAGTAGACTCACCAGTGAAATTACCAACTTCCATAAACTTGAGGTCTAAACCAGTGGGGGTATAATGATGATACATGCTACCATTAAGATGGAACAGCCAGAAATGGCCATTAGCTGTTGTAGCAAGAATCTCTTTCTCACCATTCTGATCTATATCAGCTACTTGGATATCATACACTGAATATGAAGGGCTGATAATATCATCAATGAGCGAACCATCTGTGACATCTAAAATGTAGATAGTATCATCAATTCCTGCAAGAAAGACTTCAGGAATCGAGTCATTAGTAATATCTGACAGATACAGATTGTTGTATCCTGAAGCTCCTGGAGTCTCATTCCAAAGAACTGATCCATCGTCATCAAGACAGAAAGTCATGTTATTGTTCTTAGCTGCGAACACCATCTCATCTAGACCATCTTGATCAATATCAAATGCCATCATATCACGATAAGATCCGAAATTACCAGTGGATGGGGTGGTTGATGTGATCCAATCAATTTCAGATGTCATTAGTGATGATACTCCAATTGCAGGTGTCGAGAATTCATAGAGAAAGACATCTCCACGCTCTGTGGCGATACCTATCTCCTCGAAGCCATTTCCGTTAGAGTCATAGACAGTCAAAGCTGTCACTGGATTCTCAAATGGATTCGACAACCAGACTTCATCATAGCTCATGATACCTGTTCCATCAGAGCTAGATTTCATTTCGTATGCTGCGACCTGATGGTCAAACCCAACTACAACCTCACGTCTATGATCGCCATCAGTATCTCCTACATCCAAGTCAATGACATCATGTAGATTGTTATGAACCCAATCGGATTGTGGATTGATTCCATAACATAAGTCACCAGCTGGTACATGGAAGGTCACAACATCTGGACCAAATACTTGAGTAAATCTAATCATATAAGCAAATGTTCCAGTATAGAGGAAACCCCCATCAGCAAGAGGAACGAATGCTGGGCCGTACGCAATGGGTCCAGAGAGAAACATGCCTCCTTTCTTGTAGGTGACTGTGTTATCAGTTGGATCTTCAAATCTTTCAATGTAATTTGGAATCGAGTTCAGATAATCTGGACGACCCCACGTTGAACCCCTATCAAGACTTGATGTCATTGCGAATCTATCTTCAAGGGGAGCACCTACATTCTCATAAGATATTACTAGTGCATGCTCATCTGATCTGAGATATTCTATATCAACATAGAATTCATCATAATATGATGTAGTTGCTTGATGCGGATTCACACCAGTGAAGTTGAGGTCATTGCCAACAACCACTGTCCAAATATCATAATCCGGTTTGGTCAGCTCTGTATTTATGGCAGACATTGCGATAGCAAAACTGCCATCTTCTAACCTAGTTGCCCGAGCATCATGTATGTTGAAATTAGCATATCCATTATACTGCGCAGAGCGTGCGTAGGTAGAAGACAAATCCCGTGGAATAATCATGTATCCTAGCTTGTTTGTGAAGAGAATATCATCATAGATATAGGTTAGACCAACATGTGTGTTGTTAATCTCAAATACAGAAGGATAATTTCTCCGCACCCATGGAAAACCAGTGATATCTTGGATATACATCGGTTCACTCCACGTTGTAGACGCATAATCATACGATACAATCACGATATAATGTGATGCGTTGGTTGCAGTCATCTCCCAAGCAATATACAAGTCGTTATCACTGGACATAGCTGTGATAGTAGGTCGAGTTTCATAATCCACATCGGTTCCAGAAGTATGACTGACATATGTACCAACTAGTGGCACACCAGCTATCCATGATTCAGTATTAAGATTGTACCCCCTCAGATATATCTCATTATCATTCTCATAGACCTGCCAAATAACATAGTCATAACTGCCTGTGAGTTTAACCATATCTTTGAGATAGTGTCCAGAGTATGCATAGGTTTCTCCATCATAGATAGAAGAGTCATAGGATATTCGAGGATAGTTAGGAGATGCTGTAACATATTCTACCTTCTTATACTCAGAATCAGTCCCAGGGATATGCTCCCACATATCAAAACCTTTTGTATGCCCAATGATGATTTCCTGTTCTCCATCGTAATCTTGATCATCCAATTCTAAGACACTTATTGGATTCCAGTAGGTTACTTCGCTAGGAGCACTCCAAGCTTGTTGGAAGGTTCCGCCTACACATTCGTAAATATAGACGAATCCATCAGGCCTGTTCAATCGAATATCATTAGTTCCACCAATGATTATCTCCCGATAGCCATCTTTGTCAGTATCACAGAGGGTCATGGCATTAATCTGATAATACCG
>WJMJ01000005.1 GCA_014728035.1 Promethearchaeota archaeon | reverse complement strand
TCCGAGTCGATAATAATTGGTGTACCCCTACTTGTTGTACCCAGATTTACTACATCCTGATTCTGGCAATCGTTTATCTTTATCCTGTAATTATCGAGTCCATTTTCCTCTGCGGCTTTCTCTATCATTCCCACAATGGCATGGTTTTCTGGATGATTCACTTCATGTGAGCCAGTAGTGATAATGAATTGTACGAAATTCGCATCAACAAGATATGGCATGACCGCATTTATCAGCTCATAGTGTGGTTCATCTCTCGTGTGATCCTCAACCATCACTAGGACGCTTTTTGCCTTCACAAGTTCATCCAACGAAGATCCCTGTGGATTTGCCATTACTCTCTGAAGTTCTTCAAAGGTATCTGGTTTGGTTGTAACTTCTTTTGGTACAATTATTTTTGCGAAATTCTCTGGTGGTATTTCCAGCTGAACTGTTTTTGAGCCATATCTTACTTTCAAATCCAAGAATCAGACCTCAATTAGTATTAATACACTTCACAAAGAAAAAGATTCGCTAAGCGACAAAAGGTGAAAATAAAAGAAAAAGAGGGGAGGGGTTCCCCTCTCTCCTGACTATAGTGTGAATATTGTCCCAGTGTTTCCATCAAACTCTTGTGGTGTGTCTCCGCCACTGTGTGGATATGCTGCTAGAGCATAATCGAAGCACGCCTCAAGTGATGTAGTTGTACTGCTACCATAATGGTTGATGAGACCGTACTCTAAGAAGTAATAGGTCCAAGCACCATTGTTGTGTGATGGATCATCATAACCATAACCATCGTCAGTACAGGTGGTTGCCATGTAGATGTTAGCACTATTAGCAAGTGCTTGAATCTCAGGAATCAGTCCACCACTGTAACAGTGGTCAATGAAGATGAAGATGTCTGAAGCTACTGCATCATCAAAGATGTTAGCCAGCTCAGTATCGTATAGATTCCCATCTTCTCCGCTTTCACCGCTGTTGCAGTCCCACATACAGAGATATGAAGAACCATAACCATCGCCGCTTCCATGACCTGAAGTGATGAAAGCTATCTGGTCGTCAGCATCAGCACCGGATATCATCCAGTTCAGAGCGGATTTCACGTTGTACTCAGTAGCCTTAGCATAATATGTTGGATAATTAGAAGTATGTCCATCACCAAGAACTCTGATATTGTCATAGTCCATAGTACCAGTGAGATAGTTGTACCAATCAGTAGCATCCTCGTCACAGTATGAGAGGTCGCTGATGGCTTCGTAATCGCTTATTCCAACAATTACTGCCCACTTGGTAACAACGCCATCACCATCTCCACCACCGCCGCCACCGGAGTCGTAGGTTAGACTCACAGTCAGGTCATAAGACCCTGAGCCGCTGTAGGAGCGAACCATGATATACCATGTTCCAGCGCCAGGATTTGCAAAGTTAACTTCTTCGCCACCTGATGTGTAACCTCTCCAGTCATATGTACTGGTAGTAGGTTCTGCACCAAGTCGTCCATAGAGGTCAAAGTCTGCAGACCCACAAGTAAGGACTGAATACATATTGGTAGCATCTGCTCCAACATCAATGGTCCACATCTCTGTGTCACCTGTTGATGCCAGTGAGCTGGTAGATGTTACACCATCATCTAGAACATTATCTCCACCACCGCCACCAGAATCGTAAGTCATGGTGACTTTGAGGTCGTAAGAGCCTGAACCACTGTAAGATCGTACCATGATGTACCAGGTTCCTTCACCTGGGTTTGCAAAGTCAACATCTTCTCCACCGGATGTGTATCCGCGGAAGTCGTAGGTACTGGTCGTTGGTTCTGCGCCAAGTCGTCCGTAGACGTCGAAGTCTGCAGATCCACAAGTCAGGTAGGTGTTCATGTTAGTTGCGTCTGGTCCAACTTCGATGGTCCACATCTCAGTATCGCCAGTTGCGGATAGTGTACTTGTTGCTGTAACGCCATCTTGTAGGATGTTGTCACCGCCACCACCACCACCACCACCGCCTTCATATTCAATCTGGTCGATGGCAAAACCCCATTTGGTCACGCTGTAATCAGTATCTAATCGAATTTGAATTGACTCACCGTAACTCCAAGCTGACCAGCCTCCTGATGAATAGGAACCAGTTAGCTTGTGCAATTGGGCGCCCGAGTAGTCGTAGACATACAAGTAATCGTAATTATTTTCCACTTCTATTTGTGTGAAGTGAACTCTGATCTGGGTCGCGCCAGGCTCAGTGATTGTCCATGTATAATCAAAATTGTTGGCATATGGGTGGCTCGACTCCAAGGAATATGATTCCACCGTTCTCGCTAGAGGAGTTGAATCTACTGGAGTAGCTGCTGCATGCATCATACCAAAATAAGGTAGAGCCGCCACTGCGAACATGACTACAAAAAGCATTGAAGAAATCGCAGTTGTCCGTTTCATTGTGTGCAAACACCTTTACGCATTGACCATATGGTCCGCGTAACAAATTGCATGTAATTCAAGCGATTATATAAATATAATGGAAATAATTGCATCAATGTAGACAATTGCCGAACTTAGTCTCGTGAGCGACTACGTTGTACAATAATGTACATTATACGAGGAATCCCCGCGAAATGATGAGGTACTATTCAACAAAGTTTTCATACCGACCAATGCCAGAAAGTCTCATAATACGAGCTAGTGGGATTTCCATGGGGATTACTTGAATTCATCAGGACTGTCGAAACTCGCACTTGAGAACGAGCAAGTTCTTATCATATTCAATATCAATACTGGGTCCTCTCCCTACACACATGAATTCGTAGATGCAGTACAGGATCCTCAACTGCTGTCAAGTTTCGTATCTGCAATGTCTTCTTTCATGGGTGAAGTGACTGGTGAGGTTCAAAAACAATGGAAGACGGAGTATGGCTCAGACACAACACTTCTTGTTGAATCGGTGGATTGGTGTATTGCAGTTCTGTCCGTGAAACGAGAAACTGCAGAAGCACGGAGTAAACTAAGACGTGTTGCAACTGAATTTGTTGATATCTTCGAACCGTTGAAAGAGTCTCTTTACTTTGATGGCAGTGTCTTCACTGAATTCGATAATCTCGTTCGAGAGGTATTTTTGGGCAATCGAATTTCTGGAAGAACCTTGCTGGTGACTGATTCTGAAAATATCAATCCCAATCCCTCATTTGAATTGCCTAGCACGACATATAAGATTCAGAAATTAGTGGATCTTGCAAAACAGAATCTATCTTTGAAAGAGATGATTCCGCGTCTTGATGGCTCATTAAAAGAATTAAAACAGCTGGTGTCGATAGCAGTATGGAATAGAGCTCTTAGTCCAATCTTTGTTCCTGAAGACCATGATATACTCTCTTTGTCGTTAGAGGCATCTAGTGAGATATTTGCAAGAGGTAATCCTCTAGACCTATCCGTTTCTACAATCCGTCTGCTTGGAATACTTGATGGGAGGACATCTCTATCTAGGCAACTTGAAAAATTTACAATCTCTGATAATTCTAGAATTCTTCGGGAAATAGGATGTCTAATTAATCTTGGATATGTAGAGAAAATCTCACAAGAACGCAGACTTCTTCTTGTTAATGAGTGTATCATCTCTCGTTTAATTCGTTCGTGTGTACGAAGTGTTGGTGAGGAAAAGACGGAAGCTATCTTTAATGCGGCAATCACAGAGGGAATTCCAGAACATCCCTGGAGCAGTCGAATACAGCTCAGTTCTTCTGGTGGAGCAGGGGTGCTACTTGAAAAGGACATGACCCCAATTGACCTTGATGAACTCTACATCGCGCTTGAATTTGCAATTGAGCGAATAGTACAAGGATTATCGGCAGAGATTGGCCATGTGTCTGCCTCATTGGTTCTCCCCAGAATCAGAGAACGATGCCATAAAGAATGGAGTCGCTATCTGTAGCGAATCTGTTAAACAGTAAATAATATTGCTAATTAGTTCTATCACAAAGATATGTCACAATCCAAAGAAAGGTCTACATCTGGAATTTCAGGAGCTGGCAGATGGTTAGCTGTTGCCTCAGAGTTGCCTTGTTCAGTAATCATTCTGGTTGTTATTGGTAGATTTTTAGGGCAGAGTTGGTGGGGGTATCAAGGTGCTACGTGGGGATCCATTATTGGTGCAATTCTTGGATTCTTTTTTGGAGTATATGGAGTCTATAAGACTGTGAATTTTCTTGATAGGATTGAACAAAAACAGAACGTAAGGACAACCTATATGCCCAGTGTGGAGGAGATCTTCGAGGACGTGAAATTCGACCTCGAAGAAGATGAATAATTCTACTCCTCCAGGAAATCTGAGTCGTCCGCATCAAGTACTTCCAGTATGACTTTGGTAGCTGTTCTTCCAACAAGTGCGACTATGAGCTGCATGAGAAATGCAATGAAGAATGCACCGAGGGCGAATCCGAAAACTCTCAGTGATAACGAATCGCCTGCCCATGGAATCAAAGCATACTTGTCAACTAGGTACCATGTATAGATTCCAATAATTGCGACTACTGCTATGAGGAAACCATAGAGATATACCACAAACTTAACTCTGGGTGTATCCATTCGAACCTCTTGAATTCCTGGACCAATGACAAAGTCGCTAATACGTCTTGAGAACCGCACAAACACACTAAATGCCGCTAGAAATACTACAATCGTAACAACGATAAATACCAGTATTAGTAGAATCCGTAGGTCTTCATTCAGATTTTCTAGTGCTGCCCCTGAAAAGTAAGCTGCGATTGCACCTAACATTACTATGACTGACACGATCTCAACAACAAAAGTGATTGTTCCACTATTCCGGAATATGCTGCCGATATCAATCATATCCGGCAGGTCAATTTCTCTCTTTTTCTTTGGTTTTTCTTCAGACATCTCCTAGCCTCTTTCATTATTGTGAAGTAGTATGTTATCTCTTTTGTCATTCTACTTCTTAAAGGCTTCACTCATGCTGATTCCCTCAATTTTTATTACCTGTCCAATATGAACCAGAAAATCATTCAATATTTTTGTGATGTGCTTTTTTCCATGCTCGAATGTGATCCTGATGATTCATGTATAGTTTGAAAAAGTGCTGGGCATTCATTATGGATGAATATGAGAAAGTGAGATTCTTTCCAACAACCTTGCTCATATCGCTGGAATGTTACAATTAGCAGAGATAGCAGCTGTATAGGTGCTGTTATCTAAATGATTACAATGTTGTTCATTCTAACATATGGTAGATCGATATGTTGGAAGAGAAACTTCCATAGTTTTTGGAATGATGATATAGTTTCAGGAGACTCGTGATGAGCCATCCTGACTATACCAATTCAGTTATTCTTCTTTATAATCGATAAACACCTTGTCTGCTATTTTTCCTTCTATTATTATTGTCAATAGCAAGATAGTGGCGATGATAAACACTCCAAGGGATACCCCAAATATTTGAAACGGAAGAATCGCATAATCTGGAAGTGTTAGTGACCAAGGAAGAAAGTAATAAATCTCAACAAGAAACCATCCATATATTCCCGTTAATCCAAGAAATGCTGCCATAATCCCGTATAAATACAGGAATAGTTTTACCTTTCCAGAGTCAATATCCAATTCATCTACTTGTTCCTTTACAATGTTCTCTGTAATACGTCGATTGAGACGGATAAAGACACCAATTGCAAGCAAAAAGCCCATAATTACAAAGGCTGTCAAGAGAAGATAAAGAAAAACTTCAAGCTCAAATGTAAGTGCGGGTAAAATACTTCCTACTAAAACGGCACCGAGAGAGCCAACCATGAATATTACTGATAATATCTGAATCACAAATGTGAGGATTGCTGAATTTCTGATTAAATCTCCAATATTCAGCTTGAGACTGATGTCTAATTCAATATGCTCGTTCATATTAGTATATCCTATATTAACTATAGTTATACTAGTATATGAATCTTAGGAATCGCAAGGTCTCATGTCGTCAAGCTTATATCCAGACCCACGAGCATCTTCTCTTGTTCTACAAGGACTGGATAGGCGGTAACGTCATGAGCTTTAGAGCTGCGAACGAGTTTGGATTCATCAATGCTAGGATTCGTGGACTGAAATCACGTTTTCTTACAGTTGGTGATTATGAGCGTCTTCTGCAGTCAGGTTCGTATGATGAGTTCTTGAAGTTACTCTCCGCAACATCGTATGGAGACCTTATTGCCAAGGAATTCCCTTATGATACACCTTATCCTGATGATCTGGCACTAGTATTGTCAAAGGATTTTGCCCAGATATCATACAGTCTAACGCGTACACTCTCTGGAAAAATACGTGACTTCACAGATTCTTACATGAACATGTTTCTGGCAGAGAGTCTAAAATCGATTATCCGTGGACTACATGTGAATCTCGAAAAATCAGAGATTCTTCGTTTTACTGTTCCAATATCTTTGGAACAAGCAGAAGAATTTGAGTCACTAGTACAATATAATTCGGTTCACGCTCTGATTGAGAATCTTCCTTATTGGGGCCTTAGATTGGCGCTTCTAACTCGACTGCCTGCATATGAGGAGTTTAATGCAACAGCTCCTCTAGAGGTTGCAATAGAAAAATGGTATCTTAAAGAAATTCTAGAAGCCCTGGAAAAGTTTCCTAAAGATGATCGCAAGCGTGTATTAGATGTTCTTGAGGCTCGTGTAGATTTACGTAATGTGTTAACAATGATGCGTGCATTGGTTCTCTCTTTGGAACAACGTATCGTTGACATGTCTTTGGTTCCATTTACGATGAAGTCAAATGCGATTCTTAAGCAAATATCTTCAAGTACGTCTTGGAAAGAAGTGTTGAATAAATTATCATCAACAAAGTACGCGGATTTAGCGTCTCGCGCAGCTCGAGCATATGAGGACGAACAGGATCTTGCTGCTATCGAGCTGATTTTCGAAGATTACATTGCTCAGAGAGTAAAACTTCAGTTTACGGCATTTCCGTTTCATCTTGGCACAATCATAGGGTTTTTCAATCTGAAATTTTATGAGGTGCGCAACATACGGTCTATTGCGGTTGGCGTAGAACGAGGCGAATCGCCTAATGATATTAGACGCATGATTACAATTTGGTAAAAAAACGGAGGAAATCCTATTGAATAACAACTCACGAACAACCAGTCTGTTGATGTTCGTACTGGGTGCCATAGCATTCACTATCTCACTATTGATGCTACTTGCAGTTGGTGTAGACCATACAACAGCATACACACTTGGTGTCCCCCCTACTAGTGGCTACAATCCTCTTCAGACTGATGCCGGCGGTTGGGCTATTCTTGGACTTGCAATCGGTGCAGGTCTCTCAATCGGTCTTGCAGGAATTGGTGGTGCTATCGGAATGGGTACTGCATCCGCTGCTGCACTTGGAGCTATCACTGAGAAACCTGAAACTTTTGGCAAAAGCATTCTTTATGTTGTCTTTATCGAGGCTATTGCCATTTACGGTTTCGTTATTGCGTTTCTACTCGTTGGATACATTCCTAGTTTAATCGGATAGTAAATAGTTCCATAAGATCTGGACTGATATCGGAATCTGGTTAAATGATATATAGCTCCTCACCATGACAAGGTCTGTTCCAGTATCGTACTTGGATGGACAATGTTTTGGGGTTGCAGTCAGCTACTGAAAACTTGGACATTGTTGGACACGACCGGATAGGAGGTTATGTGGGATGATACACGATGAAGGTCTGGTCACCAGACACACATTCCCTGAAAAGGACCGAGCCAGTTCCAGTACCGTTTCTGGACGGACAACGCTCGGGTGTCCAAGTTTGCCCAACTAAAAATGAACG
>WJMJ01000004.1 GCA_014728035.1 Promethearchaeota archaeon | reverse complement strand
CCTCGAGTCTGGGCACCTCTTCTTCATCGTTAGGTACTTCATCTAGCCTTGGTACCTCTTCCTCATCGCTCGGCACCTCCTCGAGTCTGGGTACCTCTTCTTCGTCGCTAGGCACCTCGTCTAGCCTGGGTACGTCAAGCAGTAGTAGCCAATCGTCGCAAGGAACATCGTCAAGTTCAAGTCTATCTTCCTTAGGCACAAGTTCATCAACAAGTACAT
The DNA here is from genome assembly GCA_014728035.1 of Promethearchaeota archaeon. GTDB lineage: Archaea > Asgardarchaeota > Thorarchaeia > Thorarchaeales > Thorarchaeaceae > SHMX01. The sequence continues at coordinate 3,680 of WJMJ01000004.1, read as the reverse complement.
CAAGTAGGTCTAGTACAAGTACTTCCAGCTTATCGTCATCTAGTCGCGGCACATCGTCTTTAGGCACCTCATCTAGTTTAGGCAGTTCATCTTTAGGAACATCTTCAAGTTTAGGAACTTCTTCGTCGTTAGGAACATCATCGTCGTTAGGAACATCATCGTCGTTAGGTACTTCGAGTGGATCAGTTAATACATCTGCATCATCAAGTTCGTCAAGATCTTCAAGTTCGTCTAGTTTTTCGCACTCAGCAACATCATCATCCTTAGGAACATCTGGTTCATCATCATTAAATAGTGCTTCTTCATTTTCTAGTACATCTAGTCAATCTAAATCTAGTACATCTAGTTTTAGCAGCTCAATTAGTACATCTTCATCCAGTTTTTCTATTTCCACATCGACAAGCGTTAGTAGTAGTTCGCGGTCAAGTACATCAAGTCAATCTAAATCAAGTACCTCTAGTCAATCCAAATCATCTGAATCTACAAGTGTATCAGTATCGTCTTCAAGTAGTAGCTTTTCCTCTGCATCAGAGTCAACTTCAAGTTCATCCAGTCTCAATAGTTCATCTAGTTCAAGCAAATCCAGTAGTTCATCTCTTGGAACATCTAGTAGTAGTAGTCAATCGTCATTAGGCACCTCGTCTAGCCTAGGCACCTCATCTAGCCTTGGCACTTCGTCTAGCCTAGGCACTTCGTCTAGCCTAGGCACATCTAGTTCGAGTTTATCTTCAAGTCTAGGCACATCGTCACTTGGAACGTCCTCTTCCAAATCAAGCCAATCAACATCAAGTCAATCAAAACAATCAACATCAAGTCAATCAAAACAATCAACATCAAGTCAATCGCATTCAAGTACATCAAGTCTATCTTCACGAGGAACTTCAAGTTCAAGTCAAAGCAGTTCTAGTTCATCAAGCACTAGTAGTAGTAGTACAAGTAGTCAAAGTAGCACCAGTCTTGGCACTTCTTCAAGCTTAGGAACCTCGTCGTCGCAATCGTCATCTACTTCGTCATCCACTTCAAAATCAAGTCGATCAAGTCAAAGTACATCTAGTCAATCAAGCTCATATAGTAGTTTAGGAACATCAAGCTCTTCTAGTTTGAATTCTAGTAGTTCGTCATCTAGTTTGAATAGTTCCTCATCTAGTCTAAACAGTACCTCCAGTGCAAGTAGCAGTAGTAGTTCATCTTATTCAAGCTCGTCCGAATCTAGTAGTAGTTATTCTAGTAGCAGTAGTTTGAGTAGTACTAGTATATCGTCGTCTTCCAGTCTTGGTACATCAAGTTCAAGTTCGTCTTCCTCTACTTCGACTTCTTCCTTGTCGAGTACATCCAGTCAATCAAAATCCAGCACATCCAGTCAAAGCAGTTCATCGCTAAGCAGTTTGTCCTCGTTGAATTCCAGTTCATCGAGTAGTTTGAGTAGTATAAATTCATCAAGTAGTAGCAGTTTTAGTTCTTCCTCTTCATCATCTTTTTCATCTTCATCGTTATCGTCCTCATCTTCAACATCATCATCAACATCATCGTCTAGTCTTGGTACATCTTCAAGTTTAGACACATCATCTAGTCTTGGTACATCTAGCAGCAGTGTTAGTAGTTCTTCGTCATTGTCAAGCACATCCAGTCAATCGAAATCTAGCACATCTAGCCAATCATCATCGTCAAGCAGCCGTTCGTCAACAAGTGCATCAAGTGAATCATCATCGCTGAATAGTTCAAGCAGTTTTTCATCTCGATCCAGCCAATCTAGTACCTCAACTCTTTCTGATGATATTTATGAACATCCCCGAAGTAAAACAGTAGTTCATACCGGTGTAATGTCTGTTACAATAACAAGTAGTGGTATTACTGATAGTACAATAATTGGTAATGGGGTTGATAGTCTTACATTAACTGATCCAGTGTGATATTATGAGTTTAATAAAAACATATCAAAATCGTGGGTTGACTAAACGATTAACCATGAAAGATGCAAACGGGGATGTGATCCGCTGCGAAGGTGGTGATAAAGTAAGAGTGCGTATTCAACGGATGGGAGAAACACCTCAATTGGAGGTTGTTAGTGGAAGTCCGACAGTCAATGGAACGAAGTTAACGCCTGCTAAAGTTGGTGGTAACTCTTATAGTACATTGCGTTTAGATGATAATGATTTAGACTTTGCTCCTGGAATCTATTCTTTTTTGTTTGATTATTTCGATGCTGATGATTCTGAAGAATGGAAAAATGTGGATCGTCAGGTATTTATATTGGAGGAAAGTTGATGGCACATATTGTTGATATTAGTGAAGTTCTTTTATCAATTGGACTGGGCGCGTCTGCAACAGATGAAGAACGTGGTATGGTTCAGCTTGGTTTAGTGCAAGCCGAAGCAGCTATTCGAAAATATATTGGCTATGATCCAACATTTGCCATACGAACCGAATATTATCCAATTAAAGATGTAGGTACTAATTATAGTCTACGTCGATTTGAAGCTAGTGAATCTATTGCCTATGAGCGTCGAGTTTCGGAAGCTGCTACCTCACAACTTCAATTGCGGCATATTCCTATTCGAAATACAACGGTTCCACGTGTTTGGATTGATTATGATGGCCGTTTCGGAAAACGCTCTGGTGCTTTTGCTAATAGTTCCGAAAAAACTTTTGGTGAAGATTTTTGGCCACAATATGATTCTAATGATGATGATGGTGTTTCAATTGGTTATGATGGAATTATTCGATCAATTGGACTTTGGCCAACTGAACCGGGATCTGTAAAGGTAACTTATGCAGCTGGCTATACTTCGGATGAATTCAAAGGTGCAAAATCACTAGTTAATGCATCTTCGATTGCCGGAGCTGTTGTAAATGAAGCTGGACGATATGCCAAACGTCTATTAGTATCTAAAAAAACAAATGCAGGATGGGCAGCAGGACCAAAAATCCAAGAAAAGTTAGGTGATTATTCCTATACTATTTCAACAGAAGCAGCATTGTCGTTGTTTTCGACTATGTCTGATTTATTGCCGGAAAGTAAAGAATTATTGAATGAGTTTCAAAATTATGGATTTATAGGAGGTTATTAATATGACTAAGGTGCTAGTTACAGGAGCAGGTGGTTTTATTGGATCACATATGGTAAATTTGTGTGTAGCAAAAGGTTATCATGTTATTGGTGTAGATAAAAAACCACTGGATGAATGGATACTACCGACACGTAAAGCCGTTCATTTTTTTGATAATTTTAATATTGCTAAACAAGATCTTGGATATGATTTTGACGTTTGTTTTCATATGGCAGCTGAATCTCGTATTCAACCTAGTTTTAGTAATCCTTATATATATGTAGAAAGTAATGTAGTCGGCACAGCCAAAATTTTAGAACAAGCTAAACGTTGTGGTGGTGTTGTTGTTTACGCAGGTAGTAGTACGGCAGATGATGATATACTTAAAAATATTTATGCAACAACCAAACACCAAGGTGAGGATCTTTGCCGGGCATATTATCGCGCTTTTGGAATTCCTGTTGTTGTGACGCGTTTTTATAACGTGTATGGTCCTAATCATATTCGTGAAGGTCGTTATGCAACTGTAGTCGGTATTTTTGAAAAGCAATATGAGAACGATCTTCCTTTAACAGTAACAGGTGATGGTGCACAACGACGTGATTTTACACATGTTGCGGATATTATTCAGGG
>WJMJ01000031.1 GCA_014728035.1 Promethearchaeota archaeon | reverse complement strand
AAGATCGTTTGGAACGACGGCTAAAGAAAATTTTGGCTGATGAGGATTTTGTTGATGTTGAAATTGATAGTAGTGTGCCCAACGCTGATGTTTTGACTGCTCTATTGGATGATCTTCGGGATCTGAATGGTGAATTTGGGCTCGTTGAGGAAATCGAGGAGGAGGAGGAATTGGATTGGGACGACGAGGAGGAGGATGAAGTCGACGAAGAAGAGGATGAAGTCGACGAAGAAGAGGATGAAGTCGACGAAGAAGAAGAGGAAGAGGAGGCCGACGAAGAGGAAGAGGAGGATGAAGAGGCCGACGAAGAGGAAGAGGAGGATGAGAAGGAGGAAGAAGAGGTTGTAAAAACTAAACGAAAGAAGGCGACAAAGCCGGTTAAAGGACAACGACAACGAGGTCGTCCGCCCGGAACGTTTAAGAAGGATTCTACGTTTGGATTGGCATGTGAAATCACTTTGGATCATTCTGGTTGTACATATAAGGAAATTGAAGCCAAGGTGCTAGAAAAGATTCCTGGTGCGTCAGTTAGTACGATTCGTAATGCGCATTCAATGACAACTCGTATTTTGCGAATGATTCGGGAAAGAAATAAAAAGTAAGCATCTTTTTTGGACCCGGCGGTTTTGGGGTTGGGCCGTCGGGTTTTTAATGGCTATATTTAGGTGTTAGGATTGTAAGATGAAAATTAATCGCAATGAATTTTTAGACGAGTTGAAGTTGTTGAAAATGGCGTGTGATCCTAAGGGATCTGTGGTTGGTTCCGATTGTGTAGCTATTAAAGATGATCGATTGCATACTTATAGTGAGGACATGGTATGTGTTGTTAATCGTCCGACCAATATAGATTTGTGTTGTGTGGATGTTGGTCGATTATTCAATCTAGTTCGATCGATGCCCGAAGAACTAGAAATGGTAATGGAAACAGATGATGAATTGTTGTTAAAAGCTGATAATTTTGGTCAAATTTCGCTTTTGAGTAACAAATCACATAAACGACCAAAAATAAAAAAGCCTGTTGATTGGCACACAATTACAACAGAAAGTGTAGTGAATGGTATTGAGGTGGCTTTGACGTCGTGCGGAACCGATGTTGATATGCCATCTCTAAGAGGTATTCGTGTGTCATCTGATCATATTGATGGCACAAATGGTTATTCATGGTCTAGAGCTTATCTTGATTTGCCTCATGTTGTTGAACCGTTTAGTTTGTCGCGTTCAAGTGCAAACCTTGTAGCGGCTTTGGCTCCTACACATGTAGTAATTGGAGATGAGTGGATACATTGGAAAAGAGATCATATTCATATTGCTACCTATAAGTTTGCTTCAAAATTTCCAAAAGATCTTCCGGTTTTTCAGTCTGATATAAAATCTGGTGATATTTCTTTTGTTCTTCCGGACCTGAAAAAATTGGTGAATCTAGGTTCGGTTTTGACGAACGATCATTCTAATCCATGGGTTTCTTTTAGGTTAGAGAAAAATAATTTGGGGGTTTCTTGGGCTGGAATCAGTGGTGGATACAATGTGTTTTATGATGTGGAAGGATCGGGTGGTTGTGCTAATTTCAGTGTGCATTATTCTCAGTTGAAGTCGGTATTTTGTAAATCTGGCGCTGTTTGTGATGTGTTCCCAACGTTGAATTGTGTGCGGCTTTCATTGGGTTCTGCGGTTTTTGTATGTGGTATTCAGACCGAGTCGTCAAAATGACACAATCGTTATTGTTTGATAGTTCTTTGGATCTTTGTGCATTCCAGGCTGGTAGTCCGAAATGCGGCACATGTGGTTTGTGGGAGCAATGTTGTAGTCCAAAAATGCCGGTAACTGGAAATGGTCGAAAGGGCATTTTGGTGATTGCAGAGGCGCCCGGAAAGGAGGAAGATAAAAAAAATATCCAACTGATTGGGAATAGTGGACAATTGTTGCGCCGGTCGTTGGAATTGTGTGATGTGGATTTAGATGAGGATTGTTGGAAAACCAATGCGATAGCTTGTTATTCACCAGGAAAGGAAGCCAAGGAATCGCATATGGTGTGTTGTCGGCCTTTGGTCAATCAAACAATCCGTGATTTGCAGCCGAAGGTGATTGTGTTGTTGGGTAAGATGGCTGTAAAATCGGTGCTGGGCCAAGAATGGACTCGTGGTATTAATGCTATGGATCGTTGGGTTGGCTGGCAAATACCATTACAACGATTGAATGCGTGGGTTTGTCCGATATGGCATCCAAATGTTTTGTTACATAATCAACACGCAGTGCTTGGTTTGTTGTTTGATCGTTATTTAGAATCGGCTGTGAGTTTGCAAGAACGTCCTTGGCAACATCCACCACAATGGGAATCACAAATTATTGTAGAGACGTCGTGTTGGGATGTTACGTTGGAAAAATTAGAACGAGCAAAGAATGAATATAAAGGAAAGGCGGTAGCATTTGATTATGAGACGGATCGTTTAAAACCTGATTCGTCTGATGCTAAAATTTTGTCGTGTGCTATTTGCTTTGGTGGTCAACGCACCATTGCTTATCCATGGATTCCAGAATTAGCGGAGTGGACAAGTCAGTTTCTTCGATCTGATACACCAAAAATTGGAGCTAACATTAAGTTTGAGGAACGATGGACACAAAAGGTTTTGGGACATGGAGTGAAAAATTGGGTGTGGGATACTGTTCAAGCTGCACATATTTTAGATAATAGAGATGGAATTACATCGGTTAAGTTTCAAGCGTTTGTGCGGTTGGGTTTGTCTATGTGGGATTTAGCTGTTGAAAATTATATTGCAGGTGAGGATAGTAATAGCCCGAATCGTTTAGCATCAGTGTCAAAGAGGCAATTGTTGCAATATAATGGAATGGATGCTTTGGTTGAATATAAACTTGCTATGTTACAGCGAAAGGAATTGAATGAAACCCACAACAAAGGATGCTTATAAATTGATGCATGAAGGAGCATTGGCATTGGCGGTTGTGGAAGCTAATGGCATACGAATTGATGAGGATCGTTTGAATGCTAATGTGGAATTGATTGATCAAAAAATAACAGAAGGTGTTGAAGCGCTTAAAGATGATCGTATTTGGAAGATTTGGGTGAAGGAATTTGGAAGTAAAGCAAATCTTAGTAGTCGTCAACAGCTTGGGTATGTTTTGTTTCATAAGTTGGATTTTAAAGCGGTTAATTTGACACCCACCGGGCGCCCAAAAGTTGATATGGCATCTTTGGAGCAGTTGGGATTGTCTTGGACGACAACTTATTTAGATGTGGAGCGATACAAAAAGCTGAAGAACACTTATTTAAAAGGGATTCAACGAGAGGTGGTTGGGGGTTATGTTCATCCATCATTTAATCTGAATACGACACGTACGTTTAGATCATCTTGCAATGCACCAAATTTTCAAAATCAAATTAATAGGAGTTCGTTAGCCAAGTATATTCGAGAGTGTTTTATTCCAAGGAAGAACCATGTGTTGGTGTGTATTGATTATGGTGCTCTTGAGTTTCGTGTGGCTGCTTGTTTTTGGAAGGATAAAGCAATGGTAGCCTATGCTAATGATTCGGATTTGGATATTCATCGCGATATGGCAGCTGCGTGTTATTTGCTTGATTGTGAACAGGTCACGAAACGTATTCGGTTTTTTGCAAAGAATCAGTTTGTTTTTCCGACGTTATATGGATCTTATTGGAAGAATACTGCACGTCGTTTGTGGGCTGTGATGTTGAATGAGAAATTAGAATTAGATGATGGCACTTTGTTACGTGATCATTTGGCAGCAAAAGGTATTACGGAGCTGGGCGATTGTGAAGACAGACCGATACCAGGTACGTTTGAGCATCATATTTATCAAGTGGAGTCGGAATTAGAAGAACGGTTTCCTCAGTGGGCTTCTCGAAAAAAGGTGTGGTGGTCGCGTTATTTGGAGCGTGGGTGGTTTCGGACGATGACAGGTTTTGTTTGTCGTGGTGTTATGAAAAAGAATGATTTGTATAATTGGCCAATTCAAGGACCTGCGTTTCATTTGTTGTTGTGGAGCTTGATTCGTTTAGTTGGTTGGTGTAAAACAAATCCTGCCTATATTGTTGGGCAAATTCATGATGAGATTGTTGGAGATGTGCGGGAAGATCAGGTGGAGAATTTTTTGAAGAAAGCAAAACAAGTAATGACTCAAGATGTTCGAGATCATTGGAAATGGGTTATTACGCAATTGGAAGTCGAAGCAGTTGTGTGTCGTGCTAATTGGTTTGAAAAAGAAGGAGTGTCCATCTGATGGAGTTGTATAAAAAATATCGTCCTTCGGATTTGGATGAGATTGTTGGCCAAGAGTCAGCAGTATTAACATTGAAGTCATTTAAAAAACTTCCTCATTTTTTGTTGTTTTCTGGTCCGTCGGGTGTTGGAAAAACAACAATGGCGCGTATTGTGGCCTATTCGATGTTGCGGGCCAAGCGGGCAATGGGTGTGTATGAAGTTAATGCTGCGGATGATCGTGGTATTGATATAGTTCGTGATATTGATACAAAAATGCAGTTTGCGCCTATCAGTGGTCCGTGTAAGGTATGGATTATTGATGAAGCGCATCGTTTAACTGCTGATGCCCAAAGCGCGTTCTTGAAGTTGTTGGAAGATCCACCTAAATGGGTTTATTTCATTTTTTGCACAACTGATCCAACATTTCTGAAACCGACTATCAAAACACGGGCGACGATTATTGATTTGAAATCATTACCATCTACAAAACTAGAGAAGTTGGTTGTGGATGTTGCTGATGAAGAAGAATTGATTCTTGATGACGGGGTGAGTGAACGTATTGTTGATTTGGTTGATGGCAGTGCACGAAAAGCGTTGGTGTTGTTGGATCAATTAGCGTCGGTGCCAGTAAGTGAACAATACGGTCTTCTAGAACTTAGTGAAAATCGTGCGGAAGCAATTCAATTGGCGAGAATAATTTGCAAGTCTAATCCGCGATGGGCTGATGTGCGTCGTGTGTTGGTGAGTATGGATGGTCTTCGTGGGAATGCAGAGTCGATTCGTTGGATTGTATTATCTTATGCGACAAAAGTGGCGTTGGGAAATGCTAAGGATCCGTCGCATGCTATGAAGATTATTGAGGCTTTTGGTGAACCATTTTATGACAATAAGGATGCTGGTTTAGTTTTGGCTTGTTACTTGATTTGTGAATCGTGATTAATAATGGAATATCTGCGAGTGATTAGAGATACTAATAATAACTGTTTTTGAGTGAGGGGATTGCGAGATGATAAAGAATGAATTAATTAAGTGGGTTGTGGTTTGGTTGGTTGCGTTTGGTTTGGGATTTGTTATTAGTGCTGTTTTTGTTCATTTTGCGAGTGCACAAGAAAATGATTTGTATTTGGAGAGTTTGCGAAGTCATGTACAAGTAAAATTGTTGGATAATTTTTCCAAAGATCTTGACCCGTTGACCTATAGTCGGTGGGGTGAAATACCACTTAGCGAAGTTCGTGTTGCGCTTGATCAGTATTTTGAAAATCAAATTGTAGGTGCGATTGATCGAACGAGAGCGGAAGCAGATCGTGTTTCTTTTGTGCCGTCTAGTAGTACGTATTTCGTGGTGCCAGGTGCTGGAGAACCAGTT
>WJMJ01000030.1 GCA_014728035.1 Promethearchaeota archaeon | reverse complement strand
AGCTACTGAAAACTTGGACATTGTTGGACAAGATCTGATAGGAGTTTATATGGAGTGATCTGGAATAGAGATTTGGTCTACAGACACAGGATCCCTGACCAGGACCGAGCCAGTTCCAGTACCGTTTCTGGACGGACAAAGATCGGGTGTCTAAGTTTGTCCAACTAAAAATGAACGGTTACGGGCGGTTACGAGCTGTATGTATTGTAGAAATCCACCTCAACCACTATATGCTTCTTTCAATTTTGGAATCCATGACCTCAATTCTTTGTTCAAACGAGCAATATCATTTTCATTAAGTGTTGCAGTTGACGGATAGGATTTCAAATCTCGAGCGACCTTCCCGAACTGAAAGAGTACGGGAGAATGAACTTTAATCAATTCAGTAAGTTTATCTCTAGCTACTTCGAGTGCTTCAGCCATTTTCACTGCTTCTGTTTGGGGCTTAACTAATTTTAAGAGGGATCCCATAATCTCGTCCAAGGTATCGCCAGGATCTACAGTTTCAGACTGCGTTTTCTTTGAGTCTTTTTCTTGTGTCTTCTCTTTCTTCTTTTTCTCTTTGCTTTTGGTTCCAGCAACAAAATCAGTGTCAACAAATTTGCCAATAACCGACAATGCTTCGTTCACTTCTGTCAGTGTCTTGTTGTATTTGCGTTCAATATCATCAAGTTGTCTAACAATTATCCCAACAATCTCTTTTGTTTCACCAAAACTATCGGAGAGTTCATCGATTCTTTCTTCAAGGGAGGATAGACTTGCCACATAAGATTGAATCTCATCAACCTTTTTTGTAATTATTTCAGTCTGTGTTTCCGAGGTGCCTTTGGAATCGTGAACAGTTTTTTCTAATATTGTTATGATGCTCAAAATGTCTTCGACATTTTTCCCAATTTCTTGTTTGGCATCATTGGAGATGGATTCTTGCAATACTCCGTCAACATCCTTTATAGAAAGGAGAACATCATCTATCTTTTTGATCATGACCTCACCCTCTCTAGAATCGGAGATGGTCTTGATTCCGCTATCAATACTCATGATAGTGTTGGCAATATCTTCCATCTTCTGTCCGATTGATTGAATGTCTTTGGATTCTTGTACTTCCTTTAAGCTTGTGTCAACATTCTTCACAGATGTTAGTAATTCATCAATCTTGGTTATTGGGCGTATTTCCTTCTTTACATCATCTAAATCAGAGTCTATAGCTTCAACCTTTTTAGCCAAGCTTGGAATAATACTTACCGCTTTCAAAACCTCTCTAATAGCTGCTAATTCATCTGATAACCTATCTACTTTCTTTTCCAGTGTTCCAATTGATGATTCATCTGACATAGAGACCCTATCCCCAAGATTCTGAGAATTTCATGTCCCACGAGAATATTTAGGCTTTTGGTAAAAATCATCCGCGAATGAATCTGATTCGGTATTAAATGGTTTGTTAATGTGAAGCTACAAAACTAAGCTAGTTTAGTTGATAATTAGTCAATCTTTAGCTCTTTTGCTCGAACAATATCGATTTCGAGATCTTCAATCATTGGGAGAATTCGTTCACGTTGACTAGAAGTTGTGCCTTTCCAGTCGATTATAGCTTGTTTTACAGGCTCATAGGTTTTAGAAATCATTTGAGCAACCATTTCAGGGGATATTTCATCAAGAACATATTTCGGTGCCATATGGCTGATGTGGATATTTTCTTCAAGAACCAAACGATTAAACTTTGAAGCATAATGATTTCCCCCGAAAGTAATTGAAGCGTTTTGTTTCATAGAAACAGTAAGGCAATCAAATACCGCTGCTGCAACCGCTTCTGCACCTTCTATATGAGACCAATATTCCTCATTGCTACCTAATTCAATGAAGAGAAGAGGTGTTTTCATACTTGTTGGCCCATGATGACTCACTTCTAATGAAACATCGAATTCTGTTAGATTACGATATGTCCTCTCAGAGAATAACCTTTTGAATGCAGTTGAAACCAATGAGGCAGTAGAAATAGAGAGTTCAAATGGATTCCCTCCGAAGGAATTTTCCGCAAGATAATTCCCAGTGCTATGAACAAGTAGAGCTGGTTTTCCAGATTCTGATCGATGACGAGAACAAAAAATGAATACTTCCGCATCAAAATGTGCTTCTAAATGATCACACTGTATCAAATCTCGTTCACTAGTGATGAGAATGGAATCAGAATCATGTGTGTATATTTCATGGCCTTCAAATGTATTGCCCTCTGATGAAAAGCCATACTCATCTATTAATATCCGTTTGATATTCTGACTTGCCAAATCTTTTACTGAGGTGACTAATACTCTCAAACCGCCTCACCTGATACAGGTTCGACACTACATTCTTCTAAAAGAGGTTCAAGAGTTTCACCATATTCAATAGTGACTTTTGCACTGAACAGTTTTAGAAGCTCCTTTTCAATACGCGATTTATATTCCTCCATCTTTTCCAGTTCACGTTCAATATCATCTTTTATCCGTAACAAGTCATTTTGATGATATTCCAAATTTTTCCTTGCTTCTTCTACCTCCGCTTTCATTTTGGCATCTTTTGCATATACGTCAGAATCAGCAAATTCAGTTCTTTTCCTTTCAATCTCTTTTGCCTGTTCCTGAAGCTCGAAGAGCTCTCCGTCCTTGATGGATTCAGCTTCTTCAATAGCACGTCTACCAAGTCGATCCTTCAATGGAAAGGCATCAGTTTCAACAGCCTTTCTGAGGGCTTCTAGGCCTTCAATCAATCCTGGCTGCCCATCAGGTTCTTCAACTATAGCCTCATATGGATCCTCAAAATAGTCAATTAGCGCTTTAGAGCCAGCAGGACTAATTCTAACTCCATGATCATGCTGAAGAAATTTCTTAACGGGTTTTTTTAAGGTGTTAAGCTTCATTCTTAATAGAGTTGCAATACGGTCCGCTTCATCATCTAAATTCAACAAATCGCCGACATTGGATTTCTCGACAAAATCAGTATATTTTGCCTTGGTGTCGAAATACTCTTTTCTAGCCTGGTCAATCTTTAACCTAACTTGTCTGATTCGTTCTTCGAAAATTTCTCGACTATAGGTCATATCACGCAAAGTGCCGATTCTTGATGCTATTCTTTCTAGATCCTTAACCCAACTATATTCATAGAGTAGTTTTCCGATAATCTTCATATCACGAGAAAGGTCTTTCATAAGATTATCTAGAACTTTGATGGTGCTCTTGTGTTTCTTGTCCATTCTCTTAATCCATCTTGCTCCAGCGCCCCAAAGATCATTGATGAATTGCTGAATTTCAGACTGCATATTTTCTGTGCTTTCATATGTTATTTCCTGCTTCACATCGAAATCATCAACTAATTCACGAATCTTTCTGGCAAAACGAGTAGCTGTTTCTTCACTCTCGTCCTCTGTAGCATCTTTAAGTAAATCTTTTGACAAATCTTCAACATCTTTTAGAGTACGTCCAACAGATTTGTAGGTCTTTTCTGCATTTTTCCGAAAATCCTTTGATTTTTTCTTTAGTTGTTTTCTATACCATTTATCTAAGGAATCAATATCAAGTTGCGTCATAAGAATAGAACACCCATCACTCGGAAATTCTTCAAGCACTTTATCAACTTTACGAAGCATGTAGAAATGAACAGTCAGTATCCCTAATCTTATATCAATTAAAGAAGATATGCTCCCAGCAAGCAAATAGTGATTATTATGTCTGAGTTCTTAGAAACAGGAAACCAATACCCCAGGCTCGATGCAGAATACACTGTCGAATGTGTTTCATGAGGAAAAGGTCGGATAGGTTTCTACTTCAAACGTCTCAGTCTGATTGACAAGTCCAATGAAAACTGTCTGCTGCTCAGAAATCCTGCCAGTTACAAAGGTGGCTTCTGGGTGACATACATTATGAATGGAGAAATTCAAGTCTGTGGATCAACGGATAGCGAACGATTAGCTATTACAAGTAACGAGTATGAAGAAGAGATTCATAGGTTTATTCTTCAAAATACACCTCTATTCAAGGAATCACCAATTCTTCAATTTGAAATAGATGTGTGGAGCTATAATGAACCCTTCATGTTAATTCGTCACACTACCCGCAATATCAGTGATGAGAAGATTAAGGATTTCAAGTTATACAATATCATGGACTTTGATATCGGTGGCCCAATCAGTTACAAAGATGACTTAGGTTCTTATGACAAAGATACAGGAATAATCAAAGTCTACGACCAAAGCTCATTATACGTAGCAATGACGAGCAACCCCACTCCCTCAAAATGGGACTTGGATAGACCGACGAGTTTCAAACTAGAAGCAAATCGCGACCTACAAGGAAGAACAAAATTAGGTCCACAGGATATTGCAACAGGTTTGCAATGGAATTGGGGAAATCTTAATCCTACTGATTCCAAATCTGTAGATCTTGTTCTTGTCGCTTCAAAGAATCCTCAAGAGATGGATTCACTTTTTCAAAGAGCCAAGGATATGTTCGGAAAGAAGATGCAATGACCCAAGTATGTAAAGCTTAGCAATACATGGGTAGCAAAGGGATGCACCCAATATCTTCTTCCGACTCTTTCAAGTTGAAGAATAATCAAATCTGTCAACATAGATATCATAGAAAGGACATCAGAGAGGACTTGAAGTAAAAATAAAGATAGAGGGGGGATTGGCCCCCTCAACTATTGATACTATTTTAGATACTCGACCAGAAGCAAAGCTGCTGGCTTCAAACAGGAAGGCTGTCCTTTGTTATCTGCATGTCCACCTGTAAGCAAACCGAAATCCATCAATGCTCGGAGGTTCCACTTCACTGTTGAATAAGGTATACCTGTTCTACAAGATATCTCATCAGCTAATGCAGTGATTGTTAGTACACGTGTTCTAAGAATCTCTGCACTTGTTTTCAAAACAGTCTTCTGTGTATCAGACATCTTTGCTTCCGCAAAACGGAGAAAGGTTTCAGTCAGACTTTGAAAAGTAATCTGAGATTCAGAAGAAATATTATTTGAGTAGACCTTACGGCTACTGGAGAACACACTCACCTGGCAAGTTGATTTCACACTCACCTGATGTATCTGCGACCCGATATCGATGGGCCTCTGAATTTGTTTCGCCACCCATTTTGTTATTTCACCTCATTTTTTTAGGGTCAATTTTAATTACAAAAATGTCAACTTAAGTGTTTTTAGCAATGCCATTCTAAAGCATTTCTTCAGGAATCTCCAAACCTAGAGCTGCTAACTTGGCAAATCCTTGAGAGTACAAACTCATTTGATGACGAATCTCTTCCTCACTATCGATGATACCTCGTAGATAATGAATAGCTTCATCAAGACCTTCAGTCTTGTATTCATCCATCATTCGAGCAAATTGGTCACTCATTCCAAGCATACTATCTTGAATAATTTGAGTCAAGTCTATCATTGATCTAACGGTATTCCGAGCTTCTTCACCAGGCATATATGGGAGGAAATCTTCCAACGCAACTCCTGCAGATTGACACACATCCACTCGCCCAGGAATAAGCTCTTCTTGCATCTTATGCATCCAGCCAAGACGCTCTTTGCTTGTCAGAGACCTTAGGTTCTCCAGATTGAAATAGCCAGTCCAAGGACCGAACTCTGATGCTTCATAATCTATCCAGTTTTCAAAAGCTGTAAGAACACGTGCCCATCCTTCTGCGGTTTCAGCCATATCTATCCCAATTCTTTGTCAACATCCAAGAATATAAACTAAAGCCCCAACAAAAATGAGTGAGATTCTATGATAAATATCGGGCTGCTCTTGGAAATTTTAGAGCATTCAAAAGATAACAATGTGTTTTCAAACCCTACACAAAAAACCATAGAGGTCGTTCAAACAATAGGAATAGGAACATTTGATGAAAAGGGTCTTACTCTGTCGAGAGAAGAACGAATGAAATTAGCCATGTTTGCAGTTTCACGGGGTTTAGATTTTGAAAATGTAATTGCTCAACTAACTTGGAAAGACTTTGAGGGATTCGTTACAGAGGTAATGAAGGAACACTCTTTCAAGTGTGTAGAAAGTCTTCGACGAGTTGGGAATACACTAATTGAAGGAATGGAAATAGATGTAGTAGGAGTCCGAAGCTCAACCATCATAACTATTGATGCAAAAATGTGGGGAATTAGAAAAGGAAAAACTACAGCTTTGAAAAACGCAGCTGAAAAGCAAATGAAGAGAGCAGATGAGCTGTCCAGAAATTTGTCAATCCTTTACAGAAAAATGCCAAGACTTGCAAGTCAAGAGTACAAAGTATATCCAATGTTGGTGACATGGTTAGTAGAAGAAGTGTTACTTCATGAAGGAATTCCAATTGTACCGATTTTCAAATTGAATTCATTCCTATTAGAGTTTGAGAGATACCAAGATTTGATGAAACCGTGCGATGGAATCTTCGAAAAAATAGAGAGAAGGGAGGACTGACCTCCCATAGAATTTACTAGTCAAAATCTTTTATTTCACCTGTCACAGTATCAATCATACCTAGTCTGAGTACCTCAATTTTAGTTTCGTCGTAGGCGGGATATGTAGACAAGTTCTTCTTAATTGCTTCACCAAGTGCAACAAGTCGTCGCTCAGGGGATTCAGGAGGTGCTGATTCAAAGCTAGATGCCTCTTGATTTAGAGTTTCAATAACTGGACGTAAATAGGTGCCATGGACATCAGAGGGATTCAACGAAGCTTTTCCAGCTCCACAATGCTGACCCTCTTCCTCTGTTTTTCCGTGAGGAACAAAGACGACATATTTCTTTTCGGACCCAGTTGCTTGCCAAGTTTCAAGAAAGGCATTGAATTGTGCAGTTTCATCATCCTGACCAGTATAGGCAGGAATATGTCCGCCCAAAGTCTGTATTGCATAAGGTAGTCCAGCATAAGTTAGAGGTGGATGTACTCGTGAATCTGAACAAACAAGAACAATTACATCATCATTGACTTCTGTTGGTATTGTTCTAGCTCTTGTAATTAGATGATCTTCCACAGCTTGATTTCTAAAGTAAGAGTGGCTATAAGCTTCAATTTCACCAGTGTTATAATTCACTTTCAGAGCTACTAATGGTATCCCTTTTGTATCAGGGTTTTCTGACACATTTTTGAGAGAAGCTTCAATGACTGCATCATCCTCATCATGCTCAAAAGTTATCACAACTGCATTCTTTTCAGGGAAGTGTTCATTGTACGCAGCTGGCCCACTGAAAAAAATTGGAGTCTTATCAGCCTGAGGTATTGTTCGGCCAGGTACCCTTGTTCCAGAAAAAGCGTCACCTTGCTTGAGATCCAACAACTGGAGATCTTGTGCACTTCGTTTAATCGAAGAGATCAAAAGAAAGCGTGGTTGTTGTCCATTAGCTGCAACATTCATCCTTTCTCGTAAAATTGGATTGTTTTTTCGTTCAACCCGGGTTGCTTTCGAGATTTCTACTAATTCGTTTATCATATTTAGTCCCCATGTATCTTGTCACACAAAGAACCAGTACTTTGCACATTCATCGTCCCATGTAAGTCCAAAGTAAAATTTCTCGTGGTCCCATGTAACCATGGTAGAATTATCATGTAAGCATATAATGATTATTTGTTGGTAAGTTGCCAAATGTAAGTTACATGGTAATAAGAGAATCACTTTGTATGTTAAGAGCTGTAATATTGAATATGGAGATGCGTGGTCCGTATAAGCATGAAATTCATTCCATAGGGAAACTAGAAAAGGAAGCTGCAGAAAGGTGGTCTCATCCATGTTTCCAAAGGTGTTATCTGAATGTTATTTTCAATCTCCTATCACGAAAATGTAAACAATTGGGCAACTAAGAGTCTTATTGAGGCAATACAAGCTAAAGGTCATGATGTCAGACCAATAAGATTAGCAGACCTTGGTGCAGAAATCCCCCACAAATTCATTCACCTAGATGAAGACATTTCGGAGATTGCAGGACTTATTGTAAGAACGATTGGCTTTGGGACAGGAGATCAAATCACCTTCAGGATAAGTGTTCTTGAACAGTTCGAGGATGCTGGAGTCTATGTCATGAATCCAGCATATTCTTTCCGCCGTGCTAAGGATAAGTATGCCACCCTTACTGCATTACATAAAGCGGGAATATATGTTCCAAAAACCTATGTGGGAGAGAATCTTGAAGCCGCGATGGAGTTTGTTGAAGAAACAGGTGACGTTGTCATAAAACCCCTTATTGGTTCTCGCGGATTGGGAGCTATACGAGCTGGAATGCCAGAGTTAACATATCGTGCAATGAAATTCATCCATCAGCTCGGGCAGGTATTATATGTCCAAGAGATGATTGAGAAACCAGATCGTGACATTCGTGCTTTTGTAATTGGTGGACAACTTGTTGGAGCTATGTACAGATATCTTCCAGAAGAGAACAAAGAAGAATGGCGAACAAATGTACATGGTGGAGGAAAAGCTGAGCTAGCAAAATTGGAACCGGAATATGAAGAATGTGCTATAAAAACTGCTGAAGCATTGAACCTTGATTATACTGGAGTTGATATCATTGAATCGAAAAACGGACCTTGTGTTCTTGAGGCAAATGCATCCCCTTCGTGGAGTGCACTATCTCGAGTAACCGAGTTAGATGTTGCCTCGATGATAATAGATCATTTCATTGAAAAATGTCGAAAGTAGTGATGCATGTATCTATCATCTTATTAAGAGATGAAATGCGGCGACATACATCAACCCATTATTGGAAATTACGAGGGAAACAGGAACTATGACTGCTTGTGGGAAAAAGGCCTGCATATGTCTATATCGAACTGAGGAGTGCTATTTCTGTGACGTAGCTAGAGAACTCTTAATCCATGCAATTGAAAATACTGGTTTCACTGGAATAACCTACATGGAGTTAGACATTGATAAAACTTCAGAGTATGCAATTCAGAACGGAAATCTAGCTATACCAACAATAAGTATCTGTGACACAATTCTAACTGGAATTCCGGATATGGATTCACTAAGTACTGCACTGAACAGGTATCTTCACAAAGATTGTTTCCTCGAAGTGTAGTGGTCACTTAATTATAGACGAAGATTATAGGGTTTCTAAAATTCCTTCAACCTCAGAGTCTTCAAGAATCTTGAATTTTCGATCTGCTTCATTGATTTTTCCAATTTCCATGAGTTTTGCTTTCACAGCTAAATCTGTAGACTCATCATCAGAGGTTACTTTTTCCAGACCTTGAATTGCAAGTTTAATGGCTCCATCTACATCGATAGTAGAGTCATAATTATCCTTAAAGAAATCACGAACTATATCTGCATCTTTTCCAATTGCAGTAGCTTTCCAACCCCAATATGAACCAGAAGGATCGGTTGAGTAAAGCTGAGGACCCTCTGAATCAAAACCACCAATTAAAAGAGATACACCAAATGGACGAAGACTAGGATGAACTGTATGGAAATGCTTTCTATCACAGATATCAACAACGATACTTCTTACTGGAGCTTCTTCGTCATAATTTAAGCGAAATATCTGTGATCTTTGTCGAGCTAGTTTGATAAGTGTCCGAGCATCAGCATGTAGACCAGCAATTGCAGTACCGATGTGATCGTCTACTAGTAGAACCTTCTTGAGAGTGTCCAAATCAACGAGTGTATTCTGAGAACGTTTCTCACCAGCTAGAACAACACCATCAACTGCTACTACTCCAACAGCAAGAGGACCATAGCGAACAGCTTCCATAGCGTATTCGACCTGATAGAGGCGTCCTTCCGGGGAGAACATCGAGCTGTACTTGTCATATCCTGTACTCTGTGAAGAAAACATGCTTTGTAGACACTCCATTTGGTTGACTTTCTTAAGAGTCAATCAGAAATCAAAATGGATGCGGCATTTTTAAGGTTGTCTGTGTGTTTGTTATAAGAAAAGGAATTATCGCCATTCAAGATTGAGAGATAGTTGAGGAGGAATCAAATCCGCAATTTCATCTATTTCGGAACGATCAGGTGAAGATAAAAACTCCTTCTCATTTTCCCGCACTCCTGAAGATGCAATATAATTTTGAACCGTATACTTGCCAGAATATCCAAGGGATGCTAGTTTATCTGCAATAGATAGGATATCGTTTGGAGTCATAAGTTTCCCAACATAAGTTGTTCTCGGCCAAAAGGAAACCGATGATTTCAGGAGATACTTGATGCTATTTTCAACTCGTTTCCAAGGATTGTCCTTTGTTCTTGATATAGTGAGATATTTCGAAGGTGATGTTTTGATGTCGAACCAAACCGAATCAAGATAAGGAACACATTGCCTAAGAACATCAGGAACGGATCCTTGTGTGTTTAGATTAATATGTCCATCAGAAGAATTTCTCAAGTCTTTCAGTAATTCGGGTAATTCCTTTTGGAGTGTGGGTTCACCTCCAGTTATACAATAACCATCCACAAAATGCCCACTAACACGTTCAATGATCTCAGAAATACTGACTTCAGTGCCAGAATCAAGTGAAATCAAATCAGCATTTTGACAGTAAGGACAATTAAAATTACATCCGCCTGTGAAGATAACTGAAACAGGAATACCAGGTACATCAACCAAGCTAATGTCGATAATAGAACCAATCCTCATCAGACCAACACCTCATGTAGATAGAACCATACCGTCAGATATAGCCCCAACGGTACGGTTGCTTTATCACTATGTGCTCATAAAGCAAGACTCGATTTCCTCGAGAATGTTTTTCTTTGCATCAGCAATATTGGCTGACGATGCCTCTATAGTCAAATCATGAATGATACCGTTTCTTCGGTCGTAGTATAGAGTCACTTTAATCTCTTCATCAGAAGTAGAGGGCATTATATAGTGAACTCGTACATCTTCAGAGTCATCTTGATACTCCTCATCTATAGATATGATTTCCTTACTTGACAGGTATTGCTCAAGTGCAGTAACTTCACATTTCTGATTCAATGTGACTCTTACTAAATGACTCTTCTCAACCTTGGATTCAAGCCAATCCATTCCTTTCTTCAAAACTATGACGATACCAGTCCAAAGGCTGATAGCAAGAGCGAAAAAGACCAATGGGTTGCTTTCCGGGAATAAGTGGAATTCTGTAGAATATTCGCCAGTAATTGCTAATACAATATCAAAAGCAATTGTTCCAGATAGAATCAGCTCGATAACATTCAACACATTCCCTGTTCTTTCGCTGGCTCGGATTACCTCACTGGTACTCTGAGTGTTATCCCTCAAAGCACTATATACTCTTCTCATCTGTTGTTCAATCTGTGTGGATAACAATGTCTGCAAACCCTCAACTTCGCTTGACAGACTATGCAAATCAATATCTGTATCTTTAATTCGATTCAATAAACGATTGAAAGTTTCTTCAAAATGTAGGATAGATTTGGCTTCAGAATCAATTTTTTCACCTTCTCTTAGCCATTTTTCCTTCAGTAAAGCAAACCCTCTTTTTAGGTAAGCGCCAATCGATTGGATAATTGTGAAGTTAGCAGAAGCATCAGTTAGTATGTTCTGTGCACGTGTTATGACAGAATGGTCACCACTAGCAGTCTGTTCAATTAGTTTTCGAACATGTGATAATTCATCCCAAAGAAGAGACATTCTATGATAGAGACCGTCTACGAAAATCTCAGCACTTCTTACAAGTGCATAAAAAGATACCAAGGACTCGTATTGACTCCAGTTCTTTGAAACTACAATCAACCCAGCATCTCCCAAGAATAGGATGGTTCCATCTTCTAAACGGTGTGACGCAACTAGGTTATCTAATAATTGTTCCAGCTCATTTTGAAACTCCTCACCATCCATATACTCATCCATATCACTAAATTCAGGAGTAATCGAATCGGCCAGAATCCCAACAAATTTGTACCTACTTCTAGATTCACCTTTGTATATACAATCCATAAGTCTTCTCTGGTGGTGGGTTAACAATGTGTCCATCATCAGAGAGCTGTCATAAATCAGGTCAGTTACAACACGACACATCTTATCTATTGATATTCCATCGTGATTAGTAGAGTTACCGCATGATTCGAATAATTCTGCTCCATAGACCACATGCCCATCATGACTGATATACATCCCAACTGTTTCTTCCTGTTCAATAGAAACGTCATCCTCTGGATCTTGTATCTTAATCTCACTCGCAATATATTCAGAACTACAAGCATCAATAACACGAACGAAATTAATCTCGGATTCACTAGTGAAGGTCGTACTCTCTGGAAATTTATCAACAAGCATTGTCACAAATTCCCCATGTTCGTGACGAGTAGACATCAGTTTATTGCCAATGTCTTCCAAGATATTCCGATCACAAGGAATATACTCACTAAGTAGTATACGGATGTCTTTCAAAATCATTGATTCTGTCAAATCATCACGAATATTCCCTTGGCTCATTTTGAAGCGCCTCCTGAAAAATCACCAACTCCAAGGTATCTTGGAAGATATGCTTTAGACTTGTATGGGATATCCTCTAATTCATCAATAGCTACTTTTTCTCGCCAATCACATTCAGGACAGAATAGATAGAACTGGCGATTCTTAATCTCCACAAGCTTCAGATGTTTTGAGTCACAATAAAGTAGCTTACGAACAGATTCTTTCATTTCAGGCATCATGTAGGACAGTCTGTTATTCCCAGCTGAAGTTACGCGATATGCTGTAATATACCCGTAACTACCAGTACTAAGACGAAGAATGAAAAGTAGTCCAAGTCTCAGAAGATCTTGCAAGTCGTCTTTTGCTTCACGACTTATGTTCAGCCACTGACGAGTTCCATCAAGCATTTGCACACTCCAAGGAGCGTAGTCATATGTTTCAAATAGACCGGAAACAGTTCCTTTGTAAATAAGGGTGGCAAGAGGCAATTCCTTAATCCATATTGGATCCGTTTTTTCATTTTTTTGCTTGGTGTACTCGTGTATGATATACAATAGTTTAAGCATATCATCAGTAATTTCTGATTCCATGATGCTTCTCCTTTATCAACAATTGAAAAATCAGTACGAATTCCTCCTAAAGAGTCTATTGTGAAATAATCGAAGAGGTTTTCTAGAACCTTTAATTATAATGGTACGTATTCATGGAGTGGGGACCATTATGGAGTCGTTGAAAATATCACGTGATGAGATTCTTAAAAGCACACTTTTCCACATTCAGGTTAAGAGATGTCAATACATCGATAATTTTCCTGAAGCTGTAACCGAAGTGTTACATGAGTCATTGGTTGAAAAGGGAATCTCCGAATACGCAAAAATGAAAAGAAAACTCTATCGAATAGATACGAATTTCTTCACGATTAATAAGGATAAAATCAAGAAGAAAGATTTCTATGAGAGCCTTTATTCTAGAATACAGGAAAGAGCTAGCTAATTTTTCAACCAATTTCGAGATGAGTGGGTGAGATTGTGGGACCAATCTTCCCCCTCAGTTCTTGATAAGATTGAGAGTCACAACAAATTTTGCTCCTTGACTGGGGTTATCAGGGATTCTATCATATACAGATATACTACCTCCATACTTCCTAACCATCGAATCTACAAGAGTTAACCCAACCCCACCATAACGCCGAGTTTTATCAAAGACAGTCTTCTTTCTTGCATCACTGATTCCCGGACCATCATCAGCAATCACTAGATTCACAATATCATCTTCAATTTCACAATAAACCCAAATTTGCTTCTTTTCCTTTGGATTGTGTCGTGCTGCATTTTCAAAAAGATTCCAAATCAGTTCACCCACAAGATTGTCTGCCTCTATAATAATGGAATCAGTAGGAGATTCAAAATGCACAGTGGCATTATACACGCGTTTTAGAACAGCAATCTTCTCTTCAATTACTTCAACTAGATCAATCGGGGTATTTGGAAGTGATGATATTTGGCTTGCACGTTTAACTTTAGTAATTAATCGATTACATCTCTGAGATGCATCAAGAATATCATTCCGTGCATCATCAATGTATGATGCTGGAAGTTCAGAGTCTAACAATCCAGCTGAAGTAATTATAATTTGTAGCTGATTTGTGATATCATGAGATAGTAAATCGAGATAGAATTGTATTGTTTCTTCGGCATTTTTCTGTTTTGTGATATCTGTTACTACAGCAAATGTACCTTGGAATTCATTGTGCAAGTCGAAAATTGGCATAGCTGATACTACAGAATGAACTACTTCACCATTCTTCCCGGTCCATTGAAGTTCATAATGTTCTGAAATTCCTTGAACGCGATCTTGATGTTTTTTCTCTGCTTCCTCATCACTCATATCAAGTGTGAAGTGAGTCCAACGTTTTCCTACAATCTCATCCTGTTCATATCCAATCATTTCGCAGAATGCCTTGTTGGTATATACCAGAACGCCATCAGTATTGTCAATAACCAATCCATCGTTCATAGTTTCTACAAGCATCCGATAGCGAGATTCTGTTTCACCCAAAGCTTCAAGCTCTCTTTCTTGATTGGTCACATCTAGAAAATGTACTACGGTCTTTTGAGAGCCATCACTAATTCGTACTATTTCGAGATTAAGATGAATTGTCTTCAAATCACCAGTGGGTGTGAAAATTTGAAGATGATGGGATGAGGAGATATCATCTTGATTAGGGGTCGTCCCTAGCAATTGTTCTAAGAAAGCAGTTTGGTCTTTAGGAACGAATTCCGAAAACATATGACCTATTGTCTTGTTTGCTGGGCGGTCAAAGACCTCTACTGCCCTCTTGTTAATGTATTCAATCTTGCCATATGAATCGAGAACTATAGTCCCATTGTGCGAGTAATCAATTATCGCACCTAAAATCTCTCCTAAAGATTCAATTGATGGGGCTTGTTGGATTTCAATCACAGCATGATAGATAATATTATCATTATTCTCAGTTTGTTTTCTGATTCTTATATTAGCAGAAGTATTATCAGAATTATTTAGAACGAGGTGTGATTCTAAAACAGAGTCTATTGTTTTAAGATCCTTCAACATCTCACGTATAGATGAGTGATACTGGGCTTCTATCAAATCAAGAAGAGTCAGAGATGGGAGATTCTCACTTGTAGAAAACTGAAAGATATCTCTAGCGTATCGATTCATGTTGATGACAGATAATTCTTCATCAATAATTACAATAGCAGCTGGAATATCATCTAATTGAAGTATACTGTCAAATGTAAAAATACCACTTGTATTGGATTCTTCGGGCATTTTGCTGATACTCCAAATGCACATCCTATTGTTTTTTGCTGGTCAATTAACTCTATGGATTTGTGACTCCTATTATTTCATTCTCTTTAGTACCGAGTTATGATAAGGCAAGACTATCCTTTGAGTTTCTTCCAGAACTTGGCCGAATCTATTTGCTGCCCATAACCAACAATGTCATCCATCAATATGATCAATCGATTCATCCATGGTATGTGACGCACCATCCATAAAACCATTCTATGAAGAATGTTGTTAGGTTTATTATAGGGACAACTTCGGATGCAATTCGAGCATTCTCCGCCATTTTGAATCCAGAAATTATAACAAGTTTCTGCATTTACATACCATTTCTTTACCCCAGGATTATTTGATTTCGTTTTACCATGCCATTTTCGCTCTTTATCATATGATATTGACTGGGACGGACACTCCTTTGCACATTTCTTACAGGTTTCACAAAAACGAATAACAGCTTCACAAAAACCTCTATCTGGAGAATCAGGAATAAGTGGCATGTCTGTTAAAATCTTAGCAAGCCGAACTCTTGGCCCAAATTCTTTAGTAATCAACAAACCATGACGACCGTATTGTCCAAGGCCCGCATCGATTGCAAGGGGGACACTAAGAGCTACATCATTTCCACAAGCTATTGCAGTGTATCCCATACGACGTATTAGAGAGGATAATTGAATCTCAACAAAAGCCATTTTAGAATAGCCAATTGATGAAGCTGCTTGTGCTGCAAAAGTAGGAGATGTAGCGATACCATCATAATCCATCTCAATTGCTATCACAATTGCTCTATTTAGCGACTGGGGGATATCATATGGTTTGTTCTCACGGTTAACAGAATATACCCAACGCTGATCGAGAGGAGCTATGCCAATTAGAGACCCACCAAATAACTTTCCAGCTCGCTTGACCAATTCTGACAATTTCTTTGGGTCATCTGTTGTAACTTCACGCTGGTTTCCAAACCTCTCAACATCAGCAACATGAACTAAGTTGCGAGAGTCGTATAATGTCCAGTTTGCTTGTGTTATCTCATGCTCCCATTGTGTGTATCCTGGTATACCTCTTCGAATCATATCTTCAGCACCAGAATAGACGGAATTACCATAATTGTCAAAAGAAGAGTCATTGTAAACTCTAGCAAAAATCATCTCGGACTCTGAAAATTGAGTATAATCAGACGAAACTTCATAAAAACGAGATGACGAATCCATATGGTAAGCAGGAGTGGAAGATGTTTTCGTTTTTTTCGGGATTACACTATTAGAAATAGCCTCATTTTTACAAGCACGCATGCAACTAAGACATTCCGTGCAAAATCTGGAATGATATGTTAGTTTTGTATCTCCTTCTTGAAAACTCAAAGGTGCTTGTTCGCCATGGATTTTTTGACAGGCGCTTACACATTCTTTATCACATTTTCTAGGATCACACAAGTCAGAATTAATTATCACAACTCTACACCTTGCATAAATCAATGTTCTAACAAAAGTAATGATTAATGCATTGGAAGAGGGTAGCAATCAGCTACTGAAAACTTGGACATTGTTGGACAAGATCTGATAGGAGTTTATATGGAGTGATCTGGAATAGAGATTTGGTCTAAAGACACAGGATCCCTGACCAGGACCGAGCCAGTTCCAGTACCGTTTCT
>WJMJ01000029.1 GCA_014728035.1 Promethearchaeota archaeon | reverse complement strand
ATTGGGAACCTCCTACATACGGTGCTGATGGTACTTTGTCTTTTGATTCCCCTACATCTGGTAAAGCACGATGGGAAGAAAGGGGGGAATTATTTCTAAATGCTGATGGTCAAGAAACAGTATCTAATAGTATGATTTTGACTAATTGGGAGATGGAAAAAGGCGGGTATGTATGGAAGGGGAAACTAAGTGATTTGTCAGCTGGTGAAGAGGATGACCCAAGATTACTTAAAAAGTCTTTTCCTATTAAAAAAGTAGAATATTCGACACATTTATATATGACAAGTATAGTAGTATACAAGGCATTGTTGTAATGGATATTCAATTTAATTTCAATGGTTTGGACAATATGTTGGGTACACTTGATGAGTTATCAAAAGGGGTATCTGATGAAATTCTTGATAGGCTTGAAAGGGTGGGCCGCATTGTTCAGTCAGAAGCAGTAAAAAGATGCCCCGTTGATACTGGTTTTCTTGCTGGTAGTGCATACTATGGGTTGGGCACTAGTAGTAAAAAACCATCCGTGGAAATAGGATTCAATGCTTCGTATGCAGTATATGTGCATGAGGTAAAGAAAAGATATACTGGTGTTGATGAGTCAAGATTTGGAAAAGCCGGCAATGATTGGAAGGGGTGGAAATATCTTGAAAGAGCAATTGAAGATAACTTAGACAAGATAAGGTCTATCCTATATGATTAATTTCAAAATTTTTGAAATGGGATAAAATGAGGCCTGTATCATTAGATATAGCTAATTACCTACAAGATCAGTCGGTAGGAACTATTGGTACTGATATCTTTGTAGGATATATGCCGGATACAAACGAGATATCTAATAATGTAATAGCTATATACGATACTGGTGGTGGTGATCCTCATTGGGACGAATTAAATTTTGTTGAAAGATATCCCACTTTTCAGATAGCTATTAGAAACAATCAATATATTGCGGGATACAATAGAATCGAAACAGTGAGAAGTACGTTAAATAACTTGACTGATCATACCGCTACCGATTCAAGATATTTGGTCTTGCATGCAAAAAGTGATATACTGTATGCGGGTGTAGACGATAAAGGTCGTCATATTTTTACTTTGAACTTTAGAACAATTAGAACCGATAGTTAAGGAGAGTAATCATGAGTAATGCTTTTGCATCTGTAGGTACAAAAATTTATCTGAGTTACGCTTTTGATTCATCCACTGAAGTTTACGTAGCGGTTGCTGAAGTAAAATCAATATCTGGCCCTAGTCCTAGTAGAGAACAAATCGATGTGACAAATCTTGATTCTACTGGTGGTTGGAGGGAATTCATTCCAAGTTTCAGGGATGGTGGCGAAGTAACTTTGTCTATGAATTTCTCAAGGACTGATTTTGAAAATATGTCTGATAACTTTAATTCTAATGTGCAAAGTGAATATCTGGTAGGATGCAAGATTGTGTTATCAGATACGAATGCAACCGAGATTGTCTTTGATGCTTTCATCATGTCTTACAGTATAAATATTGATACAGGTGATGCGGTAACTTCTGATGTGACATTGAAAGTCAGCGGTGCAGTTGATTTTACTACCTAATTTCAAAATTTTTGAAATGGAGATTTGAAAATGTCTGATGATCAATATGTTGATGGTGAGGTTGAAGTTGAAGAAGAAGAAAGTGAAAATGAATATCCCGTTTTGTCTGCACAAGATATTAGGGTTGTTGAAGATGTCATGGTTGAGAAATTGTTTATCCCGGAGTGGAAAGGGCATGTCTATGTTCGCGGGATGACTGGTTCACAAAGGGATTATTTCGACGGTCTTATTTCGGAAGCTGAGAAAAAGGGATTTGCTAAGGCGAAGGTTCGTGCCACTGTAGCTTGTATGTGCCTATGTGATGGGGAAGGCAAACGGCTATTCAATTATAGGAAAAAAGAACATGTTGAAGATATGGGCAAGCGGTCAGCATATCCATTAGATAGGATTTTTGCGGTGATAATGCGGCTTTCCGGCTTGTCTAGTGAGGAATTCTCAGAAATAAGGGGAAACTGATCGGCGGGTCACCCCGTGAAGTGACATTTCGAAGGTTCACTTTTCGACTAGCTTTAGCTTTGGGGATGACCCGCGAGCAGTTGATGAGCACAATAAGTAGTCGAGAGCTAGCAGAATGGTTTGCTTTCTTTGAAGTAGAACCATTTGGCTATGATTATCTGAATGACTTATTTGCGAATTTAGCTTTTTGGATATCTTCATCCATGGCCAAGCACAAGCTAAAGCCTGAGGATTTTAGGTTGTCTTATCGACAAGGTGGGGGAGATGATACTCTTGTGGAAGATATAAAAAAGGTTTTTGGTGTTAAGTAACAATATATAGGGAATTTCAAAATTTTTGAAATCCCCTATATATTGTTACTTAACACCAAAAGCCT
>WJMJ01000028.1 GCA_014728035.1 Promethearchaeota archaeon | reverse complement strand
CTCTCAGAAGATTGGTTTGATGATGATGCGACTGACTTTCATTGCTGAAGGAGCATATATAGACATGCACCACCTTGGTAAGGTGGGGATAATGAGTGCAAGTCTCATCTTCAGCTCCATGCCTCTGAAGCATATGGAGAAATGCGTTTCCCTTGTAAGGAAAAGTAAGTGGGTGCAACTCCCACCAGAGGTTCCATGCAGAGGTACGCTAATCGGTCAGACGAACAGGCTGTTGACCTGTGATGTGTCGGTTCGAGTCCGACCCTCTGCTCCATATATGCCACCGTGTCGGGGAATTGGCTATCCCAGCGGTCTTGAAAACCGTCGTCTGAAACATGACATGCACGTTCGAATCGTGTCGGTGGCGCCATATGCCCTCGTAGTCAATTGGTAACGATATCTGGTTGTCACCCAGATGGTCGGGGTTCGATATAGAGGATGTGTTCATCCTTTACGGGATTCCCCGCGAGGGCGCCATTCTTCATAGGCCGAAGTGTTTAAATAATGTTCAACTCTCTGGATTGATGGGTGTCGAACCATTCCATATAAGAATCCAGAGAAACAACGAGAATATCAACGCTTATGGGCTAGGAGAAAGAGAGCAAGTCTCTCAGAGGAGGAGCTTGAGGCCTTACGAGCTAAACGACGAGAGAAACGACACACATTGATGCAATGGTACGTTGATCTGAAACAAACAAAATCTTGTGAACTGTGTGGAGAGGATAGATGGTATGTTCTTGATTTCCATCATAAAGATGGACACAAACGTCATAACAAAAACCTCACGGTGAGTGGGATGGTACGAGCCAGATATTCAAAAGAACGTATATTAGCAGAGATTGATAAGTGTGCATGTGTATGCTCTAACTGTCATCGTGCAATCCACTATGGCGAGTATGATAGCAGTAAAATAATATAAGCTACCGTGGTTGAATTGGCAAAAACGTCAGTCTGCTAAGCTGATACCTTCGGGTATGCAAGATCGAGACTTGCCGGTAGCGCCAACCATGGCCGTATTAGTTTAATGGGAAAATAAGTGGTTGTGGTCCACTGGTTGAGAGTTCGATTCTCTCATACGGCCCCATGTTATTTCATTTACGTTTACTTTATCACAATAGACCTTCCATAATATCTCATGATGATATGATAATAATGGTATATCTAAGTATTTTTCCATGAACTGTTCTATATTATTCAGAAATTCGTTCTTTGTCATCATCTCTATCATCTTCATTTATGAGTTCGACTATCACTGGAAAATCATATGATATTAATTTTAATCTATCAAAATCTATACTGATAGGATTTGGGAATCTTGTTATGTCTCTCTGTTTATTGAACTCTTCAACAAATCCATTTACTCCTATCTCCATTATCCGTACTAATTGACTGGTGTCAAATCCATAATAATTGTGTCGGTCACGTTTGTTACGATATGAATCAAACTGGTCAATCATATGTAATGCTGCTTCTGTTATCACTTCGTTTATCTTGTTTGTTGGAAGGCAGCTTCTACAGAAGGGACCAGTCATTCTGTCAAGAACAACAACATAATCAGTGTATGAGTCTTTTGTATGGCAATCGATACATGGACCAGGTGGTCCTGTTATGGTCTTAGCAGTGTCGTATGTCATATAGAATATGTGAGATATTATACATAAAAATATACCTATCTATAGTATTAATAATAATATTTTTATGTTTAGACAGTAATTTATCCATATGACAGAATTAAACGACCGAAAAATCATCGATATGATGACACCATTTGCTATTGTTATAAACAGAGGCAACGTTCCCACGAATCGTATATCATA
Source organism: Promethearchaeota archaeon (assembly GCA_014728035.1). Lineage (GTDB taxonomy): Archaea > Asgardarchaeota > Thorarchaeia > Thorarchaeales > Thorarchaeaceae > SHMX01. The sequence goes on along the minus strand of WJMJ01000028.1, from coordinate 37,592 downwards.
TGTTGATAGGTTCTTCGAACTAAACGTCTATACATATGTAAATGTTAGAGATTTTATGAGGACGTTGAAAGAACATGTTAATAATGGAAAGCGTGTAAGAATCAGTAAAATTAGAGTTGAAAATCGTCATGATAGGTTCATAGATTATAAGGGATATGATGTAAGATTCCTTATAAAAGCCTCAGATGAACCAAAGAAAAACCCTCAAGACGGACCGAATTTCTCAGAGTATTTCGTCTTATACCTTATGCAGGATAATGGAATGATAGTAGGTCATGCGTCTCAACGATGGTTGATTGAGAATAATGAAATTAGAGAATTATACGATGATCTAATGAGTATGACAAAGTAATCATGATGTAATACGTCGAGATTCCTTATGTATCTTCTGTTGGATTTGAGTCCATTGTTCATGGATGTTTATGAGTTTTATCAAGGTCTTTGTTTTCCATTCCCTATCCCATGTATCACCATGTTCATCAAAGACAACATAGGGTTTCTTGAATTCTCGTTGATAGTTGATGGTATTCCACGCTCCGCTTCTCATCTGTCCAAGCGGTATGAAGGCGATAAGAACATCGGTGTTGATGGCGATGAGTCTGTTTCTGCTGAAAAACGCCTCACGGGACTGAAATTCTGGGATGAATTCATGTGTCTTGAGACCTAATTTTTTCGCGTATTGTACTGCCCATGTATCTACACCATCACACCCTCCTGATATGACTCTTGTATCAGATGGTAATAGGTTTATGACCCTTTTTACAAAGGTTTTATTTCGGTATCTTCGACTTCCAATAATTCCAATCTTCATCATATATACTCCTTATCTATATTTTTGTTTAACAAAAACTTTATAAGACTTTGGTTTACATATGATTATATACAGAGGTCTTCCGTATGGTTACTTCGTCTAATGAAATGGAATATAAGCCCATACGAATCTAATCCTCTGTATCATCATTGAAGAACGGACGTAAAACTTATTTCGAGATATCAGGCGATAATAATAATACGACTGGAGAGATATTTTTTTGTCATCGTCTGTTCTTCACCTTTTTTGTATCATATCAGAAATATTATATTCATTCTGGTTCTTATAAAGATATCACAGTGATGTGATTAGGAAGTGATTCCGAAGATGACTGAATATGAATTTAATAGCCATGAAGAAGTTTTGAGAAAGGTAGCAGATTATCTTGATATGCCTAAATCTGTTAGTTATGATATAAAGAAAAAAGAGAAAGATGATATCATAGATGCAGTAACAAGGTTCGTACAGAGACGTAAGACAAGTGAACTCATCGATTTTTTCTCTATTACCATTGATAATATATCAATCTGGGATACTGGTGAGTTGTATAAAGATATCGTTGATAAAGAGTTCGCTAAGCGATATGTTCCACAACCAACTGAAATATATGATCTTCTTAGTAATCTTCATCCTGATTGGTTAGCTAAAAAGGATACCCTTGAATATAAATTCAGTGAGATTGAGAAGAGAATCAATGGTATTCAAAAGAAGGTGGATAAGATAGTCAAATTACTTGATAATTTTGAAATCACTATGAGTGTTGGAGACGCCCTCAAGGTGTAAAGTTTTCTATAACAAAAAATATATAAGGGTTTGAGATACTATAATAATTGTCGGGGTCCATTGTATGGTTACTTCGTGTACGTAACACTCGTCGGGAGATCCGATATTTACTACCATACAACCCCTAAATCCCCGTCAATATATCTATCCTAGAAGATACTTATTTTGACGTGGGCGTGAGGTGACATAAATGCCAAAGAAATTTAAAGAACTAGATATCAGTCCTGCTACCTATGCAACGGCTGATACTAAGAACAAGCAAAATTTCCCAGCATGGAAGATGAATGATGAAGATAGACTGATTCAATTACTTCATACAGGGAGATTAGAGAAGGTTTATTATGCAGGTAAACATGAGATGACTAGAGAAGCCGTTGAGTTGTTAGAACGTGCACCGGTTGATTTACTTGAGAAATGGGTTCCCATTGCTCGAAACGATGGATTCATGCGAACTATGCCTATCCTTGCACTAACTATTCTATCTGAGAAAGACATTAAAACTGCTCAACGTATCTTTAATGATGTTATCAGAACTGGTAACGATTTATCAGATTTTATGGACGCAAGACAGGCACGAGGTAGAGGATTTGGTCGTGGAATCAAACGAGCCATCAAAGAATGGTTAAAGGTAAAACTGAGTGAGTTTTATGCCATTAAGTATGGTAACGAGGTTGTACGAGGTATCAGAGTATCAAGACCTTCAGAAGAAGACATTGATGATACTTCATTCAAAATCATTCAATATCTCATGCGTAAGTATGATAATAAATGGAAGGATGAAGAATATGAGATTCCACCTGAACTTGAGAAACTTCAGGCGTTTGAAGAGATAAAACAGATTGATCCTACTGATCTTGATAATGTTGAACGACTTATCAAGAAAGGGAGACTAGATTATTCTGTACTATCAATGCTCCCAAAATCTCCCGAACTATGGAAGATAATGATGAGACAGATGGGGGTATTTGCATTGTTAAGACATCTAGCAACATTCGAACGTCATGATCTTGATAAGGACGATGAAGTCTATGATTTCTTGTTAGGAAAAGATGGTCGAATCAGTGCTGAGAACCTGTTAAAGGCGAAGGTATTTCCTTTCAGGGTGTTTCAAGCCTTTCAACAAATCACTAGCACAAGATTTCGAAATGGTCTTGCGAGTGTCATGGAAGAATTCCTACCAAAGTATGATTTCACTAATTGGGGGCGAGTAGCAGTCTGTCCAGACGTATCAGGTTCAATGACACTGAACTTCAATAAAAGTTCACTAGCATATATCGACATCGCTGCGTTATTTGGTGTCGTACTATACAAAGGGATTGAAGAATCGGATATCTTTCCATGGTCAACATCACTATACACTGCTCCACCAAAGAATGATTCAATCATTTCAATGACTGAAGCGGTGAAGAGAACTGGTGGTGGTGGAACATTTATGGAACTACCATTAAAATATATGTTGAACGGACATATAGATGGACAAAGTGCTCATGGATATAATCGTAGTTTGGCAGTACGAGGTACCAAGAGACCAAAACGGTGGAACCGATTACAATTCGATACACTGATTTGGATTACCGATACCATCGAATTTGGTGATGGATGGTTAGGTTGGTGGAAGACCTACAAACGTAAGTTCCCGATGGCCAAAGCTATTTTAATCCGAATAGATTCATATGATTCACAACCGTTTCCTGAAGACGTTCGAGAAGAATATGATATCATTCAAATCTTTGGATGGAATAATTCTGTCCTTGATTATATTGATTATGTCTTGAATAAAGAATAATCTACATTGGTGTGGCTTAGCCACACCTTCATTTTTAAGAAAACGTAGAATTTATATTATAATATATTATTTTTAAATACATGACAATCAAGATGGCGTGCGAGGATTCTATATTCACTCTACTTGAGAGTGATAAAGGTGGAATCACTCGTTCCGCAGTACAACGACTACATGATAAAGGTTATACTACGATTGGATCAATCATTGAAGCAGAGAATCCTATTGCTATTGCTAGGTCGCTTGGTATATCACATGATATGATGGTGAACATCATTCATACAGCACAATACTGTTCCCATCTGGTCATAAAACGTCGAGACCCGAGATGGTTACCTGGTTATCCATTATGGTTTGATATTGAGACTGATTTAAAATGGAGCAAGATTTGGCTTATCGGTGTTGTGGATGCCAAGGAGAAGAAGTTTTACAGTTTCTTTGCTGATTCATGGAACGATGAATATTATATGTTACAGCGATTCGATGAATTTTTATCAGTGAGACCAGGAAGACCGCTCATGTATTATTCATGTAACGGGTTTGATGTAAGGGTGACCCAAAATGCATGTGCAAGGAATGGTCTGATGGAACATTCAATATTTACTCAGCCTGAACAAGATATATGTTATGAGCTTCGTAAATCATATTATCTACCAACAAAGAATAGAAAGCTTAAGACAATGGCACGGTTTCTTGGATATGACATGTCATTAGAGGCTCGTGATGATTATATGGATGGTAAGGAATGTGCAGAACATTATGAACGACATGCAATATTTCGAGAGCCGTTAGATCCTAATGTATTTGCTTATAATGAGAACGATGTCTGGATGTTACCATTTATTGTTAGTCGATTGAAAAATATAGCCGTACGGCAGAACACATGATATTAGTAGGGGAACAGAGGAAAAAATCCCCCTGTTCGGTAACAACGGAGCTGAAACCAATGAATCAAATCTCAACTAATAGTATATAATACTAATTCCCTTTTTAATGTTTCGAATTATGAATATACTATATTATTTCATATCAATCTTCATGTCTTCTTTCATCTGTTCGAAAAGACTGGCAGCCATTGGTGGTGGGAATGCATTACCAATTAAAATCTGATTAACTGTTTTTCCTTGTAAAGGTAGTATATATCCTACAGGAAATCCTTGAAGACAAGCTTGTTCGCGTAATGATAAATATCGATATGGATATTCTAATCGTTCATCTTTTATGATTATGACTTCTCGACCAGTTGTAGAAGGTTTTGCGCATATGGTTCTTGCTGGTCTATCTAATGGGTCAGGACATGGAACACATCCAGCATTGGGGTTCTTCATCTTTTTTCTATATATCTTATCAAGATGTTTTTCTTTCACAGGATAAAGATCATGATGAGTTAAATTCTTACTATCATTAATTTTTGGTGAATAATAGTCTCCGAGTCTATCGATATAGATAGGATTAAAAAACGGAGGTTCTGTTTTTCCTGGAACTGGTAATGTTGATATAACATCACCTAGTGTTCTTTTTGTTGGTCTTTTATCAGGTATTTTACTGATATTAGTCAATATACAACGATATCGTCGTTGTGGTGTTAAATAATCATTACCACGCATGATAAACATCTGTGTATCTTCAGGTAATAACTTAATATATTTCATATATCGTTTAAAGGTGCGTACATTCTCCATTGCCCAGAATCTGGGTTTGATGTAATCTACAAATTCAAAGAATTTATTAACAAGTTCCATACCTTTCTCTATATCCCTCTCTTGAGCTTGCTTAGCATTTGAGAATTCGGGGCAAGGTGGACTTCCGACCAATATATCTACTGGTTCCATATCACTTGGATGTAAATCTAGAATATCTGTAGTATAGGTATGAACAGAATCATGATTAGCTTTGTATGTATCAATAGCTTTATCCCATACATCCACGGCCCATATCGTTTTTAATGACTCATAATGATGATGGTTACTCAGTTTGGTTCCTGTTGCCCATCCCCCCATTCCACAGTATAGGTCACCAATTCGTATCTTATTCAATCTCGTTCATCCTCATCAATATCATCTTCAATTATATGAACAATATCATCTTCAATTATATAAGTCTTAAAGAAAATACTTTTTTTAATAGGATAGACTTCTCCTTCAACTCCACGAATAATAAAATGTTCGTCCTTATTGCATGGTTTATATCCCTCTAAGGTTTCAACACCATGCTCATCAAATTCCACTTCTCTGAACTCTACTAATACTGGTTTCTTCCTTGCTTTTTTCCATTTTTTCATTTCTAATCCCACCACATAAGTTTCTTTTTCAATAATCCAACAGCAGTAAATAAGTCTTCTGTTGAATAATCATGATACAGACGAGCCTTTGTTATCTCATTTGAAATTATCATGAAAATATATTCTCTGAGTTTTGATCTATATCCCATATCTGGTGAACCTCCTTGTAAAATAATACGAACATAATCAAATGCACGTTTTATATCAAGTCTATTATCAAAATCAGTGCTAGTAACTAGATGACCAAGTTCTCCACTGTGTAACATCAACATGATGTTCTCAACCAATGCTGTAATCTTTCTTTGCATATCACTCATCTCTTCGACACCATTCTGAACTTTTATTCGGCTTTCATTCCTCAACATCCATTCGTTTTTTCCTAACATACCATAAGCTACATTTTCGGCATGTGTCTAGTGGCCGGCTCATCTTTTCTTCACATGCCTGACAATCGTTATCAAAGACCGACTCAATCATATGTAGAGGGTCCGTGTACTCGCTCATTCCTCAGCCTCATTCAATTTCCATCCAGGGCAGTGTGATGGGGGTAAAGAACAACAATTCACACCGCACAGCGCAACGGGGTTATACACTTCGCATCCACTGAACATTTCAGAGTGGCCCGTAAGAGTGTTTTCTCTCACCGCATCAGGAAGATAATATTTGCAGTCGCCCGCCACCTTAATGTTGAACAAACTCATTCCTCAGCCTCCTTGAGTTTCAAACCATTAATAGCAGAAGTTAACGTTTGAAATGCCCTCATGAGGTCTTCATGTTTCATATCTACTGATTTTTGTTCAACAAGTGTTTTTATTAGATTATCAGTATCATAATTTATTTTTGATAATAATCTGAGCAGTATATATATATCGAATTCAACTGCTACAAAAAGAGGAGATAATTCGTCTTGTTCTCCTTTTTTACAGAAGAATATCTGTATCTTTTTGTCGATAACATCAAAACTGTCTATATACATATCTTCTACGAACCAATATCCTTCTGGTTCTTCTTCATCAAATCTATCGTCATTGTATCGCTCTCGTGCTTCTTTTGACAGCATTTCATCTTGAAGCATTATGTCCACTCTAAACTCGTGTTCTTTTTTATTTCTTTTTTCTACTTCTTTCATAGTCATTCCTCAGATTCTGTATATTCATCTATCCTACGTTGTAATTCATCTATGATATGTAACTGTTCTCTTACTTCGATTAATTTTATCGATAATCGGTGTAGTTCCGTGCTTATCTCCGCAAGTGTATCATGTATTACCCGTAATGGATGGTCTGATGACATTTCAACCATATTTTTCCCTTCATACAATTTTATTATAATACCGAGTGATAACATTTAAAAGTTTGGTTTATGTCAATAAATTGCTAAAGAGTAAATTATTATGGAGTGTCTATAATCATGGTGGTGCTGACGTGCCCAAAAAAGAACATAATTTTTATGAAAACCTGAGTATTCAAGAAATGACAGCAATGGAAGTATCAAACGAAGACTATGATAACTATGATTGTCAGACAACAGATGATACGGAGATTCCATTTGAACAACGTGAAGAAGTACAAGTATATAATGAGAGTTTTCAAGATGATAGTGATGTAGTAACACAACTTCCATTCATCGTCTTAGAACAAGACTCTAGTGGAAATAATATAATAGGAAGGATTATCGTCCGAAAGGGACAAGTTATTAAATATGAGATAAATGATGAATTATTATGGGCGCATGTGCTGCGTATCATACATCATCGTCTAAAATTAAGCGGGAAGAATGGTTGCCTCATCAACCTGCGAACGATATCGAAACAGATTGTTCGTGAATGCAATATCAAGAGTATCAAATCTGTGGAGGGTGCATTGATACGATTGATGAGTGAACGTTTTGGTGTTCAAGATATCGATTCTGAAAAGATTCCTCGTGGATTGAAGAAATTAAGAGGAACCGCAGAGATGTGGGGAACTGTTGGTTCTAGGACAAAACATAATAGGAAGCGTGTCGCACGGGTATATGCGATTCGTAAACCATTACAAGTAATGGAATACATCGAGGGAGTCATACAAATTGACGACGAATAAGACACAGACAGTACAACAAAATGATTCAATTATAGTGAAATTCAAACGAGTACATCCTTCTGCACAACTACCTGAGAAGAAACATGAAGATGACGCATGTTTTGATTTATATTCATGTGAATCATTAGTATTGAAGCCAGGAGAGTTCATAGGAATCGAGACCGGTATTCAGATGGAGATTCCAATTGGAACAGAAGCAACTATTAGACCTAGAAGTGGTCTCGCTGTTAGACATGGTATTACTGTTCTTAACACCCCTGGAACTATCGATGCTGGTTATCGTGGGAATATCAAAGTAATTTTGATCAATCATTCAGGTAAACAGTATTCAATATCTGTTGGTGATCGTATAGCACAAATGAAGATTGAACGAGTTCATGACACACGAATTTTTGAGGTGGTACAACTTGACGAAACAGAACGAGGAGCAAAAGGATTCGGAAGCACCGGATATTAGTAAAAGATTAGTGATGTTACGACAGCAATATACTCAACTTGTTGTTGATTTCTATCGATTACGAAAGACATTAGAATTAGATTTTATCAGGATAAAAACTCATCTAAAAGAGGCTCGTGAAGCTTCACACTCTCAGCGTATTAATATACTTAATGGCGTGTTAGAATATCTTGATGAAGCTATTCCTGAACTACGGAAATCACGTATCTCTCTTAAAGAACAAATGGGGGAAGTAGCAGACTACGTTGATGAAAAAGAAGGTTCGTTTGAGAACCTTCTAAAGACTTCAGGTCGTTTCTTCTAATATCTTATCAATGACAACAGACTCTTGAAGTGTTGGTTCGTTCTGTTTGTATTCACAGACAGGACATTGAACCACTTTTTCTTCAAATATAACAACTTTTTGTAGTTTCGTTCCACAGTTTGGGCAATTCATCATGTTCGTCCTCGTATATATGTTTCTTTTCCTCTAATCATTGCTTTATACATTTTTGATCGTGGTTCCATAGCATGTTCAGGATAATATTTTTCTATACATCTTGGACATACCTGTACTTTTCGAAAGTTCACAATCTTTCCTTTGCGTTCGATTGGAACAGTTATTTTTCTGATTTCAGTAGTTGCATTACAATGATTGCAAGACATTACTCTTTCACCTTAGATAACATATCGATTTTTGTGATTAAACTAAGCATGTTCTGTTCAATCACTGAGATACGTTTCTCTAAGGACTTAATCAATACTTCTATTTTTTCTACACGTTCCTCAAAATCATTCGAATATACATACATACCGCAAGAGCCACCAGTTGAATAATATGGTTCACCAAAGGTGATTTTAGATGATTTTGAATCATAAATAGTCCACCAATCAGAACCTGTAGTAATAGTACCTTTACATGTTGATACGTTATTAGATGTATCATCATCTGTGTAGAGTTGTTTACCTGTCATGGTTATAACCTGTTCTATTGTATTATTATAAATAATATAAAGATTACTCCATAAACTCAGTTAACTGTGGTTGGTTCGGGTCTGGTGTGATTACCTCTTCTTCATCAATATTAAGGGCTTCCATCACTTGACCCATGACACTCAAAAGATTGTCGTGATAGTATATAGGACTGATGTCTTTTGGGGTTGCCATCTCCAATGGAATGGGTTCACATTTTACACCGGATGAACGTTTCCCTTTTTTCATTCGTTTTGGAGTTCCCTTCGCATGTTTGATATACTTTATGAAGCTTCCTGCGGGAACGATAGCGTCATCATTAACTGTTCGTAATGCAGTTGATTGAGAACGGATGTGCTCAGCGAGTTTTTTAGCAGCCTTTACATGTTGTGTTACATGTCCATATGCAGAGATTGGTTTGGTCATACGCACCTCGAATACATAATCTTCGATTTCTCCTTCTGCGTGCCAAATCATATCATAATATCTTCGAATGGTGTCTATGGTCTTCTCACGTACATCTTCTAGGCGAATCTCACCAAGTGCAGTCTTCTTAAGTAACTCCTTGAACTCATCAAAACAACGCACTGCAATATTAGGAGTATTACGTTTCTTACCTAACATTCCTTTGACTATCACTCGTCCTTTCTCAGTCACTTTAATATAATTTTTCTTCTTATAAAACAACACGATTGGTGTCTTTTCTTCAGGTTCTAACGGCACCTTTAGTTCTTCTTCTGAGAAATTAACAAGATAGTCTTGTTCTTCTTTAGTTAATCCGCGAAAATGACCACTGTCGGTGTTTTTTAACCAAACACCACCAATGCCACCAGTAAAACAATGTCTTTTAGTTTCGAGGTCAAATACATCATCATCAATAAGAAATTTTTCTATAGATATTATTTTCATTGGTTCTCTTTTTATAGGTCGATTACTTCTTATCTCAACTTTAATAAAGTTTGGTTTGTTGGGGTATGTGTATAATGTATAGTCTTTATTTTGGTTTTCAAGAATTAAGCATAGTCCAGACAATAATGAAAAATCAATTGAACCGAATGAGATTTTCCCTGATTTAGTTATATGTCCATCTCCACTCAGATATCCTTCTAAGAAGGCTTGTTTTGTTTCTTTTGTACCATTTAGAATAATTGAAGGTACAATCTTATCTCCATCTCTACTTTGGCATATAGAGAAATATTGTATGAACCGTTCAAAATTATCCTTCGCTGATAGATATTTCATCCCATCAGAAGCATAAATAATTGTTGTTTGAAATCCAATAGATTGTAATGCTTTTTGTGCTCTAATAAGATACGATTCTTCTTGATTTGCTAGCCTCCACTGTCGTTTTATACCACTCTTTGTATCATAAGTACCCATTGTTCCATCAGCAGCATAAAACCCAAGAGTCCAAGCGAGTTCATATGGAACATCAATTATTTCTAATAATGTTGGTCTATATTCTTCAATATAATCACCAACGTTTAATGATGTTGGTGAAACTTCTTTACCATTGATAACTAATGAATGGTCTTCTGTGACTTCAACATAGCTCTTATCCGTTAAGATTCTATAACCGTATTTCTTTACTTTATGTCTATAAGCATATACAATTTCTGACCAACCATCATCAGTCCATATTTCTATGTCTTTGATTTTTCGTCTTGATTTACTTGCACCATATTTACGTGCATAAAATAAATCCTCGATTGGAATTATTTCAACCATTTCATTTCTACGTATCGTGACTGGTGTGTCTCGTGGAACACTATCCCCTCCGTACGTAACACGGTGGACTGGTTCCATGAATTCTAGCACCTTTAATGCTTCTTCTTTTGAATAACCATATTGTCTTGCAATCTCAAGTAAGTCTGTACCGCGTAATCGTTCAGCCTCAATAACGAGTCTAGTGGTCTTATCTCTTGCGAATGCTGTTATACTTTCCGCCACCGGTTTACAACTTAATCCAAAACCTTGATGAGCAAAAACACCATAGCTATTATGTACCACAATACCATTTGTTGTAACGAACCAACCGTTTCCTGTCTCTATATCAATAACAGATTCAATTCTTTTTCTTGTTATTGATTTGATCCTAACAGGTACTGTACCATTGAATTCAACTTTGCCCCTATAGGTTCTTGTATAATGTCTTCCCGTTGTTTCAACGACTCTATATATATCATCATGTTGTATTGATGCCATTCTACCTATTGACCCTAATAGAGTTAGAATATCATATGCTAGGTCTTTACTCACTGTTGAATATCTTCTACTACCATTGGTTGTTGTATTTCCATCGCCTCTCCAATATGAATCAAGTAATATCTTTGCTCGTTCTTTATTAAGTATGAATATTGGAATACGTTTATTATAAGCACCCTCCCCACATAATGTTTTGAATAATGCTACATATACCTTCGAATAGATGTTGAATTGTTTATGTTGAAGGTATGAATATTTAATACCGATGTGTTTTAGAACCTGTTTTATTCTATCGACATTTTCTTTTGATGTGTCTTCATATTGGGTTATGGTTATTCTATTCGAATTAGTCCCGATTCCACCTTCAGCAATATACCAGCCAAGTAATTTAATGAAATCATCTATTATATCTATATATGAATCACTCCAATAACCAGGACCACTTGGGTTTATTTTAATTTGAACTCTATTATAATGTTCTCTAATGATATCTCTTTCTTGTTCAGTAAGTTCATTCCAAATTAGTTTATATCGTTTTGTTGTCTTGGAATATGTACCTTTCATTGAGAATAAATTGATGAGTTGATCTGATATACCACTCTGTTGTCTTTTATATGCATGTTTTTTGAAATCACGACGAGATATTCCTATACCAATATCATGTCCTTGAATGATATCAGGAATGAAGAGATAATCTGGTGATTTCTCTGTTAATGGTGTTTTATTTAAGACAAATATTTCATCATCTTTTTTAAGCTCTGAAGCCTCTACCTCTTTTATACTGAACTCTTGCTTTGCCTCATGATAACCCGCTCTCTTAGTATGTTTTGGTAGGCTCTTCGGGAACACATGATTATCAGTACATCTTATACTCCTTCCATCACTAAGTCGGATTTCGATGATTTCTGATTCACCTGAATCCATAATACCAAGTATATCTGTAAATATAGGAGAACCAAAGGAATCATCATCCCTATCATTCCTGATTGATAATATTTTCTTTTCTCTCCAAGAAGAAAACAAATCAATTATTTTTTCTTTTCTTATTATACCATCTTTATCCTTTGTGATAACTTCTTCACCATATGGAAGACAAGCGTTAACATACACTTTAATACCTTGCTCAACTGCTTTAAATGTTGCTCGTTCTTCTTCTGTTCTGGATGTATCAGAACGCCATGGTTTAAACATAGTTAATCTTATATCTTTGATACATCCGATTAACATCGGAAGGATACCCATTTTCTTTGTACATACGTGATGTGGTAGCTCGGGTACTTTATTATCCTCACATTCTGGATGGCTACAATTAACCGTATCGAATGATAGATTCTCTGATTTCATTACAGACGGGTACAATGAACTGAAATCCAAAGACTGGACCTTATCATGTACACCCTTTACATAATCAATAACAATAGCACCCTTGTATCCTTTTCCCTTGATATCGGCTTTACTATGAACAGTTCCGACCAAACTAAGATCATCTCTGTTTGGTATCAATATTCCTCGTTCGGTTAGGTATCCTTGAATGAAGTTGAGAATCTTATGTCCGATTGCTCGATGAGCTGCTTCATAATATCCCTGTCTTCCTAACTTCATGAACATGAATATGATACGAAGTGATAGAAAACCACCCATCTTCATGAGTTCTAATGTCAGGTCAGCGTCTATATAGTTATAATATGCTAGTTCTCCGATGGACATATCATTGATTGAACCATCATATTCTATCTTTGTTCGTCCGAGTAGTGCTTCACCTACATCTCCGAGACCTAATCTACTATATTTTCCTTTGAAGACATAATTTTTAACCGTTGGCTGTGCAAAGAATTGTTGCATATCAATATGCATTTTTTCCTTCATCTTTACCCGCCAAGGTGTTCCTTGTGCCATGTATCCTCTATCAATACCACGCCATGCAGTATAAGGGATTCGAAACTTATTGATTCCTAAGTTGATAGCTCGATTGAATAGATATGGTAGGTCGAATCCCTCACCAAAATATGTTAATAACATGGGATATTGTGGGTCTTTGATTTTTTCTAATATCGCATTGATTAATTCATATTCAGTCTCAAATACAACCATTTTCACTTTTCCACTCGTAAGAAGCTCATTAAGCGGTTTACTAGGATCAAGTCTGTCTAATTGTCGTAGTTTGTTATGAAGTATATATACGAGACCTGGTTCTTCATTACCATGAATATCATGAAACTTGAATGCAGCTGAGATGATTGGTGTTGCAGCATACATTGGGTTCGGATGTATAGTACCATGTGTTTCTGTCTCAATATCAAAAGACATTGTTGAAATCCTTGGAGTCGGAGTGAACATCATATTCAATAATTGTTTGACTAAATCTTCTGGGTATCCTTTATTGACCAATTTGGTTATATATCTTGTTTCGATTTTTGGAACATTTAGTTGATTTATCGAATCATACTGCATTCCCATGTACCAGCGTTTATCTAGCATGTGACGAGTGGTACGTCTGATATATCCTTCATGGCATGTATCAAATCTATGTTTTTTTACATCCCATGCTGTTAACATGTTTACTTTAACCACACGTTCCCATCGCTCTTTGAATAGGTTGAACTTAACCACATATTCGAGGCTTTCTATACATTCAATAGCCTCTGGATCAGTTGATTCAAAAATCGTACGAACCTCTTGAATACTCATTCCAGTCTGGAGGAAATATGAAAACGAGTCTTCACGCGGTATAACTAACTCATCAAATGTCTGGGTCTCCTCATCAAAAAATATATAGATTGGATTATCAGTTTCTCTATTGTATTTGACATCAACTAGATATCGGACCATCGTTTATTCTCCGTAACTTATATGACCAAGGTCCATTAGGCGGGTTGAATACAGGTTCTATCTCAATGTCGAATTGTTTAAACACCGCATGTCCAGATTCTTGGATTCTCTTTGCAATAGCCTCCTCGATTTCTTCTCGGGAGTATATCGCCAACAGTTTTTTAGTCTGTGTAGTATTAAAGCTTCCATATTCATAAACTTTACTAAATAGTCTTAATTCTATTATGTTTAATTTTATCCGAGCGTCAATCCATGCCCTTCCAATCTTTGGTATTATATCAGTATGAGCAAATTCTCTTGATGTCATGGTGATATGAGGGATTGATATATCCGGTTCAAACATCATAAGATCACCAACTCCTAGGTTAGTAGAATCAATGAGATCACGACTTCCTTTTATTCCAAATGCATATACAACACTTCTATCCTTACATGCTGGGTCTTTAGCACGACCAATGGTCTGGTAAAATGATGCCTTGGCGGAATTGTTAGATAGATGTTTTCCCAATTCTTCGACCTCTTCTTCACGAAGTAATCCTTGTTCATGATACCATGCAGCCAACCAATCATGTGCGCCATGAGGAGGATGAGGAGAAGTGATACAAATCATCACTCGTTTATCACATTCAACACCTACGGTTCTATCAGACCTGTACCATGTCATATCACATGTTGGAATCTTTCCATCAACCATTCGATTATAGATATTATAATAGGTCCATTTGTTAGGTGTGACTATGATAACATTATCTGCTCCGTGTTCTTTACATATCATATTGATATAATCTTCTAATTCTTCTTGATAGCGTTGTGCGTTGCCACCGAAGAATAAATCAAGCACCGATATTCGTCTACTATCCGCCACCACCAACTGATGATCGTTCGTTCCTCGTGGGTCACCAACCATCTGGTCTACGAGGTCTATACCAAGGAACTTTGATATGTCCACGTATGGTAGGGTGGCGTCAGTGACAAGTACCTGTCTTCTATCATCATGGAAATGTCTAATGAATCTACGTAGTAATGACACGTCAGGTTCTGCAATGAGAGACACATCAATCGGATGAAACTTTGTTGGTAATGAGACCTCAATCCACCTTGGTGTATGGAGCAGATGAAACAGGTCTTCTGATTTTTCAAGATGTATGTTATGTTCCTTGGCTGCATGTTCGATGAGACCATGAAATGCAGTGAACTTGGTCTGTATCTCATCATAGTCACTCTTGTCTATGATACTACCAGGTTTGTTTATCTTTATCTTGGTGTATCTATCAACGGGTGGTTGTTGTCTAAGATGTATCTGCGAGCGTTTAAAGTCTGAGAGGATTCGAACGGCGGTGGTGGTGGTAGAAGTTGGTAATATGGTACTCATCCTATCTGTCTCGTTCTCTATATCTTCGAATATATCGATACTATACTTTTTGATTGATGTGTGTGGTCGAAAATGTGCACGCTTCTGAATGATAGGAACGATAAGGGGTGATTGATTCGTGAGATAGCTTACTTCGTCTAACAATATAACATCAAAATGTTTGGCAATAGCGTCACTTAACATCTGTGCGTCTTCTGTATCATTAACCATGAGAGCATTAAGTTTAGAATATGTGGTGAACATCACATCTATCTCGCTTAACCATGCCTTTATGGTGGTATAAGCACATTTTCCATCAATATCTTTCTCGTCTTTACTTGGAAACCAATTATATACTTCAGAATGAAGGATAGGAACGGGAAAGCTAGAGGGATCATTTTCATGGTATCGTAATGTGTCAAAATATTCTTGACTGAATATACAGTCTTCGCACCTCGGACGTGTCTGATAATGTAAATGGTCATATGCAAGTTTATCTGGATTATTTCCCCAATTAGGTTCAACCTTTCGACGATGACGTAGTGTCTTATCAATCAGTACGAGTTTCAGACATGCTTTTTTATTAGCTGCAAACATCGCTCCTCTGATATCTATACCAAGGGTCTCCTTTGCAATCTTAAGAGCATTGGGAATGGTGGTCTCACCGATACGATTTGTTGGCGTGACGACCAACAGACGTTTGCCTACTAGTTTAGCCATAGCAATGATTGAAGTGGTAACACCAGCTCGTGTTGTCTTTTTGATGACCGATGATTCACCACCTAATAGAATATTTCTAGCAAGACGCATAATCTCGTTAAATCCATCATCTTTCTCTTCTTTTACTCCTTGGAGGTCACGATGAGTAGAGGTAGGATATCTTCTCCCACATAATTCACATAGATTTGGGTCATTTATGACACCGAAGAATTCATGTTCACGCATTTTCTTACACCCAGGTACCATGTCTGGATCATCAAGTGAACCATATGCTTCTTTCACACCGGTGAACAATTTTTCTTGGTTATGCGGAAGATTATCATCATCATCATTGATATGAAAACGAATGAACAGTGCGATATCACTAGGAGAATATCCTTTTGATGATAAATACCTAACAAGTACTACCCGTGGCCAGAATTGAGCTGCCAAGGTGGTACTACGATTATAATGCTCTACAATACATGGAGCGGTTTCTGCTATATCACCAGTTAATACGTCTTTCATGTCTTTTATCTTTCGTAATTGGTCTTGTGTTAACTCGGCGTCTACATCAGGAACTTCGATATGATATGAGAGGTCTCTGTCTTGTCGATAGTAACTTGAGTCTTTTTGTTTTGGTGATGAAGAATGTAATGTCTCTTCATCCATCAATGCATGGTCAAAGCTGAACGATGGAATTTCATAGTAATGAGGAGGATGTTTTGTTAATCCTCGTAATGTCATGTGTTCTAATACCCAATCAGCGTCCCAAAAATCTATCGGGATTGAATAATTAGGCATTTGAGGAATCTTCTTATTAATGGAATATGTCCATCGAATGAGGTGTCTACGTGAACTGAATATACTGAGGTCTATATTTACTTGAATAACAGTACCTGTCGAAGTTGTAAAATAACGAGACCATTGGTCTTTATTTTTTATCCATTTATGTTGGGTTCTATTATATTGTTGTGAGAAATTCCATCCGTCACAATGTTCATTACATACGTGGTCTTCAACAAGATGTTGTGAACATGGTTTACATATCTCTCTGATAACCGTTTTGAACCTGCGTTTATCTATCCGTTCATCAACACGTTGAATGAGATGTATTCCAGTTCCACTCAATTTCGCAAAGAACTCATGAGGTTTAATATCCTCAAGAAATTCATGTACAATCTCAATCATTCCACGGATTAATATCTCTCGATAACGAGTTGGTTCATATTTTTTCAGATATGAAGGGTCTTCCTCATATGTTATCAACTCAGGATCAAGATCAAGAATAAAATATGTATGGTCAACACCCATTAATGTTCGATGAAATGGTAGTGAATACGAGACATCTCGAATACTTCCATACCATCCCCATTTTCCACTACGTTCATTAGCATATGAATCGGCGTCTTTCATCCATTGATAGTTTACGCTTTCGAATGTAGAGAAAATGTTGATGTTCATATGCAGTACTCCGTTGTCTGAGTATGTTATCTAGTGGTTTATGGTTTTAAGGGTTTTGTCATACTCATTATTTAAACCGCCACTTTTTTTGTCCGAGAAAAAACTTTTTAAGTATTTGGTACTGATTTATTGATACACTTAGACCTGACATACTAATGTTGAGTGTAATAGTGTAATAATGTAATAATGTAAGTGATGTAAAAATGTCAGAAGACAACTTTTATCATACCGTACATCTCAAGGACTATGATACCATAGAAGAGGCTACGAACATAGTTAAATCAATGGTTCCTTCAGACCTTGCAAAGTACGTCACAGAGGATTTGGTACGTCCAGTGTATCATGATCCTAAGAAACGAGAATATAAACTATCAACCTTAAAACGGTTTTTCGCAAATCGAGCCAAAGCACAAAAGAAGATTGATTCACTCGATGATTGGACCGGTGTAATGGTTGGTGGTAGAGATATCAAAAAGTTCACAACTCCTATTGAACAGGTAAGAGGACAGAATCATCTTATCGTTACCGATGAAGGCGAGGTTCGTGCTTTTTCAGGTTGGGGTCATAATATTGGTCCTAGTGGTTCTGCTATTCCCGCTCCCTCTTTTCAGAGAGTAACCGTAAAGGTAGCAGAAAAAGAGTTCACATATAAGAGTGGTAAGAAGGGAATCAGTTTTGATGGTAAGATGATTATAAATGCTACACCATTACCTGAATCTGAAATCAAAAAATTCTTAGCTGAGAGAGCTGTGGATATTGATATGTTGACACCCGAGGATAAATATGAACCAGTACTATTACGAGGGAAGATTGGAGCAGTAATGCCTGTTGAACGATGGGTTGACACTGATGAACTAGTTCCTCAGACTGATTCATATGGGAATCCTGTCTATGAGATAGATGAGAATGGAAGTATCAGAACAGATGCACAGGGACATCCTATCCCTAAAATGCGGTACAAGCAGGCCCCAGATGGTATCGGTGAACCTCTTATTCAGACAAAGGCTGATGGTTCTAACACAGAACAGTATGTCTTGAAGCTGACGCTATATAACGAGGATAACATCACCGGAAATCGTGTATCTGTTCAGATGCAGAGAACCAAGTTCGGTGACCATAAAATCATGATTTCCGATGCTGATCTTTTATTACGAAATGCAGCCGCAGCACCAGCTGGTGGTGCTAAGGATGGATGGGCCGAGCTAACAGATATGTGGCGTGGTCTTGAAGTTGTTGTAGCTGGTACTATTATCAGCGTTCGTGAGAATGAGTTCCAAGGTGAAGAGAGTGTTTGGTACGGAATAGATGCAACCTTTATTGGTTCAGTACCTGCTGGTGTTGAAGGTAAGAAAGCACCATCACCATCACCAACGGTCACTGCAACTGACGCACCTGAAGGATACACTCCCAAGAGTGCTGTTGCTAGTGATACCTCTCAGACTCCAACTCCAACTCCAACTCCAACTCCAACTCCAACTACTAAGGCCGAGACCCAACCTCAGAGTCAACCGAAGCCACAACCTACCACTCAGCCTAGTCCACAAGATGCTACTGATGGTGGTTTTGGGAAATTGACATCTGCAATCAATACTGTGTTCGACGCAATGGGTGTTGATACCTCATATGATGCGATGATGAGTTCTTCATTCAAGGGAATACTTCCTCCACAGTTCCAAGAACCACATCAACGACCAATCGTTGAGGCGTTTATGGAGAAGGAGAGAAGCGGACGAAAAGTGTCTACTCCACAGGCACCAACAACAACCGTAACACAAACACCAACGACACAGACATCACAGGCACAACCACAGGCACAACCTAGTCCACAGTCACAGACTGACGGACTGGCCAAGCAAAAGGGTTCTGCCCCAAAAGAAGTGATTGATCAGGTTGCTTCAGTAACAAGCTCTGTTCCATCACCATCTACTACTGGTGTTACCTGTGGTAAATGTGGTAAGGTACTACCCGAAGACGAGGTATTATCACATGAATGTTAGGGGGATTAATTCCCCCTCCCAACTAGGGAGTGAGATAAGATGATAGGACAAAAATACTCAGAAATGGATGATTTAATCAAATGGGCTGTCTGGGGTTCTAGCAGCACAGGTAAGACCCACTTTGCGTTATCAGCAACGAAACTAAAACCCGACAAAAAGGTATTGGTATTCAATCTGGAACCAAAGTCGAATCTGTACTCAGTGTTGAAAAGATTTCCAGAGGTCGAAGAACGTACAACTGTTCTTCCCACTGATGATGATTGGGATGACATAACCGCAAAAGCGCTTGAACTCGACCCAACTGAGAAGAAGAGCGCACTTGACGCAGCTCTAGCTTATTA
Organism: Promethearchaeota archaeon; assembly: GCA_014728035.1. Lineage (GTDB taxonomy): Archaea > Asgardarchaeota > Thorarchaeia > Thorarchaeales > Thorarchaeaceae > SHMX01. Next base: position 17,559 of record WJMJ01000028.1, on the reverse strand, counting down.
TATTGTTGATAAGGTCATTGATATTCATTTTAATCATCGTGATATATTGAAAGACACATTCTTCATCATGGATACTGCTAGTCAAATCTACAGAAAATTGATGTGGGAAGTCATGGAGGCACGAGAGACAGATGAACGATTGAAACGTATGGCTCAGCTTGCATATAGTGAACCGAAGAGAATCTTTCAACAGCTCATTCGATACACAGCAATGTGGCCAACCGATGTCATCTGGTTGGGGCGTGCAAGACAAGGTGGTGAAGAGGTACTTGATCCACAGACTGGTAAACCCCGTTGGAAGGCTGTAAAAGGGAAAGAAGACCCTGAATGGAAGTCAATGTTAGACTTTGAGGCCACGTGTATTATTTATCTTACAAAGCGTGAAGAGCATGTTATGGATGAACAACGTTCATATGTTCTAGACGAGTTTGGTCAACCTAAGAAGGCTCTTGCGAGATATGGAAAAATCACAAAGCATAAGTCTGGCAGAAATGATGTACCGGTGATTAAAGACCCAACTCCTTCAAAGGTGGTTGCATGGCTGAAGGGAATGATATAGACTATCCTCGGATAGACTTAATCGATGTCCAACCACCAGGAAAACAAACAGAAGTATCATGGAAAGCGATACAAGAGGGACTACGAGAGATTTTTTGGCCTGATATAAATGGCAGGCCTGCTATCGTGGTTCTTCCACATCGACTTCAAGCAAGATATATATGTAATAAATGCATGAAATCAGTAACCATTACTTTTTACACAGTTGATGCAATACGAGGACGTATCACTCGTGTTAGACATTGTGAATGTAAATATGGTGAAATGCATAGACGATTCATTGGTGCAGAACAAGACATTGCGGTTGAGCTTGATGGTTCATTAGATAAAGATGATATCTATGATGAAGATGATACTTTCAGAGATTCATTATTGGACGAATTTGATGATATGGAAGAAATGGAAGAGATAGAAGACCAAGAAGATGAGATTGAAGCGTAGGCAGATGTTCTTTCACCGCTGAACTTCGCTTGTCTCTCTGTCCATAAAATCCAACCATTTTCGTCTGAAGTACTTTTCTCAACAGTAATATAAATAGAACCACTTGGCTCAAGACCATGTATCTCTCCAATGACCTGTTGAAATTGTTCAACATAGACTGGAGGTTCTGGGTCAAAGGTTAACTTTAGAGAAGGTTCCAGAATCTCTTTTTCTGGTTTTGGTTCTTCTACAACCATTTCAACCTCTGGCTCAGGTTCGGGTTCGGGTTCTGGCTCTGGTTCAGGTTCTTCAGTTTTCACCTCTTCTTCTTTTGGGGTCTCGACGGTCTCCTCAGCAACAACTTCTTCAGTAGGAGTTGATTCGGTAGGAGGGGTTTCAGTTATTGATTCTTCTTTAACAGGTGTAGTTGTTTCTTCAGCCACTTCTTCTGGCTCCTCTATTGGTTCTGATTCAACTACATCTTCTTGATCTTCTTCTTCACGTCGATTGAGTGTGTATGTACGTCGCAGACCGATTTCGGTACCTGCTCGACCCATTTGACCCTCTAAAACAGCTAGTCTATAGGTCGTACTGTCACCTTCCAATGCTAGACGTGTATCGAATGTCCAGGTTTAGTGGAACATCTGCACTAGGACATCGTACTAATCCAATTTAAATACACCGACGGAACTATGATAGATAATGATCTCTTGCAAATCGTATATCACTACAACTTGCTAAGTTGCATAAAAATACGTTAATATAATCCGCCATCGGTTTAATCAATTGATGTATCGTATCAAATCTTCTTGGCGCGGACATTATTAATCTATCAACAGACATAGTTAACTCTCTAAAGAATGTAGGAATCAATAAGATATTATAAGGATAGTCTCGTTTGGTTCTCTCCATTATATCCATGAGATGAGTTCCCCACAAAATTGGTAACTCTTGTAATGATGAATCATCTGAGACAAAACGTACTAATGTACCATGTAATTCTTTCATGATGATAGATAAGAAATCATAATCAATATATGTTGGCTTGCATTTAGACTCAGTAAACCGTTTTACCTTCTTATCAAGTCTTTTTAATACCTTCTTGAGTGGTCTTAATGTTGTACTTGCTTTCCTAAAACCAAATAATTGTAACCCTGATGTATAAAAGTCATATAGATTAAATACATGGATAACTTGAGACTTTGGCCAAGTCTGTTCTATCCGTTTAGATGCCTCTAATATAGAATGAAGTTGATGATCTAAACGAGGACTTGACCATCCCCATAAAAACCATACATATGTATTGTGAATAGCGTCTTGTGATAATAATTGTTCTGGACAGCTTCTGATATGCACATTTGTGTCAATCACATAGACGTGATTAGGATCATCAGAACTCCGTTGTAAATAATCTACGACCGAATATGGGTCACAGTTCGTTCCATCGATAATAGTAAATATTGAACTACTGTCTGGTGATAATGTATATACTGTCTTTTGTTTGAAAATCCAAGGTACATCACTCGTAACATGATCAACATGAAAGTAGAAGAATATATCTTCAGCAATGTTAGAGTTCTGAGGATTTGTATCAATAAGTGTGAAATTGATGTTATTTTCAATACAATATATTGCGATTGCTAAGGCGATGCTTGTTTTACCGGTACCACCTTTATAACTTGTTAGAACATGAATGGGCATTTTTCATCCACCCAACATAGGTTGTATTATCTGACCACCTATTCCTGTGAACACGGGTAGTATAAGACGTGCAATCATTATGAATGTTCCGCTTATACCAGTTGAATATATAAGATAATCACTATGAACACTCATCAATTCCTCAGCAGCAATATGTCTTGATAATGCTAAATCTTTATCCTCCTCTGAGAAAGTATCATTGAATAAGATGATTCTGGTGGTCTTTATTTCATCACGAACATAATTTAATGCTCGTTTTGAGGCTCGTATATGAAGTTCTCTTTTAATCATGAGTGGTAATATCTGTGTAGCATATATAACAGCAACGATGATTGTTGTACTTGTATAGAAAGCGATTCCTGTTGATGATAGGTATAGATACAACACTGCTGCAATGTAGGCAGGAATGATAATCAGTTCAACAGGATGAGACATGAATGTAGATAATGTTTTGAATATCTTTCTACTTCCTGAAGGTGATAATAAGTTGATTATCTCCCGTTTACTATAATTTATAATTCGTACAAAACTATAGAGTGATGGTGGAATAACAGTGATGATAACAATAGTAAGTGGAATATCTCCTACTTCTGTATAATGAAACCATATCAATATAGTTAATATAATCATAATCAATAACATAAACCGTAGTAATATACGCTGAAATAACATGGTATCTCTACTAGCGGTTATAGAAGAATACGTTTTCATCCGATCACCGTTGTTCTGTTCTAGTTCCTATTATTCGTCCTCTCTCATCGAACACTGCTACTTGTCTATATGGTGTCTGTTGTCTTCTTCTCTGTGGTGTGGTTGCGGTATGCCTATGTGTTTTCTTAGAGAAAACACTCTTTACTGATGTAGCTAATGTCTTTGGAGGATTGGGATTATTTACAGTCATCATACATGCTAAGGCTAATGCGTCACAATTATGTACAGTAGCTGAACCAATTGAGAATTCATTCACGTCATCAATATATAAGTTATATACAGAACCGATATATTCTATTTCATTCTTCTTGAATGGAATAAGTACGAAATCATCATACCATTTCTCTTTACAATAATGAAATTTATTATCTGATATATGTTCATATTCATTCCAAAATAAATCAATAAACTTATTGACATACCATGAACCTGAAATACGTATCTGGTGTAAGTTATGATTATGGGTATATTTATGTTCATGAAGATTCATTGACTTTCCTTTTCTATGTGAAGTGTGAATATTACCATAAATACCAAATAGGTTCAATATATCAGTAATTTGATATGCAAGATTCAAACTATTTGTTGAAACAGAAAATCCTCTTCCATTATTAATAATACAACCATCGCCCTTATAGTAGGCTTCAATTAATCCACGTAGGAAATCCTTATTTGAGAATAGTAGTGGGTGTATCCTCTTTGATGATGAAATTCCTGGTATTAATGTTTTGAATAATTTTCTTAATATCAATGAACTCTTGTATAGATTACAAGAATTATTATCATGTTCGATATAGCTCAATTCACAACCAAACACATTCTTGAATTTTTCTTTTATTATTTCTATTAAGGGGTCATCAGTTTTATTCAATGTGAATTGTATGTCATGTGCACCAATGCTTCCTTCTGCTAGATATGCTCCGATGATAAACCCAAAATCATAGTCAAGTTGTATATATCTTGGTAGTGTCGTTAATCTACCATTCATATAAGAGATAGTATCTTCATTTACTATAATCTTGCTTGACCCGTGTTTTCCTTCATCATATTGGATTTCAGCCAAATCAATGAATCTTCGTTCATTAAGTTTAATAAAATCCTTTCGCAAGTATTGAAGGTTATCAATTATATCAAAATCACCATCAACTGTCTTAAAGGGGTGATTTTTTGTACAAGTAAATGTTGGTCTTCCCTTTACTTTCACTCTATAGACAAGTTCATTAATCTCGCGTTCTGACGTATTGATAACCTTTTTATGACCAGACGATGTTAATACTATATCACCTTTTTTGATCTTACTAATATCTATATATCCGTTTGTTGTTTGAACCTTTGTTGAACCATCAAAACAAAAGTCGTCATGTTGTCCTTCTGCTGCTTCAATCTTTACCCGTCCACTTGGTGTTATTGTTCTCATCACCAACGACAACTGACTGATGAGTTCACGATTCGAAGCTGGTATCTTCAATACCCCTTCACCAAACATTCGTTGAAGATTGGAATACATATCTATCTGTTTCTGAAGACTACTCATATTGACTGATTTGACAATTGATATACCCTTTAGTTCCTTCTCTATGATTTCAGCATTTGGTTCACCGACACCGGTACTATCACAGAATACATAACGACATCTGAATCGTTTTGCAATCTTGATGGTCAATGGTACGGTCTCAGAATAGTTTCTATTTCGTGCCTCTAGAGTATATACAACCCTAGTGATACCATTTATGTCTCGTTTGATGACCAGTGCTACATAGGAGTCATGATATTTAGCAAAGTCAACACCCATAGCATATACACTCTCACCATCATGTACATGTTCCATTGAATAGTCTTCAACATTAGCAATAAGGTCTTCTCGTGTGAAGTATCCCAGACTCTCATCAACAAACTTTGCCTCGAACTCTTGGGCAAACTCTCCCTTACTCATACTTGTGTATTGATATTCAATCCAGTCACGCGATAATTGTGTTATAGGATTACCATCTTTATCAAACAATGGTACACCGTTTTTATCAACACGTTGTACATCTAAAGCGTCAGAATATGGATACCAATGAGTACTGAATCGTAACTTTACACCACTACCGTCTTTACCTGGATAGAACGCTTGGTAAAATAGGCCTGTTCGCGAGGCAGGCGTTCCGATGAGAATAAGACTTCCATTCGTTCCAGCTAGTGAAGGTAGGATAGCAGTGAAGATTCTCTGCTTGATAAATGCGGCCTCGTCAACGATGAGTAGATTGATTGAGAATCCTCGTACCTTTTCAGCAGAGTCGCCTACTGGAAAGTTGTATATCACAGAATTATTATCAAGTTTGATTGTCTGTTGTGTACTCTTGATGACACTTGCCTCAAGTATAGGGTTAGCATGAATATAAGACCTGATTTGATTATACATGATTTTACTCTGTCGTTGGGATGGAGCGATGATTACAATGGTCACCTGTTCCTGTGGTGTTGAAGCTTCAGGACGGGTGAATGCATACCACAGTGCCTTGATTGCAGTGGCAGCTGTCTTACCCATCTGTCTTCCCATCCGTATCGCGATATTTTTTGACATATCACGAAGAATCTTGACTTGGTACCAATGAGGATAAAATTTACAGAATATACGAGCAAACGCAACAGGGTCTCTCTTCACCCGAGCGATGAGCTCTGCCGTCAGCTCTATATTCTCTTCTAATTTTTTTTTCTTCTTCTTAGGACTCAATAGGTTCATCATCCTTTATAATTTTACCATGGATACCAACAGCTGGGCCCTTTCTGGTTCCCTTTGGTTCTTCCATTTTGATATCCTTTTCCATCTGTTTGGTCGCGTCTATAACCTCAGCGTCTGTGATCTTTGCTGAGGCTAGAGCCTTTGCAATACTACCTGAGAACATCTCGACCTTACCGCTCTTATGTCTCACACTGATTCTGGTCTTTCTATCAACACCAAGTAGTTTAAGGGTGCTGTTCAATAGTTTCTTCAGATGGATGTTATATTGCGCATTACCGGAGTTTATGGACTCAATGATTCCGTACTGACCCTCATATGCACTTGTTCTGATTATTTTTATCATCGTGTCTACTACACTCACTGATGTGAAATAATCAGCCACATCTTCCAAGTCATATGTCTCTATCATCTCCACCAACAACTGTTGGAAGAGACGTTTTTCCTTCATGCATATATCGTTGGCTCCTCCCCTCTCATCACATTGTACCCTGTTGATACATGCCTGACAACGTAAGAAGAAATGCTCGTCTGCTATATCCATCAGGGTGTCAGCAAGTCGAGAGTCAGTTGGTGCTGGTGGTGGAGAACGAGACGGAGATAAGGCGATAGAAGTTGGTGGTGGTGAAGAAGGTTCTTCTTTTTTCATTGAAGGTCTATGTCTACTACAACGACCAATCTCATCTGGATACGGTTCATCTTCTAATTTTAATGGATATTGTTTACAAGGAGAACCTTTCTGGGTCTCTGCTCCACATATCTCATGTCGAGCCTCTCGTTCTGCCTGTTGTACTAAAAGTAGGTATGATGTACTCCAATGTGGATCAACGACGGAGTGAAAACTGGTCATCTTAACTGGATGACCAGCTACACTATCATCTCTGATACGTGTGTCGTAGTGGTATGTCTGTCCGTCGTGTCCAATGAATTCCACGTGGTGTGATTCCATAACTGTAGTGCCTCACATGAAACCATCTCCAACGAGGCTCGATAAGGCATCAAGTTCCTTCTTCTCGGGTTTGATGGTATCAATGCGTTTCGACACCTGTTCGATTTGGTCTTGTTGTAGAGGTAGAGTTTGAAGCATTTGTTTCATCTGTTTTTTCATAGCAGATTCAATCTCTTCAACAAGTCCACCTAGTTCTACAGGTGTTCTATTTGTGGAAAGTTCTAATATATCTTGTGGCACTTCACCATAGAATCCATATGATTTGTCTTCTTTCTGAATCAGGATAGATTCTTCTTCTAACACCTTAAGTGTTCGATAGATAGATGATTTTGGAACAGGAGTATATCGTTCTAGGTTCCCTAGTGTAGGAGCGATGTTCTCCTGTTTCAACATGATGATACCAAGTACCACCATTATCTGATTCCAGAATATACGTGGTGTTGAGGACGTAGAGGAATATCGTTGACGTAACCAACGGTTAACAGTCGAGATAACCTCAAAAAACGTCCTCATTGATTATTCCTCCGCGTTCTCTGGCGTAGGTTGAGGACGTTGTTGTTGTTGTCGTTGTTGTTGTTGTTTAATGGCTTCTTCGAGTAAGTCTTCTCGATAACGGCCAATGCCAGATTCCATTATGAATGGATGTGTATGAAAGTTGAGATATTTGGTTATCTCTTGAATCTGGTTTTGTAGTTTAGTGATTTCTTTGGTAAAGGAAAACATGTCTCCCTTTGCCTCACTAATCTCTTGTTTCAGTTCTTTAATCTCAGTCTGTAGTTTTTGTATTTCTGTTTCTGTCATGTTAATCACTCTGTATCTACTGATTCATCGACCATACGGTCCCAAGAATCAACATTTCGTTCTTGTCTTGCGTCTTCAAGAACCTGTCCAACCTTCCATGCTCCAATCGCTGGTGCAATAACACCATCCTCTGGAACTGCAAGTATCACTGATTCATTTATGGCTCCAATCTCGATGAGTCTATCATATAGTTCTTTTGCGAAACCTGGCATGTTGACCATACCACCACATAGAACTAGATATCCTCTACCAGAACCTTGTAATGAACCAACTGCTTCTGGATCACTCATCTCAGCGGAACGCAGGAACTGAGTTCTGATAAGATGAACAAGATGATCGATAGCATTTGATACGATTGGTCGAATGATATCACCAGCTATAACAAGTTCATGTTTTGCCCCTTCTTTCGATAGGGTTGCTGGAACGTCATTGTTCTCTGTCCAACTATATTGTTCTTTGATTGCTCGTGCGTCAGACTCGGTTGCCTTGGTTCCTCGATGGGATTGTTCAATGGCATTGATAAGTCTGCGATCAATCTCACTTCCACCAAATGTATATACATTTGATTCTACTAACACCTTCGAGGCGTGCATTGTTACCTCAACAGTTGAGCTACCAAAGTTCATTGTTAATACATTTGTACCAACAGCCTCTCTGATTGGAAGTGTTCCTAATGCTGCACCCCATGCTTCAGAAAAGAACTGAAGTCCTTTTTCAGCTGGAGTGGATTGCCTGATTGCCGTCTTGAGAGCGCTAAGTCCTTCATGGTCTCGAATGAGTGGAAGGCATACAACGACACCTGCTTTGTCTGGAATGTCTTGTAATAACCATTCTGTATAAGCAGATGTTAGTTTGATAGACTCCGCAATTGACATCAATGAGTCATTACGGGGAACTCCCTGTTTAAGGGGGTATAGACTATCGCTCCATCCCTCAGCCTGACGACTAAAATTATATTCATAGTTACCTTTGAGATCAACGGGGCGTCGGCGAATAACTGTTACTTCCTTTCTGATTGTTTCACCATCAGTGATAACAGTATACTTACTACCGATTTTTACACCGAAAATCTTAGGATGATGTGGTATGTCTGGGTCATCAAACATTGTTTTTACCTCTAGTTAGGTGTATTTGACAAGTACTAAACATATAAAAGTTTGTCGTTTTGGGGTGTTATTTGGTAATGTAATAACAACATGTTTAAATAGATTTGATGTAAAGTTTTGGTGTGAGAAAAATATGATACGTGTAGTGAGATATTCAGTTCATTGGAACCCAGAATCGTTTACATATGGTGCGTATAGAGATAATGTTAACGATTTATCACTTGAAGAGGTATTGCAATTGATACAAGATTTACTTGAACTGAATAAATATGATGAAGAAAAGAATGATAATGGTTATATCATTGAATATAAAGAACGTATCGATGAGATAAAGATTGTGAAGGAAAGTGTAAAAGAAGTATGACAACGACACTTATCATTCAAAATATATGGACAAAGATATACTCAGATGACCCTTCGATGTTAGATTATGCTGAAGAGGTCGCAAGTTTTACGATGAAGAATTGGGAGATAAGACGAAACAAATGGATGGAAAGGCTAAGAAAAGAGAGGCGGGTCTGCCAATCATCATCAGCAACGTGTTCCTGTGAATGGTGTCGTGCGTTACGTTGGGATGGGAAGAAGTTTATCGGAAGAAAATTTGGAGAGAGTCTGTGGATTCCAACAGGCTGTACATCAACCTACCTATCATTACTACGTGTACGAGGAGAAGAGATAATCATAGAGAATGAGCGTACAAGACCACCTGTTCTTCAAGATGTTGACTGGTCACCAAAACGAGAAGCACGAGAATACCAAGAAGAAGCAATTCAAGCCATTCTAAAGAATGGTAGAGGTATCATAAAATCACCAACCGCTAGCGGTAAGACAGTGATGATTGCTCTATTGATTGGTCGCCTGAAGACCACCACCCTCATCAAGGTTCCACGGATTGTATTGATGAAGCAGATGTATAGAGAGATAACCAACACCATCAATATTCATCCAAATGATATCGGAATGATCGGAGATGGAAAATATGAACCTTCTCTCATCACCATCACCACCACCCAATCCTTGGCAAGTATTATGAAACGCCCAAAGGATTGGAACGAACTGATGGATATACATCGTTCATATGGATGGGGAATGTTGATAGAAGACGAGTGTCATCATGGTAGTACTAATACCTCATATAATACAAGTATGAAGATAGACGCTTACTATCGTATTGGGTTCTCAGCAACCCCTCTAATGCGTGAGGATGGAGAGAACATCAAAACAATCGGTGCATATGGTGATATCATCCATGATATCAAAAAGGCACCACTCATAGAGAATGGTTGGCTCATTGATCCTCGTATAACGTTCATTCCTGTCAAGTCTATACCATCAAGTAGTGGTGATAGATGGCAAGATATGTATCAGATGGGTATAGTATATAATCGTGAACGAAACAGAAAGATAATCAACATCGCTAATGATATGTTTGCAGAGGGAAGGAGTACCCTTATATTCGTTGATAGGATAGATCATGGAGAAGAGCTGTTAAATATGGCCTCTTCTGACGCGACCCACGAGGTTGAGTTTGTACATGGTACTCATGATGAACGGGATGAACTCCTAAAACGTTTCAAACAACGTGACCTTATGACCCTTATCAGTACTGAGGGTATAATCGGCGAAGGATTCGACTTTAAGGGACTCGACGCATTGGTCATTGGTGATGGTGGTAAGAGTGCTATTCAGACATTACAAAAAGTTGGTCGTGCCATGCGACCAGAGGATGGAAAGGTTGACTGTAAGATATTTGACTTTGCGGACAGAGGAAAATATCTGACCGACCATGCTATAAGTCGAAAGACGACATGGATGAAACATGGGTTTGAGGTTGATACATCACAGACCCCATATTTAAGGTGATAAAAAATGATAAACAAAAAACAACTATACACATATGGTCTATTGTTAGCACAAGCTGGTGCTAGAAGTACATATAGACGATTTGTGGTGGATGTAGAAGATGATACAATACACATGACCGTGTATTCAGAGGTATCAGGAAAAGAATATGGTGCTATATTGAAAGAGGTACAGACACACTATATCATCAAACAAGATGGCACATTTGCAATCATAAAGAAGTGATATCATGACGGGCTATAATTACGTAACGTTCAATCCTAGTTATATTCCAGCTTCTGGATCAACAAGTGATATACCTCTTCCACAAAAGAGTTACCAATGGAGAACGCCAGTACCAACAATATTTCATGAAGAGTCAATGATAGTAAAAAAGTCAGATACCTCACTACGATCATCATTGAATGAACAGATATTACTCAAGAGAGTGATGAAGGAGGTAGAATCATATTTCATGAAAATGGTACCAATGATAATATCAATGGCTACTGAACGATGGATACCAATCATAGGTAATCCAAGAAAATACACTGAAGGGATGTTCTGTTTCAATTGCGGTGCTGCTATTATTCGTGGTCAAGAAACCGAAGAGTGTGAATACTATGGAAGATAGGAGTTATGTATCAGTCGCACTTGCAAGGGGATTCAATCCTGATGTACGTGATATAACAATAGGAGTGGTCAATGATGTTCTTAACACTAGATTTGATAGTGATATGTACATGGATAAAACCTCAGATATCACGTTCGGAGAAGCAAAACGCAAGATACAAAAATGGATTGGTATGGGACATACCAGCGTGATAGAGCATTTTGTATTTAGTTTTGTTATCAGTACTTCACGGGTAACATCCCATCAACTGGTTCGTCATAGGATAGCCTCGTACACACAAAAGACCATGCGGATTGAACGAGATTTCAATCCTCAATCTTCATTGGTAATTCCGCCTCACATCAGTAATGATCCTGAAGACATGAAGGAATGGAAACAAGATATGAATACGATAATCAACCTCTATCATAAATGGTTGGATAAAGGATATCCTGTTGACGTTGCTCGTCGTATAGTTCCATCAGGATTTCGTACAGGACTACGTATGACAATAAACGCGCGGTCGCTACGAAATCTTTTTGAACAAAGGCTTCATTCTCATGCAGATTTTGAGATACAGGAGATGGCACGTCAGATGTATAAGATATTATATCATAAGGGATTTGGTTTCTTGTTCAAAGACCTAGCAGTTGTTCGATTATTACATAGACGAGACTTGGTAGATACATAATACTTTTTAGTGTGAGTGAGTAAGCTTTCAATTACTCACTTTCATACACATGAAACAACGGAGTAATTTACAATGGTTAATCATATAGCAGAAGATTTCTTAAAAGAACGATACTTCCAACCAGGCGAGGATTGGGAAAAGATGTGCTGTCGTGTAGCAGACTTTCATGCTGACACACCTGAACAGTTCAAAGATTATTATGACGTATTAGTAAACTGTAGAGGACTACCAAATAGTCCCACACTGATGAACAGTGGACTAGAATCGGGTTATTTATCAGCCTGTAATCTTGTTCCTCTTCCTGATGATTTGGAAGGAATAATGGAGGCTGTAAAGTCAACCGCAATCATTCAAAAACATGGTGGCGGATGTTGTGCATCTGGTACTATTATACCAACACATGAATTTGGTTTCATTCCAATTGAAAACATACCTACTTTTAATGATATTCCTGAAGATGAACAACCATACGAATGTACTCCTTTCACCGTATTTTCATTCGACAAACATTCTAGTACATTTACTCACGGAACAGTAACACACCTATGGAGATTTAAACAAGATGAATATTATCGTGTTCATTTTGGTAATCATGGTATGATAGAAGTAACACCTTGGCATAAGTTTCTAGTATGGAGAAAAAATAATAGTTTAACGTTTAACAAGATAATAGAAAAACGAGCAGATGAATTAAGTAAGAATGATTATATCTTGACGCCATCAATATTTGATAGATTATTTATAAATGATGAACCAGATTTCTGGTGGTTGTATGGATATTTTCTTGGAAATGGAAGTATCGATGAAGGAAAACAGGGAGTTAGATTGAGATTTTATGATAAAAAGAAAGACATGTTAGAACGAGTACAATCTATTTTCATGCGATATACAGGTTCATCTGGTAATCTATATACTGATGATAGAGGTCTGTCATGTGTTCAGATTACATGTGTAGTAGATAGTAAACATGGTAATGCAAATTCTGAAGCACAAAGATTTTTCAAACGTGTAATTAATCTAAACTCTGATATTACTCAATCTAAACAAATACCACCACTTGGTTTCTTATGTCCAAATCCGTTTGCGTTCATTGCTGGATTAATTGATTCAGACGGGTATATCGGTAATGGAAAAAGTGGTATTTCAACTAAGAATAGAGAAATGGCTGAATGTATATCGAGACATTTATCGTTGATTGGGGTGAATAGTACCATACGAGAACGTAATAACCTAGAGTCCGATAATGAAATCAGAGGAACATGGGCAGAAGTTACATTCCCAACATCAATGACAAAGTTATTTCCAACGGTAAAACAACATCGTGGTGAAAGGTTCACAATCAGTAGAAAAACGAAGATAAAGAAGATAGAACATATCAAAGAAGAAAAATCGTTTTATGACTTCACTGTTGATAAATATGAGAATTATCTTGCTGGTAGTTCGTCTTTTATTGCTGTACACAATACCGGCATGAACTTCTCTAAACTACGACCAACTGGAGATATCATTCAAAAGACCGGTGGAACCTCTTCTGGTACTGTTAGTTTTCTTAGGATGTTTGATGTGGTTGGACAAGTGATAAAACAGGGTGGAAAACGACGTGCGGCTAATATAGGTATCTTAAAATATGACCATCCCGATGTTCTTCGCTGGTTACATGCAAAGGATGTTGATGGAGAACTATCCACATTTAATATCAGTATTGGATTAACAGATGAGTTCTTTGATAAGTTAGAACGTAATGCTGAGATTGTATTCATAAATCCAAGAAACGGCAGACCATTTCCGGCTTATGATCCAATGATTGAGGCTGATAGACCAGCAATGTCCGCCAATGATCTATTTCATAGGATAACAAAGTCGATGTGGACAAATGGAGAACCAGGTGTATTATATTGGGATACTATTCAACGTGGCAACACCACTCCATCGATGGGAAACATTCAAGGTGTAAATCCATGTATTACTGGTGATACACTTATTGCTGTTGCAGATGGTAGAGGACAAGTTCCTATAAGAGAGTTAGCTGAAGATGGTAAACAAGTACCCGTCTATTCATTCAATGGCGAACGAATTGTAGTTGAAACGGCTGTTGCCCCAAGAAAGACTGGATATGATATTGAAGTCTATAGAGTGACATTTAATGATGGTTCATCTTTAGATGTTACAGCAAACCACAGAATGATGCTTAGAACTGGTGAGTATGTGAGAGTTGACAAGTTAAACAAAGGTGATTCTCTCATGCCATTTAATCGCTGCGAATATTCACCAAAAAGAAAATCAACAAAATATTGGGCAGTTAGTACAAACGAGAGAGAACAACGATGGTTACCAGAACATAAAATGATTGCAGAATATTATAATCGTGATAGTGATATTATTTCACAGCATTGTAATTTTGATGAACAAGATGACCGTAAAGTATTATCAATTGAATATATTGGTAAACAAGATGTATTCAATTTAACAGTTCCAAGATATAATAATTATGCAGTTGTGACAAATCTCGAATCAACTACACGACAAACTGGTGTTATTATACGAAACTGTGGTGAAACTGGATTATATTATTGGGAGAGTTGTTGTCTAGCCTCTGTAAACCTGATGGAACATATAAAGAAAACGAATGATAGATGGGTGATAGATTATATGAAACTATCAAAGACCATCAGAACATTAGTTCAACTGCTTAACTCTATCATCGATAAGAATAACTATCCATTACCACAGATGGAACGAGCTGCAAAAGAAACAAGAAAGATAGGTCTTGGTATGATGGGACTCGCTGATGTATTAGCGATGATGGGGATCACATATGGAAGTGATGAGGCTATCAAGGTAACCCGTGAGATAATATCATATCTTCAGTCAACAGGATTGAACGAGAGTATAAGACTCAAAGATATAGATGGAATTTACCCAGCATGGCAGACTGGTGATGGATTACCACGAAGAAATGGAACCATAACATCTATTGCTCCAACAGGATCAATCTCATTCATTGCTGGTGTTAGTTCTGGTATAGAACCGTTCTTCAGTATGGCATATCAGATGAACAGAGAAGGTAAACCACCAGCGATTGTTGTTGCTCAGAGTTTCAAGAAACAATTAGAAGAAGATGGATTAGAAGATATATTGAGTGAGATGATTTCAACTGGAAAGACCCCTCGAACCTTGGTTAAAGAGGGCAAACTACCAGAGAAATATAATGTATTTATCACAGCCAGTGAGATATCACCGCAAGACCATGTTCGAATGCAGGTAACTGTACAAGAACATGTTGAAATGTCGATATCAAAGACCATCAACATGCCAAACGAGGCCACGATTGAAGATGTAAAGTCTATCATCATTCAGGGATTTGTGACCGGTTGTAAGGGGATGACAATATTTAGAGATGGTTGTTTCCGTGACGCATTTCTATCGGATGTTACATGTGAGAACTGTGGTTCAGTTAATATCGACCATAAAGAGGGTTGTATGACGTGTAAAGACTGTGGTACATCAGTATGTGTAGTTGGTTAAAATTGGCTTTACAAAAAACTTTTAAACCATTCGATATATAATGATATTATGTCAGCCAGACGCCATAAACGAACATTACGAAACCTTCCAGATATAACGGCTGCTAGACAAGAAGAGACTGTTCGGCAGTTTCGTGATCTTGTCAGACATTATAATGAACAGATGTCCTCAATGGGATTATGTGATGGTAACAATTGTCGTCACCATCAGATTATCCCTGGTAGTTCACGGGATATGTGTCGTTGTAAACGAGCAAGTAAAGCAACTACCTCACAAGAACGTAAGTTCTGGATGAAGAAACATTTTGAGAATTGTAGTGTCGGTCGTTCGATGGAAAAGAATGAAGGTTGTCCTGGCTATGAGTTAGAGGGCGCTCCCCTCTACCATCAGAAAATTATGGGGCGACGAATAATATGACACAAGAATTAATACGAAAAGGCGGACGATTATATATTCAGGATGACAAAGGTAATCTTATTTTACGGGAATATGAAGAGATTCTATATGATTGGTTATCCGAACGTTCACCACGAAGATTTGACACTAACACCATTGCAGAATCATTGAGTATATCATATGATACAATCCAACCAAAGTTACGTTGGATGGCAACTGATGAATGCCCAGAACATCTACGTATAACAATGACAAAGCAACCACGTCCAGAAGGACAACGTGGAAGACGTAAATATCTCTGGTCGGTGAATGAGTAGATGGCATATAGACGAGATGGGAAAGACTATTATAGGGTAACAGGTGTCATTGGTGGGCGTGAGTGCGAGGCAGTTGCGTGGAATATAAGACATGGAACAGAGAAGAGCCTTGTTGGTAACGCTATAACATTACCAGGTTCACTTGTTCATTGGAAGATTGAGAAGTTTTTATGTGAAGCAAAGGGTTATGCTCTACCACCACCAATAAATTGGGGACCGAGTGCCGAGAAGATCATAAAGAGATGGGAAGAGGCTGGACAGATTCAAGAACGACTTATCATGCCAGCTAATGAAGGATTCGAAGGGTTCCTTCAGTTCTATCGTTCATTATACTATTTTAATGACGAAGAGCGAGTCCCAGGTCTGGACCCAATATTGATAGAACAGACCATGTTCGTAGATGATTTCATGGGAACAGGTATGGCTGTAGCTGGTACCGCTGATCTTATCGGTCGAGTCTGGCTGAAGGGACAGGTAGCAGATGATGGTTATTTCCATGAATGTGCTCATCATGTACCAAATGATCCACTCTGTGAATGTAAGAGCCAGTGGGTTGTGACACTGATGGACTGGAAGTATAGTATTCGAAAACAGGCCAGCCACCCAGAGCAATTATCAACCTATCATCACATGGCTGAAGTCACTGGTAATTTTGATAAGGCTAGTGAGAACGGAAAATACCCTATCAATCATGAGTGTTGGAGTGGTCTGTTCAAACGACCAAACAACGAGATTGGATACGAGTTATACAAATATCCGGTTGATACATCAGCTTTTTTAGAAGCATTGGACATTCTGAAGGAACCTAAGTTTCGTACACTGAATCATCGAAACTTCAGACTAGGACTCAAAGGTCGATGTATGTTCTGTGCGTATCAGAACAACTGTCCTGATAGGGTGGTCTATGACCATGATGGAATAGTGCATGTTGATCTGGAGGAGAACTGATGTTACAGGTATATTATGACGATTGTATCAATGGAATGAAGAAAGATATCGATGATGAGAGTATAGACCTCATTATCGCTGACCCTCCCTTTGGGTTGGGCTTCGATGGCAAGAACAAGGGAAACTACGCTCGAAAGTCGAAGTTTGTTGTTGGTGGTTATCAAGAAGCACCTGATGATTATTATAAGTTCAGTATGGAATGGATTAAACAGGCACATCGGGTTTTAAAAGACACTGGTTCAATCTATATCTATTCTGG
>WJMJ01000027.1 GCA_014728035.1 Promethearchaeota archaeon | reverse complement strand
GTTCGCGCTTCGTAGAAGCTCCGTAGCGGACGAAAATCTTTTCGACACGATCGGGTGTGATGCCGATTCCTCGGTCCTCAACCCACCACTGCGGCTCAAGAGATGTGGGTATATGAATGAAGAGAGGGATGTCCTCGTTGCGGCTTCGATGTTTGCGTCGACGGCGTTGGTCGTGTATTCGCGGACAATAGCCCGAACGATATCTGTGTAGAGAGATTCTCGGAGGATCTTACCGACGATGCGGGGGTCATCGATCTGAAGTTTTGGTGTTATATCCGTGAATTCGTCCAGAACCTGTTCTGTGGGCCTGGGATCTATTACTTTACCATGCCCATCAAGAGTGACAATGATTCTTGTGCTAGCCATACCTAGAAATCTTTTGTCATTGCCACATTTACTGCATTTCAGCATTCATCCCTCCTTTTCTTCGATGACGCATTGCCACTTAATGGTCACCTCTTTGCCGAGGGCGTATACCTGCACGTGGGTGTCGGAATCTGGCTTCATGGACGCATATGCCTCTGCTAGGTTTTCCTCGGCCGTGATCATGCAGGCATTTTCTTCATCCACAATGATATACCGCTTAGGGGTCTCCTTGGTCTCCTTTTTTGGCCGACCCCGCTTTTTCCTGGTCTTCTTGACCGGGGTGTCCTCACTTTCCGGTTTTGGATCAACTTTTTCTTTTGGTGGATCTTGCACGTTCGGCTTTCGACTCATTCGTTTTCCTCCTAAAGTGTTTGTGGAAGCAGCTTTACAATGTTTATCTTATGCCATAAATATTTGCATCCTTTCATTTCCCAGGCCACGTTGGAATAACTTCTTGATCAACCATGAAATGCTCTTGAGGCTTCAGTGACAATAACGTCCATGTTGTCAACGAATTCACGGCAATGCTGTAGCTTCACACGAATCGCCTCATTGGGATCGTCTCGATAGTCATCGGAATCATGCCAGAACGCCGGGTCTCCAGGATATCCTCTCTCATCAGATAAGGAGACTCCGAATTTCCCAATAAACTCAGAAACTGTAAGATTACAGTGGGTGTTCTCAATGGAGTAATGCCAACCGATATTCTCCCAAACACGAATCTTCCATCCCTGACCCTGAAGCCGAGACTTTAAAGCCTCTGCCTTCTTCGTTGCTTCCGCTCTTGTACTGATGCTCATGATTATCCTTTCATTTCCCAGGTTAGTGTTGGCTTTCCACGAACATCTGTTGCTGGGACCTTAATGAGCTGAACCATGTCACCGGGGGTCAGGCTGCGTGTGTTGTTGAGACTGATAGAAGTCTGAAGTTCGCCGTAAGGCGTATCTATGACCACTGCTGCTCCGCCGTAACAGCCAGACCCATAAAACCACCTATGTCGTCAAGCTTCTGGAGTAGCTCAACACAACACGCAAGAGCATTCTCTAACTCGACAACACGGTTAGTATTGTTATTACAATATTCATTTTCGAAATCTTGTTCTTCTTGATCACACATTATGCACCTCATGCATTCATTAATAAATCCCAATTGTACTTAGGACACACAGCTTCCAACTTTAAGAACGGATCGATCTCTACATGCATTTCGTTCCTAGCTGTGACTTCAGGTGGGTTGTTTGTCTCGTCACACTTCACGCACAGTTCGACGGTCGCCTCCGTAATTGTATTCCACGTTCGTGCTTTGACGTCGGCCAGAGATATAATCTCAAGACCATGCGTTGACAAAGCACCAGAAAACGCTGTGTGGCCAACACCACTGTGCGTATGACCGCTAAGATTAACCAAGCACAGTACATAGGGCAGAATAGTGATCGTATCAGTTACATATGGACGATGTTTAACGACGGATTCAACCATATTAAAGACAGTCTTGCCGCTAGTAATCACATCCTCAACGAACAGCACCGTCGCACCTTCTGGAATTTCGAAGCGTTTGAGTGCTTGTCCAGTCGTATATACTTGCGGAACCACCGTCCCGACGCCGCCAATCGAAAAGCCGCCTTCAGGTATTTCGGCTACATTCTTGAAGTCAATGTTTTCCACACGAGATTGCGCCTCATACACCGGTTCAGTGTAGATCGCCGTGCCGCCAAGCTGTCGGGCAACCTCGTATGCAAGAGTCACCCCACCCATTGCAGGACCGCAGACGTAGAAATCTTGCTGATCTCCATCCACTGCATCATTCAATTTACGAATCAGTCCAGACGCGGCCAATGAAAGTGACGAAGGACGACAGGTCAGAACTCCCATATTGCAAAACGTATCGCTGATCTTGCCTGAAGTGAGCTTGGCCAGATAACGACCACCCTCGTAGTGCCAATACCCGTTTAAGGCGCGTAGAGTGTCCAACAAATCCATGTTAATAGCCGTCCAATCGTTTGAGTGTTTCAATCAAATGCATGTTTTCTCACACTATCTGTGTTCAAGCACAAATAATTATATTAAGAAGGATTCCGAAACCAACGACGAAGAATATCAAGCATCCCCAAGTTCCATCGGCATTTGGACCATCAAGCATCTTATCCTCCAGTTAATATCAAAAACGTGCCATCACAAGCATATTCACAAACTTCGATTTGACTATCTATAAGAAAAGATTTTAGTTCTGGGCACAAATAAAATTCCCATCGGTTGTGGTCCCAGTCATGACTTTTCTTAAAGCAATAGCGTATTGACCCATCTTGGATGTCTAATAATGGATCAAATTCACGCTTGCCACCAAACGGCTTTCGCTCATAGAACAATGCTGGTTCACCAACAGGTGTTCTTCTGTTAATCAACACATCTTTGCGATGGATCTTCCTATAATTCTGGCGATAATACTCTACATATCCATCAAATTCATTCATCAAGCTCATCAACCATTGCTTGAAGTTCCTCAAGAGATGCCTGCTGCAATGATTCATCCTGCTTAGCAGCAATGGCGCGAAGAAGCTTTTCTTTGCGTTCCTTGCGATCTGCTCTCTTCTTAGCGCTTTCTTTTTCATCAAGTTTAACCTTGATGATATGCTTAATGATGTCCAATCTGAGCTTGTTTTTAATCATCTCAGGATTGGGCTTAGCGGCCTCAACAAAACTCTCTTCGTCTCCTTCTTTAATCTCTTTACTTACTCTTTTGGCAATGGCATCCAAAGACATGTCATTATCACCAATAAGCGGAAGCTCCCAGACATCCTCGGTTGTGATGTTACCCTTCTCGGTGGCGAACCGCAATTTCATACGAGTTGCTCTGTCAAACATCTTCATCTCCTTCTAAAACAATATTTTGACAATACGAGAACTTTTTCCTGTCACTCGACATAGCACAGAATTTCTCTTGGTAGATGAAAATCCCAGACCACTTAGCTGCTCATCACTAGGTTCAGCTTTCATCTTAGAACCAAGAACCTCAAACACTTTACGATGTTCAGTCAATTCATTACTTAGGAATTCATTGAAAAATCCACGAGATTTCCATGGACTACGGCAATTTTCAAGCATAAAGAACCAATGCTTATTGCCTGTCTTCTCCCCATCCCAGTGATTCGGTGAATTCATTATTACACGGACTTTATGGAACTGGTTCGTGCTAATACCCCAAAATTCTTTAGTTGCTACCGTAGATGGTAATGATCTGTTGAATTTAATGCCATCAACCTTGTTAAAATCACATTCGGCAACAATTATTTCCTCATCCTGACGAAGTTCTTTATCATATACAAATGTGTGGATAATGCCATCATATTCAATTTCTGCTGTAAATCCAGTGCGACCCCCACGATAACTATAACAATGGACAAGGAATTTATAAGTTCCTTCCTTCATTTTGGCTAAGCTAGTCCAGGTGATATTCTCAACGGCAGGGTCTTTGTCAGGATGTATAATATCTACATCCAACATACCAGATGATGGGTGGATATGTCCTTTATTCTGAAACCATATGTGATTACCTGGTTCATAACAATGAGCGTCAAAGTCATTCTGGTTATTGCCATCTTCATTCCACTGAATGCTAAAACGAAGAACTCCATTGACATTACCACCAGCATTCTTCACACGTTCTCTAATAATAGAATCCGCAACTTCACCATTATAAGACCATGAGAAGTTGTTGCGCCATTTGAACAATGGCTTAACATCTGTGTTGACCGGTGCAATAAGACTAACAAGATTGGGTTCATGTCTGTTTTCAAGATGTAGCTCGATGGTCTCTGACTTGGGTACGATATCATTAATGAATGTGTCTATGCCTACTTCTTCCACTTTCTTAAAATTCTTCGGGTTGTCTGGAACTTCATTCATCAATTCATCGAAGACATTCATTTCTTTCTTGGCTGCACGATCTGCAAATATCACATTATTAATAGTTAGGTCGTCCATTACCGCATAACGCCTAGACAATGCTGATGATAACCCAAGCTTCTCCACTTTATCCTGTGCATTCTTAATCATTGCTTTGGTGACAAGAGCTTTGGGTCGCTTATAATTTGTAGGCGCGACCATCTTTTCGAATGCAGACACTGCAGAATCCAGTTCAGTTCCCTCAGAAAGGTTCGTGAGAAGCGTACCAATGGCTGTATTCCGTATGCGTGCAGTACCACCAATCTTAGATGCCACAAACCATACATAATTGTTTTTGGCATCGTCGTCATTAATTTCAATATATTCCATTTTATGCTTTGCAAAAACTTCTATGATACCCCTATTTTCTTCGCCGCGATAGATACTGTTCTGATCTATCAGTTCCATAACTGTTTCAACAGCATCCATTGTGATTTCTTCAAGACCACGACGGAATACGTTTACCGTGGATACATCCTCAGAGATTCTCTTGCCAATATCATCAGATCTAATCACAAACGACCTGGGAAATTTGAAGTAGAAATGATCATATCTGATCGCATCACCATCATCTGATAAACCATGATTGAAATCACATCCAGCAGTTTGACTTGTAGTATAAAATGGCAGATGTACAGATTTAGATTCAACATATCTGGCCAGCGTATCAATAACCATCTGATATGATTCATCATTTATTTTGAAATTCCACACAGACACTTTTTTATTATCAATTATAGAGACAATATTGCCATAATTTTTTATGAACTGCTTACAACACTGACAATCATGTTCTGTGCGTTCTTTGTGGATTGGATCAGATCCATCTGGAAATGAACTAAGATAAACATCCCAAATTTCATCCTTGTCTGTGTCAGTCCTAAACAGATTGTCTTCTGACATAATTGATAATTGCTTATGTACGGCTTTCTTCAACTTATTAAAATCTAACATATGGATCTCCACAATAAGTAATAAATGTGTGTCTGTATATATCGCCCGATAATTATACTATTCTAATTCGTGTTCTTGTCTTTTTGTAATATTATTCTGTAATGATGCTGGTGCAAACCAGTTATCTTCAGTGAATATGTCAGACTCGTCAAGCAATGATCTCCAACGAATCATGTTTATTTTGACCATTTTGAGTGATTCGTTTTCACACAAAACAACTGGTGAATATCCAATAAATGCGACCAGTGTGTTTTTGGTGTTATCAAATCCACACATATCTGTTTTGTGTAGAATCCACTCTTCGTAATACATATCCAATGCCAAGTTGTGTGTGAGATACCAACATGCCTTCTGGTGCTTCACATACCGGATCATCAATAAATGAAAATAGTGATTCTCTGCTGAGTTCTTCCTCAACATGATCTACAATGCTTGATATGTCAATATTATTCATAATTATTGTTGTCAAGAAGGGCCTGCATAAATGTGTCTCCAGATGATCTGGCTATTGCAGATATGTCTTTAGGCAGACACTTGCCTCCAAACCCACGACTGTCTGGATATACACATGTAAATTCTCTGTTCATTCGTTCATCTGCTAATAATAATTCACGTGCCTCTCTGTAATCAACACCAAATTGTTCACAAATATTAAACCAATGGTTGCAGAACGTTACTATTGTTCCTATATAACTATTTTCCATATACTTCACTAAGCATGCGGTCATAGCGTCTGTCTGAAAATATCTACAACGTGCACCAGCAATCTTTTGGAACACATCAACGCATTTCTGGGTCTGTGATCTTTGGCCACCAAAGATGTGGAAATTATGATATGCTGGATCTGTTGGGTGTGGTTTGTTGTTCCACCATTCAACTACATAACCACCTTCACCTATATATTCCGGGCTAAATACACAACGATCATCCAATTTCTTGGCAAAATCTGGACTAATGGTTGATTTAATTAAAATCAAATCATGTTCCAACCATGATAATACTTCATCTACTATACTGGTATCACAATAACCATCATCTCTCATCGGAGTTGGCACGCATATTACTGCCATATCGCATTTATTTACTGCATCTTTTGAATATGGTGCACCTGATGAGAGATCTGTTGGTACGGCTATATCATAACCAATTACTTGGTAGCGTCTTTTAAAAAATGAATAATAAGCCCTACCTACATACCCATAACAACCAATAACTGCTATTTTCATCAATTACTCCCTATGATCAATACCACAGAAACATTTTTCTCCAGGTCCCACAGCTTTAGTACGACACCATGAAATATATTCAACATGTCGCCATACATATCTACTATCTAGATAAATTGGTGTTTTACAATGGGCACATACTACATCACATTCATCAGGATCAGGACCCAACCCACCACATGGCATCATTCCCTGTTCTATATGTCTGTCTGCTTCATCTCCCATTTGCGATTTTCCGCTCACAATCTTGACAAATCATGTGTTCGCCTTCTATAAGCATCCTGGCACAAGAGTTACAACATAATGCTGCTCTCTTAAGCGGTTCCTGGATCATAACACTATAAGCATCGCGCAAACCATCATTATACCATCGAGCCTCCCGAGATGATATCCTACCATTGCATTTAGAGCATTGATATTCACGTGTTAGATATTTGTCTTTATCTATGGGACGAAACAGGTGTGGCCGATCACATTCATTTAATAATTTCTGGTTTTCTTTTACCTCTAACCATATATCATCAATCTGATCATGACGTAGCCCAGACATTCGTGACAGAGCATCAAACGCATCGTTTTTGTTTGTCATTGCTCTGTCAATGCTTTTATGATCTCTTCCTTCATTTTGATCATTTCATTCCTACAAAATGCTTGTGGTGTCGCCCTGTCTCCATCAATAAGCAAATCAAAAAACTCAACCATATGACTATCTTCACCTAGACCAGCCACATTTACAATTCTACGTTCAACAGCAATATGGTAGTTCTCTCTTTGCGCATTCATTCTGACTCCATAGAATTCATTTCTTCACCTTTCAATCCCCTAAATATTATCCCATGGGATAAAGCAATGTTGTGCGCATATAAATATTTGTCTTCTGGTCGCATTTCTGATGGTGGCACCGCTTCCACCCATTCACGCCCACTAATATATTCTATGTCAAATCCGATATAATATATTAATTCATCGCCAGTCACATGATCAAAATATATTATTGGGACGAATCGATATCGATAAGAAATTACATCATCATTACGGTCAAGATATGCAGCATATTTAATATCAAGTTCTGATTGGAATAATTGCTGCACCTGCCCTTCATCCACCCATGAATCATCTAACTTCATTTTACATCTCTATAATTTTATGCTACGAGGCTGTTTATGATCAAATACTTCACTCAATTTGTATTTGCAATTTTTGAGATTTAATTCTGCCGACCTAATTTCAATCATAGGCATAATTTTCTGCACTAATTTTCTTGCTTCAATATCATCAATACATTCAAGATCAAATGTGATTCGCATAGAATATTTATGTTTGTGCATCGTGCTCACTCATATATTCGATTACATCTTTCTCCGTGATAGGATCTTCTGATTCAACACCCATAATTTCATCAAGCTTCTTAATAGCCAGAATTTTGTCTTTAACTGGATAGTCACCCATAATAATATTGTGTGCCATGGTCAATGCTGGCCCATCATCAGCAGCATTACCCTTAATATCCCACGCTAACAATTTTTGTAAAATCGAACCACTGACTGATGGTGCATATATTTCCACAATATCACCTTCTTGGAGCAAATATTTATTTCCGTCAAGAATAACTTCAACATCTTCATCTATACGTCCCTTGGCCATCACTATCTCCTAATAAATAGAATTCACTTATTATTTTTATCTTCAAGACCTCCTCCTAAGACAAATCTGCCCATGCGACAATCTTGATCGCCTTTCTCTATTTGCCCATGTGAAAAACATGGTGTATTATGGTACCAATCATAATCGTGTAATAAACACGCATATCTTCCAGGTTTGTCACCAAACAAATGTTTGCAGGGAGAACCACTATGTTTAAATATAAGATTATTCTCAGAAATTCCCTTTGAGGGATCATCCACAATTACAACTGCATAATTTATACAACAATATCCACATTGCAAACATTTCATCCGATTCAAGCACCAATCGATAATTTTTCAGCATAAGCAACAGAACAAATGGCAGAACAAAAATCAAATCCATTAGATGCATTATACACAGAAATAAATCGCCCACAACACAAACATCTGTACTTATCACAATGCTTTATAAACAAACCCTTATCTTCAATAATCTTGTTCTTCTCTTGTGTTCCATCTAAACCATCCTCCTCGGCTGATCTGAACACAAGAAAATAAATAAAATATTCAATCGGTATGTGTAGTACTTGACTCTGTTTTATTCCTAATTTGCCAACAAAACGGATAAATTCTTCAATCAAATCACTTGCATTAATATATCTATTGAATTCACGTATACGACACGCTTTATAAGTAACTTTCGCATCTTTATCTATTATTTGATAACTTCCATCTTTTTCCACCGATATGACAGATTTGTCTGCCATTTCGATTTTAACTGCAGTACCAAGGTCGATTTGTACCTTGTCCCTAATGCGATTCTGATATGTTCCATAGCGATCATTAACAAGATAAACTGAACTACTATCAATATTGCTTGTACAATCACTAAGATTTGTACAACTTGAAGTTGAACTATGATCCAATCCCAAGGTATATGTACCCATATATTGTATCATTAATCAACGCCTAAATCTAACCATTTGGATCGTATAAAATTACAAGCTGTCGAAGTCTTCATTTCTAAAACATTATGTTTCCACACCCTGCACAAAATTGCATTATCTCTGTGACTTCGTGATGACCATCTATCGGATGTAATCTTTCCTTGTCTTATCACCCGACAATGCTCATGAGCACAGTGCGGACATTCAAGAACATGGTCACCATCTATAGAATAATCTAGTTCAGCAATAAAATTCTTTGAGCAATGTGTGCAGTGCATGTCTGTGCGAACTTTAGAATTCGCCATCTACTATGTCTCCAATTCACTTACAGCTACTTGAATTCCTTTGAGTATGGCCTTCCCAGCTTTAGTCAAGCGTTCACCCAGATGGGTATATTTATTTTCAGGAACAGGCTCACCTATCATATCTCTGGATTGAGCCACCTGCTCAGCAGCAGTTAACAAATGCTGGGCACATGCGTGGCGGACACCATCAGGAAGTCCAGATTCAATAACCTTATTCCAAGGAAATGGTGTTTTATCATGCCATGTCCATTTGAGCGATACCTTATCATCTGGATCCCATGAAAAATGCTTTTTAAACCCGCTCTCACGCATACGATCACGGTATTCCATAGGAGGCTTTTTTGACATATCAAACACTGAATAAACTACTTGTCCACTTTCTGTTGATTGGACAAAAATCAGACTTCCATCTTCGTGTTCGGCCCAACACCCCATACAAAGCTCATCATAATTGCATGCTTTGTGACCAGGAACATCATTTGTTGACATATATTCTCCTTAGCACTAATACATTCGAGGAATTCGACCGAGTTGAAATAAGGGAAGGTATATCTTATGCCATTGCTCTTGGTGCATCCACGCCAAAAGACGATCTTCTTTTAATTTAGTAACATCAACCACTGTGTCTCTTGCCGAATTCATCGTATTCTCATCAATGTGGTATTCTGAGGCAATATTGTCTAAACGCATGCGAAGCTGTCTAGAACGCCCCAGAATATCATATCCATTGTCCGGCAATGATGGTGAACTCGTATCCAACAAATAGTAATAGCACACCCAAAGCGCCCATGCTGTTCGAATGATTGGTTTGATTTCTGGCGTAGCACCTAATTCTCGTAAAGTATAACAAGTCATATTTAATCCACCGCAGATAATGGCTTGTTTGAATATAAAAGTAATAAATATCTAATCCCAAACACAAGCCTTTTCATAAATACGATCAATGACATTAATTTGCTTCTGTGTGAATTTAGTTGATGTGCCATAAGTCATAATACGATCAACCTGATCTTCAACGAATCCGACTTCCCAGTCGGTAATAACACCAGCTTCGTGCATATCTCCGATAATCTCATTGATTTCCTCTATTTTTCTAATATCAGAAACCATCAGTCCTCCCACTATGCATCATAGCCTTAGCCATAATATTGTCTGAACGTGGCTGTCCGAAGTCCTCAACAAACTTATCATAAGCATGCTTGCACTCACGATGATATCGCGGGATCAAATACCATCTCCAGAACTGCCACCATCTAATCGGTTCAATGCTAGGACCATAAAACTTTGGTTTATTATCAGGGCCTTGATATGAAATCCCGCATATTGGGGATAGATAATGATCTATTTTGATTGATTCTGATACATCAACCTGCTTGAGAAAAACTTCCGGATACACATTTGCATTTGCATTCTCTTTAGAATCACAGATTTCTTGCTTTATAATAACCAATCTCTTGAACCATGTCCATGGCTTCCACCAAATTTTATTATTTACTTGTTCATAGTCTTTGATAGTGCATCCCATATCTAATCTCTCCGTTAATGGCTTAGTATCATGCAGTTGGTGGTGGAATTTCATCTCCTATGATCTTAAAACCAACTTTGATATATTCCAATGGTGTGACAGGTCGAATAACTGCGCCATACTTCTCTGAATATGAAATGATTGTGCCATCTGACAATCGATAATCACCTTCTTCATGATCAATATCTTCACCAACATTGCCCGAGTAAAGAGCAACAGCAGTGTAAAGGTTCTTCGGTTTTATATTAATAGTATCTGATGCGTTAGACACAACCTCAAAATTAATTTTATTTATATCTGCAGTTTTACGAAAGCGATTGAATACAATTTCACGTACAGCATGGCGTGTCTTATCATCACATGGTTGGCCTTTGAGTAGTCCAGTCAGTTCCTCACCAAAGTCTCGTCCAAATACATATTTATCGCATGCTTCCGATATTATATTCATAGCCCTTCGTAAAGTATCATGATTTGGTTTAATATACCCTTTATTATAATATCGATCTTCACATCCTGGACAACAAAATAATTCTTTGGCCTTCAAACCACCTTGCTCAACACTATCTGTCACATCTTGATGATAACTTGTAAAATGCCCACCGCACATTATACACTTAAACGGATATTTTCGCGATTGGCGTTCCTTGCCACAATGCTGACATATATTACTAGGAATTTGATTATCACATTGACACCATTCTTCATTTTCCTCTTCGATATTACACCATGAGCACGATTCACATTCAATACGCAAAGCTCGACTACCACATTCTGGGCATAATACTTTGACGTGGGTCACGGGTTTCTCTTCATGTGTCGTTGAAGGTTCCTTCCCACAGGTATGATATACCGACTTCTCTCGACAACCCAAACACGATCCATCTGATTGTTCATCCACATCTTCTTTAACATTCTCAGGTGGTTCATTTACTTCGACAATCTCAGCTTTTGGGTCAACATTCTTAAATATATTTAGATCTGGTTTGTGTGATCGCGTCACAGGGCGATTCATATATTCCAATACACACTTCTGAGAACAACACCAAAGATCACCAATCCGTTGTTTTGTAGTGGTGCGTTCAAATGAAAATGCATTACTGCACTGGGGGCAGATACCTTCATATGTCTGCATAAATATGGCATCGTCACAAGCATAGCGTTCACCTTCCACACCTGTGATAATCCAGCTTCCAGACTTGACCTCCATCCTGCCTTCAAGTGTCTTGATCGAATATTTGCGGTCATCTCCATCTGTTGTACTCTTGCAAACATCAAGATCAAGTCGTTCAGCAGATTCCTCCGACCCATTGAAATAAACTGCATCAACAATGACCGGTAATTTCCTAACTTTCATTCTTTGTCTTTCCTTTTATATGACGCATACCAAAACTCACATATTCTCTAGTAAGCTGTCCAAATAAACTGCATAATCATGCATCTCTACTGAAGCTTCTCTTTTAGTGTCATATGGTCCATAATAATCTCCAGCCTCATCATACCAATACCATCCACCATTCTTCTCAAATGGATTTGGTGGTAGTGGTTCTTCTCGTTCAATTTCCATTTTATCAATATTCATATATCTGTTATGTCTTTCATCTTCTTGTGTGAATTCGCACGGGAACACACAATAGCATAATCTTCAACTGCACCAACAGATTCAACAAGCCAACCATCTATCCATGCATCTTCACAATTCTTTATCTTAAGATATTTACCTTTTACTGCAAACTTCTCTGGTATCCAACAAGTTTTGATTGTATTTCCAAGACGAAGAACGCACTGTTTAGATTTCATATCTCCTCGAATGGTCTTTCTCGTTCGGTTTCCAAGTTCTTCATTACCGTCCTTATCCAATATAAAATTCGCTCGTCTTCAGATTCCGTAATACTCGTTGCCATCTTCGAAATTGCCTGGCCATATTCGCATTCACAAGTCAACACATTCTCTTTGCAATTTGGACAGACATAATCCACATAATTATCCATTCATACCCTCGTTTGTCGTCTATTCTCTTTCCTACGGATTCCAGTGTCTTTACACATTCGGCACCCCT
Organism: Promethearchaeota archaeon; assembly: GCA_014728035.1. GTDB lineage: Archaea > Asgardarchaeota > Thorarchaeia > Thorarchaeales > Thorarchaeaceae > SHMX01. The sequence goes on along the minus strand of WJMJ01000027.1, from coordinate 6,621 downwards.
GGCCATCGCAATATTCACACCAGTAGGATTCAGGAACTTCATACACTTTATCACCGATTTGCAAATCATTAACCGACGCCCGAAAACGATATGGCTTCGCACGAGTGCAATTAGTGAGCACAAAACAATCGGGTACGGTCGTCTCATACTTCGTATCCATGCTCCGCCTCCCATTGTACCGCTTCTGTAATTGCATATGCGATCTCATATAATTTGCGTTGAAATTCACCCACATTATTGGATACAGCAGTCCTCGCTATTTGTGCCGCAAACCCAATAGCAAAGTCATGGCCGTTATTGTAGATTGATTCTAGCAACAATGATGCGGCATCTTCTCCAGCATCAACAGTGTAAGGAGTCTTCTTAAAACTTTCATTATGATCGTTCATATTCCATCTCCAAAACAATTCTTCATTTCTTCCGTGCGTTTCTGTAACCAAGTATTCACAACTCTGCGCCACATATTTGCATGCGCTTTACCATGAACAATCTCAATTGCCTTAAGTAGATCTTCAACTGGGTTAACGCAGATATTCTTCGGCCTGGGTCTCGGTAATGATTGGTGCGAAGGATCAAAACCCATTATGGCTCCAATACTCGTGTTGCATCACGAACAATCGCTTTTGCACATTCCAGGCATAAATATCCAGACCCACCATGTTGGCAGGTAATCGCTAATCTAGCGCCATTATCATATACAGCCAGCACTGACCCATAAGCATTGTGACCATATCCAGTGATATGCGGGGTGCCACAAACCCCAATTTCTTTTCCAGCACTATGTTTATGAACAATGCCCATCCTAGCTTCCCACCCATGTGGTTTGTCTTTACATTTAGAACAAAAATATTTGATTTCTGATTCTCCAGGACCAGTATCCACAAAGCACAGAGACAATTTGAAATGGAAATGACCACAGTCAGCACAGAACCCAAACTTGGTTTCTTTAATCATGAATCACACCCTTATTGCTTGCCACTTCTCATTCGTATCCAATTCCTTGCTAGAACAACAAGATCACAATGTCCATCTGCATAGGCAGACAAATCTGGGCATTCATCAGCAGGTCGACAAGCCAAATCCTCGGTAAGCACCTGGGCAGTATCTTCAATCACCTTGCGAAGTCGCATGTTTTCGTTGCACATTTTATTCCATTTTTGTACTGCTTCTTCAACTGTTCTGCAAGATTCTCCACAAACACCGCAATTTGGACAACGAATTTGATACTGCATATCAAGCGCAGCAATATCTAAAGAGTCTGTGCAGCATTGAAGGCAATCCTCCACATCATGTGGATATATATCACTCTCAATTAAATAGAGTCTAGCCATTCAATCTCCTTTTAATCATGAATCACCACCGCCAATAGCCACAATACCCCTGGTTTTTGTATCCACTTCTTCGATATCATATCCATCCCACACTGTGTTACATTTACTCGCAAATTCTCGCACCTCTGCCTCATTCTCCGCATTGATAATATGAACCACTTCACCATAGTTGGTGTGGCTTCTAATGAGATACGTATTCATCTATCTCTCCAAATAGCATCATAACAATGTCTTATATAATTTCCAGACAAACTCTGTAGAATAGCAACAATAAACATCTTCTTTAATGCCTGTTCGTGGCAGCATTTGCACAGCCAAAATCCACATAATTGAATATGTGCTTTTTGACATGTCTATGATATGGATTACCTGAACAAGATTCGCAATACATATTATTGTCTTTCATACACAAACCGCAGCTTCTTTTTGCCATAAACTTTTCGATATCCATGTTTATCGGCAAATTCAGCCTCTGTCAATTTTAAGCTTTTCGCATGTCTATATAAAGTTCTTTTGTGCATAATCCATCCACTCTCATGCGCATACCAATAATCTGGCGCAACATCCTTGTCATGAATGAAGTTAGCCGCCTTATATACAGCACCATCATGATTGAATGTGGTGTCACAATATGATATCACACATTTGAATTTCCTATCAAGCCTCTTGATGCATCTTGAAATAAACCATGTGGCAAAATTTTTCTTCTGATACTGTGGATGAATACACAATCTTGATAATTCTCTAATCTGATCTCGACTAAAATCTTTAATTGTGATGTTCTGACGTACTAACGGCGAAAATATACATGTGGCAATCAAAATATCGTCAACATAAGCACCATATGATATGCCACCCCTGCCAGCATTGGGCAAATAATGATATTTGGACAATAAGATTTTATAATCTTTGGCTGGGCATTCTCTAATTTCTACATCTCCCAATTTAAAGTCAATCATATCTGTGGTATGAATACCAAGCCAATATTTTATTACCTCAACAATCTTGTTGTGATTTAAAAATTCATGTTCCCACAAATACTTTATTTCATATGTATCACTATAATATCTCTCAATATATGTGGACTTCGACTTATCATTGGTTATCTTATGATCAAGATTATGCCAGTAGTCACCTTGACATTCAATAAGCAAATCGGGTTTATCATTTCTGGGTATCATACAATCAAACAAATGTGGCCCAATTTGGCATTCGGGATCACTACACTTATCATCATCACTTTCATATTCTCTATAATATTTGATGTTCAGATCATCAAGTATGGAATACAATATCTTCTGTATATTCGATACCTTGGCGTTTTGGTTTATAATGCCAATCATCTTTTTTCTAAATTCATCATCTTGCCATCTATCTCTGATGATCTTTGTCATTTTCTGCCTATATTCTGGATCTTTCCACAGTTCAACTGCACGATCACTTAGAATAGTGATCAATTTGTTTCTATATCCATCATCATTCCATAATTCAGAAATAATTTGACCCATTCTCTGTCTACGATTCTGATCTTGCCATACAACAGTCATAATTTCAGACATGAGCTGTTTGAACTCTGGATCTTGCCATTTACGGATCGCTTTTTCGCTTAATAATTTACGCAAATCCGGATTCTTCCATGTATCTGCCATCTTCTGTCTATATTCCGGATCTGATCGACACTCTAAAAATATATTAATCATTCTACTGCGATATTCGTCGTCTTTCCACTTTTCAATTGAAATGTGTCTCATTCTATCTACATATTCAGAATTTCTGAATTTGGATAACATTTGTGATTTAAATTCATCATCAGACCATTTATCAATCATAGATTGCGATATTGCGGCTTTATACTCTTTATCCTTCCATTTCTCTTTAATTTTATCAGAAGCTCTTTTTCTTCGTTCATTATTCCAAGTATTATTCTTTATGACTTTGCTTCTGTATTCGTCAGATTTCCACAATTCTCTGGTTCTATTACTTGATATTTCAAGATTCTGGGGTTTTGATCTTTTGACACCCAAACTTTTCAATTCTTTGGATATTTTACTGGGTGATACACCAAATTTTCTGCTACATTTCGAAATAGAATGACCAGATTTATAATATTCTATTAATTCTGGCGGTAACGGATTAGTTCTGTGGCGTGCGTCCTTAATACCAGCTTTGCGCAGTCTGACTCTAATAGTCTCAGGGTGCAAACCAAAACGAATTGCACATTCCTTAATCGCATGTCCATCATTGTAATAATTAACGATGTCTTTAGTATCGACAGGCAAGATGGCCTCCTAGTATATATACTAGGAAGGTTAATGTACTAGGATTGGGTCGCCATCATGAGACACAAAACAACAATGAGATTCCTTTGGAACTATGGTTACAGTCTCATTAGGTTCACAGACTCTTGTGGCTACAAATTTAGAAAATCCAGTTGGGGTGAGTAGTTTATCATTTGAATCAATGTCTTTGGCCATCTTCCAATCTGAAAAGCTATTTTCAAAATCAAATGAATTGATTTTGATAGGGTGATTTGGAGTACCAATATAAGATCCCTTTTCATGTCGGATCTCTACTAATGGCTGTTTCTTATCATGTTGAATAAATTCAACTTGGTCATCACCATATGGAGTATTAATTCTAAAGTCTTTTTCCCATTTATCTAATGGAATCAAATCACCATCAGAGCGAGCAAGAAAACTATTAGGATGAGCGCAGAATAAGAACATTTCTGCGCCGAATATATCTTGAATCCTAGTTATTACAGCATCCCATGCTACCTCACGAATCCAATAGGCATCTTCCGGGAAATCATATTCTGCCTGGAGTGGCTGAGTATAAAAGAAGGCGTATCTTTCTTCTTTTGGGAAATATTGTGCGATGAAATCACCAGTGACCCTAAGAAGCTCTTCTAACTGATCCTCGGTAAGTTCTACTCTGATATTGGGATGCCCAAGTGCTTGTAAAACTCTCTTCTTCAGAGGATTGGAATCTACCTTAAGCACCTGAGGAAGATCAGCGGGTCCAATTATAGCCATTATTTACTCCAGATGAATTTATAGTGACCTGCATCCCATAGTCTACGATAACCATTGTTAAACATGTTCTCAGCTTCTGACTTATCTGGGTCAAAAATCTTCAATTTATCTTTGAGCTTATGTTTCTGGAATTGTTGTCTGGAATAAACTACATTACGCATTACATAATAGTAATTAGGATTAGTAATAGAATCCAATCTAAATCCAAGTTTCTTGTATAAATCACCATCCGAGTATCTTCTATCTGCATAGGTTAAAACATTGGTTGGATTCCAGTTGTTAACAAAATGCTTGAATAACTTACTAGCACCACCAAGAACAGACAAACCAAGTTTATTAGCAAATCTCATTATTTCCCATTGATACTTGTCGTGCTTGCTAATAGACAACATTGACACAAGCTCTCCATCATATTCCAAACCAAGTCTAACTGATGCTGGTCTTGAACCCTGAAGGTGATTGCCGCCAACAAATTCTCTATATCTAGATGAGTCTATATTTACTATATCACATTTTCTAGCATATATCCTATCTGACTTGCCTAGTTTGGCTCTAATAATAGACTTTACTACATCCTGTTTTTCTATCCATTCATGTTCAAATATCTGGACAGATCTTATGTTCCTGTCGGAACACAAATCAGCCTTGAATGAATGACACTCTTTTTCTTCCTTGGTTTCAATATGATCATAAGAATGCCAGAATATGCCGTGAACTTCTATGCCAAATTTCTTTTGTGGAACATATATGTCTAATTCATATGGATATATTGCTGTTCTGTCGTTAAATTGAGTCTCAAAGCCAAGTGACTGCACAAATGTGTTAATATTATTCTGCAAATGAGTGCCTGCACATTTGGGGCACCCATTGCCTGATAAATGACAATTCGGTATTTGCTCAAATTCACCATGCCGTGGGCACATGATTTTAACTTTGGTTTTTGTGCCATAATAATCACTATTTTCATAATCATAGCGGTCGCCATGTACTGAAATAGCTCTATCAACAAAATCTGGCGTAGATAATCGATGTGCATGTTGCGACTTTTCTATACCACAGAGTTTACACCCTTGTCCTTGTAAATGATTGCCTGGCTCCTGTTCGAATTCACCATGTTTTGGACATATGATGATAACCTTGGTATCAGCATTGACATAATTTACTTCAGAATAATCATATTTATCACCATGCACCATAATTGCTTGTTCTATAAATCTGCGAAACCTATCTTCTATGTTATGAGCAAAAAATTCTTGTTTATTCTGACTCATCTCATTCTTTTTATCATCATTCCATGTGGATTTGATTCTTTCCGCATAATCCTTATCTTCCCATAAATCTTTGGCAATACTAGAATGACGTTCTCTGGACTCTGCAGTATTGTGCGATGCCTTATTAGATTCTATGACTGTGGTTTTGAATTCATCATCCTGCCACAATTTAACAGACGATTCACGCATCTTATTTCTGTATTCATCGGATCTTTTGGCTTCCATTATTTTAGAACGGAATTCCTCATTTTGCCAGAGATTTTGGCTCTGTTTTGATCGTTCTGCTTTATATTCTGGATCTTGATACAGGCATTTTATACATATATACTTAATCTGATCATTGTGATCTAGAACAGACTTTTTTCTAATAGTAGACGTACTTATCTTACCACAAATATCACAAATGACAACTACCCGAAATCTACTTTTGACACCAAGAATTGATGTATCATACCCGAATTGATTCTTTGTCTCTGGCCAGTCAATCATGTATATAGATTGTTTTCATTTAATACGCCATCATAACTCTCAAAATTTAGTGATCTAATGCTGGTAGTATATTGACCAAGTATGACAATATAATGACTAGATATGTTCAAGTAATCTCTGAATTGCTTTAATCCTATATGTCTTAGAAAGAACACCATGTCCAGAAGTCCATATGTCAAGCATCTCTTTTAAAGCAGGATCATCATCCATCCACACAGCATACTTCATCCATCCACACAGCATACTTCATTGCGCGTATTCTGCTATCATTTGGACGCAATTCTGACCAGTTCTCAAGACCGTATATGATATCTTCAAGCTCATATTTGTTAATTGCTTCCTCACCCTCAGGCCATATATCCTCTTCATCTTCATCAAACTCAGGAATTTCATCCTGTTCGAGGAAGATTCTATCTCCTACTTCTAGGAGATATTCTTGATCATCTAGGATTACCTTAGATTCCCTAGTTACGATCATCTAATAATTTACTTTCC
>WJMJ01000026.1 GCA_014728035.1 Promethearchaeota archaeon | reverse complement strand
CTACACAAGAATGTGTTGCTGTGATAAACAATCTCAGAACAAACGGATTTACAATAGAATATGAATTTTCATATTCTCATTAAATGAATAAAATTGAAGGAACAATAGCAGGAGTAAAGAATTAATATGTCGATAGAAACTAATGACACAACAATAACCGTGAAATTCCCCGTCTGTATGGCGGGTGTAGTATGTGATACTGGAAGTGGTTCCGTGACCATTGATGGTACAATAGAATATATAGCTTATCAGTTGGAAGAGGTAACTCCCACACCTGGAATTGACAGATTAAGTCGTCGTACAAGACGTTACATCATCATGTGTAAGGAATGTTATGATGGGATTATTGACAAGTCTAACATAACGGTGATGGATTTTAAGGAACGACCACATGATATTGAGATACCTATGCAACCACAGAGTGAGGGTCTTCCTGAACAACCCTAAGTATATATTAGGTAATATGAATAATTTCAGATAGGTGAATCATATGAGACTACCTACTATAAAAAAAAGAGATATAATCAATATAATGCCTGTGGTAGCACTTGGTATTATAATCTTGGGAGCAGTTGCTCCTGTTTCAGTTGATATTAAATTCTTAGCTGGATTTATATTTGGTTCTATAGGATCAATTGTAATTCCATATTGGCGAGAATGGAAGGTTAATAATGAGACATTAAAGTTTAATCTGAAGTATTTTACACCGATAATCACATCTATTATTATACTTGTAACAAGTATTGCATATGTTGATGTACTTATTACTATCAATACATTATTTAGCGGATTTCCAACCTTCTTAGTATATATCGGAGCCGTCATATTAGGGTATGGTAATAAGGCTATTCTTCTTGCATTTATTGAGAATGCTCGTTTTTTAGAAGAATTGCGCGACATCATTACTGATATCAGTAAAATAGCCACAGTACAGGAAACAACAACATCAGAGACAGTAGTGTAAGGTGAATATAATGAGTGTATCCGATTTTGGTACTGACCTAAACGTTGAATACGATGAATCGTCCGCAGACATCAACAATGAATCATCAGATATGGCAACAGTTACTGGTCTTGAGAACCTATATCAAGCAGTACAGAATCGCCTACTCACACCAATCGGAACACTACCACTTCACCCAAACTATGGAAGTAGGTTATCAACATTGATTGGAGAAGGGAATAACCCTCTGATTGAGACAGCTGTTAAGATGATGGTCGTTGAAGCATTACAACCAGAAGATAGAATAGCTTATATCCGAAACATTGATGTATCATTTGTACGTAGTACCGGTATAATCAATGTCATCGTTGATATAGTCAGTATCTATTCATCAGAACTACAAGTCTCATTAACCGTAGGAGTATAATCACATGAGCTATTCATTACCTGAAATGCCAACATTAAATGAAATCATCACAGAGATATTAGAACACATCATAAATGGATGGAGGCCGATATATGATGAGGAACACGTCTATCAGACTGGAACTACGACATATAATCTAATAGGTGATGGAAGTAATGAAGTCGATATACATGATATAATAAGAGTGAATGGTACGTATGATGGGTCTGAATATACATTCACTTCAGGAACTGATTATACGTTAACAGATACAACAGGTAATGACAAATTTGATTCTATAATATGGGATACTGGTGAGACTGTTCCTGACGATGGAACAAAGATGTACATCTCTTATAGATATCAAATAACCTCAACAGGGTTAACAGATATCACTGAGGGTTCGGTTCTACGTACCACCGTTGAGTCAGTGGGTATTCAGATATATCGAACATTTTTAAAGTTACAAGAGGTTGGACGGGATTCATATGTTGACACCGCGATTGGTACAAGACTTGACTTATTAGGAACAATCGTTGGAGTCACTAGAAACCCCGCAACACGAACCACGGGTTATATAACAATCAGACGAGACTCTACAAGTACTGGTTCTACTATAACCATTCCGATAGGAACACAATTTGCAACGGTGGGAACATCAACATCACCAGCAGTGTTCTTCCAGACAACAAAGACTGCTCGTATCAGAAGCGGTGAGACCTCAGCAGTAGTATATACCTCATCAAGTGATCCAGACTACTTGCAGGCATGGATTCCGGTAGAATGTATATCATTAGGTGATACAGGTAATGTGTCATCTGGTAGTATAATAAGAAACATAACCGCTCCTTCTGCGGTAACATATGTTAATAACCCATCTACTTATGATGTTGTTGGTGAACAGATAACTGGAGATGGAAGTTCACAAGTGTTTGATTTAGCCCACCCACCATCTTCAGTATCATCTAGAGGTGGGAAATATATTCAATACAAACACGGTTACATATCACAACCATCATCTGCTACCACCATCAAACTTACGCTCAACCACTCGGGTGATGATTATGACAATACATCAAGTGAACAGGTTGATGTGACCATATACGGTGAGGATAATGCTGGTAACAGTATCAATGAGACCGAGGTCTTACATGATGCTCAGCTGACAAGAACCACCACCAACTCCTTTGCAAAGATATTCTATGTGACCTTTGCTAACAATACAGGTGGTGGGGGAATCGGAGAAGGTATTGGTGATGAATCAACCATAACCATCGAGAACGGAGCTGCTACCGAGACCTATCTTGACGCACAGGCGCCAGGTGAACGGGTTGATGGTGGATATCTTGATATGATTGCTGATGACGCTTATATCAGCCTCTACATCTGGGAGAGTGATAGCTGGCAATTACAATCGATAGGAACCACTGGTTCTGGAACTGATAACTATCATTATGTTGATAGTGCTACAGGCTCTTTCGAGGCTGGTGTCATATATTGGAACGATGGTCTTGGTGGGGGAAGCACTTGGACTGGTTCTGACCCATACTATTCAAACTACGCTGCTGGTCCTAACGCCGATGGTGAGAACATTCGTATAGAATATTATCCAATCGCAGGACAGACTGGAACCGGTGATGCTACTGACATATCTTCAGGAATCACTGCGTTCACGGTCACAAAGGAATACAAGTATGGATGGATAGACTCTCCTTCTTCAGCCTCATCCCTATCATTCTCATGTACTGATAGTGGTGGAAGTGACGCTTCATGGGATGGTACCATTATCGTTCATGGAACAACAACCACTGGTGGTATTGATGATGAGGAGGCATTGGTATTTGATAGTTCTGTACCTGATTATGAGAAGTCAACCTCAAAAGAGTTCTCTCGGATAGATTATATCACATGTTCGAATGCGAATAATCCCGCAGAAGGATTTGGTGAGGGTAGTGCTTCAAGTACCTATCTTCGTGTAGGAACAACCACTAAGGGTTCGGACCTCATGGGTATATCTCAATGTGGTACACGAGTAGACAGTGGATTCCTATCATTAATTGGTATCGATAGTGATACAACCTTGAAGGTGTATGTATATGACTCTGGTTGGACATTAAAGACCCAAGCTGATAGTCATTATAGTTATAGTAGTACGGGAACAAACGCGGGAATGATTGATTGGGGAAGTACATGGGATTGGTCTACTTCGCCTTATGTGAATGATCATGCAGCAGGTCCATTTACTGATGGTCGAAATATCATGATTGAATATGTTCCAATCACGAGTGAATATAGTGTTAATAATGACCAATTAAGTCTTGAAGGCGCTCCAACCAACAGCTCCGTATTAAGTCTTAGTTACACATGGCAGAATACCTTTACAGATGGAAGTGATATTGAATCAGATACTGCCTTTAGAAGACGGATTAAGACCGCAATATCTAGCTCAGCCAAAGGTACGTTATCAGCTATAGAATCAGCGGTATTAGATGTAGATAATGTGGAAGGAGTAGTCGTTAGTGATTATTCGACCGACCCGACAATAGATATTGGAGAGGTACATGTATTTGCATGGACGAATACAGGTCTATTGGATGGTGGTACCCGTTCATTGGTTGCAGACGCTGTAAGAGATACACGAGCCGCAGGTGTAAAACCTGTTGTACAATCACCAACACCAATATATATTGCAATACATGTGACCGTTAAGGTTGATTCTTCTATATCACGAACAACAACCGCAGTGAAGGAAGATATTGAAGACGCTATTGTATCTTATATTAACGGTCTTGGTATCAATCGAGCGATGTATAAGTCAGAGTTATTGAATATTATCGAAGGAATCTCTGAGGTAGCATATGTTGATGTTAGTACGTTAGAGGTATGGGGATATAATACTAATACTTCAACAACTGTATCAACAGTAACCCCATACACAACCTCACCATATTGGTATTTTGATGAAGGAACTACCCAAGATTGGTCTGCAAGCGGAAACGTTATCTATGTCAACTCTGGATATGTATTACGAGCAGATACTGATGATTCTGATTCATCGAGTAATAAAGCAATAGACGTAACGGTGGAATATATCTAATGGAGTTTGCATACAAAGAGATTCACTATTATTCAACTTCTCAGGACTTCTACGAATTTGATAAGAGTGAATACACTGAATATAAAATCATATCAGTTGAAGGTTATTATGCAGACCGTTGGTATCGGTTTACGTTAGATGAAGATTATGAATTATACAATAATGGTATTCGATGGTTAGATTCTGGAAAGTTCCCAGAACCACCACCAGTCTCCATCTCAACAAATGGTAACATACCATTCGAGATAACATATCTTTATGAGGTCACACCGGTTGAGGCTATGAGTGCGAGTGTTTTCCCCTTCATGCAAACTGATGGAGTATATATGACAATTATTCGTGCGTTCGGAGATGAGATACAACGAATATATGAACAAAAGAACGGTATATTACGTGAGCATGATTTCAACGAAGCAGATGGTACTGAGTTAGAATACATGGCGTCATGGTATAATGTTACACGTTCATCTGGTGAATCAGATGAGAATCTTCGTGGACGATTATTGGAGTTTCTTGAATCGTATGGGTCATCTGGCACTATTGAAGCAATCACATCAGCTGTAGAGGCATATACAGGAACCAGTCCTGATATTATAGAACTATGGCAGAGTGTAAGTTATTTTAATTATAATATCGATGATTATAATGATATCAATCTATCCCCTGACCAATGGCGAACATATCTCTTTGAAGGTGGGAATCCTGATGATGTATATACTTTTCAGGCTTATTTCTATGATCCATTATTTCAATTGAATACATTCTTTTGTATTCTACCATACTCAGTTATCATCCAATATGGACTTGATAACATAAAGACCATAATCCAGAAGGCAAAGGCCGCAGGAGTTCAAGGGTATCTTGGATGGTTATTGGATGAATCATTTGATAATTTAGATAATTGGGAGGTTGCTTTCTAATGACAAGTGGTGCTAAAGACGTTCCATTAAAGGTCTCATTATTGAATCCGAGTAAACATATTCCTGTGAAGGTATCAATTCTATCAGATGGATGGGTGATTCCAACCACAGGTCCGTATCAATACCAATGTAAATATTATGGTACCACAGCCAGTGTATTAAAGATAGACACAGCGGTTCTTAGTGGTGCTGATGATTGGAATGACTATATGATGGTAGGATATGTTAACCTAGCAACCTCACCGGTCAGTGCTAATAATAGAATTGGGTTTGTTCTCAGATATCAGGATACAAGTAATTATTATTTTGTAGGTTTTCAGACAGATACAACTGCTGGTGGTGGAAAGAGTTCATATGAGGTCTATAAAAAGGCGTCAGGTACTTATACACGTATCGCTAATAATCATGATACTGGAAACAATGATGAGACTGATCCTAATCCAAATAATTGGGTAACAGGGATTCCTGATACAGTTGGCTCAACTGGTGTATTATCAGCAGGAACACAATATCAAATGCGAGTAGATTTATATGGAAATACCTGTAGAATGTATATACAGAATGAACTGATATATGAGAACACAACGGCTTTCTCTGATTATACATCTGGTGAAGTTGGATTAGAGGCATATACAGATAGTAGTGATGATATCATAGCGTATTTTGATACGCTGAAGGTGGTAAGTTAAATGAGTGTAAGAGATAAGATGGATACAGCCGATATTCAACCAGGCGCAACTGTGAAGATAGATTACTTTAATCTATCAAGCTCTGGCTCGATTGAATATAATGTAGACCAAGAACTAATGAGAAGATCAGAACACGCATATTCAAGTTTTGTTGTTACTATTCCTACATTATTTGATAATGAGTTTGGTGGTGGTTATACTGCTTCAGATTCTTTGAAGGTCACACGAAACACCTCAGATAATGCAACTATAGATATCCAAGCAGGAAATGCATATATCGGTGGACGCAGATACAAGCAGTTAAGTGATATCACAGGACTTACCGTGAATGGAAGTCCAAGCACTGATGATACCTACTATGTTCAACTACGATATACCAAGTCAACAGACACCTTTGATTTTTATGCCTCAACAACCGAACAGGCTGATAGCTCAACTGTTAAATATCTAACACTTGGTTCAGCAACATGGAGTACAACCAGTAGTACATGGAGTACAACATTTACGGATTTACGAGCTTCAAATACCTCTTTACCACCACCAGTGACCCTTACCAAGAACGACTCTTCGAACTATATATTGACCGTTCAGAACACAAATGCTGCGCTGTTAGGTCTGTATGTTGATGGGTACGTAAAGGTAGGAGGAACCGGTGATGTTAGAAAGATTGACCTCTATGGTGATAATACAACAGCTCTTACCATTCATGATGGTTCTTCGTCTAATGTTACACTTGTCTCTGATAACACTGACAGACTGAAGGTATTAAATAACTTATACGTTCCTTCTTCTACACAGTTAGGTTCGATGACATTCAGTTCCACCACCTTCTCTGGATGTATCACCTTTGATTGTGGTGCTAGTCCATCATTTACAACCAGTAGTGGTGATTTTGATTGGAATAGTGAAAACTTCACATCAGTTGGTTCGATTGGTTGTTCTTCTGTTGACGCAACAGGAAACATTCAAGGGAGCCAAATCATCTCAGACGTGGCAACAGGCACTGCACCATTGACAGTATCATCAACAACAAGGGTTACCAGTCTTAATGTAGACCAAGTTGATGGATATGATCTTGACCAGAGTGTATCAACAACATCAACACCAACATTCAGTACCGTCACCCTTGGAACAAGCTCAAGTATAACATTCGATTCGTCTGGTACAGACCCAGTTATATCTGCAAAGACCGCTGGTGGAGAATTATATTTCGGTGACGCAATAAAACTTGCTGATAAGGAGACCAGTCCTGACTGGTCGATCACCGGTGCCGGAGTAATAACAGGACTCAGATTCACATCAACACAGAGTACCGGTACTGCACCGTTCACGGTATCATCAACAACCCTTGTAAGTAACCTTAATGCAGATTTGTGGGATGGGAATCAGTTCAGCGCATATCTAGACCAAGGCGTTACAACCACCGATTCTCCAACATTTGCACAGGTCACAATCACAAGTGGACCAACTGTAAGTGGTTCGGGAATCGTTGGTAGTGGTGGTGATAATATATCTGGATTCAGTAACATCAGTGCTGCTACTCTAACGCTGAGTAGTAATCTTACCACTTCTGGAACAATCAATGGATTATCAGTATCTTCTGGTACCATCAACACTGGAACATGGCAAGGCACTGTTATCGATAGTGCATATCTAGATAGTTCGTTCTCATGTACCACACTCACTGCTGGAACCAGTGTTGCTGTCACAAGTGGACCAACCATAAACGCTAGCGGTATAACGGGTGCTACTGGTGATGATATCACAGGATTCGATAGTATCAGTGCTGCTTCATTGACATTAAGTGGTTCTATAACTGCAACAACAAGTGGAACAATCAATGG
>WJMJ01000025.1 GCA_014728035.1 Promethearchaeota archaeon | reverse complement strand
GAGACATCTTACTGATATGATGATTTGAGAATATTACTAAGATATGTTTATTCTATGGGAGGTTTACCAGGATAATCAGGTGACATCCTGCGTAGTTTAGCTATGCCCTTCCTGGTTTCTGGGATTCTATCAGCTATTTTGGATAGGAAATAATCGGTGGGAGCACTCAGCATTATGGCGGGGTTATCTTTTATGCCCATAAATTGACTAAAATCGTGGTTCGCCTGAAATATCTTTTCACCATTCTTGATTGCAATATACAATGGGCCATGTTCAAGATATGATGAAGCAGTTCCTGGATCCGTGGTACACCATCTGCTACCACGTCCATATGTACATGCTGCTTCCGGTGTGGTGATCTCTATAGCTTTATAATGTAGATTGCGCTTACCTCCCTTCACAGGCAATTCAACATCCACTATGACCCTTGCTCCTTCTGATTTAATGTCTTTAATCTTTTCAGAGCGTGACTTTACAGGTTCATGCTTTTCTACAGTATCTTCTAGATCTCGCCATTTATCATATTGATGAACATCTTTGTGACCTTCCCATCCACTTTTGTTCTTATTAGCATGAAAATACTTCAATGCATCATGAATGCGTTTGCCGTCTTCAGGCAATTTTAACTTATCTTGCGACACCTGTTTAACTATATATGGCATATAAGTGCCATTCGGGGTGGGATCAAATTCTGCAATTGAACGTATATACTCTTCGGGATCACTACCATGCCAATGTGATCGTTTTGAAGTAAGAACACGCACCAAATGTGGCATTCTCTTTTCAATATCTTCGGACAAAATATCCTCCAAAGCATCATCCAAATACCTATGAAATTGTACATATGGTTGTGATAAATTATGCATAATTACCTTTCAAATTTAAATCGTAATTTCTTCCTTCCGTATATTTTCTTATACCCATTGTCTTTGGCATATTGCCTTTCAACCATGCCCATCTTTCTCGCATGTTGATATAATGTTCTTTTGTGCATGATCCATCCATATTGGTCAACATACCAATAATCAGGTTTTACTTCACCATCCAATATAAAATTAGATGCCTTATAAATAGCTCCATCATGATTAAACGTCGTATCACAATAAGAAATAATGCACTTATATCTTATATCTAGCATCTTGGTGCATCTAGAGATAAACCATGTACCAAAATTTTTCTTTTGATAACGAGGGTGTATACAAAATCTAGAAAGTTCTCTTACTTCATCTCTATTATAACCATCTATTACAATATTCTGCCTTATAAGAGGAGAAAAAACACATACTGCAGCAAGATCTGTTCCAATGTATGCTCCATACACTATTCCACCACGACCAGCATTTGGAAGATAATGGTATTTGGAAAGCAAATTTCGATAATGATCAGCAGGACATAATTTGATTTCTACTTCATCAAACCCAAATTCTACAAGCTCTGACTTGGTAATACCAAGCCAATATTTGATCAATTCTACAATCTTATGTTGGCATTTGAATTCATGTTCCCACAAATATTTAAGTTCATACTGATCAGATAGATTGTTGGCAATATAACTAGCCTTAGATCTATCTCTCCACCGCTGTTCATCTCTATTGTGCCAGTAATCTCCTTGGCATTCAATAAGCAGGTCTGGTTTTCCCTCTCGTGGAATCCTGCAATCAAAAGAATATGGGCCTATCTGACACTCCGCATCATTTTCTTTTTCGTCATTATTATACTCACGATAATATGTCACCCCCAGATCATCTAATATGGAATATAATGTCAATTGCAATGATGATATGCGCGGTTGACTTGCAATTATTTTAATCATTTTCTCTCTAAATTCATCATCCTGCCACTTCTTTTTACACATATCAGATATTTTATTCCTAAAATCATCATTCTTCCATCTTTGTTTTGATATTTCAGACATCTTGCTTCTAAATTCTGGATTTCTAGCAGATTTTCTTATGGTCTTAATCATTGAATCCCTAAATTCAGGGTCATTCCAATTATGCTTTGATGCTTCACTAATTCTATTTATGATGTCGGGATTGTTGACATAAGATGTGGACACAATGTCAGACATTTTGGACGCCCATTCTTCACTCTGAAATATATCCATCATCTTCTGCCTATATGAATTATCTTGCCACAACTGGGTGCTTATGCTACTCATCTTTTGCAAATGTTCTTCTGAATTAAATATCTCCATCACCTTATTTCTATATGATGGCATCTGCCACAATTTCTTAGCCATCTCACTAGCATGATTCCTATACTCATTCGATCGTTGAATTGATTCCATCTTAGAACGGAATCTTTTATCATGCCATACCGCAATCATGGCTTTTGATATCTTATCCAACACTTCCGGTCGAGCCAATATGGATCTGTTTATTTCTACCATCTTGGAGACAAACTCATCTGATCTAAATATCTGCATGAATTTGTCACGATGCTCAGCCCACAACTTCTTACTAACGACACTCTGCCTATTTCTGGCGGATTCTATGTATTCATTATCTTGCCATTTTTCTTTCATTCTATTTGAAATCACATTCTTCATCTTAGACCGATAATTACTATCTTGCCAAAGCTTCTTGATGCTCTCACTTGCAGCTTTTTTACGTCTTTGGATTGATTTTTCAGATGTCATCTTGCTTCTAAATGTTGGATTGTTCCATTTTTCAGCTGATTCCTTGCTCTTCTTTTCTCTGTATTCATTAGATTGAGTCACCGCAAGATTATTTGCTATATATACTGGATCATTCCATTTTTTAATTGCTCTTTTTGAACATTCTTTTTTAAATTGCACACTGTTTACTGCACATGTATGGCAATAATAATGTCCTTTATTCTTCAAAGTCTGTTTATAAGAATTGTATCTACGTTCAGCCACTTCACCACATTTATCGCAGGCAATTATGATCCAATTTTTGGTTATTGCGGTTTTCTCTGTGATGCCAAATTTTTCTTCTGTCTTGTCCCATAAAATCATATCAACACCCTTTATATTTTTATATAAATCTCATTTCATGAAATACAATAAAAAGGGGGAGCCAATTATAGCTTCCCCTTTAATTGTTTACAAATTTACGCCACCACTCCACCTGCGGCAAGTACTTCATCTGCAGTGAAGCTTGCATCCTGTCTGAGAACGACGAGGTTTAGAACAATAAATTCAGCAACTAATGTGGGTTTGATAAACACCGAAACCCACAACTCATTCCGTTGTCTTCTCTCAGGCGTGTTGTTGGTCTCATCACAAACAACTTTAAACTGGTCGATGCCTCGTCGTGCAGCAACATCACCAAGGAATGGGACTGTAGTGTCTTCAACCTGTGCCCACAAAATTTCATCGTTCTGCTCAAAGTTGAAATTACGAAGAAGTCTGATCAGATTCTTCTTGAGATAAATAAGAAGCATTCGCACATTGACTCGATCAAGTGATGATGACCGACGTTGTAATGTGCGCTGGCCCCAAACCGTAATTCCTTCTTGCGTGAAGTTAACAATCGGGTTGACAGCATTGCCAGAACCGTAAAGCAGATCCCTCTCACCGAGTGTTGGATTATATTCAATATCACGCGGCGTGAGAAGACGACCACGATTCAAACCTGCAGGTGCAAACCATTGTTCACCCACTCGTGCTGTTCTGGCAAAGACAGCCATAACATGGCCTGATGGCGGAATCCAGATCTCCTCGCCGGAGAACTGGTCAAAAATCTTGAGCCAACTCCAATAAAGAGCGCCATAAGAACTGTTGATTGCCTGAGACAGATCAGACAGTAGCATACCATTATGCCAATCCACAACCTGTTGAGGACGCAATCCGTACGGTGGGTCAACGATGTAAAGCATATCACCACGGGATGAACATAGTTGGATTGCTTGGCCAATTACTGCACCAGATGAGAACCCAGGAGTTGCCAATAAGTTAATATCATAAGCCTCTGGGTTTTGGAAGGCGAAGATACCTGTAGACAATCCAGGATTACCGATAACAGCACGATCTAATTCACTACTATAAATAGGATCGGTCGGAATACCATTGGCAGCGCCAAGGAATTCGGTCTGGAACAGTTCAGACGGCTCTCTTACTTCATAGTCACTGGCAGTCTCATCATTGGCTAGATATGTGGGCCTATCCTCCCACGAGACATATGCATTGCCATTGACACCACCAAAACGACTACCTGGATTGATGACGTTACTGATGTATCGATCCTCATTCCTATCGAACGAAACATCCTCTGTCCTATCTACAATAAGATTATTACTATCATAGATCAGAATAGTGTAACGACCAGCCGAATCACCTACGCCCTCAGTGAATATTTCAAGGCTCAGCGTATAGTCATCAATCCAAGTTCCAGCACTATTGGCCACGAACCAACCAACAATATTCTGATAATAAGAGCTATCCAATGCACATTGTGCGCTACCAGGATCAGCCTCGCAACTTGCTGGCGTAGAAGGATCAATAGATCCTGACTCAGGCAATTCGACTCTGCTATCAGAATATCCACGATATGCCCTCTTATAAGGATAAAGTATCTCAAGTTCCTCAGCAAACCGCAGAGTCTTAATATTGCTGGCATTCGCCTGCATATAAAGCATACTCAGACGATGATCTTCCGATGCCTCAATCACAAGACGATATTCATCATCAGTCACCTGAAGAGCATAACTCTTCCAATATTTCTCTCCAAGATAGGTACCACCAAGATCAACTGAAGTGGCTATCTGCTGTGGTGTCTGATTCAGGCCCTGTGTTACCGAGAATTCGACGGTGGCTGTAGTTTCACCGATCACATCAATCTTGACTCTGTTGTTGGAGCTGGTAATGTTAAATGGGCCAGCATCAGTGGAGATTAGATAACTACGCGGAATGTCCCAAGCATACAAACTCTGCCCAACCTCCAATGACCAAGCCTCAGTGGTCAACAGCTGAATCGAATCTCCTGCGGTGTCAGTACGAATAACGGGAACACCGTCCAGATTTACTGCTGAGTAATCCTCACCACTAAGGAGTGCATTAAATGCCGTAACAAAGCTATCCACATCAGTGTAACTATCACCATCACTGAATGAATATGTATTTGCGGTCGCCCGATCAGCCGAGAATCCAAATGTGAGGTTATCAGGTCGAGCTTCAAAAGTGAATGTATCATTCTCTTCAAGAGGAGATGTACCAGTCACAATGATCTGACAAATCAGGCCAGTATCGTCATCACCAGACCCAATTTCAATAGGATCTGATTCACCTGGAGTGGTACTTTCTGCGATGGTACCTGTTGCTATGGTCTCGCCATCACTATTGCGGATGATAGCATATTCCGCTTCATCAATGGTGGATCCACTACTGGCCGAAGGACCACTCGTGATGAGAATCGTGAATGAGTCATCGATGGACCCAGTATAGCCATTGCTTAGACCACTGCCAACAAAATTGAGTGTAGCAGTAGTAGGGCCATCAACAGTATCCACATCAATATCATTAAAATCGATATTGAATACAGCTGCTTCATGAAATTCATATGGTTCATCGACCGATGGCACACGCAACGCAATCTTGCCATTATCAATACCAGTGAATACTGGTATTCTGCCCCATCCCTCAACCTTTGCACCACTGGTGTCAATCGCAATGGCCGCGAGATCTGCCACCTGACCAGCCTCTGCCTCAACACCAACACGTTCAACGAAACACTGTGATCCTTCTTCAAGATATGCTAGTACTGCATATCCCATATAACTCTCTGGGAATGGATCACCAAACGTATCAAGATACTGTTCTGCGTTAGTGATTAAGGTGGGGGTATTCAGAGGACCCTTTTTAGCGGTTCCAATAAATGCTGGACGCAACGGACCAGCACCAGTAGCCACTAGACTCAGGTCGATCTCATTTGGATAAACACCAGGTGAAAGATACACGGCCATAATCGGTCTCCTGTGCAGTTACCTCAACATTTCATTATTTTTGCACGGAGATGACTATGGATTTATTTATTCATTATGTAAAGCCAAGGAATAATTCAACTTAATACTTTGATATCGCCACGAGCACCCAGATTCTTTAATTGATTGGGATTGAAGAATGATTTCTTATTTGTATATTTCTTTCCTGGCCCTATACGTATTGTCTGCTCACTAAGATAGAAATCCTTGCTCGGATCTCTAACCTGGATCGAAATCATCTTTGCTCTGCTGGGATTGTAGACAGTCATAGTCTCAGCCGATTTAGACTCAACTTGCTTCTTTTTCTTGATCTCACGCTGCGTTAACGGTCTCTTACTTGGCATCATAATCCTTTCATCTAATCATATATCTACTAAATCATCTACTTTATAAGTATCAAATACTTCTTCGGTCACGCTCTCTTTTATGGATGCTATACGCCCCAATACTGTAGGCACGATCTTCTCGTCCAGAGGTATTGTATATTCCATACTTAGAGACACATCATATACAACACGAGGTCTTTGTTTAGCTGCAATCTCTATCTCACTGCTATTAGTGGTGCCATTGTATAAAGATCTTATACGCTGCTCAATATGGGAATCGCCTAATGTGAAGCTTGCTGCCGGATTGTGTCTTCTAATAATATTAGATTCTATCGCCTCAGCATCAGCCTTAAATTCGCACCATATGCTGATAGCATATTCAACTTTAAATGGTACGGGTCTAAATATATCTCTCAAATACCTGCCGGATTGATCAGTAAATTTTTTGGCTATGGGAGCATAAGGTGGACTAAATCTGGTCTGATCAAATGCCCAGCTTCCACGATGTATTGATATCACCGGAAGTGACACACGTCCATCGAAAAAATCTTGTGCCCAACTTAATACAGATCTATCTGAAGCAGCAATATGAACATTGGCTAGTTTATATGAATCATTAACTGGTATTCTAATACCACTAAGCCACTGTTGCACTCCTTCATCTAAACGATGAAACCCCTTGGTTACTACAGATATTACTTCTTCAGGGGCTTTATTCTGACTACCAGTTATAATGGTTGTTTTTGGTCCCACATCTGGCAATTTTGGTGGTCTGGGACTGATATCTGGCGTGTGATCCCGAAAATCAGAATTCGATGGGTTTGTAGATTTTGGTGGATTAAAAGTAAAGTCATATACAGGCATTTATCTTATCCATGGTAATTTGCTTTGCAAAGACCGAATAAATGGAACTTTAGTTCTGATCCAATTTACTGTATTCGCAAATGGCCTGCTACCAAATTTTTCCTCACGCATCGCCAACAAATAATCTTCCTCTCCCGTGACTCCAACCCAAACTGACTCTTTTTTCTCTTTAACTCCTGGTATTATTTGCCCAGAAGATACGTCAACAACCCTGTCAGATATTATATCTCCAGATTCTGAAATCACCTGATTTCTAGCAAGTTCCACATCACCTAAAATAATATCTTTGAGATCTTTTAATTTAATCTGCTTCATGCTTTATAAAACTTTCTTTATATCTACTCTACCACCATGAACTTCGTCTGATCGTATCCTCTGCCTCAGGCCATCTACCCTTGATTCCCTTGATTACATTATGAGCATATTGATAAGCCCACAATGGATCCTTCTTGATTGTGTCCTCAGCTTCAGGCCATCGGCCCTTGATCACATTATAAGCATATTCATAAGCCCAATGTGGATCTTGCTTGATTGTATCCTCTATCTCAGGCCACCTGCCCTTGATTACATGGCGAGCATAATAATAATAAGCCCATTTTGGATCTTGCTTGATTGTGTCCTCAGCCTCAGGCCATCTGCCATTGATAACCTCACGAGCATACATATAAGCCCATGTTGGATTTTGCTTGATAACATTAAGCACTCTCTTATCATCAGGATGCTCTTTGATGTATTCTATGGGGTCACCGAATACATCATCATCTTCAAATTCTGGAATTTCATCCTGTTCATCCTGTTCGAGGAAGATTCTATCTCCTACTTCTAGGAGATATTCTTGATCATCTAGGATTACCTTGGATTCCCTAGTTACGATCATCTAGTCTCCAAATTTTGGTTCAAATGATTCATCTTTG
>WJMJ01000024.1 GCA_014728035.1 Promethearchaeota archaeon | reverse complement strand
CTCAGTCCCTTGGTCACCTGTTCCAATCTTGAAATGGTGAATTATGGGCTTGATTACGATTCGATTGATCTCCAGCTGGACTCCTCTTTCGAATCGACTGAATTACCTTCTGGTCTTGAGAGAGAAAGACAACATATTACCTTCGTTGTATCCTCGATAGATGATTCAGTAGGAGAGTCTGCTGATGATTCTCTGATTGAATGAGTTCTATAATTTTGATTATACTCTTCAATAATCCCAAAATATGGAAATCATCTTTTTAAGAACCGTTCCAACTGATTTGGATATCACAAGGAGATACGAGAAGTGAATTTTTCGTTCATCACTAGAAGGAATGTATTTGCATTAGGAAGCCTCATTGTTGTGATTGTGATTGTTGTTGCTTTCATATTCTCGCCTCTCGTATCACTTATTCCAGAACCTGAGGAGTTGGAGTGGCATCACATGTATGGTGGTTCTCAACAGGACTGGGCGTATTCTGTTCAGAATACTACTGATGGTGGTTTTATTCTAGCTGGAGTTTCGGGGTCTTCTGACATCACAGGTAGTACCAATCACGGAGGCGACGATATTTATGTCATAAAACTCGACTCAACCGGGTCTATGGAATGGCAATACCTGTACGGAGGAAGTGGCGATGATTACGGATATGAGATACACCAGACGAGTGACGGAGGATACATTCTCATTGGAGAGTCAGACTCGTCCGATTTTCTGGACTGCACAAACAATGGCAATCACGATGCTCTTGTCTTGAAGTTGGACTCTGCAGGCGAGGTTGACTGGGTACAAATGTATGGCGGAAATAATAATGATCTCTTCATCACATTGCAGGAATTGCCTGATGGTGGCTTCGTTGTTGCTGGAGAATCGGGGTCAACCGACATCCAAGACTGCTCGAACAATGGCTTGCAGGATGTTTTCATAGTTCAACTCACTTCCGAGGGCTCTATCGAGTGGCAAGAACTGTATGGTGGTGGAAGTGAAGATCGTGCTCTATGTGTACGTCAGACTGCTGATGACGGACTCATTGTTTTTGGAAGTTCTAGTTCAGATGATCTGACTTGTGCAAATCTTGGCGACTATGATTTTTATGCTCTGCGACTGAATACAACTAGTGGCATGATCTGGGAGCAACTCTATGGAGGCAGTGGACGAGAGTGGGGTTTCACAATTTTGGAGACCTCTGATGGAGGATACATTGCCTGTGGACTCTCTGACTCAACAGATATTGTGGCCTGTCCCGCTCTTGGTGACTGGGACTCGTACATTATTCGTATTGATTCCGATGGCGAGTTGCTATGGCAAAAACGGTATGGAGGTAGCGCTGCTGATCTCTCCTATGTCATTAAAGCAACTGATGATGGATTCATTCTCTCCGGAGGTTCTTGGTCCAGCGATATCGAGAATTGTACCAATCATGGTGAACGTGACTTCTACATCTACAAGATTGATACAGACGGAAATCTACTGTGGCAGCGACTCTATGGTGGTTCTGGTGTCGATTATTCCTCGTCATTTATCCAGATTGATACTGATTACATAATTATTGCAGGTGGGTCGGGTTCAACCAATCTTCAGGGCGTTGAACCTCATGGTGCATGGGATGTGTATATTATCAAACTAAGATTGCCATGATACTGTTCATCAGAGTGACCAGGTTTACCTTTCACTTCCAAAATTAACTTGAAAAGATGTGATTGTCTAGTTTGATGGGATATCTCTATGCTATCCCTGACTGCATTTGTTACCACTTGATCAGAGGATAACATATTCACTCAGTAGAAGTAGGTGTGGTCCGGCCCGGATGAGAAAGTAGTTAGGTATTCGCGTGGTCTTCCCCATCACATCGGAGTGATGTGGTGTTTTCTCCCGGTAGTCCGATTTGGATAAAAAGTATGACTTTAAATATCTCTGAAAGTATACTTATATGTTAATAATGGGGGAATCCGACATCTCGAAGTTGTCTATCCGAATTAAAGCAATGGGCTTTGAAGAAACTAACCAAGAAGAGATAGCAAATCAGTTGTTTCCTTTGAGAGATGGAGCAGTTATTCAAACAATAACACTTTCCAAAGAGTCTGACTTGACCTGTATTGCTGAACATTCTCAGGTCCAAGAAGTTACAGTTTCAGGATTTTCTAGGTTGCTTGATCTCTCCGTACTCAGAAATACTCCCATATCCAAACTTGTTATTGATGTACAAAGTCTTTCCAAATTGGATCTCAAGCCCCTTAAGAATTGTCAAGACCTAAGAGTATTGGAAATCACTAAAACTGAAATTTCATCTATTGATTTAAGTCCACTAACATCGTGTCAAAATTTACGCGTTTTCAATATCTCTGATTGTCAGATTGAGAGTATTGTTCTATCTCCATTAAAGCAATTGGACAATCTTGTGGGGCTATATCTTTATCGAAATCAACTGAAACGGATAGATTTAACTCCACTCTCAAACCTCTATAATCTCGCTAGTTTGTTTCTTCATTCAAATAATCTGTCTTCTCTAGATATTACTCCATTACAGACATGCACATCTCTATCCACTCTCTCCTTGAGTGGAAATCCTCTTCATGGTATTGATCTCACACCTCTGAATTCTTGTACCCTTCTTGAAAGCCTTAAGTTATCCAGATGTTGTCTATCACGTCTTGATCTCTCGTTTTTGAGTCCAAATCATTCGCTTTGGACATTGAACTTGTCTGATAATCCCCTCACGGAATTGATACTCTCCGAGGAATTCGAATTGACCGTTGCGAGATACATAGATATCTCCGATACCAAACTTCAATCTTTGGATTTGTCATTTCTTCATAATAATACAGTCTTATCTTCTCTAATTTTGAAAGGCAATGACCTATATCACTTGGATACAACCCCCTTGTCTTCATGTCATCGGATACAGAAGATTGACTTTTCTCACAATCTTCTCTCTAATCTTGATCTCTCTCCATTACAACGTCACACCCTTCTTTCCGAATTGAATCTGTCTCATAATAAACTTGAACGTATCATCCTTCCCAAATATGGTAGTAACAACATCGATATCTCTCATAATAGGGTCAGTTCATTAAATCTTAGTCCATTGAAATCACACCAAATACTTAAGCTTGATTTATCCAGTAACAATATTGACTCGCTTGATCTTAGTCCTTTGAGTTGTAGATATCGTACCGATTTGATAGAGCATCTCTCACCTGTTTCAATGATTACTGGAGAGGTTGAACAACTTCTTCTCAATCTCTCGGATAATAGTCTTTGCAATATCGACCTTACTCCTCTTGCTACTATTCCTCATATTGGACAGATAGATTTGTCTAATAATCCTCTATTTGCTATTGATTTTTCTCCCTTTCTGTATCATGAACATTTGAAGATTGTTCTAGATGAAAAACAAATAAGGCTTAGTGAAGAAATCGAGATGTTGCCAGAATCAATTGAGATTATCGAAGTTCCTCTAACATCCCATTGAATTTAAATAGTACTTGTGAGTACTAAAAGTTGCTATAGTTGGTTGGTGGGAGAGAGTAGTGAATGTTAGGATTTTATCTCCAAGAGGAGCAGAAACCGCAAACCTTCAGCAATACGCCTTTTGAATACGGTCTATCATATCCGGTTTTCATATATAAAACGCCTATATCCATTGCTTATGCTTGTCGAGTCCTTTCTATATCCCTCACTGTAATAGAATGCCTATCCCTCTGTTCAGTGATGGATCCAAAGGTATTGGATTGGTCCTGTGATTCCTCTTGTATGAGAGGGGCCTATTTCTCTCCTGTGTATGTGAACTAACTGAGGTTGTGAACGTGTTTAGAGCTGATCGAATCACCCGAATTATCACTGTATCCCTGTTCTTTGTGCTGTTTATGATATCTATGCAGTCTGTTGCTGCTACTGATGCCAAGGTGGACTCGCCGTCCCTTCCCTCGTACATCATGAGATGTTATGATGGACAAGGGTTTGCGGATAGGCCTGGGCTGGACTCAACATTCCAGTCCACGCTGAATGCGGTTCAACTCATGCAGGACTATGCGGAGTATATTACAGGAACTCAAAGAAGAATGTCTACTATCCCCATTCGTTGTAGATGACGTTTATCCCGTGTATCAGACACTCTCGCGAGTATCACATGGTGTCATGTCAGAGACTCAGATTGGAATGGAACTATCTGGATCTGGAACATTGTTTTCTAGTGCAAGATATCAACCGGAAGCGATGGAGAGGTTCGTTATCCGTTTCATGGCAGTATTGGATTTCTGTCTGGTTCTTTCCTTCAATATTCTTTGTGAAGGGTTACAGCTAGAAGTGATCGAGAAATCACTTGTAGAGTTCCAGGATGGTCTTAATCCATCATTTGTTCCCATGTTTTCAAGACTCATCAGAGAATTTGAATAAAGAACTAAGAGAAGAAGGTTGGTTTTGATATCTCTTCTTTATTGAGAAAATATAATTCTTTCACAACCATACAAGATTGATATGGGATCATATTGAATTCAAGATTAGGTGAGTTTCGTTGGTTTCAGGTGAAGATGTAGAACGGATTATCCAATCTCGCGATATAGAACGGATTGTCCTATGGATATGCCAGACCATAGAGGAAGATTATGATGAGCAAAGGTACTATTCCCTGAATTAGAAGGCAGTTGAGATTAACCTCATTCTTCCTCTATTGAGAACTTTAGGGTGTGATCCATTGGAACTTGACATGCTTCATCCGCAGGGTAAGAATGAAACATCCGGCAAACGTTCCGATCTCACTCTGAAATATGAATATGATGACCGCGTCGTTATGGAGGCAAAGAAATCCGAGGCCTACGAGGAGATACACTTCGAGGCGGGACTGGTGGACTATGGGTTTGCCAAGCGGCTGCTCCATCTTACTAACCTCTACTAGATGGTCCGTCTTGGATAGGCCTATTCATGGTTGGATAACAGAAATAGTTACACGTTGTAACTTTCGAGCACTCCTACGTTATTATCCATTATAGAAGAAAAGGTGTGGTCCGGCCCGGATGAGAAAGTAGTTAGGTATTCGCGTGGTCTTCCCCATCACATCGGAGTGATGTGGTGTTTTCTCCCAATGTTACAAAATGTAACTTTGGTAGGAGGGGGAGATATGTAATGGAATCCAGACCGAACCACGAGTAAGTAGCGAAGAGAATTATATTAAGGATATGGTTAGAGGAATTGAAAACAATTTGATTAAAACATTGTATGAATAATTGCATTTGCTAGAGATTGAGTAGTTACGCAAAACCATGACAAATTTTGACTATCCCTGATGATTTTGGTAGGTCTGCAGAAAATCGCTGAAGAACTTATCTTGAAGTTGATGCCAAGATAGGATTTCATCAAGACTTGCGTTTGCTTCTCGATGGAGTAGATATGCCCTGAATGCTTGTTCAATATTTTTTTCATCATAGGGGTCATTTTGTTTCTGCATATTACTCATTTAGCAAGTGGTAAATGTTGGTATATTAACACCACTTGAAATTAGAAATTAAAGAATCATAAAACTATTCAGTAAAGGGAAAGATATAGTGTCCACTGAATGTACGGGGAATCAGAACCTAAGAGTTCTAGTAACCCCATTGCTGTCCTAATCTTTGGCGATACCATTTGCTGCCGCGTTTAGTCAGTGAGTATGAATCACCGATTTTTTGAATGAGCCCCATTCGTTCCATGCTCTCAAGAATACCAAAGAGTTTGTCATCTGAAGCTCCAGTTACATCTCGAAGTGCAGAAAAGCTCAATCTTCCCTCACGCTTTAGTTGTTGGGCGATTTGGAATTTTCCAACAGCTTTAGTTTCACGACGAGTTACAATATTTCCGCAATTGGTGCAAAGTAGGTCGCCTTTCAGGTCATCACGTGCGACTTCCTTACTTCCACATATAGGACAGGTTGCTCTTGAAAATCTAAGAGAACGTCTTGACATAATTAACGACCGTTTTGGCCTAATCGTGTTGCTTGATAAAATTAACGCAAGCGCTACTAGCTTGACTCGGGTGCAGATAAGCGTCTGAAGAATCTCTCATAGTCGATTTCGAATGCAACACGGGTACCGGGTCTTACGCGTTTACCCCTCTTATCTAGGTCTACATAACTCAGTGCTGCAAGTTCTCGGAGGTCTTTTCTGACCCCTTGTAGACTCTTACGTCTGAGTTTTTTCACTTGATCAATGGAAACCCATCCGTTATTCTGGTATGCAAGAGTGATGACAATTAACAAGGTTGAGGCAAGTCTATCAGGCAGGACTGATTCATCATCGATGTCTTCTCGTGCAAGGGTGTCAACATAGAATACATGGTCTATCGGATTGTGTTTGATTTTCATACCGATCGGTCGCAGTTGCTCATTCAATGCCCCCATCTTCTGAAAGAGCACTCCTCTTCCAGCTACTTCAGGCAGACTTAGTACTGCAAGCATATCCTCTACACCAGCTCCAATTGGGTTTCCCGACCTTGTAAGAAGCTTCATGAGGATAGCATATTCGTTCATGGTACTACCTATTATGTTCATTTCTTGAAATGCTATAAACACTCGCAAAAGAGTATTGCAACCAAACTGCTTATAATTTGCTTTGATTTGCGAATGAAACACTTGGGGATTTCACCTGGAAGGGACAAAGAAAGGCTTCCGAGATGTATTAGCTCACCGCGATTTTGCAAAATTATGTTTTGGACAGACCATTTCTAATGTTGGATCTGGGATAAGCTATCTTGCACTGATGGTGTTTACTTTTCAGCTCACTGAATCTGCGCTTACAATGGCCATAGTTGGAATCATGCAAGTCGTTCCTTCAATAATCTTCTCGGGAGTCATCGGTGTATACATCGATAAGTTGGATAGAAAGAAGGTGATGATAGCTTCTCACATCGTTCGTATTATAACTGCTGTATGTATTCCTATGGTTGAAGTATTTTCGAATTATGTTCCGTTGTTAGCCCCTGTTGATTTCATATACGTGATTGTGTTTATCTATTCTATTGCAAATGTTTTCTTTTATCCTGCAAGAAATGCTTCTATCCCGAATGTAGCTGAGTTGGACGAGTTAGTGACTGCTAATTCTCTCTCACAATTGACTTACCAACTGGTGACTCTGATGTTCATGCCGATAGGTGGCATACTCGTTGAAATGCTAGCACCTGATTATTATATTGCATTCATGCTTGATGCTTCAACTTTCCTAATTTCAGCTATTGCAATAGCAAGTGTGAAAACCTCGTTGAAACCTAAGAGACTGGAAAAGGCTGAAGATTCATTCCGAAAACAACTGATGGATGGTGCTTCAGTG
>WJMJ01000023.1 GCA_014728035.1 Promethearchaeota archaeon | reverse complement strand
TACTACATGACAACTATATATTCTATGGCGAATATCCGACGGAGTTTGAAGCAATAACTACAGAAGAGGCAAGGGCAATTGTCATCGATCACGGAAACATATTAGATATCTCATGTTTCCCTGATGAATTTGTGGAAATACTAAATAAATACCAGTCAAAGAAAATAGATCGAATACTAATAGATTTCAAAAATAACAAGATAGATATACGGGTTATCGAAAAAGCTATTAGAAATTTGTTCAAGGCCGGTTTCGCCACCAGACATATTGAGGATGTCTTGGAGAGGGAATTTAACAATATTGTGTCTGGTGATTGGATCGAAGTAAAAGTGGTATATACGGATAAACCAAGTTATTTTCGATATATGGATACCACTACACCATGTGACATTATAAGAAATGGGGTGGTGGAGTCAGTGGAAGAAAACACATTTGTTATTTTCCTATACGGAGATTGTGATGGAGGATTGCTACCAAAAACGGGGGTTGAAATAGGGTTTGCGGAGGTGAACTCTTGTAATGAGTTAAATATAACTCACCTCATCCCCAACATGTAATCCAAAATTTTTGAAATGGAAGGAGAATAAGACAATGAAACAATTCTACCACAAGTATGAATTGAAAGACAATGGCGGGGTAAATGTTGAAATTGGTAATGATGAAGAAATGGTGGTGCGTGACAACCATATATTCTATGGTCGTTCTTTGAATCAATACGAAGCAATCACTACCGAAGAGGCAAGAGACATTATCATTAAACATGGAAGTATATTAGATATCTCAAATTTCCCTGAAGAATTCAAGAAATTGTTAAGGGAAACACCAAAATCAAGACCAATGAACCTACTAGGTATTGTATTCAAGAATGAGAGAATAACTTTAGAGATATTAAGAAAAGCAATAAACAACTTGCTCGAATGCGGAGCATCTAAGGAAACGATAGAGTACATACTAGATAGAGAAATTAGAAATATCTTATCAGAAGAAACAATTAAGATTAACATCAAAATAGCATATCTTTTTTGGCCGGAAACCGATAAATCAGTAAATGACATGGTGCAGATTGACGGCCCAACTATGCTGGTGGTATTTTCATTTGATTCACAAAATGAGTGGATTATGACAGAAGTGATGTTCTTGGATCAAGAAGACAATGACAAGGGATACAAGAAGTATGACATACTACAATAAAACAAGCTATGAATTTCAAAATTTTTGAAATGGAAGGAGAATAAGACAATGAAATTCTACAACACCGTGAGAGAAGCAATACAAGATGTCGAAAATGCTGAAGGTTTTCTACATATCTATGAACCAGATACACAACCAGTACAATATTTCGATTCTATTCCCCACTGGTTCAGCAATGAAATGCACAACCGCAACCAGGCGGAGGATCAGGGGAACAAAGGAAAATACTATTGGAGTTTCAGCAAGATATCAAATTTTGAACAACTGGAAATTTTGATATCTGATGGGACAATGTCCCTAGAGGAAGCAAGAGAAGAAATTAGTGATTGGAATTTCAACTACTAGAAAGAAAGGAATAAGACAAATGCTATACAACTGTGATCAATTGGCCGCGAAGGGTGGAGTATCAGTGAAGTACAACAAATACAAACATGAACTTGTCCTATACGAGGGGTTTGTATTCCATAGTAGTATTTCAAAAGACGAATATCAAGCAATAGGAATAAGTGAAGTCCGAGAAATCATCATGAAAGAGGCATCCCTTCAAGGTATTCTAGACTTCCCTAACGAATTTATATCACTATTGAAAAATAAGTCGTCGGTAGATAGTGTACGCTATAAACTTATAATAGCTCTAAAGAATGAGGGATTGTACTTGAATGACCTAGAGCATGTGACCCTAAACCTAATTGATGCAGGTTTTAATGAGAATCGTATACAAGAGATATTACAAAGAGAAATTAATAGAATTAGCCCAATAGAAATACCAGTCAAGGTGTTTAGTTCGTTGAGTTACAATGTACCACCAGAATGGATTATTAAAAATGAGGGAGTGAAAAGTAACTCACTAGTAATTTGTATATACAAACTGGAGCATGACGAAGAAGGGGCATCAAAAAGACTAGTAGTTGTAAAATTTGTATCAGATTGCATGAACGAATAAAGGAATATGGATACATGATATGGGTTCTCCCATATCATGTATCCCATATAAAGGAGGAAAAATGATAGAAAGTGAAATTGTGGTGAGAGATGGGAAGCTATATATTCTTGACCCATGGCAAAGGGATTTCGAGAAACCAGTACAATTTCGACTTGGATGGCCCACAGGACTATTAAGTGAAAACTATCCCTTATTTGTTGGTCAAAAGGTCACAAATTGTGGAAACGGAACGTTTCTATTAAGGGAATCAAATATCTATATCCAATTAGAAAACGGACGTGACACCCTCCCTGAATACACGGAAGAACGAAAAATACCAAAGCCTAGTGGAAAGAAAGAGTATCGCTATGGGAAGTGGCGGTAAGAATATTTTCTATGAGATTTCAAAATTTTTGAAATAGGAATAAGACAAATGAAAAACTGTAGGAATCTAAGAATGGGGATATTCCCATATGATGTTGTCGATTCAATATCTATATTGGGAACAACCTATAAAATAGTGAAAGGAGTTGATTTTACCGGTAGTGAATTTTGTGAAAAACATAAATATCAT
>WJMJ01000173.1 GCA_014728035.1 Promethearchaeota archaeon | reverse complement strand
GGATACATATTGTGAATATTTACCCATGAGTTTATCTTCTTGGTTACATTGTCATAAGCTATCCACTCATCTTCCGAAGTTACAAACCCTAACAAATGTGCAAATCCATGTTTCACATCATCTTCCTTTCCCGTTACTTTCAAGATAAACATCATTGTACCCCAGACTGCTGCCATTATAGTACCTGCTGGAGGTAGAGCAAAGGCCAGTATTGCGAATAGTACATCTAAAGTATAACAAACTGTCGCATCGACAATATCGAAAACCATAGCATGTGCCTGGATCCATGTTGAATGAGAGTCACCGATTATACATGTAGGAAATCAAATGTGATTTTTCGAGGCCCCAAGCCGATACTTGATAGATTCATAGAATTGAAAGATGTTTACCTGAAGAAAGGACCGACCAACATCACTCAATCCTCATCCTCATCGATATTTTCATCATCGAAAAAGGATTCGATTGGTTTTATATCAAGCCACTCATTGATCTTGTTGGAAAAGGCGCTTCGGGATTGATAGTTATCAATATCCAGATCAATCCTGAATCTCTTCCCTCCCCTGTCATATGAAAGATATCCTAAAAGATATGACCTTGAAAGGTCAGATAGGATTTTTGAAATGTTCCTTTTCAAGGCCCCTCTGCTTTTTTCACTGAATGATCTGAACTGGTATCCAAGTAATTTCTCCACCATGGAGATAACAGGTATCCATTCATTTCCCTGGGCAGCAGCCCATTTCAATATTCCGGCGAGAGGTCTTTTCAATTCTTCTATTGATGATTCGGGAACTGCCAATAATTGAAAAGAGGGTTCAACGGTTTCAAATCCCTGCCATTTCAGTAGGACCTCCTTCAATCTCTCATCATCAAGGTCTTCTATGGCCACATTTACTGGTGTCTCGACCTGGATTAAATTGTAACCCTTGTCCTTTACAAGACCGATCTCATCGGTTATCAGAAAAGGCAAGCCCGATCTTCTCGGTTCATACGGCAAACCAATAATGTTCTTCCAGATATATTCTGTCGGTGTACAATTATTGTATTTTCCAATCTCCTGTCCCTTCTGTTTGGACATGGAAAGATCGCATATACAGAACCTTTCATCGGAGAAGCCAAATATATCGGGGGTCAGGTTTTCATTGGATCTTCCCTCACACCAGTAATCCTTGTAACCAGCCTCATAAAAGGGACCTTGCTCGCGTGAGGTCCTTGTAAACATGAACAGGGATCGCCTCCAAAGACGAACCCTTCTTTCACCGGATTCAGGCAAACATCTCAACTCCATCATGATAGATATTGGTAGATGTGCTGAGATACCTGGCCGCAAGGGTTCCGAATCTGGGAGCTACGTTCATGCATCCATTTCTGTCCGCAGAAATATAGGAATAATCTGATCCAAGGTCAAGATTGATAAAATCTCCCGTATGCATATCAACTCCACAGTATCTTCCATAATCAGATTCGGACTGAAAAGGTTGAAGCCAAAGGTTAAGATCCCGCTTTCCTACATGAGTAAGGAAATCGAAACCTTCCCGGTCCAGTTCTTCCGAGAATGTAACTTCTATCAGGGTGGGTTTTCTTTTATTCTCCTTTTCAAGTTGAACAAGGTTATTCACATACATTTCCCTGATCATTTTGATAAGATAGAACATCTCTTCGGTATCATCACAAGTTGTTATTGTCATGTGTCCATTGTAATAGAATTCATACAGTTGACCGGTCAATCTCTTTTCATCGTTTGATATGTTCTTTCCAAATCTTAAAGATGATATCGAAAATGATCCTTCAAGACTTTCAAGGATTGGTTCCATGTTTTTGAGTGATCTTCTTCCAAACCAGAACTTGGCGGAGAAATTGTTTGTATCCTTTCCATTGGAAAGAAGATCCTTGTATCTGATCCCGAATCCTCTATCCGAAAAACCCATTTCTCTCTGTATCTTTTTCATGAAATTCTGTGTGAACCATGTCTTATCCACACCCTTGATTCCTTTTGTCAATCCTATGAAATTCTTTTCCGTGTTCCTTGTTGATGATAGTGTGAATATTTCCCAGATCCTTTCATTGGATGTGTCCACCCAGAATGTATCTTCTTTTACCTTCAGTTCGAAGAGGTTACGACCGAGTTTCCTTAGACCCATCTTCTCCAGAACGTTGAAGTTTTCATTCACCTCAAGCCAGAAGACCTTGATCTGTGGATTGGACCAGTTGCCAAACCTGGAATAATATTCCCTGTTTGATTCATTGACAGATGATATCAAAGAATGAAGATCCTTTCTGTCGTTGACCCTGGCCAATGTTCCACCTCCTGGTCAATAGTAAAGAGTATGGTACTATTTTATGATCACCTTGGATTTTCTGAAGTTACTTCAGGTACGTCAAACTAGCAGAGAATATTGGTAGTGG
>WJMJ01000172.1 GCA_014728035.1 Promethearchaeota archaeon | reverse complement strand
AGTTGCTGGAAGCAGATTGCGCCTTTAACCCAGTTTCAGAATGACTTAATTCAGGTTTTGGGTTTGCCACATCCTGATGTTTATCTGGAACCTGTAAAACTTGAATAGGATTTAAAGGGGTGTTGAAAACAGGCTTAGTATTATCAATTATGGGTTCATGCCAATATTTCTCCCCACTATTTGAAAGGAATTCACCCTCCTGGATCTCAATAGCTTTAAGAATAGATTGGTTAAAGGAAACATCCATTTGATATCCTGACAGATTCTTAGCATCCCTAACATTAATGGTGGCAGAAAAGGAATCCCCTTTGTTTACTGTATACTCGGATTCTACAACTATATCGGTCTCTGGTATAGATACCGACATGAATTTCTGAATACTATGATTGAAACTATCGGCGATGTAGACATAGCCAGAACTGTCAACTGCAATTCCCCAGGGATGATCAAGTTGCCCTTCACGAGAACCCCATTTTCCCCATTTGCTCATAAAGATTCCTTCGGATGTAAACTTTTGTATACCATCATGATCTGCTACATACACATTGCCTGAGTTATCTACTGTAAGACCCTTTGGTCTATTAAATTGTCCTTTGCCTTCACCACCCGTTTCCCATTTCTTCAAAAAGATTCCTTCAGAAGTAAATTTTTGGACGCGGTGATTCCAAAGATCAGCTACATAGACATTACCAAATTCATCTACTCCTATACCAAAGGGTTGATCAAATTGTCCATCCCCCGAACCAAGGGTTCCCCAGTTTTTTATTAGCACTCCTTTGGATGAGTATTTCTTAATTGCGTTATCACATGGATCGGCTACATAGACATTCCCAGAATTGTCTACAGCTATACGGTGTGGACAAGCGACGAACCACTGAGTTATATATGTTCCTTCAGGTGTAAATTTCTGGACACGATTATTACCAGTATCAGCCACATATATATTGCCTGATTTGTCTATCGCTATAGATGAAGGATATTTGAATTGGCTCTCATCCGTTCCATGTGCTCCCCATTTAGCAATAAAAGCTCCATCTGATGTAAACCTTTGGACACGATTATTATTAGTATCAGCCACATATACATCCCCTAATATGCCTATTGCTACGCCATTTGGATAAGAAAATTGTCCATCATCAGAACCTTCCTTACCATATTTTTTTAGGAATACTCCTTCTGATGTGAGTTTTTGTATTCTCCGGTTA
Organism: Promethearchaeota archaeon; assembly: GCA_014728035.1. Taxonomy (GTDB): domain Archaea; phylum Asgardarchaeota; class Thorarchaeia; order Thorarchaeales; family Thorarchaeaceae; genus SHMX01. The sequence goes on along the minus strand of WJMJ01000172.1, from coordinate 2,440 downwards.
TCAAACTCAGCCACATATATATTGCCAGAGCTATCAACTGCTACATCATTGGCATTAAAAAACTGTCCATCACCCAATCCTTCACTTCCAATGGATTTTAAAAGAACACCCTCGGATGTAAACTTCAGAATACGATCATTGCTGCCATCAGCTACATAAACGTTCCCTGAATTGTCAACTGCTATACCTCTTGGGCGATTAAGAGGAGGATCTGCAGGACAGCCTGACCACTTTGTCACGAATTCGCCTTCTGAGGTGAATTTCTGAACCCTACTATTATTGCTTTCAACTGTGTATACAAATCCCTCTTTATCAATTGCAACATCAATTAGCCCATCAAATCCCCCACTATGTATTGACCATCCATGTGTTCCCCATCTTTTTAGAAACACTCCATCAGATGTAAATTTCTGAATACGGTTCATGCCGGTATCGGCTACATATACATTTCCTGAACTGTCAACTGTTATACCACAAGGGTTTATAAATTGTCCACTATCCGTGCCAGGAGTTCCCCACTTTTTAATAAAAGCTCCGTCTGATGTAAACTTCAGCACGCGATCGCTGCCTAAATCAGTTACATAAACATTTCCTAGATTGTCAACCGCCAGTCCACGTGGGTCTATGAATTGCCCATCGCCAGATCCATATGATCCCCACTTAAGTAAAATTTTTCCATCCTGATCCAGTTTTATAATTCGATTATATTCCTGATCAGATACATATATATTGCCAGAACCGTCCAATGCAATACTATAAAGATGGCCAAATCCCAATCCATTTGGCCAAGATTTTACAAATTTATATTCCTCCTGTATTGCATAAGCATTTGTAATGCAAACAAACGACAAAGCTATTGATATCAAGAGCAGACTGAATATTTTAATGCTCATTTCACCATCTCCTTGTATCCCATGATGCTCATTTATCCCCATGGCTTTGATCTTCTCATTTATACATGTCTCCTCCTGATGAATGCTGTGAATATTGAGATTTCTGATAATTAATAAACTCCCTTTATATATAAGACACCAGAAAACCTTAAAATGTGACAATAATAATCTATCCATCAGTCAACACTCTACCCATTGGAGAATGTTTGGGGGATGAATGAATTTCTGAACCATCTGCCAGATACTGCCAGGTTCTAAAGTCGCGTTCCCCTTCTACGAGCTGGATAATGCGCGCTCCCCGGGAAAACCCATCCCTGCCATAGGTATGGAAACCTGTGCCACGACAGTAACAGAGACGAATTCCATGAAGATCACCCTCATAGTCATTTATATGGTCGTGTCCAACAAAGACGCCCATTATATCTCCCATTTCGTGCATCGCTGCAAACAATCCTGCATTGATTCTTGGACAACATACCGGTTCATACTTCAGACCATAGCAGTCGTGAAAATCCCACACCTCATTATACTCAGGAAGAGGTATATGGAAGAAGGCAAGTGCAGGTAATGGCTTTCCTGGGCTTTCAGTCAGGGAAGTGGACTCATGAATATACCATTCAATCTGATCTCTCTGTATCCATCCATATCCGCCAATGTCAGTGGATGCCTCACTCCCTGAATCCATTAGATAAATTACAGCCGATGGATTCTTATCATATGAACTCTTTATAGGCAGGAAGTAATTGCCTACTCCACTAATATCTATAGGTCCTGGCTGTGTCAGGCTCGTGGAATAGGAGACCATTTCATCCATTAACCCCTCTCTCGATACGCTTCCCTCATGATCATGGTTGCCAAATACTGCTGCCCAGTATATCTTTCGCTCCTCAAAGACGCTGACTACATGACGCAGAGACTCACGTGGATCGTTACAATTGCTGCCGGACAGAATATCTCCTGTTAATATCACAAGATTGGGGATGACATGCTCTACGGTCATCTCCATCAGCTTCTGCGTCTCTCTATCCTGCATCTCTCCATTGTGCCAGTGAATATCTGTAAACTGCACAATTGTGAAAGTTCCATCTGCACGAAATTCCAATTTATTCTCCTAAACACTGTTATTTGCTATTCAAGTCTTTATGGGATAATCCTATTGACTTAGAGTCCATACACAATCATTCAGGACTTTTATCCATAACCCACCACCGGGTCTTAGTGTATCAACATTGTCAATAACGCCAACGGAATACAGCCACACCTTGTTGATATTGTCATATGTGTAGACTGCCATATATTCTATGGAAGCTAAGGCATATGCATAACCCATGTCCTTCTGGTAGTTATAACCCACAAGATTCCAGCCTGTGTATAATTCCACAGAGGAGTCGTCCAGGGAATCGCCAAATACGGTAAGGGTAACGTCGGCATTGACGAATATCAGGTAACCCCTGCCGGGAACAATTAAACTCAGGTTGTTATTACCGCTGGTGTCGCCGTAAATATGTCTGAGCCAGTCTTGTGTTTGGGCGTTATAAGCCCATACT
>WJMJ01000171.1 GCA_014728035.1 Promethearchaeota archaeon | reverse complement strand
CAAGTCTCATACTGGTGGAGATTTGCATCGTATTCTGGAAAACGCAGTTGCTATTTCAAGACACGGAATTCCAATGTGGATTCGAACACCGGTGATTCCAGGATACACAGATAACAGTGAGAACATTAAGAGAATAGCTGCTTTCATAACTGAAAAACTTGTAACTGTGGAGCGATTCGATTTACTCGCATTCAATCGAATGTGTATCGAGAAATACACTCTTCTAGGACTTGGTTATCCACTAAAAGACTCCGAATTGGTTTCACAAGAGAGGATGGAGGAATTAGCTGGTATTGCTCGTGAAGAAGGAGTGAAAAATGTGATCTGGTCTGGGATGACATTACGGGATTCTAAATCATCTCAAAAAATTCAAGGCGGTAGAAACCTATGAGCGTTGATTTTCCTGAAAAATTAGATGCTACTCTTGCAATACTAGAAACTCCAAAGTTTCTCGCAACGAAAGATAGTGATGGCGAGCCAAACATTTCATTCATCACATCTTGGACCAAATATGATGAAACAACTCTAGTATATGGAGATTTTCTAACCTATAAGACTAGGATGAATCTTGAGGCTGGAAATCATGAACTTGGGATACTGGTAATGACCACTGACTTGGACAGTTGGTTGATTCGAGCTGATTTCGAGGGATTTCATCGAAATGATGAGATTTACGAATTCATAGCAATGACTCCATTGTTTCGTTATAGTCAATATACAAATGCTCGATTTGCTGGTACTGCAATCCCTAAAGAAATCTCGAAAAATATCAAACTCTCCAAATTCTCAGTTTTACGATCATACCTAGGAGCAAGACTGTCTTCGAGAAAGATACCGTCGAGATTGGCTAGAGAAGGAAATTTACCTTACAATGTTCAGAGCCGTTTCTCACAAATGACCTCTGTACGTGTAATATCCTTTGTATCAGATGATGGATATCCTATTGCCTTTCCAGAATTCGGAGTCTATCCCGCATCGAGTAATCATTTGACAGTAATGCGACACGAAGAACGAAGACGAGGATATAGCATCAAAGATGGAACCCGCGTAGCAATTTCCTTGGTTACTTTAGAACCTGCTGCTTTTCAAGTAAAAGGAACGTTTCGTGAAATTGATAAAAAATTGGCATATGTGGAATTAGATCGAGTATACGCTTGTTCGTTACCTTGTCCTGGGATTCGTGTTGACGTGCCACGTATCGATACCCATTAGGAAAGTTACACACCGCAATCCTTTTTCTTAGGAATAATCGTGAAAGTTTGAGGTCAAGTGTTTGAGTTCTTGGGAATATTCACTAAAAGATGGTCGAACAGTAATTGTTCGTCATGCTAGACCTGAGGACGCAAAAAATCTTCATGACGGTTTTGGATCTGTTGTTGAAGAAGGAAAATGGCTTCCAACTTTCAGAGTTAGTGCTTCAGTAGCTGATTGGGTTAATTGGATTCAACGAACGTATCGTACTAGAGATATCCTCATGCTTGCTGAGGTTGATGGTGAATATGCGGGACATATAACCTTGCAACCAGAAGAATGGATGGCATCAAAACATGTAGCAAAGTTGGGCATTATTGTTCTAAAAGAGTACCGTCATATAGGAGTTGGACACTCGTTAATGGTATCTTCAGAGTACGCAGCTAAACAGGTTGGATACTTCAAAATCATCCTGAGTACCTTTCACGATAACGAAGTTGCTCGAGCATTGTATGAATCAGTTGGATACCGGAATGTTGGTGTTCGGAAGGATCATTTTAACATGGAGTATGGATTTGTTGATGAGATATTGATGGAGAAATTACTGGTATAACACTCCAAGTCAATTTAGTGTCTTAGTTCTTTATTCCTAAAATTGATATTGCAAAATGATTATAGTATTACATCTTCAAATCAAGTGTTGTGAGAGATAAATGTGGGATGAAATTGCAGATTTTTTCAGAGATTCGCCTCAGAGACTCCAAGTAGCACAAGCCATAATTCGGCATGGCTTCAAGGTCGTAGATACAGGAAGAATTCAATGTCGATCAGTAAAAATCCCATTGAAATCTCTAGCTGATGCACTTGATATTGATAGAAGAACTGTTCGAGCAACCACAGAAGATATTTGCTCGAAGCATAGTGAAAAAGCTAAGAAATTATACGCCTTTTTTTCCAGAATAGAACCAGCCGGGCCCTCTTTGGAAAAAGTTAGTGAAGTTCTTGGATATGGCTTCATAACAATTTATGTCAAATCTCCGGAAAATCCCGGAATAGTTTCTGAAGTTACTTCAACTATTGCAGGCTATGGGATTCCGATCCGCCAAGTCATTGCTGAAGATATGGAAATCTATCCTGAGCCATGTCTGAAGGTTATAACCCAGGAACCTTTGTCTGGGGCTATTATTGAGACATTAGCTGAAATAAATGGTGTTAGCCGAGTTATTATCAATCGCTGAACCAACCATTAGACAAAGTTGAAAAAGAATTTGCTGTCGTTCTCATTAGGCGTTTTTACCCATGGGGCTAGATGATTCTCTTGAAGGAAACTCCACATCGGTTTCTAGTGCAGAAGTCATATCTGATGCTTCTCCTATTGAACCAAGTGGTATTCGTCAAGTAGTTATGTTGGCTCTATCCCTTTGCATTTTGCAAATCGGGTTTGGTATAGTAACTCCTATTTTCCCCTTCTATATTGATGCTTTGGGAGTTGGAGCACTTGAACTAGGCGTTCTCGCTGCATCATTTGCTCTTACTAGAATCTTCCTTGCTGGTCCAATGGGAGGATTATCTGATAAAGTAGGAAGAAAACCAGTGCTTCTCGGAGCTCTTATTGGTTTTGCAATTGCAAATCTGATTTATGCTTCTGCTGAAACAATATTCGTGATGATTGGAGCTAGGGCATTGGAAGGTGCGGTTTCAGCTGGATTTTATCCAGCAGCAAATGCATATGTGTCCGATTTAACCACACCTGAGAACAGAGGTACTGCTATGGGGTATCTTAGCACTGGAAATATGGTTGGGTTTGTGATTGGACCAACTCTTGGTGGAGTGTTAGCTCAATTCTTAGGGATCCGTCTACCATTTGTAATCGCAGCTATAGGCACATTCTTCACAGTTATTGCGATTCAGATTCTCATTTCGGAACCTCCTCAGTCTGTAAAACGAATGGCTGCACCTCCCAAATCTGATGAGATTTCCGTCGTCCAAGTATTCCAGCAACAACCAAAGGCATACTTCACATTGGCTGTTTCAATGTTTGCCAATATGTTTGCCTTCGGAATACTGGAGGTTGCATTCATGTTAGATGCTGTACAACGATTTGGAATAGAGCCTATCGAGATTGGGGTATTCTTTGGAATTATTGGCATTATCACGATTGCTGGTAACATCGGGTTTGGTAAAATATCTGACAAGGTTGGAAGAAAATGGCTTATTGTGGCCGGAGCTACAATGGGTGGAATTTCATTATTTCTTTTTATGATAGCAACGGATGTAGTAGGATTCTATATAGCTGGAATGATTCTTGGAGTTGCAATATCAATGAGAGGGCCAACTATTCAAGCACTAATTGGGGATCTGTGTGATGACCGTGTGTATGGAAGTGTTATGGGTGCATTTGGAGCTGTTAGCAATAGTGCTTATGTTGTAGGTCCACTTCTTGGTGGATATTTGTTCGATACTTCAGGAGATTCAATATCTGCTCTTGGAGTTGCTTCCATGGTGTCGTTCTTTGGAGCTATCGCCGGAGGAATTGGTCTCCCACGAGATGTGCAATTGGAAGGTATGTGTGAAACCGATGACGAATCGGGTAATGACTAGATATATTCGGCTGCAACATATGCTACAACATCATTCTTATTTCCGGTAACATCTCCAGAGTTAGTGTATTTGAGAAGGTTGAATCTAGTAGCTCCCATTTCTTTTGCGAAGACTGTTGCAACGGTGATTGGTGCAGCGCCACAAACACTTACTTTGTGACTGTTAATGAATTCGAGGAATCCTTCAGCATCTAGAAACTCAAGATATTCCATTGCTTGATTATCCTTCTTTTTTGCACTCTCAGCTGATTCAAAATGTGTGAAATCTGAACTGGCAATAACTGTGATATTCATATCTTCTGCTAATTTTGCTAAGGTCAATCCAAGTGACTCGCATATATCATATCTCCTGGTTCCCAAGCAGATTGGAACAAAACTAAGACCTCCGTATATGTATTGAAGGAAGGGTAACTGAACTTCAATAGAATGTTCCGAACTATGTGCGATACAGTCCGATTCAGCATACTTGTCTTCCTTGATGATTGCAGGCCCCAATTCAGTATCGTATGATACTATGCCAAGAGGGGTCTTCCAATCGTCCTCACAAATCGCCACTGTCTTCCCGACTCCTGTATGATTTGGTCCTAAAACTACTAGATGTTCTGGTACTTGGTCTTCAAATAATCTGATGTAACTATGAGCTGCGGTCATGCCAGAATATACATACCCTGCATGCGGAGCAACTAATGCTTTGATTTGATCAGAATCTCCAGGTGGACCCTCGGGAAGTCTTCCCGGCCCGAGATTTTTCAAAAAACTTTCTTTTAGTCTCGGCATCAGAGTCTCTTCAGTCCCCTCGTAAAATCTTCCAGCTACTACCGGCATTCGCGTCATATATTACTTATCACAAGATATGAAAAAAGGCTTTGGGAAAGAGAGCAGTCAGTGGACTGCTCAAAGTCCCAATTATTTTCCAAGTAAACTTTTCATTCTAGGAATGATGTTCTCAATCTGTACTTGTTCGGTCTCCTTGGTTGACATGTCTCGTAGAGACACTTCGTTCTTTTTGAGATCCCTGTTTCCAATAATTATTGTATAACTTGCACCTCTATCATCTGCGAGACTGAGTAATTTCCCAAGTGGTCTGTCCATCAGGTCTATCTCACAAGGTATTCCTACTTTGACCAATTGTTCCCGAATTTTCATTCCATATTTGACCATCGGTTGTTTTATTGGTGCGATAAACACACTTATGGGGGATTCCATTTTGTCGTCAACTTTTCTAGCAAGTAGAATATCTAGAAGCCGGTCAATACCCAGAGATATTCCTGTTGCTGGAGTTGAAGGCCCCCCAAATTTTTCTATTAAATGATCGTATCTTCCTCCACCACCGATTGAACCAACTTGTGGTTCTCCAAGATATGAAACCTCAAAGACTGGTCCTGTGTAGTAGTCGAGACCTCGTGCTAATGATAGGTCAAATCTTATTTGGTCGGATAGATCACACTCGTCAAAAATGTTCGCCATAACCTCAAGTTCTTTGACTCCTTCTTCTCCTATTATAGAGCCTTTCATTACATTCATGAATTCCTCAAGAATAGTCGAACCACTTCCATGGAGAGTAATGGCATCAAGAAGGTATTGACTTTGTGAATCTCCAATACCCCTCTCTTCGAGTTCCTCCATAACTCCTCCTTGACCTATCTTGTCAAGCTTATCGATTGCTCTAAAGCATTCAAATGCAAGATTATCAGGTACTCCAGCACTCTCGGTCAAACCTTTCAGCACTTTTCTGCTGTTGATTCTGACTCGATATTCGCTACCTAAAAGCCTGCGAAGTGCTTCAAGTGCTACTAATACGACCTCAGCATCAGCTACTGGGCTGTTAGATCCAATCACATCAACATCAGCCTGCATGAATTCCCGATATCTACCTGCTTGGGGTCTATCATACCTCCATGCTTTTCCCACAGCATATCGTTTGAATGGTTTTGGAAGATGTGGATTAGACGATACAATTCGCGCAAGTGGTACGGTTAAATCAAACCGCATTCCAATTTCTCTGTCGCCTTTGTCTTTGAATTTGAATACTTCTGCTTCAACTTCCTCTCCACCTTTCGCAGAGAGAGTGTCCCACAATTCCATTACCGGAGAATCTAATGACTCGTATCCGAATAACTGGAAGACTTCAGTGACTGTTTGAACCAAATAGTCTTTGACTCGCATTTCAGAACCCATAAGGTCTCTCATACCACGTACTGTTCTCATTTCACTCATCGTTGATATAGCTCCAGAATTCGTTCCGGTAACACATGCGGGTAGCCTTACTATCACTAAATAGTTTATTCCAATTGATGAACTAAGCCACCGGCTATCATATTGTCACCAAAAAATTCTCATCATACTCTAAGTATAAGTCTTACGAAATCACTCGGTATAAGCTATTGTCTGAATATTTTTACACTTGGAACATTTAGCAACAATTACTCTTTTTTCAAAAAGGCCCGGAATCCCTTTCTCTCCCTGAATTCTTTCACACATGCCTACAACAAATTGGTTATTCCCACATGCACATGTTGGTCTAATTGATCTTTCAGTATCATCATCTTCTGTATTGCTAAGTAACAGAGTTGTTTTTCCACAGACACCACATCTTCCTTGGATATGTCCAACAAGGCTCTGTATTGGTAAAATTGACTCTTCTGTATCATATCGTATTACCAGTTCAAATGGCCTGCTTTTGTTACATACCTCACAATTATAAAATGAGAAAGGATGCATATCATTTTGGTGTGTGCTTGCTTCAATTGAATCTCTTGCATATCTAATAAGATCCGAATGCCTTGTCATATTCACACAATATCCTCATCTTAATTAGCTCCATTGTGTTTGTGATTCTTTATGAATCATTTGCCACAATAGAAAAATGCTGATCAGAATCATTATACGTCCATTCTATACTATGTGTATTAAACCTGAAGCAAGTACTAGTAAATAAATTACGACTCCTGCAGCTAGTGTCAAAGAATCCATTGCGACCTTTTTCGCCAGAACCGGGTCTCTGTCTGTAGCAAACACATAGATGATCTTGTTTAGTACTGACATTGTTGTAGCTATAATGACAGCAAACACTGCAGTAGATAAAACAATTGTCCCGCTTGAGAATGCAATTGCTGCAACTGCTACAACTGCTCCTGCTGAAGCGAAGCCACCCACAATTGCTGCCAAAATAATACCCGCATCACTAAAGAATTCTTGAAGGAAAAGTGAAATCAGGGACACTCCAGTAAATACAACAGCAAATCTCAGCGCAGCTGAGAACTCAAATGGTGAGATTTTGGTTGTATCAATCTCTTCTTCTTCCTCTTTCTCCTCGATAATATTGGAACGTCTCACCATAAGGCCTCTGATTAGTCCGAGACCAACAAGAATTATCACGGGAACTGCATAGAAGCGGAGAATTGCAATCGTTGGATCTATTAATAATATCAATGCTGCATTTCTGATAACCATAGCTAAGTTTGCAAACATAGAAGAAAGTGCAATCCTATCCGGATGTTTTCTTCCTGTTCTACAGTGGAAATCTGTCAAACTAGAAACCGTTGCTTCACTATTGGCAAATCCTCCAAACAAGCCGAAGAAATAGGTTCCTTTATCCTTGTATTTCTTTACGAGGATATAATTTGCAAAACTGATTGATAGAAGGATAACCACAAGGATATAGATTTGAAAAATCGGGAATTCGATTGGACCGATTTGTACTGACTGTGGAATAAGCGGCCATAGAAATAGAATAATCACACCAAGCTCCGCTGCACTGATTAATTCATCCCGTTCTACCATAGCGACCGCTGAGGCAAGTTCTTCTTTGAATCCTAATACCAAAAAGACCATGAAGGAAATTGTCATTGAGAGTAGCTGGAGTGGTCCTATGATATTGGGTGCAACCGGCACTGAATCTAGCCCCACTAAGGCACCTAGTACAAATGACAAGGCAAATACTATTGTTGTAGTCATTCCCTTTCGCATCGTACGGAAAAGTTTGTAGAAAACCTGTGCTGCTAGGATAATCAACGAAACTGCAGTAGCATAAATCAATACTAGGGCGTTTCCCGATATTGTAAATGAGTAAGCTGCAAGACATCCTAATAAACTGTGAAGACCGAATGTTCTAACTCCTAATGAATGATCGTCCCTCATCCTTTTTTGTCTCTCTAATCCAATCAAAGCTCCTACAGCAAATCCAAGGAGAATGCGAATTACTAAATCTGGACTAAGGAACAACTCTTGCATACTTTCATACCTTCGGGACCAAAATATTATTCATAGCTATCATTTAAGCAGTTTTGTTACGGAATCAAAAAAGAATGGAATGAGACTGAATCAATCCAGTCTCGTATTTTCAAGAAGTACTTTTAATGGGATGTCGAAAGTTTCACCAGTAGGGAGCGATCTACGAACGGTCATTGGAAGTACACCACTTTTCAATTCATTCTCAGCTAGTGCGAATACTTCTTTTGAAGTAGCAGTCATATCAACCAATACAGGAGCACCCATTGATATTTGCAAAGCACGAGCCCCAACAATTCTTGCTCGTTCAAATCGTGTGAGCCATTTTGGTCCAGCAGGAATTCCCATCTCTTTTCGTTCTATTTCAAGACCAGTTTCAATAGAAGTGATTTCTTCTGGACTTTCAATCTTCTGCGCTGGTGGGAGTTCATGGAGATCGGGGTCTGGCTCAGGAGCTCTTCTTCTACGTCTTCGTGGAGAAGTTGGATCCATTTTTCCATCATCAATGAGTTTCTTGAGAATGACAGCTTCAGATATAACTCCTTCAGCTTTGGGAACGCTCAATCCTGTGACAGCTTCCGCAAGTGCCTCTGGATCCGCTTTCACAAGAACGTCTAATTCGTCGTACCCTGCTTCAGTGAGCTTTTCAGCTGTTTTTGGTCCCACTCCTGGAACGTAAGTGAGAAGCTTTTTGCGTTGCTCCTCGGTTAGCTCCTTTTTCTTTTTCTTATCGGACTTTGAGCCTTCTGACATGAATTACACCCGTTATTTATCCCGTTTGACTCTTTCTATTAGTTTTCGAATTTGTCATCAAATGTGCTTGAAATATCTTGAAAGTGTGGTTGGGAATACTTCTTCCTCCACTTCAGCTGTTTTCTTTGATTGACAGTAAATGAAATTGATGTTTGAAATATGAATTAGAAAACAGGTTGCCATGAATCTTTTTCTATCTTCATATTGAGATACTTTGCTCGCGCACCAACTCATCGATTGATTCCTCCACAGAACCAGCTTACGGTATTCCAGCTAGGTCCTGCAAAACTATGAAAAGAAAAGCTTTTCGACGCCCATAAAAGTCTTCTCTTAAAGCGGTATTGAGATTTTTATGGAAACTCTAATATCCTTTCGATAAAGTTCATCTATTGATGAGTATTATTGAAGGTTGAAATAGAAATTTCGGACCTTTCGTTTGGGTCTTTTTATTTAGACGAACGCTGTAAAAGAGTAGAAGAAATTCTTCACGATTCAGATAAATTTCAGCGGTTTCGGGTAAAACGAGTAAGAAGATATGATGATTCGGAGAAAGATCCTTATTATGTCATGGATCATCACGATAAGTATTGGGTATGGATGAATCCGTGGGAGATAGATGAGCTAAACGATAGGGGTGTATTAGAATATATTACAGTTGTAAAAGAAACCAGCTATCAGCAAAACCCGTTTGATAATTATCTCATCCTTGGGTCGCTATTAGTAGCAGTGATTATCGTCTTCATAATCAATATCATCATTTCTCCAGAATTAGCTTCCAATCTCTATATCCAATTGATTATCTTCGGCTCCCTTATTGGGATTATTATCCTCACACCTATCAGCAAAAAGAAAATTAGTGAACATAAAGAAAATGAGAGAGCTTGTAAAGCCCGATTAATAAGCGAAAATCCGCTCTATCTGGAAGCTATGCAGAAATTCACAACTCTATCATATATCAGCGCCGAACAGCGAAAAGAGTACGAATCACTTCTAGAAGAGATCGAGTCTGACATTGCTGATAGTTAACTAAGAATTTCATCAACAACTATTTTGAAACTCGTTAGATGAATTCTTATCCTATTTCATAGGAATCATGCAAGAAGAGCAATTACTACCTATCCAAAAAAGAAATAGAAAGGATTCATTCGTGTTTGGTTCACGAACAGAATCCTGTGTCTGTGATGTTAGATTATTCGTCGTCCATGTCGCCGGGGCCGCCTGGCATATCTCCACCGGGCATTCCACCGCCACCTTTACTTGAGATCACATCATCAATCTTCAAAATCATCTGGGCAGCTTCTGCAGCTGACATAATGATTTGTCTGTTGACAAGAGCAGATTCAGTGACTCTAGCTTTTTTCATGTCTGCGACTTTGCCTTTTTCAATGCTGAGACCATGGGTAGCTTTACCTTCAGTGTGAGCTGAACGTAGTTGAACCATGATGTCAATTGGGTCCAATCCTGCGTTTTCAGCGAGGGTGATTGGTAGTGATTCAACAGCATCTGCGTATGCATTGACTGCATATTGTTCACGTCCTTCAAGGCTTGAAGCGAAATCTCTGAGTTGCTTTGAAATCTGACTAGCTAATGCACCACCGCCATAAGTTACGTATGGATGCATGACTACGTCTCTGACAACATAGAGTGCATCATTCAGTGCACGGTCGACCTCATCAACGATGTGGTCAGTTCCACCTCTGACAAGAATAGTAACGCTTGAGGATTTAGGAGTCCCCTCGATAAAGAGCATCTTGTCATCTCCAACCTTCTTCTGTTCAACAACCTTTGCGGTGCCAAGATCTTCCTTTGATAGGTTCTTGATCTTTGAAACAATTGAAGCTCCGGTGGTCTTGTGAATTCGCTCAATGTCTGACTTCTTGATTCGTCGGACTGCTAGAATGCCATTCTTTGCAAGATAGTGTTGGACAACGTCATCAATTCCCTTCTGGGCAATGACAACATTTGCACCAGTTGCGACAATCTGATCCACCATCTCTTTCAACATGCTTTCCTCTTGATCAAGGAAGCTCTGCATTGAGGATGGGTCTGATATTGCAATCTTTGCATCAAATTCAGTTTTAGTCACTTCTAATGGGCACTCAAGTAGGGCAATCTTTGCTTTTTCTGCTTTAGTTGGCATTCCAGGATGAACAATCTCTTTATCCAAAACAAGACCTTCAACCATCATGGTGGTATCAACACCTAATCCCTCTTGCTTCTGCCTTGGGATATCCCCGATGTCAATCTCTGCGCCTGGTTCTTTGTCTTTTGCAATTGCAAGAACTGCATTAACAACTAGCTCTGCAAGGTGGTCTCTATAGTTTGAAACAAACTTGCTAGACATCGAAGTCTTTGCAACATCCATAAGTATCTTCTTGTAAGTACTTGCTGCCGGGTCCACCTTCTCAGCGACGGAATCTACAACTTCTAGAGCTTTCTCAGTTGCTTTCCTGTAGCCACTAATGATTGTTGTTGGATGAATCTTCTGATCGAGAAGCTCTTCGGCCTTTCGTAGTAAGTCTCCTGCTAGAATTGCTGAAGTGGTGGTTCCGTCACCAACTTCTGCGTCTACGGTCTTTGCGACCTCAATAATCATCTTTGCTGCTGGATGTGCTACGTCCATCTCTTTCAATATAGTTGCGCCATCATTACTTACAGTAATGTCGCCAAAGGAATCGACTAGCATCTTATCCATACCCTTAGGACCTAGCGCGCTCTTGACTGCTTCTGCAATTACTACTGCAGCCATGATGTTGTTTCTTTGAGCATCGCGGCCTCGGGTTCTTTCTGTGTCCTCTCTAAGTACGAGAACGGGTACTTGCTGACTCATTTATCTAGTTCCTCCATAAACCTAGCCTTATCTTATATCTAGGTTCTGATAAAACTGTACATGCACTTCGGTGTTGGAATCACATTTAAGTTTTTTCAAAAGGATGCTAAGATAATGACTACCACAAAACCAAGTCAAGCCTACTTGGATAAAAATCTTCTCAGTCCTGCAATCTATTCTGTAGCTGGTCTTCTTAGCACAATATTTTCTCCTTTCGATGCTCCAACTGCTTGAGATATGTGTGTACATTTTGCTCGGGATATATAATAGGTCTCGACTTTAAGCTCTCTTTGAATCTCTGGAAAGGTTTCAATGTTTGCTTGCCCTTTTGAAATAACAAGATCAGAGCCTGAAATGATATCAAGAAAGTCACGACTTACCATTTTGGCAGGTACTCCATGAGCCCAAGCGCCTGTGTTCTGTATCTCCGCAAGTTCTTCAATCTCGGTACTTTGAATGTCCTCCTCAGTTGCATCGTTTATCATGGGTCTTCCTTTCACGACATAGATAATTCTCCATCCATGATTTTTGAAGAGTCTAAGAAGTGGAATATCGAATAACGTTTCACCAGCATTATCACCTAGGAAAACGACTATTCCTTTCTGGGCTTTGATTGCCCACCATAGTTCTTGAGAGTCATCTAAAACAAATCCTTGATTCAATATATCTTGGAACTGACTCTCTAGAGAATCAAAATCGGGTCGGTGCCCAGCAGTGTTGAAATCTATGACATTCCCAGTAATGGCAGCTGCAATACAAGCTCGTAATTTTTCATAATCATCCAATTTATTGATCAACTTTTCAATTGAGGGTAGTACTTGCTTTGCCGCTTCAGTACTAATTTCCTTAATCTCTTTGTATGGGTCCTTGACTTTTGCCTCTGAGTATAACATCTGATAAAGCTCTATTGAGAGTGGTGCTGGTTCTATTTTTTGCTCATAGCCTTCTGAAAGCTTGTGAAATGCTAATTTGAATAGACGGAATTGTTCTTGTTCATTATCTGTGAGCATAGGAACTAGTGTGGTAAGACTATCCATGATACAAGCTGAACATTTTGGGATTAGTGGTACACGGATTGGGCCCTGACTCAATTCACTCACTCTCAATAGGTTCGTCTTTGATGCTTTTTCTGGCCATTAGGTAGGCATCTTCACCATCGCGATAATACCCTTTAAGGACTCTTTTGATGCTAAATCCAAGCTTTTCATATACTCCAATAGCTGCATTATTGGATTTTCTGACTTCGAGGAAATATTCACTGACTCCATACTCTGACATGGCAGCCATGCCTTTTCGTATCAAAGCATATCCAATTCCTTTTCTTCTATGAATGTCCATTACAGCGACAGATACGATGTGCCCCTTCTTCACAGGCATTATTCCAAAAGATGAAACCCCTCTTTCAATTCTGCACATGATGTATCCTGCTAATTTGTCGTTATCAATACCAACTAGGAATGCTTTCGGGGCATGGTGATACAGTCCCAAAAAGAATTGATTTGGGTAATTTTCTGGTAGACAGGATTTGTTGACTTTGACTACATCAGGGAGATCTTTCCTCTCAAAAGGTCTGATGTACCACCCTTTATTCATTCCTAATCACCTCGCTAGTGATGATTTGAAATAGAATGGGTGTGGCTTTTATTCATTATGTAGTGGAATATATTTAATACAAAAAAATCTAATCCGGTTCACGATTTACCTTTCCATTTTCTAAAGTCATCTGAGCTTATTGATGACATGATATCATTTGCAGTATCAATCCATTGTCGGATTTTCCATTCATTAATCTCGTAAGAATTCGGAAGGTCCAATTTTCCTTTGTCTATCGCTTTTTCAATTTTGATAAGGACTTCTGCTGGTTCAGACATGGCAAGTTCCAAAATACTGTATATTCTAGCCCCTTTGATAAGACATTTTGCATCAGCAATCCAGTGTTCGGCAGTTTCTCTATTTACTTCGCAGATTTGTTTTATTACTTCTGGATGTACTGTCACCATTTTCTTTACAATATCAATATTCATTTCTCTGAGTCTGGAACCATAAGATTGCCCGATTCCATCAATAATTTCTACAGGCAAGTCTTGTTGAATATCTGTAATTTTTTCTTCAGGATCTGCGGATTCTAAATCTATTATCTCTTCAATAGCTATCGTTTCTTCTCTAAAAGGGTCCCTTCGTGGTCGCACTCGTCTCTGCTGGATATCAGAAGCACGAACTGCAATCACTTGTCCGTCACTTGGTTCAAATGTGAATTGACACGCAGAAAAGACACAGCTTGCTAAAGCAACAACCATCAGTAGAATAGCTAACACTCCATTTGACCACCAGAATGTGAAAGCCATAATCAGCGATAGCACCATTATTGCCAAGGGCACAATTCTGTTTGTGTTATGTTTCTTACCCCTAATCATTTCATCAGCACCGGACAGTATTATATTCCGTTATTGTACTAGAATCCCAGTCTTATAAGGTGAATTGGTAATTCCCTTCCAATTCCCTTATTTATCCCCTA
Organism: Promethearchaeota archaeon; assembly: GCA_014728035.1. Lineage (GTDB taxonomy): Archaea > Asgardarchaeota > Thorarchaeia > Thorarchaeales > Thorarchaeaceae > SHMX01. The sequence continues at coordinate 8,130 of WJMJ01000171.1, read as the reverse complement.
CGTTAAAAATCATATATGACTGTAATTCTCATAGGCGGTACTCCTGGTACTGGTAAGACTTCTATTGCGAAAATACTAGGTTCTCGGCTGGGCTGTGATGTTGTCTCTATGAGCGAATTAGCTGATGCATCTGGGTGTATTTCAGCTGAAGACAAGCATCGCCAAACTGGAATCATTGATGAAGACTGTCTAGTTGAAGCGTTAATTGATCTTGTTGAAAATAAGAAAGGTAGAGTCATCATCGAGGGGCATTATATTGATTTGGTGCCAAGCTCATCTGTTGAGTTGGTCATCATTCTTCGAGCTCATCCAGCTAATTTGCGGGTCCGTTTAGCATCGCGGGATTATCCCGAAGCTAAAATTAGAGAGAATGTAGAAGCCGAGGTTATTGGAGTCTGCCAGATGGACGCAATTGAAGTATTTGATCCAAATATTGTGTATGAGATTGATACCACTGACATGAAGGCTCCTGAAACTGTGGAAGAGATACTCTCGATTCTTGACGCTGAAGTCATTCCCCTCAGAATTGACTGGATGGAGGAATTGGAGGCTGAAGGAAATCTTGATGAATTCCTCAGCGATTGAGGTGGAATCTTACCTCTCTATTCTTTTTCTCGCATGAATATTGATACTAATCCCATCAGTCCCATTAGCATCATGGTCATTGGTATACCAGTTGCACTAATCGCAGCATTGTCATCTGCAGCATAGGCAAAGGAAACCATCATGTACATGAAGCCACCAGACATAACTATCAGCATTGCTGGTATCAATCCTAGCCATGGTGCACGTGAATCGAAATATGCAATGATTCCTAAGATGATATATCCTACACCCGCAATAATGGGGAATACCCAGAATATATTCGGTTGTAGTTGGAATGCTTCAAAGAATGTGTTGAATTGATAGAATGGATTCTGTTGATCGAACACAACTAAGAATTCAGACCAAATCGAAATTATCCCTGAAATGATCATAATCGCAGCGGGCCATCTGAATCGTAGAACACCTAGTTCGCGACGGCGTAGCTTCTTTCGTAACTGCTTAGCTCTGGCTATTCTTTCTGCTTGTCGTGCTGCTTCAGCAGTTCTTTCCTTAGAAGAGAGACCATCTTCTTCCTCCGAATCATCAAGAACTGAATCAATGATTTCAGTTGCCATTTCTTCTGATTCTTCAGATTGGCTATCGTCATGTTCTTCCATTTTCAATCACGTGATTCTACTCTAAGAAGTATATAAGCCTCAGTATCGACGAAAGATTAGTAATCCCTTCGAGAAGCCTGTTCAATTCTTTTCACCAATGGGTTCGCGTAGACTTCTTGTACTCTCGGATGGTTGCTAGCTCTATCCAATATTTTGATTCTTGTTTTTCTATCTGACTCCATTAATTCATTCTTGATCTTTCCTAAGAAGTCTAATAGTAATGAGTTTGTCATTAGATATAATTCGTACACGAGAGCATTCGCTAAAGTTTCCACACCGTATAGTTCATCTTGGTATTCTTCTCCATTGTTATATATTTCTTCAAGTTGAAGGAATACTAGTCTGAATATGTCTGGATTCTCTGGATATGCAATTGGGATGTTTTCCATAATACCTGTATTCAAACAGGTAGTAAGTTGAGAGTAGTTAGTAAAGTATCGTATGCATATGTATTGTATTAATCGTGAATTCAAAATCAGTCCAATGACTCTAGGGTCGAATTTTTCATTCATTTTAATTCTGACGATTCCCCCTCCATGGATTATCCCCTTTTCTTTCATGGTACATCTGGGGTATGGATAATTCTTGGTAGCAACTAATAGGTCATTATTATACGAGTGAATCAGAGCTGGCTTGCATCGAAATGTATCGTTTGAGTACTTCAAATGTTTCTTAATTATTCGATACCTTTTCACACTTCTACCAGATGTTATATATGGAATTTCAAATTTTCTGTCCCGTTTTTTGCTTGTGGATTCCTTTGGTATATCCGTTCCTCGTGTGGCACTGAGAACTCCAGTCTTACCTTTATCTAGGACTTTATCCAAAAGTGTATCATAATATATGGTGAAGATGCCAGTTATCTTCAAAGAAGCGAATGGGATCTCATGAATGTATTCCATATTTGGCCGTTTTGACACTATCTCCACTGTTTCTTTCGTACATTCTGATTTCATTGCAATTAGGCTAAACATCTCCAAGGTTACATCTTTGATTGGACTTGCTTCATCGATTATCATGTGTGGTTTTAAAAATTTTAGAATAAAATTACGGGTCTTTGTGAATTGATTGACTCTTAGAATGCTATTTGGAAGAAGGAGTCCCAGATAACCGTTTTTTCTAAGAAGCTCTGTAGAGCGCACAATAAATAGTGAAGCTGCATTCCAGCTGCCCTTTCTTCCTGTGCTTACATCATATATTTGGTAGCTTAGAATTTCCTTCTTCTTCTCATCACCAATGATATTCCCATATGGTGGATTTCCGAGTACTATATCGAAACCCTGGTGTTGTTGGATAATCGAGTCGTATTGTTTCCACCAATGGAATCCGGTTCCATTGGTTTTTGCTTCTTGGCGTATCTCACCAATGAGACTATTACCACATTTAATTTGAGATTGCAACTCTTCAGGAGTTATGCAGTCTACTTTCTGAATCCATAACCAAATACGCTTGCGAGTGATTTCAACTGATTCGTTTTGGATATCTACTCCAAACAAGTTTTCTGTAGCTATTTCTAAACGGATTTGGTCCTCTGCTGTTTGGTCGTTTAGTATAATCCTTGTATTGAACAACCATTCTCCAGCAGCGATAAGAAAGACTCCTGCTCCCACTGCAGGATCGATAATTCGGATTTCTTTTAGCTTTTCTATTGCTTTTCTCTTTTCGTTGGGTGAGAGGTTTTGTACTTCTTCATAGTTGTAAATGTCAATAGAAGTCTGTGAATTGAACCAAGCAAATAGTGTTTCACTTGCTAATCTATGAGCTATTTCCTGAGGTGTATAAAAAGCGCCTGTTTTTCTTCTTAGTAGCCGTGAGTCAAGGTTTTCAAAATTTTTACTCTCTCTTCTTTCAAAAGTAATCAGAGGAATAATCACAAGTTCATGAAGCAATTCAAGAATTCTGGGTCCATATTCAATCTCTGTGGTATTCTTGACTATTGAATGCAAATAATCAATATCCACTTTCTGTGAAGGTGTTCTCTTTATCCTTGTTTTTTGCTTGAGTTCTTTTCTTAGCCAATCTGGAATTACTTCTTCTTGTTCTAATATGGTGTGTTTCAAAATCATATTGAATAATTCTTGTGCGATTTCAAGTAAGGTACTGATCGAAGTGTTTCCTTCTGTGTTTACGAGTACTTTTATTGTTCGCCAAATCGAATCAATTACTTTTTCTTCTTTCGTCGTCGAACATAGAGAATGAATGTGATGTATTGTTTCAATAGATTCAGGTTCAACGTTTTCAATCACATTGAACATACCAAAGTTTTCAAAAATTGTTAGCGTCTTCTCTACATAGATGAGATAATCAAAAAGAAACTTTCTCCTCAGATTTCTTAATAGTGATAAGATACATCCCTCGTAATCCTCAATGAGGATTATCCTCCATATCTGTATGTATTTTATGCTCAAAACTCCAGATTTCGTTGTTATCTCAAATTCTTCTGAATTTTCATTCATATATTTCAATAAGGTGCTGTTTTGAAGATCTGGCATTATTTGTGTACTCTCATGCCAGTCTAATCTTCCTTTCGGTCAATAAAGTCATATAGTTGGATACGTCAGCAAACCTCTATTATTCATTTTAGACTATAAAAAAAGAAAACCTTGGGAGGACAAAAAGTCCTCCTTGTTGGATTATCCGATCTTTGTACCACAGTTCGGACAGAACTTGGCACCGTTAAGCTTGCTACCACAATTTGGACAGAATTTGGCTCCTGCAGGGGCTGAACCGCCTCCACTACTGTCGCCGCCACCCATCATGCCGCCCATGGCGCCCATCATGGCTGCTCCGGCTCCGAAGCCTGCACCAGGACTCTTACCAAGAGATTCTGCTGCACCTCTCATGGTCTCCATTCCAGCTAGTTGGCTTCCACCAACACCGCCAGTTCTAAGCCAGAAGAGTCGTTCTCTGTACTTTTCGGTTGTGTCAATACCTTCAAATTTGATATCAACGAGTTCGAGTCCAATCCTCTCAAAGTTCATTCTCACTTTGGTCTTAACCTTTAGTGAGGTCTCATCAAGGCGTGTGAACACTGCTTGTAAGTCGTAATGTGCAAATTCGTCGATGATTCTTTCATTCATGAATGCACGAAGGAAATCATTGACTTTCTTGGTAGAGAATGCGTTCTGATTACCTACGACTTCGTTGGTAAAGATCTTGGGCTCTTTTACCCTGAACCAGAAGTTACCGTGGAACATCAGTGGTGCGAGATCACTTGTTTGTCCTCTCCCACCGAATTTACCTTGGAATTGTCCTCTGGATAGGAATATACATGTGGCCTGGAAGACATCGCCCTTTATCTTCTTCTGTAGCCAGCCGACCAAACTAGGCATGCTGCTGGTAGTCAGTTTATGACGACCTGCAAGAAAAGTATCTAATGCTTTTCCATCTCTGTAGAATATTGCAGCCTGGTTCTCTAGAACAATTAGTTGACTTCCCCATTTGATTCTATTGTCAGGGTATCGCCATACTATTTGGTCACTGCCAGCGTTGGTCCACTCAATTGCATCTGCCATGCTATTTACACCCGTAAATCGAGTACTGTGCCGTATGTTAATTTAATACGTTTTAAACATTCACATGACCGACTCCGCGGATTTAGACTTGTTCTCTTGCTGAAATGAACTACATTATTAACAAAAAATCATTTACTGCACATGATTCCCATGATGGATGATGAACGGGATGAGAATCCAGATGAAGACCATAGACGCCACTTGGATGCTGTAGAAGTTCCTGAGAAGCGATATTTCAATCCTCTATCTACATACATGAAAATGATAGCAATGATTGTGGTAGGTTATGGGTCGTTCTATATCTTCGGGTATCCAGCATTAATTACCATAATTCTATTCTTTCTTGTTAGTCTTGGACAGGAAACTTTTCAAATTCTAAAACGTTATTCTTATCCGCTAGCTAGGAGAGGTGCTATTTTCAATTTGGTTCAATCCACTGTAGCATTTATCATTCTTGCAATCAATGGTTTCTGGATAAATCAATACAACCAGATTCTCATCTTTCCACAAATTGAGAATCTAACCTTATTGTGCCCGTTATTTGTTGTGATGGGTGTTTTCGGAAATGGAAATATAATCAGAATGTTTAGACCCGATGTTGTCAGGGAAGAATCATTGATGTAGATTCTTCTCCGTTGATATCATAAATATGGATACCGTTATTTTGGTGCAATGTTATGAATTTTGAATATGCCAACCAATTAGACTTTATTAAGCATCAGAACTTTTGTCATCTGTAGTTTTTGTTGCCTTATCGTCATCTTTCTTCTTTTTAGCAGCTTCTCTTTCTGCTGCTTCTAATTCCAGATACCTTTCATTGAATCGAGTTAATCCATATGCACCTAACCAGTATACTCCGAACATCAAAATGATTGGTGGAAAAGGCCAGAAAGCAAGAATAGTGATTGTGGACATAGTCAAAGTGGTTGATTCTACTTCAAATGATGAGAGTGTGACATTATCACCATTTGAAAGCCTGACATTGGACTCTATCCAATATATATACGAAGACCGATATGTCTCCCATCCCGCGTTGTTAATCATCTCAGGAGTGAGATTGAAAGATCCTTTGACTCTAATTGTGTCACCTGGATATTTCCAAGGATCATTGATTGTGATTTGACCAGTCACATTAGTTTCTGTAATGAGTTTTATGAACACAGTCAAATCATAGAACTTCACGGTCGCTCCTTTAGACATTAGCGTGAGTATCAAATACGCTTCAGTATTTGCTCCCGGAACCCAAAAGTCATGATTCTCTGAATGGGTGTGAATGATTAATCCATTTTGCCATGCAAAACTGGTCGATGAACTCCCTGCAGAAACTGGTGCTGGAATTGATATTATCATGATAAGAAGAACACAACCTCCAGCTAACTTTGACCACTTCATAGTATCTCATCTGCCATCAGACTCAAAGCTTTTTCACCTTAAAAATTTAATACAAAATGAATTTAAGGTGATACTTCAAATGCATCGCAAGAGGAAAAACTAATGCTGATTATTTGGGGAGGAAGACTATGGAGAATCATCTCAGGAATCTTAATCATATTAATTGTCTTTGTAGGAACTTTTCTCATTGCGAATTCAATTATTAGAGGATATGTTCTTTGGTGGTATGATCTGAGTATAATTCTTTTTGGATTTACTCTTCTTGGATTACTATTCCTCGTTCAACAAGGTTGGCGCACACTCAAGAACATCGTCAAGTTTGGATTTAATCCTGATAAAGAAACTGACCAAGATGAAGAAACGGAATCTATGGACTCGGACCAAATGGATACGGAAGATTCAGAATACCGATCTTATTCTCAGGAGGATTATTGATGAAGCGCAGACACTATTTCTCAACTGCTTTGTTGATGTTTGTTCTATTTGCGTCTTTTTTACAATTTGGAAGTTTGACTGATATCCAATATACAGACAAAACGTATCATGTTTCTGCTCAAACCGCAAGTAGTCCAATTATCATCGACTCGGAGGATGACTTCTCGACACTTGGTATTGCTGGGTCCGGATCACTTGAGGATCCATATCTAATCCAAGGTCTGCTTTTTGAGAGTCTCTCAAATGATTCCTGTATTTCCATTTGTCATGTGAATTCTTATGTATTGATTACTGATTGTGTATTTTCCTTTTCTAATCCGTCAGGTCGAGCAATCAACCTCTATAACGGGTCCAATTGTATGATTATTGATTGTGACTTTTCTTGCGATGGGACAGCACTTTTCATTGACAGATATCAGCTATGTTATGCGGATGCGATTGATTGTCAGACATCTCGTATCTATGCATCCAATTCCAATTCTGTTATACTTTCTAACTGCTCCTTAGAAAATGTTCCAGATGATGCCATTGCTCTCACTAAATGTACTTTTTCGCAGATTACTAATTGCTCAATTAGCGGCTGTACAGCATCTGGTATAGCTTTTTACGGAACAAATTACTCCTCAGTGATGTCTAACATTATTCAAGGTGCAGACTTGTACAGTATCATATTGATTGAAGGCAGCTCGTACAATTTTATCATTGGTAATTTCATATATTCAGCTGGAGTTGCTAGTGCATACGATGGGGGATTGGAGAATGACTGGGACGATGGTGATAGAAAAGGCAATTGGTGGGAAGATTATTCTGGAGAAGGGGTATATATTATCAATGGACCTGGATTAGTTTACGATCGATTTCCCAACGTTATCTCACTTCCAACAACTCCCAATACAAATGAGATCTTCATCTCTTTGGAAACATGGGAAGCGCCAGATTTCAATACTCGAGTTTTAACGACACTGGGAGTGGTTGCTACATTTGCCTTATTGATTTTAGTCGTTTTCTACATTAGATTCAAACTTGTAAAATTATGAAATCGTCCAGGGATTTATTTTGCAAAAACCTTCTGAATTATAAGAGACTGAACGAATCAAATCGAGTGCTTCACAATTGAATAAAGAAAATGATCCTAATGAAACCAGCTCAACCTCTCGTGATGATACGGAGGATGTTCGAAGAAACTTCAATCCGATGGTCAGTTGGATTCTTCTATGTGGTGCTATTGCAGTCTCTTATGGATTATTATGGCTAGGTGGATATCCTCTCTTGACAACGTTCATGGTGATAATTCTAGTCTGGCATGGGTTCAACTCTATGACTGTTCTTGATACTCTCAAAGGTAATTTTCAACGCAAAGCTACATACTTCAATGTGATTCATGCAGGATTCTGGTTCGCGTTTTTAGCTATCAATAGCTATTGGATCTCACAGTTTGCTGGTCCTCTTCTTATCCCGCAACTTCCTAATCTGACAGAATTATCCCCCTTGTGGATATTGATGAGTGTCTTCGGAACTTTGAATCTTCGTGAGATGTATGAGCCAGGAAACCCAGAAAAGGTTCGATATTCTGACTATATATGATT
>WJMJ01000170.1 GCA_014728035.1 Promethearchaeota archaeon | reverse complement strand
CCTTGGTATCCAGAACCTTGTGGACCCTGAATTCCATCGTTCCCCTCATTTCCCTGCGGTCCTTGAAAACCTGATCCCTGGAAACCCTGTGGTCCCTGTGGAGAATAACCCTGTGGGCCAAAGAATCCTTGAGGACCCTGAAAACCAATAGATCCAATTTGGCCCTGCCATCCTTGGGGACCTTGAGTTCCGTCTATCCCTGCCGGTCCTTGTACACCCTGATAACCGAAGCCTTGCGGCCCAAATTCACCTTGCCAGCCCTGATTTCCTTGGTTGCCTTGGTTACCCTGAAATCCGCGATTGCCTTGGAAACCACGCTTACCCTGCCAGCCTTGTGGCCCCTGCCGCCCTGGACCCCTTATTCCTTGATAACCACGCTTTCCTTGATTCCCCTGTGTGCCACGAACTCCCTGAAAACCCCGATTTCCTTGTGGCCCTGTAGTCCCCTGTGGTCCAACTTTACCTTGCCAACCTTGATTGCCTTGGTTACCTTGTGGTCCTCTTGCTCCTTGAAAACCAAACCCCTGAGGCCCAACTTCCCCTTGCCAACCCTGATTGCCCTGTGGGCCTTGGAAGCCACGTTTCCCTTGAAAACCCTGTGGGCCTTGGGGAGAATAACCCTGTGGACCAAAGAATCCTTGAGGACCTTGGAAACCAGTAGATCCTATTTGACCTTGCCATCCCTGTGGACCTTGAGTTCCATCTGTCCCTGCTGGTCCTTGTACACCCTGATAACCGAAGCCTTGCGGCCCAAATTCACCTTGATTTCCTTGATTACCCTGGTTGCCTTGCGGACCTTGATCCCCTTGAGTTCCTTGCGTACCAACTAACCCTTGGAAGCCCTGTGGTCCAAAATCACCTTGATTTCCTTGATTACCCTGGTTGCCTTGATAACCAATAGATCCTTGCCATCCTTGAGGTCCTTGATTACCCTGCTGACCAATTTTGCCTTGCCATCCCTGAAACCCTTGCGGACCTTGGGTTCCATCTACTCCGAATGATCCCTGATATCCTTGATAACCACGATTACCTTGATTTCCTTGTAATCCCTGAAATCCTTGTGGGCCATCATTACCTTGAAAACCTTGTATTCCTTGATTTCCTTGTGGCCCCTGTACACCTCTTACTCCCTGGAACCCACGATGGCCTTGCGGTCCCTGTGGAGAATAACCCTGTGGACCAAAGAATCCTTGAGGACCTTGGAAACCAGTAGATCCTATTTGGCCCTGCCATCCTTGGGGACCTTGAGTTCCGTCTACTCCCTGTGGACCTTGGGTTCCGTCTATACCTGCTGGCCCCTGCACACCCTGATAACCAAAACCCTGATGTCCTTGTGTCCCGGATGTCCCCTGGTTACCTTGTGTTCCTTGCCAACCTTGAGGTCCTTGTGTGCCTACAAATCCCTGAAACCCAAAGCCCTGTGGTCCCTGAATACCACTGTTGCCTTGGAAGCCTAAACCTTGCGGACCTTGAAAACCCTGCGGACCTTGGGTTCCATCTATTCCAGCTGGGCCTTGGTATCCAGAACCTTGTGGACCCTGAATTCCATCGTTCCCCTCATTTCCCTGCGGTCCTTGAAAACCTGATCCCTGGAAACCCTGTGGTCCCTGTGGAGAATAACCCTGTGGGCCAAAGAATCCTTGAGGACCTTGAAAACCAGTAACTCCGACTTGGCCTTGCCACCCTTGAGGACCCTGGGTTCCATCTATTCCGGCTGGTCCTTGATAACCTTGATAACCACCAACTCCAGTAATATTATCCTGGAATTCAAGGTCAAAAAATCTATCCCATTCCAGATCCTCGTATCTTCTTGAAACGAGTACATAACCAAGATCAACATCTCTCGGAGCAGTAAACGTATATGGTGTCTCTACTCCACCAACCCAAGAATAGAATGTAACTGTGTAGGTTCCGGCGCCATAAGATAAGCGCCCGTAAACTTTGTTACCGGCACCATCGTCGATAGGATCATGTGTTGAACTATCTCTAACATGAAGAACATGAGAACGTGTAGAATCAACAACCACCCCGTCTGTGGTTGGGCTTCCAACACCAGAATTATGATTAGTAATTGTTTTAATTGCGGAGTCAAAAGCAGTGGTACTACCACCGGATACAGTTACACCATCAAAACCAGATGGATGAACTGGTTCTGGTATCATCTTGTCGGAGATGTCCTGAATGGTCATCTCCGGCGGATCATACCAATTAGTTGTTCCAAGAAGTATTCTCAAGAGCGTCCTGAGCATATTCAGGTCGCCCTCAAGATTGTCTTGCCCCTCAGCTACACCTTGGTCATGTGGATTAACTATGGTATCGTCATAATTACACGAACCAGAGATTTGAAAGTCTTGTTGTAAAGCATCAGGATCTACGTCGCTCATTCGTTTTTCATGTATCCCACAGAAATTTTAGCACCACAACTAGATGGGTGTGTATCTTTCATTTTGAAAGTATTGTCACTCAGGACTTCAAAACCGTTTGATCTGTGTCTGTCGACCTTTTTGCCATTAACGAACACAGCCAATGTCTCGTCAAAGAAATCATGTGGAGTTTGCCAAACCCCACCACCGAGGTCAACCAGCTCATCTTCGCCTGCCCAATAAAGATTGCTAGCCAATCCACCAAAAGCTATGCCTATCAACCATCGCAAATATCTCTGTATATTAGGACCAACCTGGACAGTCTCGAGATAATCCATATAGCAACTAGGTATGTCTACCTCCATTGCTTTTAATTCTGGATCATATAAAGTCTCGAATTCGTAAGTAGTTCCGTTGTTTGCAGTTACTCTGCCAATTAATGCATGCAAAATCATATCGTTAACGAAGAACTCTTCGTTACCGAGGCATCCACTAGTACATTTATTTTCACTGTCTTCTCTAGGAGGCTGACACCCTCTAGATCTTGGTATCGGGAAATTATATGGCATTATTAATCCATTAATGGGTTACCAGCAACGGCCTCTACATCTTCATTTACAAGTATCACTTTCCCATATAGACTTATACCATCCTGCCAATTTCTTTGCTCATCCTTTATTTTGGCAGGTTTGTCTGAAGCTGCATTCATTACAAATTCAATTATGCATTCCACTGCCCTTTTGCTTAGTTCTCTATCTTCATCAGCAGATCCAACAAATATATAATCATCCATAAATTCTTTGCAGTAAGGCCTACTGTTTTTGATTTTACACAATATCATTCTATTCTTGGTAGTAGTCTGAAGAGTCAGACCAACCTTGTTAAAATTATTCTCTAGCGCAAACAGACATGAGCAAGTAACACTGTTCTTAATCTTGTACATCAGTTCCTGCAGATCAGAATTATATTCTTTAGGCATTTTGGTCCTCTCTGTTTACGTTTCTGTATTTTTGTCTCGAACAATCATCTAGAAACATCTAATACAATTTTGTGTTAAGATATAAAGCAATATGAGTACATTGGCAGATATATTGAGACCAAAGTCCCTCGACGAATTCTTAGGACAGAGTCATTTGTTGGGCAAGAATTCTATTCTCAAGAATGCCATAAACAATGATTCAATAAGATCCATGATATTGTTTGGGCCGTCTGGGACAGGAAAGACCACCCTCGCCGAGATAATTGCAAACAAAACAAATTCTAATTTCATTAGAATGAACGCAACAACTGCCAAAACCGCAGATGTAAGAGAAGCAATAAACGGAGCAAAAGTCTCAAAAGACCTGGAAAAGAAGAAAACATTAGTAGCAATAGATGAGTTGCACAGATTTCCAAAGAACATACAAGACTTGTTACTACCGCACGTAGAAAATCAGACATTAATTCTTATAGGAATAACAACACAAAATCCGTTTCACTCAGTAAACCATGCTTTAATATCTAGGAGCATTATATTTGAATTCAAACCATTATCTAAAAAAGATATGCTACAAGTAATAAAAAAAACGATACAATATTATAAAGATAAGAACGTAGGCATTGATAAAAAATCAGCACAATACCTGTTGTCTATGTCTGGCGGAGATGCTAGAAGAATAATCACTGCGATAGAATTTATTGTTGAATCCGGAAATGAAATAAATATAGATACATGTAAGCAAGTAATGCCAACCAAATTCTCAACCATAGATAAAGACACAGCTATTTATGATGGTTTGTCAGCGTTACAGGGATCGATACAAGCTAGCGATGTAGATGGAGCAATATTTTGGCTAGGGCAAATAATAAACACAAATGGCGATATAGAATCAGTATGTAGAAGATTATTGGTAACGGCGTCAGAAGATGTTGGGTGTTGTAATCCAATAGCACTAATACACACTTATGCAGCAGTGAAGTCAGCTCTAATAGTGGGACTGCCAGAAGCTAAAATAATACTTTCTTCTGCTACCGCCTATTTAGCAATGAATCCACGATCAAAAGCAGCACATGATGCAATAAATAAATCCATAAAATTAGATCTATCAGAAGACATTAGAATACCAAACTGGCTAAGAGACTGCCATTACGAGGGATGCGAACAATTAGGTCATGGCAAATACATGGATGGACAAAACATTGACATATACACGAAATTCCCAGTTAAATTATTCGAACCGGTTAATGGGGATGAAATAGATCTAATGAAAGGAAACGAAAAATTATGGAATTCTCGATAAAACTAAAAGAAGAAAATGGGATAATATGTACAGAGAACAATAATAAATATATTTTACAAACTTTTCTAAACGCAATTGACGAATTTAATAAAAAATGCCCGAAAAAGGGGGGGATATTAAACAGAGATCATGTTGGTCGCACAACAGATATAACACATCTAACACATTCTTTAAAATATGAAAATAGCAAACTAGTAGCAGAAATAGAATTGTTGGTGGATGGATTAGAAAATTCAAAAATGAGACCGATAATTTCTACCCCACTTCGAATTGGAAGTGGGGTAGAAATAGAAATAGTATTTGCAATATTGAATATATTTTTGGAACGTTAGTCCTTCCGGGCCAAAGCAGCAGCATGTGGGTCTTCGTCTTCACCCTTTCTTGCTAATGCAGCAGCATGTGGATCTTCATCCTCTCCTGCCTCGACTTCGTCATCCATTATCTGCTCGCCACCCTCAGGAACCGCACCAGTTTCCATCGCCCCGGTAGAATCCATTCCTGCTTCTGGGCATTCATCTTCGCCAGACTCTGGACATTCATCTTCGCCAGACTCTGGGCATTCCCCATCATCTCCATACCCAACAGCTTCAATATCATCTTCTTCGCCCTCGCCCTCGCCCTCGACGGCTTCTTCAAATCCCTCTTCAAATTCCTCAACTTCATCGGGACCCTCTGCTGCTTCCTCAGCACCAACCGCCATACCTTCTTCGTAACCTTCCAGTTCACCTTCTTCTGGGGTCATTTCTTCGGCTTCTGGGCAACATTCCTCAACATCTTCGATTGTCAAAGGAACACCAGGACCTTTTTCTTCACATTTGTCATACAATATCTGGGCCTTGTCTTCACCAACAAGATTGACAAGAGCATCATATTCGAAAGTGATCTCTGTGTCTTCAGCCTCACCCTCTAAATCCTCGTCATCCATTTCCATCTTGTCGGCAATGTCGGATATCTCTCCATATTCGGCCTCGACTTCTTTGTCGTTCATTTCTTCGGCCTCTTTGATTACTTCCTTCACAGAAGAAGTAAGATCTTCATCGGCATAAGCTAATTTTTTCATTTCGTACCCCTTCAAATAGTGGTCTCAGTATATTTTTGATCAGCATAAAACACTAAAAATATCTATCGTACAGATTCAATACATTCCTGCACGTCAGATATAATTCTTGGAGACAATTTTATGTTTCTGCTTGACAATTCATCTATTATTTCTTGAATGCCTTCCGTGTCATATTCTTCTATGGCCTTTTTCATACTCCCAAGACCCATTGATTTCTTAAGAACATCAGAGAAATTCTTAAATTGATCCCAGAATTTACGTGGGAATGCTCTATCTGGATCTTTATCACCAATATCAATAAGATGATCTGCAATTGATCTCATTCTGTCTAAATCATAATGCTCGACAGCATTGGCCAACTCATCTGAACCAAATTTCTTAGCCAACCCAGAAAAATCAGATCTCATTTTTTCAAGCAATGGCTTTGTCTCATCTATCAAATCATTGACACTGTCTCTTAATTTGTCCCAACAAAATTCGCCCTTTTTAGTTTTCTTTATAATAACTGGCTTTTTGCCACTTTGGTTCAGATATGTTATTATTTCATCGTGTTTATCGATATCTATCTCAACAGCTGACCTTATAGTCATATTTGCATCGATGCTGTATTCTTCCTCTGGCGCTATTTCTGTCTCTGTTTCTCCTTTTTCCATTTCTTGCACATTGTCATATTTTATTGACAGAACACCTTCTCCAGAATTTATGAATTTTTGTGGATTGATCAAAGTAGCCTCAAGCGATATCCCAGAATCAAGAGTTTTACTGACCTTATCATAAACATTTTCCATGGGATAAATAGAAACTTCTAACGGTTCAGACGATCCTGGAACATACAATATAGTATCTATTTCTATACCACCAAAAGCTTCTCTTCTCGTCCGGTGTTGTTCTCTCTTAAATTCAATATATTTTCTAAATCTATCAGCTAACTCTGAAGCAACGTGTCGAGGTTCTAAATTATATACTTTAGCAGACTGTAATAATTTGCGATAAATATTAACATAACCTTCTCTTATTTGATCGTCGGACAATCCCTGTCCAAGAAGATCGTTTCTGATATCTATTAACTTATCATATAGACCCAAACGACCCTTATATTCTTTAGAGAATTTATCTAATTCCCCAGTGAATTTATGAATTATCCCACCTTGTGTATCTAATTTCGCACCAGGTGTCTCCCCAATATCACTAGCAATTTTTCCCATTGACACATGTATGGTTTCGTAAGCCTGTTCTTTACGAGCCAATGCATCCTCATATTCTGCTGATTCTGGGTTTTCTGTTTCTATTGTTTCTCTTGCCCTATGATAATCGCCAATAGCAAGAGCAACATTTCTTATCTCATTAAGCTTGCTATATACAGTTGATACAAGATCAGTATCGATACCTATCTTGACTTTATCTCCCTCAGTGTTTTCTAATTCGGGAATTGAAATAGTATAATCCGTATAATCTCTAGGTATATTGGCATATCTCCCAATAATTGATTCAATTCTATTCATTTCGTCTTTGCGAGAATTGGCAGCAGAATCCATCAATGCCGGTAACGACCCTAAATCACCAGATAATATAACTCCTCTATCCGACAGTTCATCAATTAATGTCGTTATGCTTGTTTTTATGTCTTCTCTCTCTTCTCCATCAGCTCTGTCCATCTTAGAAACTAGATAAGACAGATTGTCTAATCTATCAATATTCCCAAGATGCTGAGTGGCATCTGCAAATACCCTTTCAGAATCTTTCTTAACTGCTAAATCATTACAGAGATTCAGGAAATTCTTATATGTTTTCTTTAATTCTTCTATATTGCCAGTTTCTCTGAAACTGTTTGCTGAATTTATCAAATCATTTATTACATTAACGTCAGCTTCATCGGCTGCGCTATAATGTAAATCTGAATCTTTCAATCTTAACATTCCAGATTTCATTCTAGCGAACATGTCTACAACGTTGTCAAACTCTTTTTGGCCATCCAATATTTCATCTGCATCTGGTGTTGAAAGTTTTATCATCTGTTCAACAACCTTGTTCGATGCTTTGTTGATCTTATTAACTATATCTCGCCTTGCATTAATAGAACTTCTATCTAGTTCGCCCTTTGGTGTTGGAATAGATGCGCTTATGTAGTCAAAAAGCTTGTTTCTGATATGTTCTCTGACCAGCTTAGCACCATCTATGTCCAATCCGCCCTTCGCCTTTTGGCCGTTCACCCATAGGGCCAATTCCATAGCTAATTGAGGAACAATTCTTGATGGGACAGATATGTCTTCAAGATACTTTGTTAATCCTTGACTTTCCATAACATCCATTAAACCATCTATGTGATACTTATTGCCATCTTCATCTTCTTCGTCTCTTCCATGCAGGTAGTCTTTGGCCCCAATCATGCCAAGCATGCTTGTAATCACATTACTCGCATTCATTGCGCCTAAATCAGTTATGTCTTTGCTCCTGTCTGTCGGGAGTCTTTCTGGAATGCCAGCAATAGCAACACTGCGCGGTGTCTCAGTTAAATATCTAAGAACTACTCTAGCAACATTAACTCCCATACTTTGCATAAGTGGAGTATTCTTGTGTAAGAAATCAACCATATCTGGTTCAGATACCATTTGCGTATCGCCAGATGGTAGTGTCACATCATAAGTTTCCCATTCCACATCATAACCATTATAAAAATCTTCCATCTTGGACATTAATTTAGATAAACGATCCTGATTAATCGGAAGAAATGGATTATTTATACTATTTATTAAGTGTGCTCTATTGGCTACCTTACGGGCTTTCGGATCCTGTTCCATTTTTCTGCTATATAATTTAATCATTTCTTTGCGTTTATTTATTTCTTCTTCTTTTTGGTCCTCTGAATATCTGTCATCGCTGCTTATTCTGTCAATTTGCTTGGCCAAGGAACGTATTGCGGCATAAGGATTTGATCTCCTACCATATAGTTCTCCAGGATCCCATCCTGGAGGCATTCTTAGATAACCATCTTCGTCTTTGTACGAAACTCCTGTTTTTGTTCCACCACCACCAAACATAACAGTCTGCGAACATTGCACAATATGCGTTTCTACAATAGCAGTAAGAGATTCTATGATAGCACGGATGAATTTATTGGTTTTTCCGTCTCTTTCCACCATGTCTCTCATAACCGGAGCAACTTTTTCTCTGACGTTTGTTTTGGCAGATTTAGATGCCAATTGCCGCAATGAATTTACCGCATAAGATAGCATATTTGATCTATCAATTTTAGACCCACCCAAAATCATATCAACATCTTCTGGGGTAACCTTGCTGAGATTCCTTCCCTCATCAATGAACTCATCTTTGTAATCTTTCAACATCTTCTTTCTAATCTCAGATTCTTCATGAACCTTATCTAATTCTTCTTGTCTACCAGTCTCCTTGAGCCAAGATTGAAAGGCTTCCGTATTTATTTCGTCTATTCTCTCATTTGTGATTTCGGCCAATCTCTTATAATCATATTTCTCATAGGGAGCATTAACCTTTTCATCACCATATTCGACACCGTGAGCCAAATTAATTACTAAGTTCTTTACTTCTGGTTCTATGTGAATTTCACCATCTTCCTCAGTTTCTTCAATAAATTCATCTTTATATGTCTTCAACATCTTTCTAAGCTCAGATTCTATCTTGTTGTCATCTATATACTTTTCATAGATACTATCGAGTTTCTCTTGTCTGCCAGTCTCCTCGAGCCAAGATTGAAAAGCCTCATTATTGAATTTATTCATGTTTACTTTTTCGAGCGCAGCCAATGCATCTGGGCTGGTTTGTTGTAATTCTTTCGCCCTATCAAATATTGCATTCCATAAATTATTTGATTCTTTTTGCATGTTTTCTAGACTAATATCTAACTTCCTCATCATACCAAATAGTTTTTGACATCTTTCCTGTTCCTTCTCAAGAGCAACCTGCAGTTCAGCAGCAGCCGATTGATCTTTGGCATTTGAGATTCGTTCTTTGATATCTTCTATTGCTCCAAGGCAATTGTCATACTCTTCTTTTATACTGTCTCTGTTGTCAGATGTCTCAGAAATGCTCTCTGGCAGGTCTAATTGTAAATATTCTAAGTCTACTTTCCCTTTTCTGCTCATATCATAAAGAGCCGCATTCAGATATCTATCAAATCCTTCTCCGCCAATCTTTATTGGGTTCCCGGATTTATCTCTTACTATTTGTTTGTCTTCAAAATCTAAAACCCCAGATCTCCAATTTTCGAAATCACTAAACGAAATTGGTTCCTCTTTGCCTTGGAAGATCTCTGTACTTGAAACTATTTCGTGGGACTCACTAAAATATCTATTGGCCTTGCTTTTGTGGTTGTCTATAAACGGTATTAGATACCATGAAAACCGACTATCTATTCCATATATGCTATCAGATTGATCAATGCTGCATATAAATTTATTTACTACTCCAGGATCACTGCCTATATTAGCAACACCATATTTGTCTGGATCAGCATATTTGTAAATATTATCGAATACTTTGTTCAATACCCACATATAAATTGAATTATCAACACACTGAGCCATCATTTTGGCCACTGAGACTCTCTTAAATATACTACCAACATTGTAACTAGAATCCAAATCAACATCATACAAAGATGACGTTATGTGTAGCATCCTACTTCTATCTGCTGGATCTGATATGTCAGATCCATCACTCCACTTACCATATTCGTTTTTGTTGTCTTTGCCTTTAACGAATCTGGTGTTTCCAATTACTAACTCTATATTTTGTGATGGGTCCTCTGGTACTATTCCATCTAATATGTCAAGATCGGAATTTATCTTGTCAATTATTTCTTTGTTGCCTTTAAATTCTACTTTTCTCTTATGATATCTGTCTCTTGCCCCATCTATTCTATCAACCAAATATTTAACAACTATTTGGTATAAATCAACAGATATTTTACGAAGATCTCCTGAATGTTGTTTCCACTCATCAATCATATTTTCATATTTGTCAATTTTTTGCTTTGTCTCTTCATCAAGATCAGCTTCTCTACCCCTTTTTTCTTTATCTATCAAGTTTTTGAGGTGGTATCGGCCAGCACCTGCTTCTACTAGTTCTTCTCTCCAAACATCCATTCCAATAGATTCTTGTTGAATCTTGCTATCATATCCACCAATCATATAATACAATTTTGGAAACAAACCAGTTAAATTTTCTGGTTTTTCTGTTGATACTTCATCTGGCCTAAAACTAATTTCCTCTAATTGAGATTCTGCACCACTATATTTAATATCTGCACTTGGTGTTCCATATGCCAATTCATTCAGATCAGTAGGTCTCCAAACCCCAACAGACAGCTGTGATTTCAAAGATTTATATTTATCAAGTTCTGCTTCTTTATCCTTTAATTTAGCTGCATCCATGGGGTCTTCTGATTCAGAATATTGTGCTATTTTTCGCTCGGCCGCTGCCATCAACGCACCTAATTCTTCTCTCTTCTTTCTTATTCTTATCGGAGATGAAGTTATATTGGTTTTAATATCTCCAAATATGACCATTTTGGAAATATCCACCTCGTGCCAAGCCGGATCGGTCTTTTCTACTTCTGTTATTCTGTGTAGACTTTCTAGGTATCTCTGTACGTCTATTTTTCTACTGCCGATGTGCGCTTCTGAAAGAGATGGCTCTACTCCCTCAACCCCGATCTTTTTTGCGTGCATAAATATCTCTTGCTCACCAGACACCTGTGAGCGCACACTCATCTGATCAGTTCTTGGTACTCTGTTAAGAAGTGGTTTGTTTCTGTTGACTTCTGTTGTTGCTTTTTCGAGACTATATCCCTTATCCATCAGCTCTTTAATATATTCTTCTCTTTCTCTAACTATCTCTTGAATAGCTAAGTTCAAAGAATCTATGCCTGCAGTTGTTTCGTCTTCTCCCTGTTCTATTAACTTGTTCTTTATTGGAACTTGTCTGTCTAGAACATATGCGGAATATTCTAACATAGATGATGCAGTGGACAAATATGATCCAAATCTATAATTATTCATCAATTCAGACAAAGCACCATACAGATATGTTGGAGATAATCTCTGCTGTTTATATATTTCGGCGGGGTCTTGATCAATAAGCTCTGCAGTTTCTTCTGTAACAACATGATCTTCTAATAATATGTTATAAGCTTCATCTAGTCTATCTAAACTAGACTCCAATATCTTATCAATCATAATCTCTCCAGACATAGTCTCTGGTATATTTGATTATTCTAAAAGTAGCTTGTTATGTGGGTTGGGATTACATTCAGACCATTCGCCATTGGTCTTATGTAACGGTCTATAACCATTATTTAATAATTTATCTAATTCATTTGGTTGATCTTCAGTTGCGTCCGATATTGTTTCATCAATTTCTGGCATGGAAGAAAGCATCTTCTGACATAATTCTTGCTTTGATTTTATGTTTATGGACTGCTTCTGTTTGTCCATTTCTCGGGCAATTTGATTAATAGTCTCTTGTGAAACATCTGGTTTTTGACTGGGTTCACCCACTGCGGCCTTATTATTGTGATTGAATGGAGATCTTAAGGTACAATGTGACGGCCAACTATTACCCATAATTCACCTATTTAAAATCTTATTATCCCATTCATGAATTTCTTCGAATTTCCCGAATTCTACTCCATAAATATTGCAGGCTCCACAGTGCTGACAGACATCTCTCAGCCCTATTTTAGTTTTGCCGCAATTCTTACATATCGTGAATTCGGGAGAAATAGTTAATTGGGCAGCATCTGTGTTCTTGAATGTCTTATAGATCACGTTAGCTATAGATTTTGAAGATGGCATCTTTTCACCAACAAATGCATGTATGATGGCCCCAGATTCTATAATCTTATGAAATTTGGCCTGCCATGTTATTCTGATTAAAAGATCTATATCGGCATCTGGCCTCATGTGAATAGAATTAGAATAATATATTTCGTCACCAGTACCTCTGACTATTACGTCTTTAAAGTTATACTGGTCTATTTTGGCAAGGCGCCTTGACGCGGATTCTGCTGGAGATTCCTCTATCGTAAACTTTAAACCATACTTAGACTCAGCTTCTTTTGCTAAAAAGAACAAATATGAAATTATCCTAATTCCAATCCACAATGTGTTTTCATCTTCATGCAATTCTTTACCAATCAAATAATGTAAACATTCATTCAGACCAATAACGCCGATAATGTAAGTCGCTTTGTCCAGATCTATGTATGGTCTTCCATCTCTGGCTATCTTTCCAACTTGCCACAATGGCATGCCTGGTTTACTCATAAGTTCAGACGCAAATTTTTTCTTATCTAGGTGTGCTTTGATGCATATCTTAAACATTGATTCTAATTCTTTATACAATTGATCAATATTTTCCTTGCCTGCTCTATATGCACACTGTGGTAGATTTATGGTTACATTCTGAAAACCCGCGAACCTTAAGCTTTCAGGATGATCAATCATGTAATTATCACTAATGGTTGTTCTTAGTCTGCAACAAGCACTCAGAGTTACTTCATCTCTATCAAACACAAAATAGACGATCCCATTTTTAGCAGCAATCTTGCATGCGAAATCGAAAACTTGTTTTTGGTTTTGGTCTTTGAAAGTATCGTCATTGATATGCAAATTACACTTCGGAAATGCCATGGGTGTGCCGGTTGCGTCCCCTTTTCCCCATACTTTCAATAGAGCGTGAGTAAATCTGAGGGCCACATCTTCATAATCACCATATGTCTTGCCAGTATACTTACCGCCAGGACCGATTGCTTTTATATTTTTAAGGTACCCTGGAACTCCGGTGTGTATATTGAAATCTATAAATAGACATTGACCGCCTCTGGTGAAAGCATTTTGGCTAGCTTGGAAGATCAGATGTTGAGCTTCCTGATACATTTCATCATCGCTCATCTCTGTTAGATATGGCGCATACATGATATTAACATAAGCAACACCAAGAGCACCGGCATAATAAGCTTGCATGCTGGCCAAAAAAGAATTCAAATGGACACTAAGAGTTCTGGCGTGCTTTGCTGGAGCCGATTTGGAATCTAGATTGTTGAGATCTAGACCATATTTTTTAATATATTCTAAAGAATGACTGGAACATTGTTTGTGAACAATATTGTTTGTGTCTTGAAAAAATCCAGAAGAAGTTGTGATATCATATACACCATCTTCTTTGTCGTACGAAATACTATCTATTTTATATGAATCATAATCAAAACTTTTTGGATCAAGCTCAATAATTTCACCTTTTTCTAATATCATTTCATCTCCATTCAGTGATATTTAATATAACAATCTCTAGAACACCAAATATTGCCACCCCTCTTTAATCTTTTCTTATGGACCCAAAAATTTTTACCACAATCACAAACCAAATCAACTCTGCCATTAATTCTTCGTTTTTTGTGATATTCTGAGTCTTTTATGGATTTACTAATCTTTTGGTGCAAATCCTCCCTATAAGATTCATCCGATTCAAACTTCTTTTGGCAATCTTTGCCACAAAACGATTTATTTCTTCTGTTTTTTAATTTCTTACCACATTGTTTACAATGCACTCGCCATTCAGAATCATCATTTCTATCTCTGAGGAAAGCTTTGTTTTTGCATTCATTTGAACAATACTTCTTAGCTTCCGAATAATAATTGTTTTTACTTGGTGGAATACGCTTGCCACATTGTTTGCATTTCTTTTTTAAATCAATATGGATGTTTTCTAGTGGTTTTTTGTTGAGAAAATTGGAAACAATTTCAACTTGTGACTCGACCGAATTTTTTATGTCGCTTTCCCACAAGATAACCTGATTCCAACCTTTCCTTCTTAAAAATGTCGATTTCGATTTGTCATTTTTATGATTCTTTTTTTGTATTGGTGTCAATTCATCATATGGTTTATTGTCTTTGTTGTGGAACCAATCACCATTAATCTCTATGGCCAATTTCTTTTCCAAACAAACAATGTCAACAGTATAATATTTAATAGTGTATTCAGATTCAAACTCGACACATGGGAAATATTGTTCCAACAAATGCAAGAAAAACAGATGCGTTTTTGATGATCGTGATCCAAATACCCCTTCTTTAACAAGTTTTTTGGTATGTAACTTGTATTTCTCCATCGTTGAATCACTTATCATTTTATGACCTGGATATAACAATTTATATTCTTTGACTGTTAAACCATGCGTCTTCAAATGATTGTGACCAATCGCCTTAAATTTTTTCTTGCATATTTGGCATATTACCATCAACAGACTCCTTCATTACGTACATGAATTCGTCTGTATTTTTGACTTCGTCCGCTCTTGTTATTATTACCCTATTGTTTCTTTTAACAACACACCCGTGGTCTGAAGTGACTTTCACGATGTGCCCACCAACACTAAACTCAACCATGTCCTTAACTTCGTCAGAAAATATAACCCTATTTAACTTCACCCAATCATTTCTGTCTAAGACAAACATATCTGAATGGGAACATTCTTTTGTGTGCTGAGTTTCATTTATCTGCAAAGATATTCCATCGACACAATCATATAATTCTTCTAGCGTCATTTCTCTGATATCACCATCAATTTTTACAATTAATTTTGTATCTTTACTGAATGCATAAATTCTTGTAGGGTGTCCTAAATCGTGGACGTGTACTTTGCCGGTTCTGTGGGCCTCAGCAACTTCTTCAGAAAAAACTTCCTGCAGTGCATATTGCTTTAGAGCAGTTTCTGAAAGAGAAAACTGAATAGCTTCTGGATTATTGGTTCCGATGTTTGAATTTTCTTGGCTCTTTGAAAATATCAATTCCTCTATATCAGATTTCGGTAGGCTAATAGATGCTTGTTTTTCTAACTTCTTTTGATAGCCAAGTTCAAACAACTCATTATCAACCAATTCTCTTATGAGAGAAGTGGTGATCTTCTTTATTCCAGAATCCATTACCCTTTGCTCTACAGATTTTGCTATGTTCTTGGCTGTTCTTTCTCCTACACCTCCCTCTTCGCGTAGAGCATTTACGATCTTGTGCCTGTCCCATTCAAAATAAACATCATCTGTTTCCGTGTTCACCAACAAGTTGATGTCTGTAGAATTGTTCTTCCTGGTAGTTTTCTTACGAACCTTGATGTTTGACGGCATTTATTTGACCTCTCTATGCGCTGCATTTAATATTACAAGACGGAAGTTCCGCATTTGACGCCCTTTTCACTTCTTTCATAAAACCAGGGTAATCATAAAATTTGCCGTCATGCTCAATGAGTGGCACTGCCTTTTCTCCATAGAAGCACCTTGCTGTGACTGCCTCTAAACTACCATCTTCTCTCCAACCATCATGATATGTGACATAATGACCATAAGGCCTTTCCTCATAGTCAATATGAAATATTTTCAATTTTTGTTTCGCCGCATCGCACTTACAACAATTCGGTAGACTATACACAATTGTCATATTTATCTCCCCATCACGAACCTATAATGTCCAGCATCCCAAAAATTTTTAACAAATTTCTCTTTTGTGTTTCCAAGTTTTTCCTTCGAACACATTTGACATCCATTACCGCTCAGATGATATGATGGAACTTGTTCAAAAACACCATGTTTGTGGCATATTATTTTCACAGGAGATAAATGATTGATATATTCAACCATAGAATAATCATACATATTTCCATGGGTGTTTCTTGCTTTGGATATGAAATCTTTATTCTTCATTTAGTCTTTTGCTCTTAAACCAGTCCAACATTCTGGAATCAATATAATTACGTTTTGATATTCCGGGCGTATTACCCAATTGATTAGCAACAGCTTCAACAACACTTTTTATTTCATTGTTAACATCTGTTCTTGTTTCTCTTTTTGGGTTGTCAAGATATGATTTAATTTCATTCCACGCGGTCACATTTGCACAAAAAGTCCGAAAATCTTTGGGTACAAAAGAATCGCCGACTTCACTTTTTACAAAATCAAACAGCATATCATAGTCAATCCCAAGCCATTTCTCTTCTGGACGATCCGAATCATCATATCTCTTCGCATATTCTACAACGAATGGATCATCTATATCCACATGTTGTTCGACTTGGGTTTTGCCCAAAAAATCGAGAATTATTTTGTCTTCTTCCACAAACACATGTTTGTTTAATAGAGTAGTGGTTCCATATGTCTGTACTATTTCGCCCTCAGTTTCTTCTAGGCCAGACTCATACCCGACAGCAGAATCCTCATTTCCTATTCTTATTCCATATTTCATCATTACTAAACAAGCATAGGAGCATCTGCCTTTAACACCTTTCCAATCTTGTTTTACGTTCCGCTCGAATTTTTCAACCAACTCATCAGCGGCATGACCCATCTTTGCATATCGATTGAATTTACCCACTTCATATTCGATAGTCTTTGATCTACCACCAGGATTGCCCCAATATGGATATTTATCACCACCATACACGAAATATCCTTCTGGTTCAGTAAATTCCAGTTCCGTGGTTTCTGTAATTACAGACATCTTCATTTGGTTCAATCCTTAAGTTGGTAATCGCCCTTTTGTCTGTCGTGCAATTCACCAATCTTGCTCGAATTCCAATTTTCTATTTTACTAAAATAACCTACTACCCTGCTCATGTGTTGTAAGACAGCAGGTTCTCTTTTCCCAGCAATTATGTCACTGATTGTGCTCCAATCAGATTTTTCTATGGCCTCAACAGGCAACTTTACATCAAGACCAGTAAACTCACTCTTGACAATCACGCTCTTTAATTTATCATTTTCGCCCAATTCCATACCAACACCACTCATATCTTTAGAAGATTCAATTTGATTACAAAATTCTTTCATTTTCATGACGCTCTCCTATCCACGACCCCTGCCAGCGCGTGCGTTGCTAACTGGATTTGGCACCCTAACAGAAGGAACTGTATAAACCCTGTCCGCATATTGACCACACGAACATTTTATTCTCGATGGCGCAGTGCCCATCTTAAATTCTTCATCAATAATCAAACAACACCCACCGCACCTATATCTATATGACACCATTACACTTTGCTCTCTTTATATTCATATACATCACCGTTTTCGTCAATCTTTTTGTCTTCGTATTTAGCAAGTCTTCTGTAGAATTCCAACTTAGCACATTCCAATATGCCAATTGCCTTATTGATTTTGCTATAACGTGGTTCAGAAACACCACACGCAATGCTCAAAATTCTAGTGATTGCGTAATTTACTTCTCCTTCGTTGGTAAGCGAATTTGCCAAGTTTTCTATGCTGTTATCTAACTCTTCTCTGGCTTCTACTGGTATGTATGGCATGATTTCTCCTTGACACGGAACATGCGTTTGCCCCAAAATAACCTCTTGGGGCAATGTTAGAACCATAATCTCACCAAACCATTATTTTTTCTTGATGTTCTTGCTGCTGTGTGAAATACGTGTGAAATTTTTCTCAGAACCTTGGTTCTGTGGTTTGCCTTTCATGCCGCCCTGACTCTTTTGAGGCTTCTTAACAAATTTGCTTTGCATCTCTATTTCTCCTATTCCTAACCTTACAAGCAACTTAGCTATAGAAGTAGAAGTCTCGTCAACCGCGTCATCATCAATGTCTGGCAAACAAGCATGTATGGATTCATGTATGACGCAATCTAAAAGTTCTTCTCCTTTAAGTTTTGGCGATATTTCTATTTCCTTATCTTCTGAACTGCAAGTCCCAAGGTGATTCTTGTTCTTTGGGTGACGAAAAAAGAACTTGAATCGTTTATTGCGAAACAAATGAGATTTTATCATTTATTTCTTCTTATTTTTGAATTTGAATCTATATACTGGAGTTTTTGTTATTCTTCCATCAATACCTCTTCCGCGCCTTTTACCGGCATATTCGCATGTTCCGTTTGCCATACAATCTTTAATTATATTTCTAGCATTTCTGTAGTTTTCGCCCAATCTATTGCATATATCTTCTATTGAATAGCAATCACTGAAATCTTGTTCATTACTGTGTGACCTCAATTCCCTTATTGCTGACGCCAAATCATCTGTAACTATAGTTTCAGTAACATCTTTTTTCTGTCTAGCAGTCTTGTTATGTGAGATTGCCATTCGTAACTCCCACTCGCATTAACATCAAAATGTATCATGCCAAAATCAACAGTTCCAGCACATTGTCTAGTTCCATATTTTGACCCCGGACCCTGTAAGGCTGGGGTAGTCATAGCTAACCAATCATCCCCACCACAATAATTATGGTAATGGACATGTGATCTTATTATGATATTCGATTTGGGGCTCTCTTCTCGCTCAGACCACAACAGGTTCCACAAACGTTCTTTTGCTATTGGTGTCATTCTTCCGTGAGGAATCGTCGAACTACCAACCTTATGTTTAATGTCAAATACTAAACCGTTCACTTCAACCCATTCATGCCCGCCTATTTTTTCAGCTTTCACTTCTTTGGCTATTTGATCTTCAAAATCTTCAAGCGATCCTGTGTGATATGGAGTTCCATATGTCATAACGATATTTTTAGCATTGACAAATTTGATAATTTCTGCCGCCATATCACATTGCCTGTCTCTGCTGCTGGTAAGAAGTTCAGTTTGACCGCTCTTTTCTCCTCTACCATCAATACAATCAGCATTGACTATCAATATGTCAATGGGCTTCAACTTCTTTACTGTCTTATAATAGACTTCGTAGGATTGTTCGCGAAATTCGGCTAGTTTTTTGCGTGCGGGGTCGGCTGTGTCGGGTACTTTATCGTGCCAGGAAGGCGGTGTTAATCCAACTTGATGACCGGAGTGAAGATCGGAGATAATTAAAATTCTTCTTTTTTTCTTCGGCATGAATTTCTCCTCGCATTGCGCTACGTCTTATGTAACTTTGACACGAGGAGTATTGCAACAATTTGTACGTCTTTGAATGAATTAATTTGTTATGTTTTGTCGCACATTAATTGCCAGACGCAATGTGAAGGATTTTATAAAATAATCCATCTTTTATACCATTCCACATGCGATCTCTTATTTCATCTGGCATTGACTTGCCATCTACTTCTAGGCTGCAAACACCAAGAGGAGATTTTGTTCCGCCTGCACCCAATTTCCCACCCGAATGATTTTTATCAAAGACTTTCTTACAGAATTGATCAACGTTAAGAGACGCATTTGTGCTTCTTATACTGGCATCAAGGACATCACCGACAACAGCCAACACAACAGATGTCTCTATACCTTCTCTTCTCAACATCTTTTCTGCCAAAATCGGCAACGCGTCACGTTTAGCTCTTGCTATGACACCAACACTTCCAACCCAACACGATCCTTCTATTTTATTATTGCCCTCTTGTTGCAATTCATATTCTAATTCATAAAAATAAGCAGGCAATGGGTATTCAACTATTGCCTGAAGCTTCTTTTTATCGACATGTGGCAATAAAGATATTGATATCTTATAATCTCTGTCTATGGCGTTGTCGCTCAACAAATCATTAGTATCTGTCTTAATGCCTATATACAAAGCAGTGGCAACATTAAAATCTAATTCATCCTCAAATGGCACACCAAATTTGTTTATTAATTCCATAACTAAAGTGGAAACAGACCCAACAGATTCGATTATGTGATGTTTCGCTTTCGTTTTTGATTTATGGTGATCTATGACAACATCGGGTTCCTTGGTTGTTGAATTGCTCTCCGTAGCGTCAACTATTATATTATAATCGTACTTCTCATGATCAAAATCTTCTATTCTCTGTGCTCCTATTCCAAGATAATTTACCATCGTCTTGTTTTGTGGGTGCGATATTTCTCCATCATAAAAGATATGCGATTCTCTGCCATGCTTTTTTAATATCCACTGTACGCCAAAAGCAGAAGCCAGTGCGTCTGGATCTGGCGTGTTGTGGGTATGTATAGCCACCAGCCCCTCATCGGGACCCAATAGGTCTTCTAATTTCATAATATGGTTGCCTTAGTTGTTAAATTCTTCTAAATGTTTCAGTAGTTTATCATCTTCTACGAAAAAAGGATCTATGCCATTTTTGGCTATTATGTCGAAAACGTTAGACATTATTTGGCCAATTCTGAGGCCATTATTATTCATTTGGCGGATTGTATCAACAATCTTATCTTGAGTTTGATTCTTACTCATTATTACTCCTTAGACCATCCCATTATCCGTCCGTACTCAGCCAGTCGACTTCCGACATAGGCATCAATATGAAGTCCTTGCTCTATTTTTTCCAAGATACGCCCAATTAGACCATGAACCTCATCATTATACTCATACTCTAGAGCATATGCCAAAGCAATTATTTCATCGATCGATAAATTAATAGAATCTACTTCTTCGTCCACACTCTTATCTTTATTTTCTTCTTGCCCCATTTTTTAGCTTCTCCGTGTGTTTTGAAACGAACGTCTATTCTATGGCCTTTTATAGCACCACCAACGTCATCTGCCAATATCCAAGACCCATTACTATTAGATCCCCTATTATACCCAGGTATATCTATTCTACTTCCGAGAGCTATGATTGAAGGATCAACAGCCACCCCTTCGAGATATGCATCTCTCCCAGTGCATGTTTTGCCATCGGCATCCTTCCCGCAACAAATGCTGCATGGACAATAACCGGTCGACACAACCTGGACAAGTCTGCTCTCGTATTCCATGTCTTTTTATAAAGCACCGAAAAATTGATCAAATATAAAACATGAAATTAAATACAATTACTGAAAAATGCAACGAACCACATTGCTTCTACAACAGAAACAAAACCAATATGATACTTGCCGATTCGGTAAGGAATGCCATTGTATCTGGAACCGGCCGTCTGAAAATCCCTCTCAAAGAGAACGATATTTCAATTCTCGACATATTTGACGCCATTAAATCACAAGAATGTATAAAAATAATAAATTACAAGCCAGATCGCTCTAACAGGCATCTGAAATCTATAAGTCTAGGACCTTCTTACTTGGAACAACAAGTTAGCAAAGCTATCGACAAGGCTGTTGATAATAAAACAATCCCACAAGCCTATGTGCCTTATATTAGAGCAGAAATAGGTTTGGATAAAGAAAGCAAGAAAAAACCAAGACTAACGCCAGAAATGAAAAGAAAACTCATCTTAAAACAAAGAAAAGCTCTGAAAGAAGAAGTAGAACACGAAGTCCAGGATTTACCAGGCGCTCGTATACCAGTAGAAATACCCCCATCAAGACAATCTGAACATTATTCTTGTGGAGCCACCGTCATACAGATGGTATCAGCTTATTATGGTCACAACATCAGAGAATCTGATATAATTGAAAAGCTTGGTATTACTAAGAAATCTGGCGTAAAGCTAAGCAAAATACAAAAAGTGGCGAATGAGATGGGCCTAAAGACACACAGAGAAAAACTAAGCTACGACAACATAATAAAGACTCTAGATGATAAAATACCCATGGTAGTGGCAGTCCTAAAAGAAAACAAAGAATACCACCATTTTGTGCTAATAGTGGGATATTATGACGATGGTCTTATTTTTAGAGACCCAGGAAAGTTCTCTTATAGTTATATGGCTCGAGAAGAATTTGAAAATAGAGCATATGGATCTGACCAAAAATACTTGATATTGGCAATGGCTTCTAATGAAGAACCTGAATATTCACCCAACGAGGTCGAAGAATTATGAAACTAGATAGTGTGCACAAATCAATAGTGTCAAGAATTCCATCATTGCAGGACCTGATTTCTGCGGTAGCAATGTTCCAAATAGGCAAACCATCTGTGATATATCCAGAAGAGGGCGGATATGTTTTAATCAAACCAGCCCATGGCAAAACACCAAAAATCAACGCTGAAACATACAACAAGTTAGTCAAAGAAGCATTGTCACAGAACAACATTGATATATTGGTAAATGGGTTGAGAGACATGGGATTCGACATCTCTGGAGAAGCGGACGGAAAATTTGGTAAAGGCGACCCAAAATTGCAATCTCAAGTAAAACAGTTTGGTTCTCAAGTACCGACCGCAACTGGCAAGGAAGTCGGTGGGGTAAGTACTAGGGGAGAAAGAGGGGCCAGGGCGACAGAATTAAAAAGAATCGGGACACCGGACCATGTAGAGATAGAAGTACCATATGATCCAAAGAAAGTCAAGCCAATAGAAGCTCTTGATGACATAGACGACACTTTCGTATTTCACACACACCCCAAAATGGCCGACAATAATTACTTTCCTGGGAAAATGCAAAAAAGATGAGATTAAACTGTCTGTTTGAAGACAAGAATAATGACATCCCAACAAGAAAATTGGGAAAGACCGGATTTGATGTGCCCATAATTAGCCTCGGAGGTCAAGGATCTCTGGAGTCACATGGAGACAAAGAAAATTGTGTAGAGATAATACAAAAAGCATTTGATCTTGGAATTAGATACATGGATACTTCGCCCATTTATGGAGAATCAGAAAATTATTATGGCGAAGCGATGGGTGGGTGGAGAGACAAAATAATTCTTGCAACGAAAACAGACGTGAGAGATCGAGACGGTAGTCTAAAAGAAATAGAAAAATCTCTGAAAAGATTGAAGACAGATTATATCGATATTTGGCAAATTCATCACCTAGACACCATGGAAGAAGTAAATAGAGTAACAGGTAAAAATGGAGCACTAGAAGCTCTTCTTGAGATGCAAGAAGAAGGAGTTGTAAAGAAACTAGGAATAACCGGCCATAGTTATCCCAGAGTCCTTTTAGAAATAATGAAAAGACATCCCTTCGATACAGTCCTTTGCCCCGTTAACATGGGGGACATGTCTATGGACCCGCCCTTTATTAAGACGGTGTTGAAAGAAGCGAAGAAGGACAACATGGGAGTGATCGGGATGAAGGTATTCGCCCAAGGTTTCGTCTTCCATCCCAAAGCAGCAACCACTTCCTGGGAACCACTCACCTATGCCTTGTCCCAGGATGTCGGTACGGTAATAGTGGGGATGGATTCGGTAGAACAATTAGAAGAAAACGTGGCTATAGCCAAAAGCTTTCGACCAATGGATCCGAAAATCCAGAAAGAATTGGAAGAGAAAACCAAGCCACACAAGAGAAGAGCATGCTTCTTCCGTCGTGAATTTGGTGGCTATGATTCACAAAAGAAGCTCGACCCGCCATATATAATTACTAATCATGATATAAAATAGCATATTTAGGGCCATCCATTCGTGGCCAAAAGGCGAGGGAGGTCATTTAGATGATACGCTCGCCAACCCAATCGGTTGTGGTACGATCCGTCAGTATCGCGCCCGCGTGTGCTGGGACGGATGGGTCCGGCCCATGCCGCGACCTGTAGACAATATACATCGCGCCCGCGTGTGCTGGGACGGATGGGTCGGATGACATCTGCTAATTGAGAGTCATTGTATCGCGCCCGCACCACGTGTTACGGATGGTAGGCCTTATCATCCCAGGACATCGCACACGTGCGGGGACGGAACAGT
>WJMJ01000022.1 GCA_014728035.1 Promethearchaeota archaeon | reverse complement strand
GGACAAGAATACCTTGTTGATAGAATTGCAAATTAAATGGGGAGAAGAGTAGATACTACGGTAATCGTACCAAAAAGAGGAGAGATACATCATACCAAAGGGCTGCGAACTAGAAACTATAGGATAATCCAGACCGCTCCTACGGGAAAATCCCCCTATAAGATAATTCAGGGTCAATTAGGATTCATGACCTCAATGATTCCCTACATTGAAGACTCTTCGATACTGCATCTCTTTGAACCCTTTCATCTGGGAGGGGGGGTTTTGGTTACGAAACTTCTTACTAATTCCAAGTTTATCTTAACTCTAATTGGTTCAACAACGTATGACCCATATACTACAACACACAAAAGATTTGCAAAATATATGAAATACATAATGAAATACGCTGATGTTGTAACTGCATCAACCGAGGAATTGGCTCAGAGAGGACACGAGCAAGGATACGAGGGGGAGATTGAAATAATTCCTCATTGTGTAGAAACGAAACGGTTTTCTCCCGTTTCAAAAGGAGAAAAAGAACATCTCAGAAAAAAACTGGGATGGGGTTCTGAAGACCAGATTGTGTTAGCGATTCAAAGATTACATCCGCGGAAAAGAACTTCACAACTAATACTATCAGCTGAAAAAGTGCTAGCTACTGATCCGAATGTGAAGTTCATCATTGGTGGTAAGGGGCGTGAGATGGAGAAACTACAGCAGCTCGTTCAACATCTAGACATTGAAGACTCAGTCAAACTTGTGGGCTATGTTCCTGATAGATTACTACCAGAATATTATGCGGCAGCAGACTTGTTTGCTTTTCACACCCTTTACGAAGGATTTGGAATCGTCGTGATTGAAGCAATGTCATCAGGCTTGCCAGTTGTGACGACTAATGTAGGTGGCTTATCCGATATAGTAGAGAGAAATCAAGCTGGAAGAGTAGTTGAACCAAACAATCCAACAATGATGGCAGAGGCAATATTGGAAACATTGGATAGGAAGAAAAATCACATGTTATCCAAAAATGCAAGAGATGCAGCAATTCAAAAGTATAGCATTGAGAAAGTATGCAATCAATATCAGAAATTATACGAGATATGAACTATGCAGATGTTCTTAACTGACATTCTTACCAATATTTTCAGACACAACGAATCCACAAAGATGGCAAGCGATGGATTATTAAAAAGACAATAATCAACAAAATGAAGACAGCAATAAAAATTGGAAACTTGAAGATTATCATTCTATTAGAAGTATTCGAAACAAAATCGATTTGATAAAAGAGAAATGGATGTTCCATAATGAATTCAGAAGAGCGTGATGATGTAAAAGTAGCAAGGGATGCTACCTCACTATTTGTTATGAACATCATCACTGCATCAAGCAGTGTTCTTTATTTCTCGGTCGCAGCCCGTATTCTGCCGTCACCAGTTGAGCTAGGAATACTCGCATTCATCACGATACTAGGAATGTTACTGAACACATTCGGAACGTTTGCATTACCACAAGCTGCAATACGATTTTTGGCGGACTTGAGAGGGAAAAAAAGTATTGCAGGAGGACGTGCTTTTTTCAAAAGAATAATCATTGCTGCAACATTTTGTTCAATGGGTAGTGCCTTATTCCTTGTTATTTTGTCAAATCCCTTAGCATCTTTGTTCTTAAGTGATGCAAGCAATGCGATTTTCATCGTGTCCTTAGCTTTTGACATCATTCCATTAATTATGAAAAACTTCTTTCATCGATCTCTTATCGGACAAGGTCGAGTAAAAAAAGCAGGTACTGCAGGCGCAATTGGAGGGATATCCAGAGCAACTTTTGCAATGATTTTTCTACTACAAGGATATGGCATTCTAGGAATCATATTTGGGTGGGCAATAGGTGATAGTTTAGATGCCGCATTATGTTTTTACTGGGCATCGCAAGGATACCTGTCGGACGGGGAATCTAGAGTAACAAATAAGGCTCTCATGGAGTACATTGGGCCATTGTATCTTTCAAATATTCTGAATTATTTGAACTCAACACTAGACCGATATGTCTTGTTACTATTCATTGGATCCGCATCTCTAGGATTTTATACACCAGTTCTTACGGTTATTGGGCTTGTTTCTTACCTACCAATGTCGGTTAGCTCAGCCTTATTCCCCAAATTCTCACAGATGTTCTCTGGTAGTGGAAAAGATCGTACAAGACGTGCTGCAGATATAGCAATCCGATGGTTATACATTATCTTTCTCCCGATTACCTTTGGTATCGCTCTTGAGTCGTATTATGTTCTATTATTGATTGCTGGAGGGGTTTATACTAGTTCTGCACCATTTCTATCATTGCTTGTAATAATATACGGCATCTCATCACCTTCAGTCGTATATGTTAGTATACTTATGGCGCATGCTAGAACACAGAGATTGTTTTACGTAAAAGCTGTAGTTTTGCTTAGTGGGATAGTAACAGCAATCCTATTGGTCAATTCATTGCAAATATGGGGAGTGGTAATAGCTAGATCAATAATGATTTTGGCCGAGTTCGGACTAAGTGGCCTATTATTGTGGTCACTAAATGAGGTTAACTTTGCTGGAAGATTTATAGTAAAGCCGCTACTCGCTTCAGTTAGTGCAATAGTCGTGTTATTTTTATTCCAAAATATATGGAGTCAATTGTTCATACTCCCTATCTATGCAATTCTAGGCTTACTTGTATACCTATTTTCCTTAAGATTATTGAGAGGAATTAGGAGTTCGGATTTGGATTTTCTAAGAGATTTCCTCCCTGGAAAGCTATCCAAGATTATTGATATCTTTGAAGTGATTTTGATCTCAGGTAAATCTAAAGAAGATTGACATATATTTCTGGTACCATTAGGAAGATTCAGGAGCGGAATTTTAACACTCTGACGAATCCGATTTCGAAAACCACCTCAAAATACGTACTGTTAAACTTCGTCCAAGATGGGTCTGATTCATAAGGTTCGGTTTTATATTGAGCGCTTCTAATCAGAGAGCCATTCCTCGCCTGTTCAATCCAATTAAATGTACGATTACTAATCACAATGTAAGAGATAGATGTTGTATATTCACGAATAATTGAATTATTCAAAACATTCTGATATGCTTCTTCTACCGAATCCACAGAGGAGTTCATGAATGCGAATATATCTTCAGCTAAAGAGGGAAATCCATGAGGGGATTTTGGTCTTCCATCCAATGAGAAGGATGTTGATGCATTTCTGAAAAGAATACCACGAATCATGTAACCCGTAGCCATATCAGTGAGAATATAATCAGATTCAGAAGTATGATTTGCAACCCACTGAAAGGCCATCATTTCGTTGTAGATAGGAGAACGTGACTCCCCATAGTAGACAAAAGATGCCTGAGTGATTGTCTTCTCGTAAGAAATTGGTATAATTAGAAGCATAGTTATGATGAATAACACTTTCGCAGATTTCGAGCCAATCTTAGAGGGGGCATTTAGTGAATAGCTCCTTGTAGCTAGAATGTAAATAGGGAGTAGAATTAGAAGAAGAAAAAATGGACGAAAATACATCTCGATTCTATGAGTATACTGTAGTGGGGCAAAGAATACAATCAAGTAACTCAAAGACAATAGAAACACTAGATCATAATTGAAATTCTTGAATCTCCGGCCTCTAAGAAAAGTGAATACGTAAGCATTAACTCCAACAATAACCAGACCAATAAGTAATGCGATAATCTGTAAATAGGAATATCCTAATGAAAAGTGTAGAAATGCATTTTCAAAGTTATTTGAAAACCTCAGCGTAGATAATATGGAGATTTCAGGTTGAGGCATTTGTAGGAGGGGGAAAAAGAAATAATATAGCAATATGAGAATCCCACCACCAAGGATGATAATTCCAAAAATCAATTTTGAAAGAAATTTAGAAATGGGATTTTCAAGAAAGCCTTGATTGACCAACAAATACGCTAATAGAGGAACTGCTACGAAAATAGCATTGACGTACATCACAATCGTAATAGCTGTAAGCAAAAGAATAATTCCAGTGCTTGTGTTTGTACGAGGTAATATGAAACATCCAACAAACGACATGTAAAGAAAAATGAAAGCTATAGCAGAAGGGAACGGATAGTATGTTGCCAGTAAGCCCCCATGTTCGTATACCGTCAATGTACAGATAGTAGCTAGGAAAGACAAAGATGCGTTGTCTGTGATCTTAAGAAGTAATATGTACGATAGAACAAGTGAAAGAGGATATACGAATAATTGAACTGTATTCATCACCCAGAGAGGATGTGCGCCACTAGTTAGACTAATGGTGGCCAACATGATGTGAAATATATACGTATAGCCTTCAACGATGTAGATAGTTCCATTATCATGAATTATTTGTTGGATTGCAGCCATATGACTAAATGTATCAGTTCCAGATATCATAGGCCAGGGAGTTAGAAAAAGTCGAAGTACGCTAAAAATCAGACCAAACAAAATGACAACTAAGCCCAAACGCACAGACGTGGAGGATAGGTTCAAACCGAAGGATGCAAATTCGGAAGGCTGTGAATCTGAGGTCTTTTTGCGAAACCAAGCAGAAACTGAAAGAACGATGAACAGAGTACCCATTGAAAGAAGTGTAATAACCTTCGTGAGAAGGAATAAAATGCTTAGTAGAATCGTAACACTTCCTGAGATTATGATGCCAAGCATTATATCCAAGAACATCATTTGAGCAAGTGTACGTTTTTGATTTGGGGCAAGAAAAACATCAAAGATTGCAATTCTAAAAAGATACCCAATTTGAATAAAAAACAAAGGGAAAAATAGAAAGTACGCAAAATAGAACAAATCAACTACTGATAGTAAAAGCCAGACTGAAAATACTAAAACACTAAGGCTAATACGTAAAGGCGAATCTAGAAGTTTAGCAAGTGTGGTAGTGAGCTTGTCCTTGTTCATCAGTACGACCTACTTTGCATTACAAGTTTGAACTTAATCTTTCAAGATTCAATTATATCATAAGCATTATCTATGGTTTGTAGTCTGCTATAATATAATATCTATTAGTATCAGAATTCGGAGTAGGTAAGATGATTTTAGCAATATTAAGTCATGGGGTAACCTTTCCATTAAGTAACCATAGAAGTACTGAATTTGTACAGCGACTACGAAGATTTTCTGACCATTTTGAAAAAATCTATATCATTACTCACGAATTTTCACATGGCTTCTTACAGAGTCATCAGAGAGATGACAAGTCAAAAAATATTATTCTAATAAAGACACAAGCAGGATTGATCAAGGGGCAAATTGCAATATCTAAGATCTTACAAAGAATTGCTCCAGATGTGATCTATTCAGATACTCTTTCTGATGCGAATATTGCCTTTTTGTATCTACTCACATCTAAAACACCCCTGGTGACCACGATGAGGGGATGGGATAGTGACGTTCTCACTCAAGAACTCGCATTACATGGACAGAATTGGTTAGCAATTCCTGTGAGATTATTGTGGCCTTTGAGAGACCTACTAGTTTTCAAAAGAAGTAGCAAAGTACTTACAGTAACAAAAGGCCTTGCGAGATATGCAGAAAAGCTAATTGGAAGGAATGCCAGAAGCAGGGTAGAAACCGTATTTCGTTCAATGCAGTACTGTAGAGAGATTCCAGAATCTACAAGAGAGCATGCAGAAGAACTGAAAAGAAAAATTCAAACACAATATAGTGACGAATCAAAACTGCTGGTAACGGTTGCAAGACTTTCGCCTGGAAAAAGAATAGATATTGCAATTGATGCACTTAATCTAATCAGAGAAGACCACCCCAGTGCTCATTTGATCATAGTTGGAGATGGTATCGAACGAAACCGATTAGAACAACAGGTAAAAAGAATGTCCATCTCCGAACATGTTACGTTCTTGGGTAGGGTTCCTCGTGATATGGTACTAGCAATTCATGAGATATCTGATGCGATGTTATTCCCATCAGTAAGTGAAGGATTTGCAAAAGCGCCACACGAGGCTTTGATTATTGAAAGTCCAGTTATCTGTCATAATTTCCCTGGAGCGGCTGGTCTAGGGTTTGATGAAGCCTGTATTATGATAGATTCGCTCAACCCAACAGAGTATGCTGAAGCAATACGGCAGCTATTTGATAGCTCGAAGTTGAGAGAGAAGCTGATAAGAAACGGACGATTGTTAACTAGGAAGTATCTCAAATGGTCTAACAATGAAAGAGTTGATTTTATTGCTAATATTTTGAAGTCAGCTGCGAATGCATAATTACTTCATATCTAGCAGCAGTTCATTCATTCTTGTACCATTCAATGGTTTTCTCCAAACCAGTTTTTATTGTGAATTGGGGGGAATATCCTAGATCCTTTTTAGCAGCTTCTATACTTGCTAGACTATCATGTACATCGCCAGGCCGTGGGTCTCCAAAGATTATTTCGGACGTGGAGTTTGTTATTGTTATGATTTCTTTAGCAACATCCTCAATTGAAATTCTCGATCCAGCTCCAACATTGTAAACTTTGCCTTCTGAACTGGGCTTCATTGCTGCAAGCAAATTACATTGTACAACATCGTCAATAAATGTGAAATCACGAGTCTGCTGACCATCACCTTCAATAGGAAGAGGATCATTCTTCAGTGCATTTCTAATGAATATTGAGAGAACACCTGCATAGCTTCCTCCTCTCTGTCTTGGCCCGTAAACATTGAAATATCGTAATGCAGTTGTATTCAGGCCGTATGTACTATTGAAAGCAATAGCCATTCGCTCTTGTGTCATCTTGGAAACAGCATATGGTGATAGTGGGTCTAACGGCATAGTTTCGATTTTTGGAAGTGTAGGGGTATCACCGTAAACAGAAGAAGAAGATGCTACCACGAATTTCTCAACATCAGCCTTAACACATTCAGAAAGAAGAATTGTCGTCCCCATGATATTTACATCATTTACTAGATACGGGTTTTTTACAGAAAAGGGCACACTTACTTTTGCTGCTTGGTGAAAGACGATTTCCACATCTTTCAATAATTTTCTTACAGCCTCTTTATCTCTAATATCAGCTTCTGTGAATGTGAAATTATCTTTATCAATCCAAGACGAAATATTCTCCATCTTCCCATTACTCATGTCGTCAACAGCATGAACAATTGCTCCCTGTTGCATTAAATTATCAATTAGATGGGATGCAATAAAACCTGCCCCACCAGTTACTAATATTCTCTTTTCAAGAAAATGGCTCATAGCTTTATCCTCACAGCGTAATTTGCAAAACAGATATTATGGAGTTCGCAATGAAACAGAAAGACAGCTTCTTAAAAATCTAAGCGAATGAAGACAAAAGAAGTATAAATAGTTCCAAAAACAGATTCAATAAATCTTAAGTAGAGGTTAAAAAGTGGTGCTTCTATTCAAGGCACTAAATGGTGAGTGAAGTCTATTCCTTCAAAAAGAGAGAGAAAAGTTGTAGTTATTATCCCAGCTCTAAATGAAGAAAAAACAGTGGGAGGAATAATTACTAGCATTCCAAGAACACCATTGCCTTTTACTAAAACATCAGTGATTATAATCGATGATGGATCAACCGACAACACATACGAAGTTGCACATTCGGCAAATGCGGATTTCATTCTGAAGCACAAACAAAATCAGGGAGTAGCATCTGCGATAAAAGATGG
Organism: Promethearchaeota archaeon; assembly: GCA_014728035.1. GTDB lineage: Archaea > Asgardarchaeota > Thorarchaeia > Thorarchaeales > Thorarchaeaceae > SHMX01. The sequence continues at coordinate 139,952 of WJMJ01000022.1, read as the reverse complement.
GATTGATGTTGCACTAAAAATGAATCCGGATGTTATCTGTACAATTGACGCAGATGGGCAATTTGATGTTCGAGAGATTCCACGAGTTATAAAACCGGTTTTGGAAAATAAAGCCGACTTGGTAATTGGGTCTCGGTTTCACAAAGGAAACAAGCTCAAACATATGCCATTTCTCAAAATTATTGGAAATAGGATTATTGCAAAAGTAATTTCAAAGATTATAAGAACAGAAATTGCTGATGCAGAATCTGGCTTCAGGGCATTATCGCGACAGGCTGCGGAAGAGCTGGAGTTAATTGGATATTTCACATTCACACATGACATGATTCTCGATGTATGGTTTCAGGGATTAAGAATTCAAGAAGTTCCTGTTTCTGTAACTTACTTTCCTGACAGAGAATCAAGAGCTGTAAAAAATGTTACAAAATATTCGTTCGGAATATTGGGAGTTATCTTAATCAAGTTTTTGAGAATTATTGCAGCAGTTCTTACAGGTCATGACTTGAAACGCAAGGATTAGTTTTTCGATGCAGAAAACATAATGTACCTCTGGGGTTTTCAATTTCATACGAATTTTTTGAATAGTGCCCTATGAAAAGCCATATACTTTCCAGATATGTCCATTGCTCTTTTGCGAGTTTGTCTGCCCATATCTCTAATCATTTCTCGATTGTCCAATAGCGATTCAATTGCCTGCCGGAGTTGATCTGCATCATTGGGTTGTATAAGAATACCTTCTTTTTGATGTCTTATCACAGATGGAATTTGTCCGACAGAGGATGCGATCACCGGAGTACCCGTAGCAAGTGCTTCAAGGATAACCGCAGGCATTCCTTCTGTAAGGGAAGGAAGTATCAGAATATCAGAAGTAAAGAGAACCCGAGGTATCTCCTTGTGTGGTTTTTTTCCCAGATATTCAATAGGAGTGCCGTTTTTAGATGCATTTAACACATTATCTAGAAGCGAACCCCATCCAACTACATGAAGAATGAAATCATCTCGGTGTTTAATCATGTCAACAGCTTCAAGAAGGATATCAATACCTTTCTCAGATTCTAGTCGTCCAATGTAAACAAGACGAATCAGTCCTTGTCCAGCATCATATTCATCCTTTTGTCTAAAGGATTCAAAGTCAACAAAGTTAGGAGTAAGAATAACTGGTGATTGTGTATACATTTTTGATTCTTCTAATAATTCCGCACTAACACCCACAGCAAACTCTGAACTAGATAGTATTCTCTTGCGAAGCAATGTGAACAAGCCTTGAATTATCTTTGAAACGATTCCATCCCCATATCTAATTTTTATTACGCGATCTTCGAATCCAGCTAACCAGATCGCATATTGAAGTGCGGATAATTTACTGCAGATATAGGTAGGAATGCCCCCGAGAATAATATTCTCGGCGCGGATAAAATCGATTTCATGTTGTTCTACGATCTTACATAGAAACGAGGTCATACTTGTGAACTGTGTTAGCATATTTTTCAATGTATGAACAAGTGAATTGCTCATCAATAAAGGAACAGTATAAACAAACAAATTAGGTGCCAATCGCTTTGACAAATATTTCCCCTCTTCATTATAACACACAAACACCACTTTCTTAACAGTTTCAGCTAATCTGATTGCTTCAGAAATTGGTTTTCCGGGGATGCTATCCAGATCATCAAATCTCCACTGGCTGACAATACAGAGATGAAATGGAAGCTTTTCTTTTTCCGATTGCATATTCTGTTCCTGATTTCAATTTTGAAAGGTTATATAACTGAATCTAAATCTCAAAATTATGATGGAAGTGTAATTTCAGACTGATTTAGCAGATTATACTATATAATAGAAACTGGAAAAGGAATCCCTCAAGACTGAGGAGACTTTGAGTGAGTGTGCAAATAGTAACACGTACAATGACTGACAAATGGTAGATAAAAAGGTGTGATAATGAAAATTCTGATGATTTCACCACTATATTATCCATCAATAGGTGGAGTTCAAAAACATGTTCGAAAGCTATCATCATTGTTGCACAAAAGAGGCGTGAAAGTTACAGTTGTTGCTCCGCAACACACACCCAATATTCCTCTGAAAGAAAAGAGGGATGGGATTCAAATCATTCGCATTCCTTTTGGTTATGATAGTTCTCTGCTTAGAACCTATCGGTGGTTTATTGCCAACCGAGAACACTTTGCAACATTCGATATAGTACATATCCATGATCCAGTTCCGCTAGTACTCTGGTACCTTCCTTTGATATTCCTTAATCGAGTCCCAGTTTACGCTACATTTCATGGTTTTGAAAGAGATCCAATTCCCTTTCGATTCATTATCTTACGAAAAATAGCCAGATTTCTTGTGCAAGGAACAATATGTATTGGAAGATTCATTGAACAATTATACAAAGTAAAGTGTGACAAGATTTCAATTGGGGCAATTACCCCGAAAATCATCAGAGTGCAAGAAAAGCAAGGGATAGTGTTTGTTGGCAGACTGGAGAGAGATACAGGAATTTTCGAATATATTGAGGTCATGAAGATATTACAAGAGAAGTATGATATCATCTTGGACCTCACTATCTGTGGTGCTGGGAAAGAGGAGGACAAAATCAGAACAAAAGCGGAAAGAATGAATTTACCAGTGCATTTCAGGGGATTAGTAGAAGATCCTAGCCGATATTCAGCCGCATCAAAAATTTGTTTTGCAGGGGGTTTTCTGTCCATTCTTGAGTCTATGTTACAAGGAACACCTGTTCTTTCAATTGCCCGAACATCCCTTAAGTATCATTATCTAAAATCTGCAACATCATATGGAGCTCCATTATCAATTCATTTGAATCCAGAGAGTGCAGCAAAGGAAATTTCGTTGCTTATTAGAAACGAGAAGAAATACTCGGAACTCTCAGAAAAGGGACAGATGTTTGCATTAGAGCATACATGGGAAAATTTGGTAGACGAATATGTCAGGTTATGGCGAAGATGAGTCCATAACAAGAGTAGCTTCCTTCTCCGAGAAGTAGTATCTTTCAAAACGTCCAATAGCAGTGTGGAATGATAGTGGAAAAATAGCTTTTGCGACCCGTATATCAAAATGGATAATCTCACGACCAATTACTAGTAGTCCAAAATAGACAATAAGAGAGAGTATGCCAAACAATCCGAGCTCCAATAAAGATGCAGGATGCAGTACTAAAACTAAAAGTCCAGCAATTATGGATGCTAGAAGAATTCTCGCCAATCGTTTCTGAAGATTTACTTGGACATGAACTTGTTTTTGACGTAACCTCCAAATCGATGCGATCAGCAACAAATGAATATAGCAGGCACGAATCAATGCAGAGCCCAAGAGGCCAAACCACGATGTTAGATACCATGCTCCAACAATTTCAAACCCAAAAATAGCTAGGCCTGATAGGACGAAAAAGCGAGCCTCTCCTAAAGACCTGAGAATGACATGTAATGCATATACAATACCCCACGCAACATAAGAAACGACCAAGATAGAAAATGACAGGCATGCATTGGGGTAAGTCGCATAAGATGCACTAAAAACATGGGTAAGAATCGCATTAGCATTTAGTGCAGCAATGATAGCTAAAGGAATAAGCAGAGCCAAAATGTAGCGTATTGTATAACCGATAGCATTTCCAAGATGATCGCTCTTTTCGGTCTCAGATCTTACTCTTGCTTTTGTAAATACTGGATAGAGCGATGTCGATATCGCTAATGAAACGAAACTCATCATAAATAGAATGCTAAGCATAACATCATAGACACCCAAGGCCACTAAGTCAGATTGATACAGGAGAATTAGGCGATCCGTGTTTTGAATTGCCACATCAATGCCTTGGAATACCAGGCTGGAGAGGGCAAAAGCAATGATTGGGCGAAACTCGACATCAGATTGTGTATTAGAGGGCAATTTACGACTAGCAAAGTACCCATAATAGAAGACAGCAAATATCTCCGCAATCAACCACCCGATTGCAACACCTGTCACACCAACTCCTGCAAAGACAAGACCAACACTTAGGATAACTCGGGTAGAATCAAAAAGAATTCGTCCAGTAGCTAAATTACGAACAGTATATCTTGCAAGAAGAAAAGAGTCTAGGAAAACCTCAAGAGAAGAAAACAATCCAATTATCATCAAAACTTGTACTGTTTCCACAGAGAGCAAATCATTGACCACAAGAAGAGGGCTGAAAATATAGAGAAGCACTACTAAGAAGATTGAACTGAAGATAATTAGAATCAGTGAACGGGACAGAAAGGTTCGAATGATCCCATATTGTTTTCTTTCTTCTGCTTCAGATACAACTAATGGAGCAGCATGATTTAATCCCAACGCACCAAGAAATTGGATGAACCCATATACAATCCCAATAAGAGCTATCTGGCCAATTTGATTTTGCAAGAGTAAACGTGTAAGAATCATGATATTGAATATTCGAAGTAGACCTGATGTTACAGATTGTCCAAAAAAGGCGGATGTTCCTCTTGCTACCTTTGTTGTATCTGTAGTCATGCTATAGCTCCCTCTTAACTCGACGATATGCGAGGTTCAGATATACTCGTTATGCTGTGATTTCGAAGACCGTAATCAATCTACCGGAAATTCTATAGTTGAGATTGTAAACAAAAACATAACGATGTTACGAGTAGTTATAATCTCACCATTACCCCCACAGAAAACAGGGGAATCTCCCTACACTGCCAAGTTGATAGAGAAGCTAGTGGAGTTGGCAGATGTTGAGATTGTAGCAATCGCAGGTCCAGAGGCAGACCCGCTCCCAAACAAAGAGGGAAGAGTACAAACATATCCAATATGGGAAGGACGCAACCTCCTTTATCCATTTAGACTATTGAGAAGGATAAGAAAACTCAAACCACATATTGTTCATGTTCAATTTGGGCCTCATGGAGAAGTATATGGAGGGCTATTTGGTGAAAGAATGCTCATCTTGCTTCTCTTGCTGAGATTATGTGGAATAAAAACAACCGTGACATCACATAGTACATGGATGAAGAATCAAGTAGAAAATCGAGTAAGAACATATCAGAAATTGGGTTTCTTTGCACCTCTTGCAAAGGGTTTCTTTAGTATCTACATGAAATTATTAGATTGGGGAACTGATACAATACAGCTTAGTACAGTCAAATTGAGTTCAGCACTCAGAAGAAGATTTCTGGAAGAATACAATATTTCATGCAGAAAAGTATTGGAGATACCCCATCCGTGTAGAGAAATTGAAGATAGACTCGATGGATCTATAGCTAGAAAGCAGCTTGGATTGGATGGACGGAAAATTCTTCTTGTCTTCGGTTTCATAAAAAGAGGAAAAGGATTGGAACAAGCTGTGGAAGCGGTCAAGCATCTAAAAGAAGACTATCCAGAAGTAATTTTGCTTATTGCAGGGAGTGCCCTTGAGGATGACGATAAGAAATACCTAAAGGAGATCAGAAAGCTAGTAGAAGATTCCATTCTCAAGGAAAATGTACGTATCGATGCACACTATATTCCTGAAGATGAAATCCCTACTTATTACTCAGCAGCTTCAGCTATACTTGTTCCGTATACGGAGAGTATAGGTGCTAGTGGCCCAATTCATAATTTTGCAGGATATGGAACACCAATCATTGCTTCAGATGTAGGTCTTCATAATCGTGAGTCCCTTGGTGGTGAGGTAATTGTGTATAAGCCGGACAATCCAAAGGATCTATCAGAGAAAATCGAAATGTTACTTAGAGACCAGAAGTTGGTACAGAAAATTTCGAAATCTCAAATCGCATATACAAAGAAACAATCTTGGATAGAAGGCGCAAAACAAACATTGGAAAATTATAGAACTACACTCAAACTATAGCACTATCACAAACAGACAAAAAGCGGTCAGATAAAATATCCCAGGAATACTTTTCCTCAACTAATTCTCTTGCATGCCTTCCAAGTTCTTTTCTTCGCGTTTCATCTAGGAACAGAAGAATAGTAGCATCACAGATAGCTTGAGAATCTCCGGGAGGAACAAGAAGTCCGACATCATCATGCAATATTTCAGCAGTTCCAGCAACTCGTGTGGCAACGATGGCATTTCCAGAGCCCATATACTCGAATAACTTCAGGGGAGAAGCAGCATGAGATACTGCAGTATCAGGAAAGATACACAAAGCAACATCAGAAGCTGCAGTGAACTTTGGAATTTCATCGTGTGGATGAAAACCAGCATATACGACCATTTGAGACAAACCATTCTCACTCAGTCGGTCAAAGAGTAAATTCAGATTTACCCCCGCACCAACAAGGAGAATCCGAGCATTCGGAACTTCGTTATGAAGACGTTCTGCAAGATTGTACACCACTGAAACCCCAGCCCATTCTTCGAGATGTCCTGAGAATATCACGACCGACTTTTCGAACAGGTCATACTGCTTTCTAATCTCACTTGCATCAATTTCTGGTGAAAATTGTTTAGCATCTACCCCATTTGGAATAACTGTGATTTTTGAAGACGGAATGTTATGATGAATGAGAAGCCGCTGTAGAAAAGTCGTTGCTGCAAAGATTTTGTCAGACCATTTATACAGTGTCATCTCAATAATATGCAGAAACACACGGCCAAGAGTATTTAGCTCGCCTTTGATAAGTTCCGCTCCATACGCTGTCATCCAATCCGGACAACCCATAACTATGGGACGTCGCGATAGTTTTGCAGACAGAACACCAACAACCCCAACGATTGGAGAAGCATGTGCAACAACAACGACTTGAGGTTTGAATCGGTTAATCTCACGAATCGAACTAATGGTGAAACTGAGTAATGTAAGAAGAAGTGCAAGAGGTGGGAATATTTTCCATACTTTGAGAAGAGTATTACTTGACAACAAGTATTTTGCAGAAATGTTTTCGTGGGTTTTAGGAACTGGCCCATCCCAATTCTTAGTGTATTCCCAATCTGGAGGACGTTGGCCAACTAAGTAGCGTAACGGTTGGGTCGCAACAAAATGAATCTTCTTTCCTTTTTGAGCAGCTCGTTTAGCTAGTTCAAATACTGACCTGTCGGAGCCTAAGAACGGAGGATAGTGCTCCACAAATGCTAATATTCGGCAAGTCTTTTTCGAGTCACTCAATTTAGGTACCGGATTAGGTAGAACCATCACCCCATATAATATATTTGCTTAACCGATTTTTGAAAACAATTCAAATCGGTCATGGGGATTTTTTGATACGCACTACTCGAGCAAGTTCGATATTGAGGAATACATATGCGATAAACGAGATTGTAATGAGTGTGGTTCCAATGAAAATATACCGAGGATTAAGAGGACCTGCATGAGTAGTATAAATATAATCAATCGAAAACAGATATTCGCCAATGCGAACTGGATAGATTGTCAAAATCAGCCTATCGATTGTGCAGCTAGTATTGCAATCAATTAGGGAGGAGAACGAAAAACGCCAAAGTAGGTTCGTGAGATTCGTGAAAATACTTGTACGTGGAATGATACTGCCGTTAATCTCGTTATTCTCTGAATCATGTCCAATAAAGTTCAATGAAATATCTGCAAGTCGACCAAAGGCTGGATCCCAGTTGCATTTTGCTCGGATTACAAACTCGGTTTCTTGCTCAACACGAAAATCGTAGTCCTTTCTAAAGACAATACTAACATTTCCAAGGGGAAACTCTTCGGAAACTGATGTTGTATCTGCATAGAATTGTCCTTTTGATTCATTTACATATGCTTCAGCTGAAATCACACCGGTCGGAATTCCTGAATTCGATGTGTTAACATACTTATTCCAGCCCTGAATGGATGTGAAATCATCGTTCCATATTTGTTCTTCTTCATATCCAAGAGAGTTGAAATTATCATGAGTGTAACTTGGATAGACAAGAAGTAGTCCTAATAATGCCATCAACATCAAACGTTTGTCAACCAGCAGAAAGAGCAAGGGAAGAGCCCATAGTAAATACCAACCATAGAATACTTCTCGTGCGATAGAAATCATCAATAGTACGACAGAAGCTGTGAGAATCATCAGAGTTTCTTTAGAAACAATCTTGAGTGTACCATGCCGCCATCTTTGAAATGCTATTGAGATAATAACAAGACCTGCTGCACAAGCGGTTATTCCTCGGACCATCCCAACATCTGCAGGATAGCGCCAGTAAACAAGACGCGATTCGGGAGCAAGAGGATACCATGCTGCAATGAATCCCATTGCGATCAGAACAATTCCAAGAACACCAGAAATGATATTGTATGGAAGAACATTTTCTTTGCCTTTGCCACTAAGAAGCTGAATGATGATTATAACAAATAAGATGCCGATGCCAGCGAGCAATATGAGTGTGATCACAAGCGGATGAGAAGTGGGATCAAAGATTGAATACAGCAGTAATCGAATCATGCTGGGAGTGTCAGAAGAGTTGGTAGCAGTATCTCCACTAGAAGGTGTTAACAGAGCAGGTAATACAAATGGGAGGATTGTGATAACCGCTGTCAAAACCGAAGAGAATACGTATTCCACACGCTTTCTCCATGTTTTGAAATAGAAGATGAAAACAGGAAGCAACAATCCTGGAAAGAATTTGGTCGCGGTAGCTAAACCAAGAAAGATTCCAGAAGCCACAGCACGATGTAAAAAGAGGAAATAGACTGAGATAATGACGAAAAATGAAACTAATGGTTCAAAATGACCATTCCATCCAGATTCAATAATCGACATAGGAAGCATTGCATAAGCAAGACCAACAAAATTAGCCCATTGAGAGTCAGTTCTTTGCTTAGCAAGTTTCCAAAGTGCAAGTACGACTAGCAAATCAAAAAAGGTTGCGAGCAACCTGAAACTGTCTACTGAAGGGAGCAAATGGTAGATGAAGTAGATGAAATAGCCAAATACAGGAGGGTATGGAAAATAAAAATCGGAATAAGGCAGGTTTCCATGTGCCATGAAGTTACCAAAGTCCAAATACCATAAGCTGTCCAATGAGATATATTCAGTTAGGCCTAGAAAAATTGTCCTTGATGAGATGGTAAGGATAATGATTAGAGCGAGGATGTATTTTTCTGGAATAGAAGACAGGTAATCGAGACGAATGCCACGTAAAAGTACAGATAATAGAAGCATGTAGGCAGCTGTCCATATGTACATTGTAATGAAAAAAGGATACATCGAACTTCCAACAAGCCTCATGAAGACCATTATTACAAAATTAGTTGCAATAGAAAGTGCCAAGCTAACAAGATACAGGATTGAAATGTTTTTTGAGGTCTGGAAGCTTTCTATCAACCTATAATCTCCCTACTGACGATTCCGAGAGCCTGATTCTAACATAAGTTTCAACACCAGAGATAGATATAGACCAATAGTTTTTGCTTTGAGTTTGCTACTTCCTTTCAATCGGTCTTGAAATGTAATTGGTACCTCTCCCACCTTCAATGTTCTATTCTTGACAAGTAATTCTAAGAGAAACTTGAAATCAGCATAATCAATCCCATCAACAAGAATTTTTGGAGATCGACATCCAACAAATCCACTCATGGGATCATTAACAGGAGTTCTAAATAAAATCTTAGCAATCAATGTTGCAACTTGACTTACAGCAACTCGACTCCCAGGCCATCCACGAATACCCCCACCAGATACATAGCGAGAGCCGACGACAACATCAGCCCCATCAGATAGTTTCTGAAACATTGCGGGTAAATGACGAGGATGATGAGATAAATCTGCATCCATAACAACAACTGGGCCTTCATCGATTAAAGAAGCCCCTTTGCGAACAGCAGTTCCAAGACCCCGTTCATTTCTTCGGACTATTAGTTTGACATGAGGGAACTCTTGAGCCATTTCTCGTACTACGTCATGAGTAGTATCGATACTATTATCATCAACTACCAAAATCATTGTATCCGAGGGGTCCAAGTATTGATAGATTTGTTTGATAAGAACTCCTATATTCTCCGCTTCATTAAGAGTGGGGATTATGATGTGTTTCAAATATGCTCAGGCTCCCACTAGTTGACAATTGATTTTTTGACCATGACAAGTATTAGAATCTGATGGATGGACCATAAATGTACAACACACAACTATGGAGGTTAGGCATCAATTTTTGATAATGCTTCACGAGCAGCTTCAAGCCCTTTCAGATTGTTTACTGGAATCCAACAGCCAGAAGGAATATTGATTGCAAACATCCTATTTTCGGATGTTATAACAGGACAGATAACATTCTCAAAGCTGGATTCGACTTCGAGTGAAACTATTCGCCTAAAATAATCATATACCTCAGGATCAAAGATAGTGATTCCTGTGTGGGCAGGTATAGCAATAGGGGGATATTTGGTGACATCTTTTACAATGCCCTTCTCAATTATCATTCCCGAGTATTGAAAATAAGATGAAGGAACAACGATAAAAGTTGCAATACATCCATTTTTGAGACCTTTTGCGTGTCCTTCAAGAAAAACCTCACCGTAGGGACGATTAAGACCGACTACAACATCATCGGGATTGTGAACAATGGAAGTCATCGTGTCGTCTATAGTACCATTATTTAGAGCGTGAAGAATAGCACCTGCATTTCCCACTTTCTTACCATCTGGGTCCTGTGAGTATTTGATTTCAACACCCCATCTTGAGCCATCTCCAAGATGTTTTTCTACTTCTTCAGCAAGAAAACCAGTTAGGATAGCAAATTTCTGAATGCCCATTTCACTATAATCACGAATGGCTTTTTCGATCATACTTTCTCCAGAGATTTCAATCATTACTTTGTTGATTCCTTCGCTCTGGGTTTCAGCTCTAATACGAGTCCCTTTTCCTCCAGCAGGCATAACTACTTGAGTATTATCGATGAGTTGCCGAACTTCATCAGAAGATACAACAGTTTCTGTATCTTCAGTATTGATTCGGGACTGTATCTCGGCCATTATAGATTCTAATGTGTCAGTCATTTGCCTCAAAAAAGAAAAGTTAGCCAATCCACAAAAAGATTGCCTATTCATGACTCGCCCATGTCTTGAGCTAGTTGTGCCATCTCATCAAAGAGAGCAAGAGTCTTTTTAGCCTCTTCAGGTTTCATACTTTCAATTGCATATCCAGTATGAATAATCACATACTCACCAACCTCAAGCTCTGGAAGTAATGATACACAGACCTTCTTTTTCACACCACCAAAATCAACTTCAGCAAAGTCACCATCGATACTGAGAACAAGTGCAGGTACTGCCAGACACATTTTGATTCACACTAGAGGATATACGAAAATCCATTATAATCTTGTGACATGGACGTGATATTGAGCTAAACAGAACAGTTTTCAAGGGTTATTTATTACAATATAGTAGTAAAAAGCTAGAGAGAATTGTGGTAATTCTTCTTTGGAGGAACCAAATTTGCAAAGGGCAGCAGTATTTATCGACATTGGTTATTTTGGAAAGGTTTTGAAATATTGTTTTGATGAACCACGAATTGATTTTGAAAAGTTTTCAGACTATCTCTGTGAAGACAAAGAAAGGCTCAGAACATATGTCTATGATTGTCCACCTTATGTGAGTCAAGAGCCAACAGACGAGGAAGAAAGAAGACAGGAGAACCATGAGCGATTTGCAAGCAGTCTCACGAAACTCCATCGATTTGAAGTTAGACTTGGTAAGACAGCACACAATGCCGTTACAGGTGAATTCTACCAGAAAAGAGTAGACGTGCTTCTTACTGTTGATCTCATGAGAATGGCGTGGGACAGACAGATTGGCACAGCAATATTGGTCACGGGAGATAGTGATTTTGTTCCAGTAATAGAATCGGTCAAACAAGCAGGAGTTGTGGTTAAACTCTTCTATCGCGATTGCTATGATAATCAGGGAAGAGCTATGACAAGAACATTGGATGAGTTGCTGGAAGTCTGTGATGAGTGTATCGTAATAGATAATGCACTGATTGAAGATAGTGCTTTCTAGAAAAGACCTAGCTTACTGGCCTCCAACAAATTCCAAGTTCATCAGCTTTCGCTTGGGCGCGTCGCATCTCACTATTCAGCACCCTCCTTCCAATTTCAGGATACTTATCAGGTTGTTGCAAAACGAGATGTTCTGGACGATATTGTGCCATTATGTTTACCATGCATTGAGGCATATTTTCAGCAATCCATTCGAGAATGGGTATTGTGCAACAATCAAGATGGTTAGGCATAACTAGATGTCGAATTATCACCTCTCCAGAATTGTAGGCCATTAGATGATTTCTTGATACAATTGAGAAGTAATCCTTTACGCCAGACAAACGCATTCCGCATTCGTTATTGCCATACTTAAAATCAGGAAGCCACACATCAAAGACATCGCATAGCAAGCGCATTGTTTCAATAGAGCAATATAGGTTAGAGTTCCAAAGCTGAGTAACATTTGATGCTTGAAAACGCATCGAGGCCAAAATGGTATGAGTATTTGGTATGGGGTCTCCACCAACATAGTTGATATTGATTGCACCATCTGAGAATAGACGTTCTGCAATAACAGCCAATTCTGGAGGTGTCACAGCGCTTCCGGATCGGGGATTGGTGGATATATCATCATTCTGGCAGAAGACACAACCAAAGCAACAAGATGAGAAGAAGATGGTACCACTTGGAACCAAGGGTGCTTCTTCACCAGAGTGCAAAAATGCAGAAGACACTCTTGACACATCATCTAGCTTACACCATCCGGTGTTGTCTTTCGTTCTATCTACTCCACATTTACGTTCGCAGAAATGACATTTCATGAGTATTCTATTTGCCAACTCAATCTTCAGGTCCAAAAAGGAAACAGTAACATCATCATCAATACTTTTCCGGTCACTCCCAGTATCAACGTTTTCCATATATTCATCGAACAAATCCGAATAATCTTGATGGATTGCCCATAATTGTTCCGTTGATTCTTCTAGGTTTTCAGATACAATGATGTCTTTTGCTAGGAGATATTTGGCCCACCGCTTATCATCGATAATCTTTCGATATCTTGATAGTCGTCTTATCACGTCATTATCTTTCCAGACACTTTTTGCATCAGGTCGCATGAAACGCCACATAGGATACATAAATTATCGTCTGTCCTGATAAATAATGGGAATCGGTCAAGGTCAGACCAGAGCTCGAATTGTTGAATTATGACGAAAGATTGCATCCATTGATGCTAACAATACAAGAATTCTGGATTCTAACCAATGGGAGGTAAGATTTGCACTGCTATCCATAACAGCTCTCTCTGCAATCATATCCAATCTCTGAGGCTGTTCAGTCATAAACAATGCATTGTCTAAACAATCTTTAGATATCTGCCAGTCACGATACTGAAACGCAAGATCCTTATTTCTCTCAGGACGAATGAATTCATTCACGCTACACCAGTTGAATGCAAAGACTGCGTCTGCATCATGATATTCTTTCTCGGTACGTTCGACGGTCTCAACAGACCCATCTGATTCGCCAGCAATCTTCTTTGATTTCTTAAGTACTCGACGAAGGAGGGGGAAATCTTTTGGTGCGATGATGCTTACATCAGCACCTAGAACAGCACTTAGGTACACCAAGGCATGAGCAGTTGCAGGAAGAGAAAAACGAGTATCATAACCCCAGGAAACGACTACCTTTTTCTCTTTAAGTTTCCCAAGTCTACGATATATTGGTAAGATGTAGCCGAGTGCTGATTGAAATGCAAAAATCTCATCACCAAGAGATAAGAGTGGGGATTGAATAGTTTCTGCAGCCTCCAGACAAAGAGACCGTCCATTCCCTAATTTTGACTTATCGGAATATGAATAAAACAAGATATCACATAGTTTTGCGGCTGATTTGAGTTCCATTAACACTTCTTGTCTATTAGGTATAAACTGTGTTGGAAAAGTATATCCGCTATATCCACATGAAAGATAACCACAAGCTGATTGAGCGATTGCTGATTCGTATGATCCTGCATTATATAATAGTGAATGTACAAGACTGATATTCATTGTAGCCCTTGTAAGCGAATTCAATGCTTCCTGAATCAATCCCGTTAGTTGCAGGATGTTTTCAACTATCTTTGAATCGGAATAAGAGTGAATCATACTAATCTTGACCAAGCATCAATTTAGCAATACTACATTATAGATTTCTCGGAAAAGATATATCAAAATATGAAGATTTCAGAGAGAAGACCACAGTACGAGACTAGTAAGACGGTGAAGGGAGTTGCGGACGAATATAAGAGAGATAGTAATCAAATACAGACTCGTTGTTTTTCTAGCAGTGTATGTCATTATTACCAAATCAATCTTCGAACGTTTCTATATCCTTTTCATTGTGGATAATGGTGTAGTTGGCGGAGATATTACCTATCACTTCTTCGTAGCAGGAATGCGAATTCTTGAAGGAGAAAGCCCCTACATTAGCCCCTTCATAACGCACCCACCATTGATGCTGCTTCTATTTGCTGCATTGCTCAGTGTTCATGCAGAGGCATATACCATAGCTATATCATTTGTAATCATATATCTATCAGTTCCATACATCTGTTACATAACTGCAAAAAAATATCTATCAGAATTTTATTCGATAATTGCAACAGTAATTATCTCACTGAATCCTCTTACATTGTATTCTTGTTTTGATTATATGGACGATGATCCACTTATCATGATAGGACTGATGGCTGTGTTTTATCTATATAGAGAGAATAGGACGCACGCTTCCATCATTGGAGCAATTATGGGGGGATTCAAATTCATTCCTTTGCTAGTTGTGGCATTTTTAATTCTAGTTGATACAGATATAGCTATGAGAGAGAAAGCCAAACTATTTCTTATTCAAATATCGGTATTTGGGTCGATTATGCTGATTGGATACAGTCTATGGGGGATTGACACACTCACTAGATTGCTACACTACAGTGCTTTCGTGGGTATTGAAATTCCAAGTGCCCATCCATTCAATATCTATTACATGTTAGTTAGTGGAGCATCAGAAGAGATTCTTAGAATAATATCTATGCTGATGATGATACTGATATTCGTCACAATTATACTATACATACAGATATTCCAACCAAAAATGAAACGTTCGATTAATTTTGTATACATATTAGTTCTATTAGCAATATACATTGGAAACATAACGAATAGTTACATGTATTTCATTTGGATAGTTCCATTCATTTCATTTGAATTAATATCCATCCTTCAGAAACGTTTCAAAAACTGGATAATGCAGTTTTCAATTGGTACTGTGTCGGTGGTATCTCTTTTCTTGTTTGGTTTCCTGTTATCAGAATGGGAAGGATACACCTACGGATATGGAGAAGAATGGAGAATCTTTGGGGCTTATGCTACAATCTTTGCGTATGTAGTTGTAATCATAATAGCTATGATTGCATTTCTAAAGATGCACCTGTATGGGAAAAGAAGAGAGTGCGTACCAAAGAAAGAATCGGATGTTCTTACTGAACCAAACCGATAAGGAGCAAACCATATCAGGGAGTATATCGGGGAAAAATGTGGAGAACAGAGCAAATGCCAGTATGTCCTATTGATTATGGAAGATATGGTCATCCAGAGATGATTAAGATCTTTGAAGAAGAACACAGACACAAGCTCTGGTTGAAGATAGAAGCAACAGTTGCAGAGGTGCAATCGGAGATAGGATTGATTCCTGCAGATGCAGCAGGAGACATTGTCATTGCTGCAATTCCAGAAACTGTGACCCTTGAACGCACAATGGAGATTGAGTCTAGAACTAGACATGATATTGCAGCACTTTTCGAAGCAATTGCAGAGAAGTGTCAAGGCCCAGGAGCCAGATGGGTTCATTTTGGACTGACAAGTAACGATATCAAAGATACTGCTCTGGCGTTACAATTCAAAGATGCTTTTGATGTGCTCATGCCAAAAATTGAAGAATTATGTATGGTTTTAGTCAATCAAGCTGTAGCGACAAAGGACCTAGTAGCAGTAGGTAGGTCTCACGGTCAACATGCAGTGCCAATCACATATGGTCTTAGATTCGCGGTTTGGCTAGATGAAATACGTCGTCATCGACAGCGTCTATTAGCTGCCCGTGAGAGAGTGATAATAGGAAAATTAGCTGGTGCAACAGGCAGTCATGCAGCTCTGGGACCAAAAGGAATCTTGATGCAAGAAAAAGTACTTCACAAGTTAGGACTTCATTATCCCATTGTGACAACCCAAATCACTCAGAGAGACAGGCATGCAGAAGTAGTATGTGCATTAGCAAATCTAGCATCTTCATTGGATAAGATAGCAACAGACCTACGAAATTTACAGCGAACTGAGATTGCGGAAACCTTTGAACCGTTTGCAAAAGGAGAGCAGGTTGGTTCTTCGGCCATGCCTCACAAGCGTAATCCAGTCACATGTGAGAAGATTAGTGGGATATCCCGAATAGTAAGGAGTTTGGTATCACCCGCATTGGAGAACGTTATCAGTTGGGAGGAACGAGATATATCTCATTCTTCGACAGAACGATTTGTTTTTCCTCAGGCATTCATACTTGTGGATTATATAGTACGAGAAATGAAAAGAGTGATCGAAGGACTGGAGATAGACGAGGAAGCAATAGGCGAGAATCTCAGTTTATCAAACGATCAGATTCTGTCAGAATATGTTATCACCGAATTAACCAAAGCAGGTTTAGAACGGCCAAAAGCACATGAGAGAATTCGGGAATTACTTGGTGAAGAAGGTAAGAAAGACAAAGGGCTACTAGAGATGGTCAAAAAGGATAAGGAGTTGTCAAAATTGCTGAAAGACAGTGACCTTGACTTGGAAAAATATTTCTCGACAATAAGAACAATCTCATGGGGTCTTGTGAGGAAGACGATCCAAGCTTACCGTGATGATTTAGCTAGTTCAACAAAGTAAAATGCCAAATGTATATTGCCACTAAGGAGAGAATAGGATGAAGAAACTGCTTGTCACGCTTACTGTCGCTGAAAGTAAGCGATTCATTGCAAAAGGGCTCCTAGCAACTGATATTGTTCAGACTGCTTTAAATCATGGATATTTGTGCATCACACTGGGAACGACCAGTGCGTATCTCGTAGAAGAGATTCTTGGCGAGTATGATAAGACCAAACACATTGCAGGACTCACAATTCCCTATGGATTGTGGGTTACTAAAAGCGAAACAAGAGCGTATGATGCAATATTTCACAAAGGTAAGCTCCTTGAGAAGACCAAAGTAAAAGATGTCCTTGATGAGATGGGGCCAAATGATGTAATCATCAAGAGTGCCAATGCACTTGATGCTAATTTGGTACCCCTCGTTCTTCTTGCAAGTGGAACTGGTGGAACAGTTGGGTCGTTCTTAGGAACTGCTGCTGCACGAAATATACCGATTATTATGCCAGCAGGTCTAGAGAAATGCATTCCTTCTGAATATGAAGATTTTGTAGGAACATTTGGTCGGGATCAATGGGACTACGCATTAGGTGAACCTATTGGAATAATAGCAGTTTCAGAGGGTGTACCCTTCACTGAAATGGAGGCTTTTGAAGCGTTGTTTGATGTGCATGCGGTTCCCATATCTGCAGGTGGAATAAATGGGGCTGAAGGGTCTGTGACGTTTCACGTTGAAGGAGACGACAGACAGATTGATGAAGCATACGAATTCCTTCGTGAATTGAAGGGAGAACCTGAATTTCCATATGTTGATAGTATAAAAGAAATTGATTGACTACAGGAAGATTGTAGGTGAGTGTGGATGTTAGACGAGGTAGTAATCAAAACAGAGAACCTCTCAAAAATCTTTGAAGAGGGTAAGAAACGAGAAGTTGTTGCCCTGAAAGATGTTGACCTGGAGATTAAACGGGGAGAGGTCTTTGGATTAATTGGGCCAAATGGTGCTGGAAAGACTACACTCATCCGTGTGCTGGTAGGCCTTCTCACTCCGACCAAAGGAAGTGCATGGGTTCTCGGGAAAAATGTGGAAGAAGATATCGAATATATACGAGAACGTGTCACGTTATTGCCTCAAGAAGCAGGCATCTACGAACGACTCACAGCAAGGGAGAATCTCATCTATTATGGCGGATTGTACGGTATTCCAGAGGATGAGTTGAACAGACGTGCAGATGAACTCCTTGAGATAGTCAAACTCAAAGAGAAAGAGGACTATCAAGTTAAGGGATTCAGTGGAGGAATGAAACGAAAGGTACTCGTCGCACGAGCCCTCATAATACAGCCAGAGATCGTATTCATGGATGAGCCAACAACTGGAGTGGATACTATTGGTGCTCGGGTTGTTAGAAATCTATTGAAAAAACTTAGCGAAGAAGAGAATCGCACTATTATTCTTACAACTCATGACCTGAATGAGGTCTCGGAACTATGTGATAGAGTAGGAATCCTGAATAATGGAGAACTGGTAGCAATTGGAGAACCCAGTGAGCTTGAAGAGAAATTCAAAGCAGCTAATCTTGAAGAAGTGTTTACAGGATTAATCACTGGAGAAGGGGTCTACGAAACATAAGGAGGTTGAAAAATGAATATACCAAAATTGAAACTTGATAGCAAGACCTACTGGATGCTTAAAAAAGAGATCAAGTCAGTTCTTCGATCACGTTGGCTTCTACTTGGTTTCATCATCAGTCCTATGTTTGCGTGGCTCTTTCAAGGAGCATTCTTATCGTTTATAGTCGCCCAGACAACAGAAGAACCGGAAGCAGTGTACATTACTGTCGAAGATGATGGAGCATTAGGGCCTGCCCTATTTGATGCAATAAATGCAAGTAAAGAACAACTGTTGATAGACCCGCTTATTGAGGTCGATCGAGAATACGGGGAAACACTGGTAGAAAACAAGACAGTATCAGTGTGGGTATTAATCCCGGAAAATTTCACAGCGGAGTACCAGACAGATAATGTAAGCACAATGGTCATGTGGGTCAACACAGGGAATTTCCGTGCTACAGCGGCAGCTCAGCGAATCGATATCTTCGTGAAACAGAATCTGCAGATTATTGTGAAAGATGTACAGATTAGTTGGTATACCATTAGTCCGGAGGCAACTTATGGGCATCAATTGGCAATCTTTCTTGTCATGCTAACTTCCGTCTTAGCACCAGCTCCGTACGTAAGCAAATCGTTTGCCGGGGAAAGAGAAAGACACACTTTGGAAGCTTTACTTGTCGTACCAATGAGCCGTTTGAAAATTCTTGGTTCAAAGTTAGTAGCAGGCCTTCTCCTGACAATGATATACTCGGTATTCACAATCGTGGGCATCCTTAGTTACAATCTATCAATTGTGTTAAGAGCTGCGGGACTACCTCCATCTGCTGAGGAGTATTACATAAATCTCTACACGATTGATGTTGCAACCCTGCCACTGATATTCTTCTGTCAGTTCTTAGTGCTGCTATGTGCAATAGGGATTGGAGTGGTAATTTCATGTCTTGCAAAAGACCAAGCCACCGCCGAGTCCATCAATAACTTAATCCTACTGGTTCCCACCATGGTTATTGGTATTCTTGGTTTCACTGGAAGTATATTACAATATGGAGGGCTATTTGGATTTGCAATCTTGCTAATCCCATTCTCTCATGCAATCATGTTCCTAAACGGAGTTCTATCAGGTGTAGCAACACCTGCAATGCTGATTGGAAATGTGGCATATCTATTAGCATTTACCATCGCATTCCTCATAATAGGTGCAAAGCTCTTTGAGAGAGAAGCGATAATAGCTTAATTCAATATCAGTCGAAGATAGGCCATTTTGGTTCTATCTCGACTTCTGCTCTTTCTATCAAATCAACTGCGTGTTTTTCTGCTTTAACCATAACCGCATCTCGGTCGAGAGTGAGATGTTCCTTATCTCGTAAGAGGATCTTACCATCTACAATTACTGTGTCAACATCATTCCCAGACCCAGCGTATACAAGATTAGAAACTGGATTGGTATTTGGTGTTAGATTAAGATGGCGCATATCAACCAAAATAATGTCAGCAAGTTTTCCTTGTTCTAAAGATCCCAATTCGTCACCTAAACCAAGAGCCTTAGCACCACCGAGAGTAGCCATCTCAATAACTTGTTCAGCACTAACAACAGTCGGATCATTAACTCGAGGTTTATGTATCAGAGCTGCGAGTCGCATCTCACGAATCATGTCATATGTATTATTGCTAGGTCCTCCATCACATCCAAGGGAAACAGGAACCCCATGCTCAAGCATCTCTGGTACCTTTGCAAATCCTGATGCAAGTTTCATATTACTAGCAGGGCAATGAGAGATATTCGATTGGGTAGCTGCTAGTTCTTGTATTTCTTGATCTTCAAAATGGATACCATGAGCAAAAACCATATCATCTCCCAGTAGTCCAAGCTTGCGAGCAAATCCTACCAGATTGGTACCATGATTTTCCTGTACATATCTGACATCATCAGGTACTTCGCCAAGATGCATGGTCATACGGGTCTTATGTTTACGGGCAAGTTGAACAACCTGCTTGAACAGACTATCAGAAACTGCTCCAAGAGACCTAAGTCCATACCATACCTGAATACGCCCATTTGCATCCCATTGCCATTTCTTAAGCATAGCCTCAGTTTCCTGTAGGCAGTCTCCAGCTGATTCTACCATTCCAGGGTACATGATGTCAGGACTATCAGCATATCCAGTTGAATCCATAATAATCTTGGAAAGAGCTGCACGCATCCCGATTTTTTCAACAGATTTGGCAATTCCATCAAATCCATACCTTGAGTGAATCATACATTCGATGAAACCAGTAGTACCAGTACGAATCATTTCAGCCATGCACAATTCTGCGGAGGCTTTTCCGTCAGCATGGGTGAAATTACCTTGAAGAACCCACACATAATTCTTCAACCAATCAACCAGAGATACATCATCAGCACATCCTCGAATTAATGCCTGAGCTAAATGCACATGGGTATCAATAAGTCCAGGCATGACTATTTTTCCAGATGCATCAATCACAAGTTCTGCATCATTAGAAGGAGATTTTGATACTTCAGTAATCTTATTTCCTTCAATTCGGATATTTCCTTTCGGAAGAATTCTTCGCTTAGGGTCTATAGTCAGCACATAGCCATTTTTGATGAGGATTGATTCAAACGAGTCCAAATGATATACCTCCGGTAGGAGTAGTCTATTAGTAAAGGTACATCATAACAATTATGGTTCGTCTTTAGCCAAATGAAATCTGAGTCTTATTGTCAAGCCCTCTCCAGGGTGGCCATCAATACGGTCAGACACTTCTGGAAGAGAACAATATTTCTCTGCTAATCGCCGCACAATGTGGAGACCAACACCACCATATCGTCTATGAACATCAAAGAGTCGGTTTCGTTTTTCCTCATCGAGACCTGGTCCATTATCAGATATTTCAAGTAGAAAGCAATCATCTTCAATGAATCCTTCAATCCATACTTCTGGGTCTGAACTGGTATTGTGTTTTACTGCATTCTCCAGAATATTCCAAATGAGATGATTCACTGCTCCATCAGCCAAGACCATCAGACTATTGGGTACTCCAGTTATGTCAGGCATCACTCCATGTTGTCTCCAGAGAAGCATTGACTCCGATTCAATGACCTCTGTGATATCAATTGGAGTAAGGGATTCAGTTTTCGCTTGTTCCGCACCCCGAACCTTTGTAATCAAATCAAGGCTACGATGTGCACCATCTAGAATGTATTCTTTTGCACGAAGGAGAATTTCCTCTGGTGCATCGCCCTCTATTAGTCCACTACCTGCAATGATTAGCTGGAGTTGATTTCCAATATCGTGTAAAATCAAATCTAACAGAAAACGGACCTCATCTTCTACAGATTTGAGTTGAGATATATCAGTAAAAATTGCAAAAGACCCTTCAAAGTTATTTTCAGAGTCCATCAAAGGCGATGCTGAAACAATGACTGGTACAAGAGTTCCGGATTTGGTTACGAGATGTGCTTCATATTGTTCGAATTTGCCCTCGCGACGAGATTGTATTCGATCAGGTGTCAGCTCATGAACAAGCGTAGAGCCTTTCATACCAACTAATTCCTGAGTTGTATATCCAGTCATTCTGCTTAGGGTCTCATTTGCGTAGATAATTATACCATTTGCATCATCAATACCCAAGCCAGCAATAATAGTTTCAACAAGAGTTCTATAGCGACGTTCGCTCTTTTCGAGTGCTCGACGTTGTTGTTTCTGTTCAGTTACATCTAATACTTGAGCAACAGATTTGAGGCCTTTACCACTCTTGTAGATTTTGCTACTAAGAATAACTTCCCTGATGCTTCCATCTTTCCGGATAACTTTGATCTCATAGACTGGGGGTACAGATTCTCCTTGTTGCCGTCTACGGTATCTATCAGCGGTTAGCTCAAGACTATCAGGATGCAGCACTTCACGGAAATCTTTCTGAATCAACTCTTGACGAGAGTATCCTAGGATTTCACAAAATTTGTCATTAAACCATTCAAAGTGATACTGGTCATCGATAATTACCATACCAGCAAAACTAGAATATTCAACAATGAGACGAAAATATTCAGCTCTTTCCATCATCGCGTGGTCAGTTGCTACCCGGGTAGAGAGGTCAATTGCATAAATAATGATACCAATTGGCTCTCCATCCTCCAATATAAGTTCAGGAGTAACTTGGAAGGGGATATGAACATCGTTCCTTGTGATAGCTCGAATTGTCATTGATTGTGGTTCCTCCCCGGAGATAAGTCGATTGAATGTGGCTTCGATATTCTGAACTTGTTCAGGCACCACCAATTCCTTGAAGGAAATACATTCATCCAACTTTTTCTCATCAAAATCAAAAATGTCCATTGCTATTGGATTTGCATAAATTAATTCCAAGTCCATATTGAAATCAAGGACTGCGATTTGCATACTTTCCGCTACTTCATGAAATTTTTGTCTGTCAAACGATTTTTTTGTCGAGTCGAGGGGAGTTGTAGTATTCATTATTTACCGTTCATTTTTAGTTGAACAAACTTGGACATCTAAGTGTTGTCCCTCCAGGAGCGGTACTGGAGTTGATTTAGTCGTGGTCAGCGATGCTATGTCATTCGACCAGACCTTCACTCAGTATTAATACATATAGACTCCTATCAGGTCATGTCCAACAATGTCAAGTTTTTGACAGCTGTTGCAACCGTTGCAGATAAGATTGTCAAACCGACATATTTTGCCTAGTTATAAAAGTGAATGCGTGACTCTAATAGTTTTCCTTTGGAAACATACAGGCGAAGGAATCAATAAATCATGTTGACATGGTTATTAGAAGCATAACAACAAATTAAAGTGGAAGAAAAAGGAATACTGAAAACCTGTTGACGGAGTTACCCCCTTTGAAAAACCTCCTAGTAATTGATGCCCAACGCTGTACGGGCTGCAGAAATTGTGAATTAGCTTGCTCTACCCGGAATGCCACATCATTCAACCCAGCAAGGTCAAGAATACAGATTCTCAAAAAAGAACACAAAGGACTGATTATTCCGATGGTCTGTCTGCAGTGTGATGAGCCACTCTGTGCTGAAGCTTGTCCTACGAATGCGATTATTTTGAATTCATCGGGTGTTTTGACAGTAAATCATGAGGAATGCATCGGATGTGGAAATTGTGTTTCAGCTTGTATCTATGGAGGAATAGTGATAGATCCAGTTGCCAGAAAGGCAATCAAATGCGATCTCTGCGACGGGGATCCTGCCTGTATAACTGCATGTGAGTACGGAGTGATCTCATTGGTTTCAGAAGAGAAAGGAAGAAGCGAAAGGGCCAAGGGAATGGAACAGCTGTCAACAAGCATACGGACACAGGAGGTATCAGAGTAATGGGAAGCTTTCCATACAAGGGCTATGCAGGTTACTATTTGGATGTTGATTTGACAAAAGGAAAAATTCACAAGAAAGAGATGGAAAAAGAATGGGCAAGACTCTATCTTGGAGGAACAGGTATTGCCTCAAAAATACTCTGGGATAGAACTGGACCTGACACCGACCCACTTTCACCGGACAATATTTTGATAGTAGGAACTGGGCCTCTAACAGGTGTGATGTTCTCACCTTCTGGTAGAATGATGTTCTCTGGAATGAGCCCTCTTACGGGTATATGGGCTGAGAGCCATGTTGGTGGTTTTCTGGGGCCAGAGATAAAATATGCAGGGTTTGATTTTGTCATTTTCAATGGCAGGTCACCGAAACCAGTCTACCTATGGTTAAATGATGGGAAAGCAGAATTACGTGATGCTTCTAAATTGTGGGGAAGAGAAACTGCTGAAACAACTGACATGATCAGAGAAGAGCATAGAGACCCTGCAATTGAAACTGCAGCTATTGGTCCTGCAGGAGAGAATGGAGTCCTCTACGGAGCAATAATTGTTGATTACTATCGAGCTGCTGGGAGAACAGGTCTCGGAACAGTACTAGGCTCCAAAAATGTGAAAGCACTTGCTGCAAGAGGTTCTCTTGGTCTGGAAGCGCATGATATGGATGCATATCTCACTGCTAATGAACAAGAGATGGAACGGCTAAATGACCCACTATGGAAAGACTTCCTGAAGAGTCTAAGAGATTATGGAACTACAGACCTTGTTGCAATGATTAATGAGATAGGACGCCTTCCAACTAAAAATCATTGGACTGGATTCTTTGAAGATGCTGAATCAATCGGCCCCGAGCTTATAGCTGAAAAATATCGTGTTGCACAGGAAGCATGCCATGGATGTGGAATCGGTTGCAAATATGTATACCGAGTAAATGAAGGAAAATTTGCTGGGGGGCCAGCTGGTGGACCAGAATATGAAACTCTAATGGCATTCGGATCAAACTGCTTGAATGGTGATGTTGAAGCGGTATTTTACCAAGGTCATAGATGTGACCTGCTTGGAATGGATACCATCTCCTGTGGAAAGACCATCAGTTTTGCCATGGAACTTTGGGAGAGAGGTATTCTTACTGAAAAGGACACTGACGGTCTTGATCTATCATGGGGCAATGTTGATTCAATGAATGCTCTGATTGAAAAGATAGCAAGAAGAGAGAAAGGGATTGGAGAATTGCTATCTAAAGGCACACGAAAGGCTGCGGAGATTATTGGAGGAGATGCATGGAAATATGCAATTCATTCTAAAGGATTGGAAGCATCTGGACAGGATCCACGAGCTCACCAATCTATTGGTCTCACCTATGCAGTGAATGTACGGGGCGCAGACCACCTTAGAAGTCTATCAAGTCTGGAGGAGTTAGGATTTCCAGAGATTTCTATTCGTCGATTCGGAAAAGAAAAAGCTGATGAGATTCAAGAGATCATGTCACCGGTTCACAAAGGACTGGTTGTATACGATATTGAAAACCTCTACGCCATTACAGATTCTGCAGTTATCTGCAAGTACGGCACAATGTGGCCACCAATATTTTACTTTGATACTTTTGCTAATGTTCTACCATCCCTTACAGGTATGGAAGAATGGGGTGATGTGAAATATGTGCGTCGTGCTGCGGATAGAATTAGCCATCTCAGACGTGCATATAATCACAGACTGGGAATTACCAGAAAAGAAGAAACTCTCCCAAGAAGACTTCTCAAAGAACCAATGCCAACCGGGCCATCAAAAGGAGGACTCCCTGATCTGGATTATATGCTAGACGAATATTATGAGTTCAGAGGCTGCGATAAAGAAACTGGATTTCCAAAGAAATCGGTCCTTGAAAGCCTTGATCTTGACTTTGTTGTAAAGGATTTGGAAAAGAGAGGTATGTTAGCAAACTAGACTATTCTAACATACCACGAATATCTCTAGGACTAGCTTGAATCAATACTCGTGCCAAAGTTTGTGCGGACAAACTACGCAAGATATAGGTTTCCAGTAATTGTTCTGGAGTACCTTCTTTCATACTTTGTTCATCCATCTCCATAAGTGGAATAATTTTGCGTTCCAAGAATTGACGAAGGTTTCGTAATTCCAAAGTAATGGGATTATATGCACCTCTCCGCTCTTCACAAATGAACCATTCACGTTCAATAATTCTGATGTATTTCCGAACCGAAGTTGGTGTTAGTATATCATTCCTTAATCTGGTTACAACATCACCGATGGTCAGATGTGGTTTTTGAGAAATTGACATAATTCTCCCCTTTACCCATTTCTTAAGCTATTAGCAAATAAATATTTTCATCCTTTAATCAAAAGCAACGATACCTAATTCTTATGTTGTCGAACTCCATACAATAACTATGGCAAATATCCGCGTTGAAATAGCAGGTTTGCAATTTCGCAATCCGGTTCTGACTGCTGCCGGACCAACATCACGAGATGGTATGACACTTCTTACTGCTGCAACAGGAGGAGTTGGAGGACTGGTTGCAAAGACGATTAGTGTCAAGGGTGCTGAAGTGCCAAGGCCAAATATGGCAGCGATAGGAAGAGGAAGAGTTCCATCAAGAAGAGGGATGTTAAACACGGAACTCTGGAGCGAATTACCACCTGAACAATGGATTGAGAAAGAGTATGCAATTGCGAAGAGCTCTGGCCTACCGCTGATTGCAAGTGTTGGATACACACCAGAAGAAGTCTCTAAGTTAGCTCCAAAGATGGAGAAAGCCGGAGTTGAAGCTATTGAGTTTAGTACTCACTATGTAGGAGGACACGTAGAGATAGCCAAGGCGTTGCGGGAATCGGTCAACACACCAATATTCGCAAAGTTGAGTCCTAAAGTAGATGTTACAGAAGTAGCAAAATCGCTAGAGAAGTATGTTGATGGAATTGTTGCAATCAATACATATGGGCCTTGTTTGAGAATTGATATTGAAACAGGTCAGCCAATGCTTGGAGGAGACATGGGTCAAGGATGGCTTAGTGGATCAGCACTCAAGCCTATCGCACTAAGATGTGTAGCTGACATTTCAAAAGCAGTAGATATCCCAGTTATAGGAGTTGGAGGTGTATCTTCTGGAGAAGATGTCATCGAGTTTGTGATGGCAGGTGCTTCAGCTGTACAGGTATGTACTGCGGCCATACTAGAGGGACATACAATCTATGGTAGAATCGCCAATGAAACAGAAGTCTGGCTTAATGTTCATGATTACGATTCAATTGACGAAATTCGAGGCGTCGCATTGAAGAAGCTCACCAAGTTACAACCGCCACCAATGATTGACCACGAAAAATGTACCGTTTGTGGATTATGTGTAAAGTCGTGTGTATACGGAGCAATAACAGCAGATAGAGAGCAGAAAATATTACACATAGATTCTGAGGCCTGTGAAGCTTGTGGGATGTGTATTTCTGTCTGTCCATATTTCGCTTTGAGTTACCAGTGATTTAGACATGAATGATATCTTCCAAATCAACAGTTAATCTCTCAGCACCACTACTAGACACAGCATAGTCATTTTCGATGCGAACTCCACCAACCCCCTTCAAATACACACCAGGCTCTATAGCCATTACATTACCCTTAGTAAAATAGTCTTCATACCGATACATACTGGGTTCTTCATGGACATCCAGTCCAATACCATGGCCCAATCCATGAGTCATACCATCAACCGCATCAATGTTCAACCTACTAGAATCATATCCATGACGTTTGAGAGTTTCAAAACAAGCCATGTTAACATCATCAATTTTCGCTCCATCCGAGAGGCTGTCAATTGAGGATACTAATGCATCATATACTGCATCAAACATTTTCTGAACAGGTTCACTCACAGACCCTTTAACAATAGTCCTTGTTACATCTGCCACATATCGCTCATACTTTAATCGTGGAAACACATCGATGATTATTGGAACATGTGCTTTGAGTACATCCTCTGGTTTTCCAAGATAATGCCAATCAAAAGCTTTAGCTCCTACTGCGACAATTGCATCTTCAGCAGACTCAGCACCTTGGTCCAATAAGTAGTGTTCAAGAGCAAGTTTTACTCTTCCAACAGTGAGTGGCTCCCCATCTACTACTAGTGAGTTATTGGTGCCAATAGTCGAATCTTTGATCATTTCAACAATACGGCCTATAGCAGATGTTGTAGATTTTCCAGCTTTTTTGATTATATCAATCTCCGATGGAGATTTAGTTGCTCGTGCTTTTTTCAAGAGCTTTGGAACTACTTTGACATCATAACCCAATTGTTGGATTGCGACAAGTACTCTAGCAGGAAGATGGTCGGGCACACCAATAATACTGCCCGTAAAATGAGTCTTGAGAATATCTTCATAGATGACATCTGGGTTTTCATAGGCTCGTTTCTTTTCTCGTATCAAATCTTTATAGATGGGAGTAAGATCGTGGAACTCTTTGATGAAGCTCTCTTTCTGTACTCTATCATATGTTTTGAACCCGGTTGCAACAATTCCCTTATCGTGAATGTTTTTGAAGTAAGTTACAGAATCCGTTGAACGAAAGCCAGTTAGCCAAACAATATCAGAAACCTCGAAAGCGTTTCCTTCACATACAAATGCATCAATACCAGCATCTTCCATGAATTGGTCGAAATCCTCTAGCATCCAAGTCACCTAATGACGAGTCTACAGTGAGTAAATACATATGAAAAATACTTCGCATTCAGGCATGATAGGGTTTCATCCGTTCCTCTACCTGGTCTCTAGTAGGGAGATTGTACGGGCCCTGTGTTTCGAGATTAAAGGATGCACACGTCGCTCCAAATAGTCCGGCTTTTCCTACATCCCCGGTTCTCATATATTCCAGAAGAAAACTGATCGAGTATACGTCCCCACATCCGGTGCTGTCAACAAATTTGTTAGCTAAAACTAAGGGGATGTCAACATGGTTATTTCTGGTATAAATTGTCGATCCTTTCTGGCTACGAGTAATGATTACAATCCTAGGGCCTAAACTAACTATCCGGGAGATTGCTGAAACCTCGGTCTTTGCATCTGAAAGATATTCCAGTTCGGTTTCTTCAGCTTTTACAATATCCACAAATCTAAGAACTTCATCAGGATAGTCCCAGGGTGTTAGCAAGACCTCCTCATTTTGAACCTCTCTGAGATATCCCTGAACATCAAGCGATACCAAAGCACCAGAACTCTTAGCTGTTTCAATACAGGATATATGAATCTCCTCGGAAGTAAGAGGTGCAAAATGGAAAATGGATGCACCCAGATGACGCGGTAAATAATCATATCCATGAATTGGTGGAGCTAGAGATGAGACCCTTTGGGTTCTATTTCCTTTCTCATCGTAGATATTCACAAATCGTGTAGAAGAACCTTGGCTAGTACGTAGGCCAGTAAGGTCGAGTCCCCCATCGTGGAGATCATCCAGATATGATTGCTCGAAATCTGTACCGATACGAGTCACGATCCCAGCTCCTAGTGCACCAATAGATGGTGCTATCATTGCATATGCAGGAGCTCCACCCAAGCTTTCACGTTCAGCTTCAGGTGTGATAATAAGATCACGGCTTAGATGACCTACAACAACAATCTCCACTGGTATTAACTCCATGATGTTTGATGTAGAAATTAGAGATTTGTCCCCTATATTTCTATGGAGGAATCATTTCCTAACTATTAAATCGGCCTTCCGTATTTGTCTAGTAGGTGTTCAATTTGGCCAAGGTCACTGTCAAGTTCTTTGCAACAATTCGTAGTGTTACTGGTGTGAGTAAGATTGAATTGCAAGCAGAAACAATCAAAGAACTTTTGGATAAACTCAAAGACAGATTTGGAAGAGAATTTGTCGAGACCGTTTTTAATGAAGAAGGAGAGAGATTGAAACGCTTTTTCTCCTGCATGATAAACGGAAAACGAATCGAACTTCTAGATGGCTATGATACAAAACTTTCCGATGGAGATGCTGTAGCACTATTTCCACCAATTGGAGGAGGAAACAAGTTTGAATAAACCAGTTGACACAGTCATTACAAATGGAAAATTGGTTCTCGAATCAGGAATTGTCCAGGGAGGTATCGGAATAAAAAATGGAACCATTTGTATTATTGCAACAGATAATCATCTGCCTCAAGGTGATAGAGTCATTGACGCCAAACAGAAGCTGGTATTGCCGGGTCTTATAGATGGACATGCACATATCCATGATAGAGGAATGCTTGACCACGAAGAGTTTACACCAGGATCATTTGCAGCCGCAGCAGGTGGAGTAACAACCATCATCGATATGCCTTTAGTCAGTCAAATGGACACACCTACACTCTTACAAGAAAAGATAGATGATGGGTCTAGACTCTCAATAACTGATTTCTCATTCAATGTAGGTATGATGAACGAGTTCAATTATCCAGTGATACCAGAGATGATTGCAAGAGGTGCAGCTGCTTTCAAAGCATTCACTTGCGAACCATTCTATACAAACACCGGGGTACTAACACGATTACTTAGTGAAGTTTCAGTCAACGGAGGACATATCACGGTTCATTGTGAAGACCAAGGAGTGCTTGATGAATTCAGCAAAGACATGAAGAATGAATGGGATGCACCTGTTAGTCATTCGCTCTCACGCCCCAATCTGGCAGAACAACTAGCAGTTCGACAGGTTATAGGTATCGCTGAACAAACTGGAGGACATCTACACATAGCCCACATATCCACCCGAGAGGGGGTACGAGAAATAGAGAAAGGAAAACTTAGTGGTGTGATGGTAACCACAGAGGTCTGTCCACATCATCTAGTGTTCCACCGGGATGAGATGAACAGAATCGGACCAAGGAGCAAAATGAATCCGCCGCTAAGATCAAAACAGGATCGTGCAGAGCTTTGGTCTGCGCTTCTTAGAGGAATGATAGACATAACAGTAAGTGATCATGCACCCAGTCCAATCGAAAAGAAAGAACTAGGAAAGGATGATATTCGACAAGCATGGTCAGGAGTGGATGGAATTCAGATGATTCTACGTGTTCTACTCTCCGAGGGTGTCAATAAAGCCCGAATCTCTATCCAGAAGTTGGTACAAGTAGCATCAAAAAATCCTGCGAAGATATTTGGATTATATCCCAAAAAAGGAGTGTTACAGGTAGGATCCGATGCAGATATAGTAATAGTAGACCAGACAAAGGAAGAAAAGATTACTTCCGATATGATGCTCTCAAAATGCGATTGGACAATCTATGAAGGTTTGAAGATGAAGGGTGTACCTTTGATGACTCTAGTGAGAGGATTACCAGTCTATGAAGACGGAAAGATATTGGTTAAGCCAGGTTATGGTCAATACCAGCCAATGGGAGGAAGAACAATTGAGGAGGAAGCATGAATATGAGTGAACTACAGTTTGTTATTGGAGACCCCCATATATGCACAGGATGTATGATATGTGTCAATGTGTGCAGCATGAAATTTTACAAAGTCATTAGTCCTGAGAGATCAAGGGTACGAGCAGAACGAATAGAACCAGGTTTGGATTTTCCGGTTTTTTGTAGAAACTGTGAAGATGCTCCTTGTATAGAGGCATGCCCGAATGAAGCATTGATGCGTACATCCAAAGGAGTGGTTATAGTCAATAATAGAAAATGTGATGGCACAGGCGCATGCGTTGAAGCATGTCCATATTTTGCAATCAGAATCCATCCAGATACGGGGAAGGCCTTCAAATGTATACAGTGTGAAGCCTGTGTTGAAAGATGCCCAGTAGACGCAATATGGTTAACAACCGAGAGAGAATTGAAAGAAAAAGATTCAGACAACCGAATTCTGAATCTTCATGAAGAGCATAGTGAAGTTCTCTACAATAAGGAGGTAGAATCTTGATAAAAGGTGTAGGTGGAGAGATATTATGGGTCAACTTGACAAAAAGTGAAGTGGAAAAGAAACCGATTCCTGAAGAGACTATCAAAAAATACCTTCTTGGAGCAGGATACCTATCGCGAGTATTGTATGACGAGATTTCTCCAGACATCGATCCACTCTCACCGAAAAATGTCCTTGGTGTTGCAACAGGATTGCTTACAGGCTCTATGTTTCCACAAGCCTCAAGAATAGTAGTAGCTGCCCTTTCCCCTTTAACCAATGTCTGGGGAGAGAGTCATTCTGCAGGTTTCTGGGGAACAGAGATCAAGCTAGCTGGATATGATGCAGTATTCTTTACAGGAGCATCAAAAGAACCGGTTTATCTTAACATTCACAATGAGAATGTAACATTAGAAAGCGCTGATGAAATATGGGGAACCGATGTCTTTACCACAGACGACTATCTCAGAGAGAAGCATGGTCGAAAGAGCAGAGTACTATCTATAGGACAAGCAGGAGAGAATTTAGTCAGATTTGCCGCAGTGATGAATGATAGAGACAGAGCATCAGCTAGGTCGGGTCTCGGAGCAGTTATGGGTTCTAAAAAAATCAAAGCTATCGTGGTAAGAGGAACTGGAAAAATAGAGGTCGCAGAACCAAAAGAGTATCTCGAACGCATGGATGAATTCTACAAGCGTATGCTAGCCAATCCATTCACACCTGAACGTGCACGATATGGTACAACGAATCTAGTTGAATTGATGCAACATATCGGACGATTACCGAGCTACAACATGCGTCAAGGGGTGTTTGACGGGTATGAAGCTATTAGTGGAGAAACCATTACAAAGGACTATCTCGTGAAACCTAGGGCCGATTGGAGCTGTTTACAAAGATGTGGACGATATACCGCAGTTCCAACAGGACCATACAAGTACGAGGGAGGCTCTCCAGAATTCGAGTCTCAATCATCACTTGGTTCTCGTTGTGGAAACGACAATGTTGAGTCAGTACTCTATTCTCATCACTTGGCAAATCAATACGGAATGGACACTATTTCATTAGGTGCAACAATCTCATGGGCAATGGAAGCTTGGGACGAGGGAATTATCACAGCTGAAGACACGGATGGCATTGATCTCGGTTGGGGTAATCATGAAACCGTAGTCAAACTAACAAAGATGATAGCATTGAGAGAAGGCTTTGGTGACATCCTAGCTGAAGGGAGTTTCCGAGCAGCTCAGAAAATCGGAAAAGGATCTGAAAAGTTCGTAATGGCAGTTAAGAAGCAAGAGATTGCAGGACAAGAACCAAGGGCACAGAAATCCATGGGATTGGCAGCGGTTACTGCTGCACGGGGTGCAGACCATCTATATGCATTTCCGGTTTTGGATGAAGCTGGATTTGATGATGAGATCAAAGAGAGGTTTGGTGAAGAATACCTTCCTGAGATGGCTGAACGTTTGAATCCAACATACAAAGGCATCATGGTAAAGGAATGTGAGGATTTCATGGTCATGATTGAGAGTGTTGGCCTCTGTAAATATGGAACACAGATTCCTCCAGAGTTCTACTATGAAGATGTCGCTCTAGCACTAAAAGTTCATACAGGTCTCGAATTTACTGGAGAGGAACTCCAGATAATTGGAGAGAGAATTGTAAATCTTAATCGACTATTCAATATGAGATTGGGAATAACAAGACAGGACGACCAATTACCAAAACGATTGACTCACGAGCCAGCGCCTCTTGGCCCGAATAAAGGAGAAGTAGTAGAACTGAATCAGATGCTTGATGAATATTATGAACGAAGAGGGTGGGATATCGAAACGGGTCTGCCGCGCGATGAAACCTTAGAAAGACTAGGACTTGAAAAAGATAAAATTAGGAAGAAGGAGTAGGTTGAAGCTACTCCCACTCTTCCATATCCGGGGTCTTTGCTTTCAGTTCTCCAACACTAAAATCAAGATTAGTCTTTTCACAGAAGTTTAGAATTTTAAACATCAACTTTGAATCCATCTCATAGACAAGCTGACCAGTAGGAGCTATGCAATAAACCTCAATCGAGTCGTCTTTTTCTGAAAGAACCTCAACCGTATACTTAGCACCAGTTATTTGACTTCCCAAATTCAAGATAGCGGATCTTATTTCTGCTGCTGTCATCTGAACTTGAGCTCCGAAACGAGGTTTGAACTTGTATATCCTTTTGCTGTGAACTTCAGTAACCAAATGTGAATTCTCCTTTGTTTAACAAGTAGCACAGACATTTGTAGTAGTGTCATGGATGCCTTCTATTGCACGCAGCCGGTCAACAACAAATGCACTCAGTGCCTCTGGATTTTTGAATTGACCCTGAACAATCAAGTCATATGCGCCATAAATGAGGAATGCCTCTTGGACCTCATCTAGACTTCTTACTTTTTCTAAGACTTCTCTCGCTTTTGGCGAGTCTACTTTTGCCATAATGAATGCCATTATCATGCTATTATCTCCAATATCCATGGACATGATACACTTCTCAATCCAGATTAAAAAGGATAGCTTTTGACATCTGAAATGTTGAAAATAAGCTACCAATCCGGCAATCTTAATAGAGTGACAGCGAACCGGAGCTAAACTGTCCGCGGGAGGTCCCACGAACTTGACAGCAACTTCACAAAGATCCAAGACAGCAACGAAATCCAAACGCAAGAAGGGTTCAGGTTTTGAGCCGCGTATTGTTGCGTTTTGTTGCAATTGGTGCAGTTATGCAGGCGCAGACCTGGCAGGCACAAGCAGATTGCAAATGCCACCGAATGTTCGGATTATCCGAGTGAACTGTACAGGTAGAATTGACCCTTCATTCATCCTAGACGCACTCAATCAAGGAGCAGACGGAGTACTCATCTCTGGCTGTCATCCAGGAGACTGCCATTATTCCACAGGCAATTTGAAGATGCGTGCACGTTTTGCACTGCTTCAAAAGATGGTGGAAGCAGCAGGCATTGAACCTGACCGCATAAGACTACAATGGGCCAGCGCTGCAGAAGGAGACGTATTTACAGAAGGTGTAAAAATCATGGTTGAAACCGTTAAGAAACTCGGACCGAACCCAGCAGGAATAGGTGAATAGAAGTGGTAAAGAGAATCGCTCTTGCACAACTAACATCGTGTTGGGGCTGCGACCAAGCACTAGTGGATTTACACCTCAAATTATTAGAAGTCCTCCCACAATTGGAGATTGTTTATTGGCCAGCTGTTGTTGATTTCAAACTTAAAGACTTAGAATCAATGCCCGATGGATCAATCCATATTGGGTTGGTAGAAGGCAGCTGCAGGACCAAAGAAGATCTTCACTTGCTAAAGGTAATGCGGAAGAAAGCGAAAATACTCGTAGCTTGGGGCTCTTGTTCGTGTTATGGAGGAGTTCAAGGACTTGGTAATCAGTGGGAATTGAAGGAATTACTTGAAAGAAAGTTTCTGGAAGCGGATACCGTAGAAGATGGTAGAATTCCTGAAGAAGAAATGCCAGGTTTCACCGAGAGTATTGTACCAAATACAGAGATTGTCAAGTTTGATGTTCCTCTACCGGGTTGCCCTCCAACAAGCGAGAACACACTTGAAGCATTATCAGCTCTTCTAACTGGAAAGCCATTTGACCTCCCGACAAAGACGGTCTGTGATGAATGTCCCAAGGAACGAAAAGAAAAGAATATCACTAAGTTTTATCGTGCTCATGAAGGAAAGATTGATCCTGATAAATGTCTACTTGACCAAGGATATCTCTGTCTTGGTTTTGCAACCATTGGAATGTGTGGAGCTCAGTGTCCAACAGTAAATACACCCTGTAAGGGATGCTTTGGACCCCCACCGGGAATCAAAGACCACGGAGCTAAAATAATCTCAGCTCTTGGTGCTGTTGCAGATATGGATCCTGAAGAATTGGAAAAAGCATTTCCAGATCCAATAGGCAGTTTTTATTTCACAGATTATGGAGCATCATACCTTTCAAAGATTCGTGACAAGGAGCGAGAAGAAAAATGACTGACGAAAAGTCTATCAAAATTGCGCCAGTTACCCGACTTGAGGGGCATGGCGAGCTAACGGTGAAGTTGACTAAGGATGGCAAAGTCAAAGATGTGCAATTTAATGTATCTTCAACACGATTCTTTGAGAAATTCCTAGAGGGTAGATTTGCAGAAGAAGCCCCACGAATAGCACCACGAATCTGTGGGATATGTCCAGTTCCCCACCATCTTGCATCAGTCAAGGCGGTAGAGGAGGCTTGGAAGGTCACACCCCCACCGGCAGCCATCAAATTACGTAGATTGATTATCAATGCTAAACAATACAGTAGTCACGCATTACACTTCTTTGCGCTTGCTGCACCGGATTTTGTTGTTGGGCCTTTTGCAGATCCAGCAAGACGTAATGTCGCAACCATCATCAAGGAATTACCTGATGTTGGAAAACTTGCACTTCAAGTCATGAAATTCGGGCAGGAACTCATAACAGCTGTTGGTGGGAAAGCAATTCATCCTGTAACAGCTACTCCAGGTGGTATGCTCAACCCATTCTCTGAAGAAAAGCGAGATACATTCCTTGAAAGAGTCAAGGAAGCCAAGGAATGGACGCTTCAGACCGTGGATTTAGCAAAGAAGGTCGTTACGGATTACTGGGACCCAATTACAAAGCTAGCTATTGCACCAACATACTATGTAGGGATGCATAACAAAGGCGACTTGGAGATTTATGACGGTAAGATTCGGATCATGAATCCAGAGGGAGAGATTGTCGAAGACTTCAAACCAAAGCAGTACAAGAAGTACATGGGTGAATACGTTTCGGACCACTCCTATGCCACTCATATCTACTACAAAGAAGTAGGTTATCCTGAAGGAATCTGGAGAGCTAACTCTTTAGCGCGAGTGAATGTAGCTGATAAGATGGCCACTCCAATAGCAAATGAAGCATTAGAGGAGATGCGGGATAAACTTGGGCGAGTAATACATGCAACTTTTGCATACCATTGGGCAAGAATTATCGAATTAGTACAAGCAATCGAAGAGATTGAGATACTTCTCAAAGACCCCGAAATTGTCAGCACTGATGTTAAACTATCGGATGTTGAACCACAGAAAGGACAAGGAGTTGGATGTGTTGAAGCACCACGAGGTACACTCATTCATAATTACTGGTCTGATGAAGAAGGCCTCATCACGAAAGCCAACCTTATTGTCGCAACAAACCACAATATAGCAGGAATTGAGAAGAGCCTACTAGTCGCTGCCAAGCAAGTCTTTGAAGATAAGGCTCACGAAGGCCTTGAACTACCAGACCCTATGATCAAGTAGAACATCCAAAAAAAATGGAATTTGGTTGAAGTGGTAGAACAAATCTACTAGCCTTCAACCACATCACTTCTTTATTTTCGTCGTCTTTTTACATACCAGACGATAAGAATTGAAACAATAGCAACAATTCCAACAGGTATTGCAACGAATACTGGGAGCTGTGGCGGGAAGAACCAATCTGGCTCACCGAGTTCAACTGGAATTTTGTGATATGTGATCTCAGTTAGGTTCTCTAACTCATCAGCCAAATTGTATATCCTATACTCAGAAAAATCTCCATTATGCCAGACATAGAAGTCAAGTGATTTTGGATTGAAGATATTTGTGTATTGAGTAGGATATGCACCAGTCTGAATGGTTGCCTGCATTACGTCTGCCAGATTACTTACTGTCACATTGGCCTCGTGATTGAATTCAGAAAGCATCTCATCAGCTGTTTCATAGCGCCAACAGGGATGCCAGCCATTGTCTGGATTCACCAGATTGAAGTTAGTAGAGAGTAGATACTCATCATCACCAAGTCTAGAAAATGCCCACTCACCATTTTCGCCTGCGCTGATTACGACAGCATCACCATTTGCGTCTGCAAAGTGAAATTGACCATGGGCCACTGGACCGAAATCATGAGTTTGGAACCAGTTAATCGTATCATTAACGGTGGCACATTCCTCCAGAATAGGCGGGAAGAAATCAAATGGAGCAGGTTCCAATTCAGGTTTAGCATTTAGAGGTGCATCTGAGAGAGCATTAGCATCACAACAAAGGCCCATTTCATTCATGCCACCTTGTGCGAAACCATCCGCGGGATGCCAGTTTCCATAGTATCCAAAGATAACTGCACCATAACCAGTATCAGATGGAACGAACCAAAATGCAGTTCCTTTCATGGAATAGTCTTCATTGTTACCAAAGAGAACAGAATCACCAATCGATAACGTAGCAATCGTACAGGATTGAGGAGTTGAAGATTGTTGTGAAGTAACAAATAGCGAATGGTTCCCGCTTATTGACAGAAGCATCAAAAATATGATTAAAGCATATGATTTTGTTCTATCCAATGTAATCCCCATTCGATTGATGGTGATACTCAATATAGGCTATAGGATATCGCAAAGCATCAATCTACCAATATTGTACAATACTGGTAAATTAAAATATGTTCATACTATCCCTAGAAAAAGTGTTGATGATAGACTGAAATAAAATGGATTTGTTTACACTATTATTCATATTATTGTGCATAACAGGTTTCATTAGCAAATATTTTGATTCCACACTTGGACTTGGATATGGTACAATTCTTGCACCAGTTCTGATAATTGGAGGATATTCAGTCTATAGAGTAGTCCCAGCAATATTATTCTCGGAATTTGTGTCATCCGCCATCACGGCTCTTCTTCATAGACTTGCAGGTACTATTAGTTCGGACCCAGAATCCAAAGACTTCAAGGTATCAGCCATTTTGTCAACTATGGGAATGATAGGAGCAGCTGTTGGAGTGGGTATTGCAGTGTCGTTTTCTGAGCTTTTTATTACAATATATGTTGCCATTACTGTAATAATTACTGGAAGTCTTGTGGCTCAAAAATTCAGATGGAGTTTCAATTACAGAAAAGTCACTATCATTGGATTTATCGCTTCATTAAATAAGAGTTTGAGTGGAGGAGGATATGGAGCAGTAGTAGCTGGAGGGCAAATCTTGTCTGGGAGAGAGAGCAGAAAAGCGGTAGCTTCTACAGCTACTGCAGAAGCAGTTACAACCGGAACCTCTTATGCACTCTATGTATTACTAGAAAGAACCGAACTAAATCTTGATCTGTTTCTGCAGCTCGAGATTCCATTGCTGATTGGTGCTATTCTATCAGCTCCTTTTGCAGCGTATTTTGTAAGTGCTGTAAAACCAGACCGGCTAATTCCAACGGTAGGTACCGCAGCGGTATTATTAGGTATTTATACAATATTTGATACACTGGTACAAAATCCAGTGGCTGGTGTAATTGCCGTAGTTATCTTTTTAGTACTGATTGTTGTTGCAACTAGAAATGGAAAAGATGACAAGAAAGATATTGTTGATACTGATAAAAGATAGAATAGGGACAGGCACTGAATTTACCTGTCACAGTATTCTAAACTAGAAGAATGTAGCTCCGCCTTCATAGGTGTGTCCAGAGCTATCCATCTCTCCAGTCTCTTTGGGTGATAATACCTCTATAAGCTCATATTCACGAGAACCTAGTCCCATTTCTTCACCAAATTCCGCAACCTTGTAAGGATCTTTGAATGGACCATGTAATAATTGGAACGGATGAAGGTCAGTAGTCAAATCAGGATTGATTCTCATATAGCTATGGGGTATTTGCTTCACAACACCTTCGATTAAGCCAGCTTCACCAATAAGATCAAGACTAGCAAACTCAATAGCTACAATGTCACGACTTCCGGTGATTCCAATATCAGGAATAACAGCAGGCATTCCCATTCCCATGCAATCGCAATATGGCGTGATGTCCATCATGAAGTTTAGATGAAACATTTTTTCTTTATCGAAAGAATCCAGAATTAGCTTTGATGCATGTGCCATTAACTCTTGAAAGGCATAGAAGTTATCTTTCTGTATCTTCCAACCAGTTAATCCATCATCAGCCTTTTCACAGGGTTTAGGTTCAGCTCCATGACATTGATCACAGGCATAGAAAGCCATAGTAGGCTCTTTTCTCTGTTCACTCCATGTTGGTGCATCTCTAGGACATGCTTCACGTAACTTGAGGATATGTTCTTTTGTCATTTTTTCTTTATCAAAATACGAATCAAAAGCAACTACTCCATGAATTTTGTGCCATCGTGAGGGGCCACTATAACCACCAAGTGCTATATTCTTGAAAGCACCACCATATCCACAAGAACCATGTCCTTTCGTATGTGTTAAGTTAATCAAAACGTCTGCATCTAGAAGGACACCAGCTGCGTCAAGATCTTCAACACCCTTGTATCCAACCTCCTTTTTGGTTGTATAGCCATCTTTGACTCCCGCAATCGGAATCAAAGGACATCCACAAGTTTCAGAGGTATATCCACGTTCTGCTGCATTGTAAACTGCAGTGGGATTGTCTGTCACAAAAGGAAAAGCGCCCTTCTCTTTGATTGCCTTAGCAATACGACGCACAAAGAATACAGGTACTGTTTGGTATCCATCATTGAAGCCAAGATGCATCTTAATTGCAACCTTGTCTTTCTTCTCAATAGTACTCAGGTCTAAATGCTCAAGTATCTTGTCAAGCTTTTCTGAGGGGTTTGCAAATCTCTCAGGTTGCCCAGCTATCACAGAGCCATAGTAGACCTTTGATTTTTCTGTCATGTTTAGAACTCCATCCAACAGTGAAAACGAAAGTTTCGAGGGTTAACACCAATCGAATTAATTCCTTACACTTTCCTTTCGTTCCCGAATAATAGTTTGTTATACAAACCATATATAATTTCAGTTTGTGATGCAAACCATATAAGTATAATGTTCTGAGTCAGTTTTCAGCAGAGTTCACCTCTATAAGAGGGAGGTGTCAATCTGTATTAGTCTTCACAGCGGTAAGTCGTTCTGTTTTCAAAATACAGTGAATCATCTCATCACTAGATATCCCATTTGTCGCACGTAGTGGGAGATTTGTAAAGTGGGCCTTCATCAATACTTATGAGAATGAGTGTGGAATCGGTTTCGAATTGTATAGGTTGGGGAATGGGAAAGCTTACATTTTTTTACCATCTACTGATCTTAAGCGAGTATTTTTTATTTCAAGATTCTCAGGTTTTGCTTTCATAGATAAAGTAAGAATTCCACAATCCAAATAACGAATCGTGAAGGGAATATCAGGTTCATCTACTTCGTTCTAAAACCATTCCACATCTTTGTAGTTTTCTAACGACAAGTCATCTACTGCGAACTAAGAAAAATAGTCCACTATCGACTATCTACAAGATACTTATCAGTTTATACGCAGAAGTGAGGATATGACAGATGTTGAACCTTGCCCATATTGTGGTAGTACCAAAAGAAGAAAACGTTACAATAAATGGCACATCAGAGAGATGTACTGTGGAGAATGTCATAGATGCTTGAATCAAGATCAAGTACGAGAGCGAACAAGACTTGCTGAAATGGCATCAGATGAGGGAAAGCTAGACGAGTTTTATACAGGCGAATACAAACCAACGGAATAGGATCCAAGCTTAGAATTCGTAAGTTTCAGATTTCTTTCAGTCTGTAACATTCGTTTATTGTTTTAGTTTATTTTTTGAGTAAATTTGATAAGGATGTGACTTGAGTGCCTCAAAAGCACATCATGACTTTGATTCATTTTATAATGACATAGAATCTTGGTCGAGGAGAGAGAGGTTTAGGAAATGAATGAATGGAGAAAAGACCTTGGTAATTTCTTAGCTGAAGAACAGGTCTTGAATAAATTTCAAATTAACCGCTTCTTTCCGTTGATTGAAGGACAAGCTCAAGCTGTTGTTCAACCAACCGATAGAAGCGAAATTTCAAGTATTGTAAAAATCGCATCAAAGCACAAACTTGC
The DNA here is from genome assembly GCA_014728035.1 of Promethearchaeota archaeon. Taxonomy (GTDB): domain Archaea; phylum Asgardarchaeota; class Thorarchaeia; order Thorarchaeales; family Thorarchaeaceae; genus SHMX01. Next base: position 98,347 of record WJMJ01000022.1, on the reverse strand, counting down.
ATTGGTTCCGGTTAGTTCGAGCTATGATTTTCATGGAAGTACACTATCATCACAACAAAGTATCATAATAGATATGAGTCAACTAAATGGGACTATATCTATCAACAAGTCATTTGATGGAATGAGTGTTGATATCGAACCAGGGCTCACTTTTCGCAAATTGAACAAATCGTTAGAAGAAGATGGATTTCGGGTTATCACACCCATTCGGATGCCTGCGGACACCTCGGTTCTAAGTACATACTACGGACGTTATCCATTGCTTGAAGCTAATCGTCATGGATATGAACAGGACTGGATGCTTCTTACTTACATGTTTACTAATACTGATGGAGAAATGGTAGCCACCGGGTCTGATGGACTTGAAACGGGAACACCACAAGGAGACTGCCCATTTTCACCAAGAATGGATGTTGGAAGACTTATCCTAGGAGGAATGGGAGCATTTGGTATTGTATCTCAAGCCAGCTGTAAAATGAAGTATAGACTAAATGAGTACGAGTTTCTCTTTTGTGAGAGTGATAATCTACAAAAACTGGTCCAAGACACTCGAAAAATGACCCTTTCTACAGAAGCAGCCCAGTCAGTCTTACTTCTGGATAACAAAATGCTTGCAGGACTAGCTGCATCTTCTATAGAAACTTATGACAAGCTTACCAACAATTTACCAAAATGGAACGCAATCTTTGCACTTGGTGGCGAGTCTGACCTTATTGAAGTCGAAAGAAAAGATTTGGAGGAAGCTGCTGCTGATCACAATCTGAGTTTGTCAAGAGATGCACCAACCACTGGACTTGAAGTAATGCTGAAAGAGGAGTTTACGAAACCCACCAGTGCAATTAATCATTTTGAGTATGACCCTCATGTCAGAGTTGAGTACTACTCCACTGCTGGAAGATTATCATCAGTTCGAGGAGCAGTAACGGAATATCTTCAGAGTGTGGGAGTAAATGAGGATGAACAGATTGGATTCCTGATGAATTCAATCGAACTTGGAAGAACTTACTTCTGCGAATACGATATATTCTATGGAGAGAGAAACATTCAACCTGATAATCTACCGATGATCGGAGAAGTGGATTTACTACAACTCTACAGAGGAATGTACCAAACTGTAATGGACAATGGAGGTATAATCAATGTGCCCCGAAACTCGATTGTTTCCGAACTTGTCTATAAGAGAACAGAGCTTCAGCCATACTATCAATCATTGCGACGGCTAAAAGGAGTAATGGACCCTCAAAATATCCTTCACCCATCCATGCTGTTCAACGGTGAAGGAGGTATTCCATCCAACATTGGAGGTGCATAGAGATGACCGTAGAACAAAAACTTACAAGAGAGAAACTATTAGAATCCGCCCTTAGTTGTGTTCATTGTGGACTCTGTTATCATACTCTACCATCCATAACCGAATCCGAAAAATTCTCAGATACCTGTCCAGCAGGACTCTATTTTGGTTTTGATGCGTATTTCTCACCAGGGAGAAATGAACTGGCTCGAGCAATACTAAGAGAAGAATTTCCAATCAGAGACTCGAAAGCTCTTGAGCAAATTATATTCTCTTGCACAACATGTGGAGCTTGCGAGGCAACGTGTCGTTATGTTAACGATACAAATGTACTTCCGGTCCACGTAACTGAAGGAATTCGAGCCCTACTAGTAGAGCAGGGAATCGGTCCTTTGCCTAGTCAGAAAAAATTTGCAGACAGCATACGTAGAGTAGACAATCCATATGGAGAATCCGGTGAAAGAAACACATGGATAGAGAATGACTCAAAACGAGACAAAGCAGACACTGATGTATTCTATTTTGTTGGTTGTACGACTGGATATCGATATCAGGATATTGCCAAAGCAACGACCTCTATCCTTGACTCAACCGGTGCAGACTATTCCGTGAGTTCGAAAGAAATCTGTTGTGGGTCGCCTTTGATACGGACCGGTCAATTGGATGATGTCGAACGTCTAGTGAGAGAGAATGTACGAGTAATCAATGAATCAGGAGCTGGTACTGTCATCTTTTCCTGTGCTGGCTGTTATCGTACAGTAGTGAAAGATTGGCCTAGAATTCTCGGAGAACCACTTCCCTTCGAAACTATCCATATCACACAGTATATGGCAGAAAAAATCAGCTCGGGAGATCTTAAAATGAATCAACCGATGAACATGAGGATTGCATATCATGACCCATGTCACCTAGGTCGACACATGTTTCCTGACGCTGTATATGATGAGCCTAGACAGGTTATTGATAATATCCCAGGTTCTGAAAGAGTATCTCTTGATAGAGAAAAGGATGCAACTCTATGTTGTGGTTCAGGTGGAGGCGTGAAGGCAGGATTGCCAGAATATGCAGAATATATCGCTAAACTTAGAGTAAGTGAAGCCAGAGAGAAAGGTGCTGATACCTTTGTTACCGCATGCCCATTCTGTGTAAGAGGACTTGAGGATGGTGCCAAAAAAGAGGCATTAGAATCAGGTGAAAAGCCCTTAGAGGTAATTGAACTTACGGAATTGGTTAGAAAATCTATGGGAGGTAATTAAAATGGAGAAACAGATTCTAGATGAATCAAAGAGAATACTTTCACAGTATGAAGAGATGGATACAGAGCTAGCAGAAGCGGTTGTCAAAGACCTTACCTCAAATATTGAATCAAGATATGTTTCGAGAGACTGGGCAATCCGAGTAGCATACAGCAAAGACTCATCCGGAAGTGGTAGTGTCAACGTTGAAGACTACCGTGTACCCGACATTGTTGTTTTGCCAGGAAGTGCTGAGGAGATTGCACATGTATGTAAAATTGCTTCTAAACATCAAATACCAGTACATGTAATGTCAACTAATGTGAATACGGGAGGCATGGCAATTGCACTGTTTCGAGGAATAATGATAGACTTCAAACGGATGAATCGTGTAATAGAAGTGGATCGTGACGGTCTCACAATTACAGTAGAACCTTTTGTAAGCTATGCCCGAGCGCAAGCAGCACTTGAGCAACACAATCTGAGAATAAATGTGCCAGGAGCACCAGGCTCAGCTAGTGTGGTTGGAAATAACCTCTATGCGGGTTTCAAGTTCTTCTCAGGAAAGTATGGTTATGGTGCCATGGAAACTGTTGGAGTAGAAATGGTACTTCCAAATGGCGAAATAGTAACGACTGGCTCATTAGTGGATGCACGAATGAAAATAGAGCATCGAAAACCAGGAGTCAGAACAGATCCAGAACTAGATGGTGGGAGAGTAAGTGTACAAGCATGGGGACCGGACTTGACAGGTTTCCCGCATCAGAGTGTTGGTGGCAATGGAATTGTTACTAAGATGTGCGTCAAGGTGTACAAGAAACCAGACAAAGTAAAGATTCTGTGTCATGGATTTACAAATATTGAGAATTCAATGAGGGTCATTACTGAAGCTGCTGAACGGGAGATTGGATTTGGTGGGTTAATTGGGGTGCCAGAGGATAATGCTCTTGCAGCTCAACATTCAAATCGTGATGTTGAACGGGTCGAAGCGACAATCAAAAGCAAGCTCAAAGCTCTGATTACGGGTATCAAAGTCATGACAAAAGGAAGGAAATACAAGGAGAGAGAATCATACCAAGAAGTCTTCAAAGGATTTCTGGCTCTTCAAGGTATCAAATATGTAAATCTATTATTCCTCATGGGAACAAAAAGAAAAGTGCAATTAGATGAAAGAAGATTCCAGGCCATCCTCGAGAATAAAGAAATCAACACCGAGAAGATACGAGATGCAACTGACTATCAGAAACATTTCTTCTGGCCCCATAATCCAGATGCCGATCCTGAATCGGTATACATCCTGATGAAGAACTCTGGAATGGAGGACTATCGATACGATTGGTTGATTAGAGGAGGAAAGATGCTGGAATACAACGAAATCACAGCTCGTCTTATGAGAAAGAAAGGGGGCCTCCTTTTCAAATCGGGACGTGTTGCTCCAAGCAGAGTCCAAGAATGTATAGATCTGTTTGCTACAACCTTAGAGGAGATATACCCCGAGGCGGTAAAAGAGCATCTATGGGGATTGATGATACTTCCTGGAGCTGGTCCACACTTTGCGTGTGTGGAGTTCGTTATACAAATCGATCCTACCAGTCAACATGAGAAGGACCTCACATCAAGAGCTCTTCGTGAATTCACGCTTCGTGCTCTCAACCAAGGTTTCTATTTCTTCAATCATCCAAAATTGGAAAGAGAGATGGTAGAGAGTGAAACCATGCCAAAATTATGGAGCTTGACTAAGAAGATACGTGAAGCGTTTGATGCTACGATATTAGCACCATACTGAGAAAGATTGTAAGAGGTGGGAATTCCCACCTTTCTTATTATTTCAAAGAAGAATTCTCCAGAGGCTTTAAGTCGCATTCCACCTATGAGTATGTGATATGGACGATAGAAGACCCGATGATACACAAATATGGGATATCCGAAGAGAGATAGACGCTTTGGACAAAGTTAGAGAAGAAATCCTCAAGCTCTTTGAATCTCAAGAAGACAATTCAATGGATAGCATATGGAAGGTAGATTTACGAGACCTATACTTTAGTGTGGTATCATCATGGCAGCTACTAAAATCATGTCCATCATTGGAAGGTACAGAAAGAAACCAACGTGCGGATAATGCAAAGCAATTTCTCAGAGTGGCCGAAGAAAAATTTCAGCAGGTTCTAAGTGAAGTAGAAACAGTTCAAAATAATAGGTCTTTAAAAATTCAAGAGGATCTGAAAGAAGTGTTTCAAAAGGTAATCGAATCCCTACATCAAGCTATTCAAGTATATCTACCTGAAAAGAAGTCATCACCACCTGAGAAGACCATAGTAAAGACGGGCCCAATGGAATTTCATCTTCTCTGTGCAGTATGTGGAGAGTTAGCGGTATCTTTTACACTTGGGCCGATTGCAGATGATGGTAGTGGAAAAATTAACTATAAGGGGATTACAAAGAGTACGACTCTTGATTTTCAACTTAACAGCTCCATCTTCGACCTACTTGATGAAGGGAACATACGAGAAGTACACAATCATTTAGAGAAGAACACCTTCATTGAAGATGGCATCGATGCATATTGTCCAAAATGTGATAAGATATACTGTAAAAACCACTATCTTACGAGAGTAGTTTATGACCAGGGATTTTATGATTGTACATATGGCACATGTCCAATTGGGCATGAGAGAATTATTGATGACTAATTCGAAACTCTCACCTAGGTGAAACTCCTGTGTGTTATATTGGTTTGAGTTCTGATTAATACTGTAGTGAAATGCTACAACAAATAACGGAATGATTACTATGAGAACAGAAGAACCAATAATCAAGAAAATATCCGATTTGAAAGTCATTGGAAAGAAGTTTGAAGGCATCACAACAAACGACTTATCAAAATTGATAGGTCCTGCAATGGGACAAATTTTTGGAGAGATTAGCAAGTCTGAAAATGCACGAAGTGGTGTACATCCTGCAGGACCACCGATGTATATAGATCTTAATACAGAATTCGATCCAGAGAACATGCAATTTGAGATAGCTGTTCCGGTGAGTAAGGAGCCAAAAATCCAAGGAGACCTTGAATACCATATCATTACAGGGGGTAAGGTTGTGTCAATGATGTGTTATGGGCCGTACTCGGATTTGTGCAAGGACATCTATGGGCAGGTATTTGCATTTGCGAAGAAAAGAGGACTTAAGATTGTAGGTCCTCTGCGAGAACTCTATCATAATAATCCACAAGAAGTTGCTCCAGAAGAACTTCAGACCGAGCTTCAACTACCAGTCAAATGATATTAAATGGGAGTTCTAGAACTCCCGTACCTTTTTTAGAACTCAGGAAAGTGCGATATTATGTCTGAACTCTCAAAGATTCCCATTGGAAGATTTTCCATTATCACTCAGCTCACTCCAAAAGCGCTTAGACTCTATGATAAGAAGGGGCTTCTAATCCCAGAAGAGAAAGACACACTAACTGGTTACCGGTATTATACCATTCCACAAATTGAAACAGGAGTCAAGATTAAATTACTATCTTGGTTAGGTTTCGGCTTGGAAGAGATAAGAGATTTGTTGAAGGCTTCTGAGAGCGAGGATACTTCATTACTCAATAGGCTGTTTGATAAACGATTGAAAGAAACGGAAAAGGAAATCGAACGTCTAAAACACGTGAGAAAGATTCTCTTAGACAAAGAAAAATCTCTAGAACTATTCTATATCAGAACTACCAAACCCAGTATTAAACAGGTACCTGATATTCGAGTGGTGGCTTTAAGAAAAACCGCCCCGATTCAGCAAATTGCTCCTATGATTGGAAGAATAATGCAGGAAATCTACCGTCCCGAAAATCAGAGAAATATGGTAAGCATTGTTGGACCAATAATGTTCCTTCATCATGGAAAGGAATTCACTCCAGAGAATGCTGATTTCGAAATTGCAGTTCCTATAACTGGACGAGTCACAATAGATGCTGAAGACCTTCAAATACGAACAATTCCTGAAGCAGGAGTTGCTACTACAACATATCGAGGCCCATATCCGGAAATCGGTCAAGGTTACGCCAGATTGCATGAGTTCGTAATCGAAAACGGATATGAAATCACCGGTCCACTAATGGAACTGTATCTTAACAGTCCCCAGGAAGTAGCTCCTGAACAACTAATGACAGAGATACAACTTCCAATTAACTAGTAAGAAGTATATTGACAAGAGGAAGCTTCATGAGGGAGAAGTTTCCCGTCATTAGTCGGTAGCTATTCGTTGGTGTCAAGAAAATGATGGACGTCAAACCTGAATTATGTGCAAAGATAGTTGGAAGAGTACGAAAACCTGATGACGATACCATCTTCATACAGATAGAAGATCAATTTTGGGATGCCACCTTAAACATGGAGAAATTCTCTCATATCATTGTACTCTGGTGGATTACTGAGAAAGATAGAACACTAGACAGAATGAACTTGACTGGAACACCTCCAAAGGAAAACGCAGAACTGTCAGGAGTATTTGCCACCCGGTCACCCCGTCGACCCACGCCAATTGGAGTATCGATTGTAGCAATAAAACGGATAGTTCCAGAATCGAAGAAGATAATCATAGATCAGATAGATGCTTTCGATAATACACCAATCGTTGATATTAAACCATACATGCCATCTTCTGACCGTGTAGATAATGCTGAAGTTCCAAGCTGGTTTAAGGATAATAAACCGAGATATACAACCTATTGAAATTCAACGTCCCATTGAAAGGTCAATATTGCTGATATCATTTCTTTTCGCATACTCGATAGCATCATTTGGAGATTCAAAGACCTCAATTATCTCATACTCGTAAAATCCAGGAATCCCACGAATCTCCATCTCGATTATGGGCCTGAAATTCTCACTTGTGGTGGTATAGACATGAATATGGCAGATTTTTTTGACTCGAGCTGCTTTTCTACACTCAGAACATCTTGCTGGTCCTTTCCTACAGTGAGGAGGCGAAACTACCCGTATCATGTCCATCCTGATAACCTCTCCATATCTAAGATATGATATAGTTAATTAAATACCTTTCAGTCATGAAATTTGAGTGAACGATTCGGTTTTTGAATCGTTACTCGAGCAATAGAGAGGGACGACCGGGTAATGCGAAACGAGCTTTGTTTTGTGGATCGTATTCAGGTTCTTCTGCAGAATGAATAATCACCTTTAGGCCTAATTCGGTTTCTAAGAATGATGTAGAATCTTCTAGAATCTGTATCTCATCCTTAGCACTCTCTGAATGTACCCATAATCCATTCTCTTTGGCGATACGGTCAACAATGGACTTGACCTCTTTGCCATGTTTTCGAAACTCAGGATTAGACATGAGGTGCTTCATAATCTTTCCAATGATTGTGGGTATGTTAGCCTCTTCAATACTATTCATTGCATCAAACATCCATTGTGGTGCCACATACATGTACACCTTGGATGGAGTTTTATCTTTCAATAATCGGGTGATTTCACGAACATCAGCCAGAGTGTTTCTAACTACTTCAAGAGAGGATTCCACAGCAGAATCAATCAGTTTTTTGTCAGCTTTCGGCCAATCGGTCAGAGAAACATAATTATCACGCCCCAGCTTATGCCAGAGCTCTTCAGAAATGTGGGGAGTCATGGGAGCCATCAACCTGACCCAGATATCAGCAACATATGCCAGTGTACCATCACGTTCTTCATCTGGCACTTCAGGCCGATTTAGATACATATTGACTGCTCGTGCCATCTCCGATGTCGCTCGAATAGCATAATCACGAAGACGGAAGTTATCCAAATCAGTGGTACATTGGTCTACGAGTGAATTGACTTTAGATAACAGCCAACGTGTCATCAAAGTGGGCTTGTCTTTCTTTCTATAGACTTTTGGTGTTTTCTTGGAATATTTCGTAACAATCTCTTGAAAGTTATTGATTCGGTTACGGACAGCAGGTACATCCTTTTCACGAAAGTCCATGAGACTTCCAGGTTCTGCTGCTGATATCGCGTATGTACGATAGACATCAGCCCCGTATTTTTTGGGTATTTCAACAAGTGGAATGACATTACCTTTGCTCTTGGACATCTTCATTCCTTCCAGATTGACATGCTCATTCAAGCTGATACATTGTATCCAGTTTTTCTCTGGAAAGATAGCTACATGATGAAATATTGCGAAACTCAAATGATTAGAGATGTGTGAGGGCGCTGTGTGCCGTTGATCATTTGGATACCAATACTTGAACTCATTACGCATTGTCTTGAGTAATTTTGCATCAATTCCAGTCTGCTCAGCAATTTTAGCAGGAGTCCGTTTTCCTAGAAAGACATAATCGAAGACTTCAGGAACCAATTGGTCTTCTTTAATCTTATTTTGTTTGATATGATGAGCGATTGTATAGAATGCCATATAGATTGTAGAGTCTGATAATGACTCAATTATCCATTCCTCGTCAAATGGTAAACGAGTACCAATACCACGCTTCCTTGCGCAAGGACGTTGTGTTAACCAATCAAAGGTAGCTTCAAACAGATTTCTGAAAGTTTCAGGAACGATATCCATCTCATTCAATGCTTTCCAAGCTGTTTCCTTCCAACCCTCGCTTTGATAATCAAGAAACCACTGACCTGCAAAGACACCGACTTGTACATCAGTACCGCATTTACAGACCACAGGACGTGTATCTGGTTCATAGAATTTATCACAGCGGTTATTCTTTTTTAGCCAAGCAATCACGTCATCTTTGACTTCTTTAATCAGACGACCTGAAAATTCACCACAGTTGTCCTTCATTTTGCCCTCATAGAATTCTGCTTTGTAGATTTCTTGAGTTGCATCTTCCAGTTTTTGGCCTTCGCTCTGCGACTTGATATCTCGTTTCTCAACAGCTTCTTTTGCAGGATACTTGCCATAACCTTTGATGTCAATCATCCCGATTATCTCAATAGCGTGGACGTCTTCAGGCGTGATACCATACTTATCCAATCCTGATGGGTCATCCCACAAGTCACGTAAGGCAATATAGTCAAACGGTGCATGACCAGGAACTGAATAAACAACACCTGTTGCATTCTGAGGATTTACAAAGGGAGCTGGAAGAATGGGTACATCTCTGTCTTCGTGAATAGCCTTGTGAGACTTACCAATGATTTCTGACCCGGGAAACTCTTCGAGGATTTCAACCTCTTTAGCTTGAAGCTTCAGCTTCTCGACTGCTGCTTTTGCCACCACCCATTTCTCGCCATCAACATTTGCCCAAACGTATGTCGCACTTGGGTTAATCCACATGTTGGTTATCCCAAAGATGGTTTCTGGACGAAGGGTTGCTGGTACTAGAAAGCCATCTTCGAACGGGAATTTTATTGCCACAAATTCCTTTACCTTAGCGGTTTCACCCTCTAGTAGGTCATCCTCTCCTACGGGATTGCCACAGTTTGGACAAAATAGTAAGGGATAGTTTCCCTGTTTGATGTATCCCTTTTCTTTAAACTTGAGATACTGCCATCGAATGAATGCATTGTATATCTTATCGCCAGTTGTGAATTTTCTTCTCCAGTCAATACTATACCCAAGTGCATCAAAGTCTTTAGAGATGATATCAGCAAAGAATTTTGCAGTCACCCAGGGATCTGTGAATTTTGCTAACTGAGCTTCTACTTCATCCTCTGTGTCAAAATACAAACGCAGGTCTCGTGTGTACTGCTCTATAGCTTTTGGATCACCGGCTTTGATTCTTTCAACCATACCCAGAATAGGCGTACCTGTCATGTGTGAAGCCATAGGAAACAGAACATTATAGCCACGCATTCGTTTATATCGAGCAATTAGATCTCCAACAGTGTATGTTCTTCCGTGACCGATATGTAATGCTCCATTTGTATATGGATAGGGAACTGTGAGAAAGAACTTATTCTTTTTTGAAATCGGGTCAGCTTCAAAGACCTTGTCTTTCTTCCAGCGTTTCTGCCATTTTTTCTCGATTTTAATGAATTCACTCACTGTATTGACCTCGATTGGTGGTATTGACTATGGAACCGAAAAAGAAGTCTGCTATAAAGTACTCGCATGCGCAATCAAATATCTCTACTAAGAACACAATACATCCTTAGTTCACTCATACAAAAACGACTCTTTTTGTCTAATATTTCTATGGTCAATTTTTTCTAACTATTAGAAAAAAGCACAGTTTTGCAAAAAATAGAAAGTGGTAGAATAGTAAAGATTTATATCTAAATTTTACTATTATATCATAATGGAGTATATTTGCCTGTGATAAAAATGAGTGCGAGTAAATTGACTGCCAAAGAACACGAGCCTGAAACATCCCGGAGTATGATAGAAGAAATAAAACTGCGAAAAGGAATCAGAAAGATTCTGATGGCAGGGTCTGGGGCCGTTGGAAAAACCAGCTTACTAACGGTTCTGAGAGAGAAAAAGAGCCTTGGAGAATTGCTTGAGGGAGAAGCAGAATATCACCGAACACATTTCATCGACCTATCTGCAATAGCAGCTTCCGATCTAGTAGAGGAAGACATTACTGGAGTATGTCAAATGGTCGATATTTCTGGACAGCTCGACTCCCCTATTCATGCACTCAAAGATATTAGTCGAACTGCTCTCGGAGGTGTGGATGTAGTCATCCTTGTTTTTGCAAGTGACAATATTCAATCATTAATTGATTTGACTGAATGGATGGACTTGCTGACTGGCTATTATATATCACAGACAAAAAGCCCAACTCCCGACTTTATCCTAGTCAGAAACAAGTGTGATTTGAACTGCACCATGGACAAAGGGTTGATTGAAGCGATTCTCCATGGCAATCCCCAGATAGTTGAATATTTTGAGATTAGCTGTATGACAGGACAAGGAATGAATGGTATAAAACGTTGGCTGGTGGACCATCTCTTCAAAAAGGAGGTAGCATAGTGAGTCAAATTCAACAGATAACACAGTTTCAATGTGCTGTATGTAATGAGCCTATCAAATTTGATCCTGAAAACCCAACAACATTCGAGTCAAAGACAACACATGAGAAATTCTTTGGTATGCAACTCACAACGTATCGAGTTGCTCACGAGATTGGAAATGAACGTCATGTTAACACTGTAGTTGTGGACCATAAACATCTATTCCGTGGTCACAAAGATGCTTTTGTCGAACAGATTGATAAGCTCGAAGAAGAAAAAAGACTCTGGCTAGTATCTCAAAAACCTGATGCACTACATACGCACCCCTACCTTGAGAATGTATTCATTATGGACAGAATTGACTCGTGGGTCATGGAAGGGCTAGGAAGCGAGAAAGTGCGATTGTTAGAACTTGCTAGGTTACTCGATAAAAAAGTAGAGGAGGCAGAACGCGTATATGAAACTCTACCAGAGGAGATGAGTTTTACAATTGCAGATCAAGACTTGCGAATCTGGATTAATAATTCAAGAGTTGCCTGCGTGACCGCTAAGGGAGCGGCAGCTATAACATCTATCAAAATTCTTCTTAAAGAGCTGACAAAAAACACACATCGGGATGCAATACCTGACAAACGTTTACTCATTCTAGGATTGCATGTAATATCAGAATATCCAAAGATAAATCCAGAGATACTAATCAGGTTGGCTTCCGATGATCGACTATACTCAAAAATTGAATTTGGATTCATACCTCGAATACCATCTATTGTGGAGCGAGTTGAACGCAAATATCCCTTTGCAAAAGAAATTCTTATGCCACTGTTAAGTGGAACTGCAAGTGTAATCAATCTCCTCGAACAGGGGCAAATAGGTAAGATTTCACAAATTTTCGATATGCTAGATTATGTGGATAGGCGAGGGCTACTAAGATAAAAGGAGGTGAAATTATGATTAGAAAATTGAAAGCTTGGAAAGAACTAATGAAACTTGGTTTGAATGTGTCAAAACTCAGAACAGAAATAGACATCTTCTTTCGAGGAAATATTCTGGGAGTTTTAAGAAATGAAGGTTGGTTCGACTTACTGAGAGAACCTAAAACTATCATGGAGATTGCATCGGAGTACAAATATACAGATATTGAATTCCTAGAATATCTTCTATCAATCTTGCTAGAGGATGGCGTGATCGAACAAGATGATGACCACCTTTTCATCGACGAAGAGATTCAATTTGCCTGGCAATGCCCAAGCTGTTTTGATGATGCCATGCAAGAACTTTGGGTTGACCACGCAAGAGCTATACCTGACAGACTTAGAGGGAAGTACATTGAATTTACAGGAGGTCTCAATCTATTCAACTGGGACGACGCACTGTCAAACAAGCTCTATGAACAAATTCGCCGCGCAGCTTTTGCTTTTGCAGACGCGCTGAAAGAGCCTATAAGATTTCTAGATGTAGGCTCTGGAAACGGCCGGGGAACAGCCGCAATCTGGTCTTACTACTATGAAAACGATCTATTCCAAAATGGGTCCCCAATGCAGATAGTAGCAATCGATCCAGATGAGAATCTTCTTCGGATAGCACAAGAGGAGTTTGCCCAGATGGTCTCCGAGCACAACGGACATGACATGAGTATCAAAGACAAAGTAAACGAATTCCCGGTGGAGTTTCATCCAGGATATGCTGAAAACATCCCCTTCGATGATGAGACCTTTGATATTGTCTATGCATCCCAAGTGCTACACTGGACAGATCCAAAAAGTGCCATCACAGAGATGCTTCGTGTGCTAAAACCTGGCGGTTTCCTATTTGGCACTCAGAATTTCTACCCAGACGCAAACAAGTATGGTGAAGCCCATTTCAAAGTCGTAGAGGGAGCTTATGGGTTCTTTTACAAAGACACCATGGAAGAATGGGTAAAAGAAGCAGGAGCAGCAAGATTCGAAACAGCCACACCAATATCAGTATTCAAAGTAACAAAAGGCAACTAATGTTGATTGAGTCTTCATAGACTGTCGGTAACACGGTCTATCATGAAGGCTCTATCAACTCGCCATTCTTTTTCTTCTTCATCAAATGCATCAGGCCAGATGTTGTAGAGAAACGAGTTCCGGTAGTCTAGGAAACAGACCCGCATATTTTCTATTTTTTCAAAGAGCCCATTTAGCAGTGGTGAAACGTGGTCTTGATTTAACCTGATATACCAAAACAGATGATTGTTGGATATCCTAATTGTAGATTCGAATGGGAAAGGTATGAATTGGGTCTTTGCAACTAGTTCTTGCAGATACTCAGAATCTGCGGTTCCTATCACAAGTAAGTTAGTTAATACATCAAACGGTTCAGGATCAATCGCTACTCTAAACCCCAGAGTACATTGGTCTTTAATCATCTGTTGATGACGGCTATAAGTCTGAGGTGTAAAATCAACTCCACGCTGAGCTAATTGTTCTATAATCTCAAGGTTCTTCCTACGGGAATCCACCATAAGTTCACGAAGAATATGCAAATCATCTTTAGTCAAAGTTTCTAACACGGATGTGGAAGTCTTATGCGACTCGACCCTTTTGCGGGTCGATGCTTTGAACCATCTTTTCCAATCGAATTCCCACCTAGAGTCATTCTCATTCCATCCAGTAAGTTGCATCGATGTGTATCGTAGAATAGAATCTTTGACGGGTAGAATATGATAACCTGATATTGTTCCTCGATTCCAGAGTATTTCGAATAACTCTTGAATTAGGTTGGAGGTGCCAGCTGGAGTTCTAAATTGAAACAACACCCCATTTGGATTTCCAAAACATCTGCTTCTGTAAGCAGTATAAGGGTGCTCGTAAGCGACATTTTCCAGAATTTCTGTGGACTGCAAGTCAGAGGTTTCTGCAAGTATATCAACAGGTTCCAATCCAAGTGCAGAATAGTTGAGAATGGGTTTTACTGAGAAATACTTCTTTGGATCTTCCTCAGGGATAAGTCGTTTTTCACCTTGTAGAACACGCAACCTTTTGATAACTGTGGGTTTAGATATATCGGATTCACTAGATAGCTCGTCTGTGGTTCCAAAGGGATTATTCTGTATGGCAATCAATAATGACAGATAATCCTTCATTAGATTCCCGCTCACCGCTACACACACTCTCTCTCTTTATCTAGATTTGATCCTATTTGATTCCATTGTTTACATCAGATTTACGGTTTCATTGATCTCTGCATCAGGATACAACGGTGGACCGGGATCGCCTCCTTCTGGAGGATCAAACGAAACATAGGCATGAAGGAATATTACACCATCTGATGTAATCAGAAGTGCAAAGACATTCAAATCGTACCATCCTGCTTCCTTTGCGATGTTGTACCATTCAATAGTAACCTCCATTGTCGAGTAATCACCTTTCACATGTAAGATACTGTGGAATATCCTTCCAGAAGGTACCTGTACAGTGGTGAAGACTATAGTCTTCTTGATTGTTGTAAACTCGGAGTTATGGAAGATACGAGTGATGGTCAAGACATCATCCGCTACAGAGTCGCCGTCTATATCCGAATAGTTTGCATGATCAATGGCCACACCGAAATCAGAGTTGTAGGTTGCATCACATGCTGCAACATTTGCTGGCATAACAAAAGTCAAGCACATGAAAAGGACTGATATTAGTAGTATTCTACGTGTGATTGCCATTAGGACCACATGAGATATTAGTAAAATTTACATATAGGTCTTTTTGCTTTTATCTCAAAAATATGAGTTAGATTGCGCATTCTGAACAACTGTGTTAAAACGTCAAAACAGATACTGAGAAATAGCCTTCAAACGGGGTGAATCTATGAGCCATGATTGGATGTACACCCAAGATGTATTCATTGATATTCATGAAGAGTTGTACCCATATTCGAAAGTACTCGAGTTTTTCAAAGTTGTTGAGCGTGACTTTGATGTGAAAAAATATTGTAATGGGTCAAATGCAGGTGGGAGATGGATATTTCAAATCTATAGCGAAGAATTTATCCTTGAGATTTCGGACACGATACAAAAACACATTCAAATTGAGGGAAATCATCCGATTGCTGAAGTAATGAGTGGAGATGGAAGACTAACAGAATTTATTCGAACCAGACTTGATTGTGACATTATTACAACAGATGCTAAGACCGGACGATACAACATTGCATATCCAAAATGGGTTGAGAAAAAGACTGCTATTGAAACAGTCGAGGAATATGACCCAGCACTTGTGATTATCAGTTGGGAACCATATCTATCAATGGCAGGAATTGAATTGGTTAAAATGGGAATACCATTGATGTGGATTGGAAATCCAGAAATGTGTGGACACGAGGAACTATTTGAGTTTGATTTCTGGTCTCTAAATAGCAAATTTGCAATTAGCAGACATGATTCATTTCTCTCTCAGGAGCGAAAAACAGATGTGTTTGTTTTTAATGTTGATAAGAGGTTAAATTGTAGTGTCTAGTGAAAGTGATACACTGCTTCATATTGTAGAAAACGAAAAACAATTTGAAGTGAACAGAAGGGATACACATGGTAAAAGCGTCAGTTGATGCAATCGATATCGATCCTAAAACGGGAACCACTCTTGGATTCTACACCTTTGGAACAGAAAGACCAAACATACTCATCATAGCTGGGATGGATGGACTTTCAGCAAGTGGTATGTATGCCAGCTATCTCATTATGAAACATCTTGAACAGATAGACCGTATTGATGGGTCGATTACGGTCCTCCCAGTGTCTAATCCACTAGCATTTCGTCTGGGCACAAAAGTTTCACCATTGGATTCAAAAGACATGGATAGCGTATTCCCAGGTAACGAACATGGAACAGTGACAGAACGAATTGCCTGGGAGATTTGGAGAAGAGCTGTGCAGGCAGACTATGTTATTGAATTGAGGACAGGATTACAAGCATGCGTTAGCCATGTCATTGCCATGCACCGAGAATATATCCATGTTCGAAATCTTGCTTCACAAATATCCCTTCCCCTAGTTATTGAGAGCTCGGGAATTAGAGGGTCTCTTACAACAGAAGGTGCACATGAAGGAATTCCAACTGTTTCAATCGAGATGAGAGGATCCAAGAATGAAATAGACAGTCAAGCAGCTGTTGAAGTGCGAGAAGCCATTGTGAATCTAATGAGAATCAAAGATATGATTCCAGGTGATAAAATTGAAACATCCAGCATATTCACAGGTATGTTACAGCATATCAATACCAAGAATGAAGGCTTTTTTGTTCCAAAAGTAAATCTTGGAGAAGTTATTCGAGAGGATGATGTTATTGGGGAAATTCAAGGAAAAGGACCAATGAAGAGTCCCTATGATGGTGCAGTTGTTTCACTTGCAAGAATGAATTACGTTTTTGAAGGGGACATCATTGGGAGAATAGCAGCACCATTGGTAGGCCAATGGATTCCTAAGGAAGAAGAAGATACTCCATTTAGAAGAAAATGGTAGTTGAGGGATATGACCGACTCCAATCCACTTTTGTGTACCAATGTTGGAGCCCGACATGTTCGGGAAAAAGGCCAATTGCTCATTATCGGTACTTGCATGCTAACGCAGTATCCTGAGATTGTTGAAGCATTTGCTCAAAAGGATGGAGGCTATGCGGTCCTGAATATATGTCTAGAAGACGCACATGTTAATCAAGCAGGCTTCAAAATAGCATCATTTGTGAGATATTCTCAACTGAAACGTGTTGTAGCACTTTCTGTTGATGGAAGTCCGCATTGCGTACAATTGCATTTTGTTACAGAAGATGTCAAACGCCATTTTGTTCCAGAATTGGAAGTGGAACATTATGTTGTAGAACATGGTCGAGTTCACAAGATCAGTCCTGATGCTGTTAAAAAAGGAAGACATCTATCAAAGATACAAAAGATGCTAAATTCAGAATGAGGAGATATCTTCTTTCATAGCTTTGGAAGGATGAATCCAACTTGTTCTCTATAATCCAAATAATCCTGGCCATAGTGACAAATTAGTTTTCTCTCTTCAAGATATGCACCAATTAGAGTGTAAGCAATCAGAGATAAAGAAAATACAATGACTCTCAGAAAGGGAAGATAGAGGAAAATAAGTCCAATAAGAAGAATAATTGTAGCAAGGTAGAGGGGATGACGTACTTGAGCATAAATACCATCAGTCACTAGTTCTGGTTTCCGGTCGGTTCGCATATCTGCTACAGTACTGACTGAAATGACTCTAGTAGCTGCAGTTGTTATCACCAGCCCAATTATTATCAGTAGAATACCAACTGCAAATGAAAGAATATTGAATGATTGGAATAGAAAATATAACCAGTCCCAAAATTGCATAGAGAGAAATGCAATGAGTAGAGTGATACTTGCTGTGATAGTATAGACACGCGAATAGCCCTTCTTCCCCCATCGATCTATAATTCGATTCTTAACCTTAAGTGCAGACATACCACTATGCTGCATTCCAAACAGAAACACAGCTAAGACAATCACAACATACTCAATCATTACAATCAGTATTCACTTGGAAACACCACTATTAAAGTTAACCATTGTTAAATATACTCGTATAGTTCGCTAAATACTGCGAAGAGCCCTTCCGAGACCGTCCTTTTTCACAAGTGACCGGATATTATGCCCTTCAGATTCAGCCATTTCGAGAAGGAATGGAAGTAATTCATAATCGATTGACGCATCACAAGCGAGCTGAGTGTCTAGAATAGACGAATCCAGAGCTGAAAGAATTTCCTGTAATCGACCATAGGCATATACGATTTTACTCATTTCATTCTTAAGTCTAAAGTAGGGGTTTTCGTGCTTTGCGATATCTTGAAGAATGCGCTCAAAATATTTCGAGTCGATTTTTGGACCTTGGTGAAGGAGTTTATTTTGCTGAAGGTCATAGACACAAAATGGATTCAGTTCACTCTTTGAGAGAATTGTATGATTAATGAGTGTAATCAGATCCTCTTCAAATGACGCAATATCATGAAGTGCCGAAATAACAGAAGTTCCAATTGCTTTTTCATCATGAATCAGAAAAATTCGCTTCTTGGTAAGCATATTGACCATAATTATTGCTAGTGCTTTTATTGCATCCTTTCTTTTTGGATGAAAAATATCAAGCAATGCTAATAATCCTAGTTCGACTTTTTCTTCAAGTGCCTCCGTTTTGCTTTCAGGAACTGACTCTATCCGCCCAGCGTCCGCAGTCTGAGCTGCTGCTGGATACTCTATCCCTCTCACACGAAATTCTGCATCAAGATATGCCATGAGTGCATGAGGAGGGTTACCATGAACAGAAACAACAGACATTAAGCCGCCCCTTGTAGCAGCATCAGAGGTTAGAGGGACACGTAGGAGTACATTCTGCTTGCATTGTTCACAAAAAACGTATATTTCCTTCTCATCAGAACTTGACACACAAATACCTCTGCAAACTAATTGAATGATTATAGTTTTGCGCATGACAATAAAAGGTTGATTGAGAGAGAGTTGCACTAATTTCGCATCATATCAATAATACGCTCAACCAATTCATCAAACCCTTCGCCAGTTTTAGCACTGAGAATGACATAGGGGATTCCTATTTCTTCTGCTTTCTTACGGATATCATCCTCCGTCATCATGATATGATCATCACATTTATTCCCAACAAGTAGCCACATTTCTTTGTCAACATGTTGGATAAGTTTGATCCAGTCATCAAGTTCGAAAAGTGTTGGTAGACGGGTCATGTCAACGACAAGAATAACTGCATGAGTACCACTGAGAAGACTCTTTTGAAAGAATCTGAATTGATTCTGACCTCCAAGATCGAAAAGAGCCACCGTGACATCCGAATCGCTAGCATCATCTTCTAGTTTCCAGGTCTCGATGTTTATCCCAATGGTCATCAGAGTTTCGATGAACTCACCTGTGATAAGGCGAGAGGCAATGGTAGTTTTACCAGCTCCACCAGCACCTACCAATGCCATCTTGACCACCTTTCCTGTCATATGTCATCACATTAGACAATTCATATAGGTGTAATCCTAACGTCTATGAACTGCTACGGATAACTCCGAGCACAAGGAGAATAACACCGCTCATAGAGGTAAGAGGATGAATGATTGCGAGAGTTGGACTTAGTAGAAGCAATTGCCCATAAGATACTAACAGCCAACCGAGCAAGAGGAATAGTGCCTTTTGTTTGTACACAGAGTCTGTTTCCCTCTTGAAGGATATTGCCAAAAATATAGCTGAGAAAGTCGCTACGACTATATCCAGAAGGAGAGTCAAATAATATGCATAGGGAATAAAATCTGAAACAAGAGCATAATGAGTAAGCTCAAAGAGATCGATATAGGTGAATTCAATATCTGATGTAAAAATGACACCCCAATTGAAGACAACTACTACAAAAGCAAATATCATAACTAAGCGAGTTATGAAACCAGTAAGAGTTCCAATTTGTTCTTGAAGATAAGGGTAGGCGAGGAATACTGCTAAAGGTACAACCATAATGGGATACATTAAGTTCGTCAGAACCCAGAGGAGAATCTCTGGTGCAGTTTGAGGATCAAAAAATCCTCTCAATCCGTATGCAAACCCAATAATGGCATAAGATATCAGAAATAGCGTGAATACCAATGTCAAGGTATTTTTCTGAGCCATATAGCGTCTAGAAAGAAAAAGAATACATCCTACTATAAGCACTCCTGAAATTAAGAAGAGAATATGAAGTAACCCGAAAGCCATTTTATCACACCATCATTTGTGTTGGATTATGATATTGGAATGGATTGGTGTCTTATATCATATATTGCTACATGGTCGAACAGTTGCTTCTCACTTTTTTACATAAATACCACGTTCGAAAGTTTGATAAACAATCTCAGTTATAATTAACCATAGTTAATTATACCTTAAAGGTGTAGATGATGAGTGAGTTAGAAAACAATCCGTTTAATCCTGTAGAATTGTGGGACAATACAATGATTACAGTACAAGATGGTGACGAAAAGAAACTTGTTGATGCGAAACATTTCCATGTGCGATATTTGGTTGGAGAGAGTACCGACAAGAAATTTGTTGATGATGGTAGCAACAAAGTAGAGTCCATGGAAGATAGGACACTCTATCTGGTTCCCAGTATTCACAAACAACGTGGTGATCCTTTCCATTACGATGCCACAACTGTTCATAGTATGACCGGCAAAGAACGAATCACAAATAAGACCAAACACCTCTCGAGACTGGAGTTTTGCGACGGGCATGAATTAGTTGAGGTTAGTTATGAGAGCCCAGGAGTGGAATGCTGTCCAATGACTAAAGAAGAGGCAATTGACAAGCAGGTTCCATTACAATTTATTGCAGGATATTTCCTAGGTAGAAAGGATGGTCTTGTCAAGATAGCTCTTGCAAAAACGATGATTGATGAAGGAGATACAATATACGAAAACATACACATTATTCCCGATGCAGTTATTCGTGAAATGAGCTGTCTAGAATAAACATGGTTAGTAGGAAGGACTTTTTCCTTCCCCATACCTTTTTTGACCCCAATGCAAACCAGATGTTTGTAGAACAATTTCTCATAGATGCTTAAACTTAAATACTGAAAATGAGGGGATTCGAAAAAAGTGTTCTCTCTCTAAGTGCAGTGCTATTTGCAGTTTCCGAACTTCATATAGAAGACCATATTCCAAGAGAGAATTCATCAAGGTGATTTAAATTGGCAAAACCAGTCAGGTCATTGGGTGATAGGCGAAAACCATCAGCTGTTTGCTCTATTTGTGGAGGAACAGAATTCTATGAAGACATAACAAGAGGAGAGAATATCTGCACATCATGTGGATGTGTTGTTAATGAACGTATAATGGATTCAGGGCCTGAGTGGCGTGCCTTCACCGCTGAAGAGAGAGATGCACGAGCCAGAACTGGTTCGCCAATGACCCTCACTATGGCAGATAAAGGTCTTGCAACAACCATTAGTTGGAGCGACCGTGATGCTAATGGTAGAGCAATAGCAGCTACAAAACGTGCTGAAATCTATCGAATGAGAAAATGGCAAATTAGAACCTTAGTACATAGCTCACAACATCGCAACCTCAGTATTGCCATGAGTGAGATGGATAGACTCACTTCTCAGTTAGGAGTTCCTCGTGAAACAAAAGAAACTGCTGCACTCATCTACAGAAAAGCACTAACAAAAAGACTTGTACGAGGAAGAAGCATTGAAGGTATGGTATCAGCTTCAATATACCTTTCATGCCGGATTCATAAGATCCCTCGTCAACTTGACGAAATTGTAACAGAAGCCAGAGTTAATAGAAAGGAATTAGGGCAATGTGTGAGACTCATACTTCGATATGTTGATGTGAAAGTTCCTATTCCATCAGCGAACGATCTAATGCCACGGATTTCAGCAGACTTGGAGCTTGATGGCAAGACTGTTCAGACTGCTATGAATATAATCAATGAAGCTAGAGAGAAAGGAATCACAGCTGGGAAAGATCCAGGTGGTCTTGCTGCTGCAGCATTATACATTGCTGGCATCATTGAAGACGACCGACGAACACAGCGTGAGATAGCAGAAGCAAGCAATGTAACTGAGGTAACTGTTCGAAACAGATACAAAGACCTCGCGACCAATTTGCAAATCACAATTAGACCATAAAGCGTTTTTTACAAATCTTGGTAAAGGGAGCAATTGTAAACACTCCCTTTATCAGTTTCAGTATTCATAATGGAGATAGTATTAGCTGCGCATGAATAATTTACAGCAAGTATAAGCAAGATTGCAAAATATTCAGTAATTTGACACTCAATTCCGACCTTTTATAAGTGTAAAATACAATTTGTGCATGCAACTCGGAATCATATGTCCCTCCATATCATAGAATTATGAGAAATGATAATCAAACTTAATATTATCCGAGATGGAGAGACAGAAGATCCTTCGTTTGAAGGTCGTTAAAATGGGTATAGATGGCAAAAAAGTCAAAGACAACAGAGAAACTGTATGCACGCTTTGCGGCGCAGAAGAATTCTATGAAGATAGAAAACGCGGCGAAACAATCTGCACATCATGCGGATGTGTAGCTGGTGAAGGCACAATTGATACTGGCCCTGAGTGGAGAGCTTTCACAGCTGAAGAGAGAGAATCCCGTGAAAGAACAGGAGCGCCAATGAGTGTAATGGTTGCAGACAAAGGACTCTCTACTACAATAAGCTGGAGTAATCGAGACGCAAGTGGAAGGCCAATCAAGGCAAGCACTAGAGCGTCCATTTACCGAATGAGAAAATGGCAGATCAGAACACAAGCTCATAGTTCGGACCAAAGGAATCTAAGAATCGCCCTTAATGAGTTGAAAAGATTAAGTTCACAGCTAGGAATACCTCATGAAACTCGTGAACGCTCTGCACTTATCTACAGAAAGGCACTAAGCAAGAAACTAGCCCGTGGCAGAAGTATTGAAAGTGTCGTAGCAGCAGCGGTATACTTAGCATGTAGAATTCACAAGATTCCACGTCGACTTGACGAACTTGCTGACGAGAGTAGAATTGACAGAAAGAAACTCGGTCAAGCTGTTCGCCTTCTTATCAGATATCTTGACATGAAAGTACCTCTTCCATCAGCGAAGAACCTCATTCCAAGAATATCTGCAGACTTAGGAGTCCAAGGACGCACCATTAAACGAGCAACAGACATTATCGAAGATGCTAGACAGAAAGGAATCACTGTAGGCAAGGACCCAGGTGGTATTGCAGCAGCAGCTCTATACATTGCAGGAATCATAGAAGATGATCGACGTACACAACGTGAGATTGCTCAAGCAAGCAATGTGACTGAGGTGACTGTACGTAATAGATACAAAGAGCTTGTGAAGAACCTACAGATTACTATGGATCCTTCAGAAGGCAGATTCGCATAGTACTTAGTTTAAAACATCATAGAAAAAGCGAGCAGAGCTGATATGAAACAGATTCTGCTCGTTCTCTGTGGTATCCCTTCTTCTGGAAAATCTACTTTTGCAAAATCTATCAAAACAATGATTCCTGCATATGATTTTGAGATAATAAATACAGACACATGGAGAGATGAGGAATATTATTCCGAATTCAAACCAGAGAAGGAGAATGAAGTAAGAGCCTCAGCACTTGACAAAACGGATGAAATGCTTAGTCAAGGGAAAAGCATCATCCATGACGACACGAACTATTATACAAGTATGCGTCACGAATTACTAAAACTAGCTGAAAAATACAAATGCGACTTTGGGGTGATTCATATAACGACTCCACGGGATATTGCATTGAAATGGAATGAGGGTCGTAAGAGGGTAATACCACCATATGTGATTGAAAGAATTGCAAGTCGATTAGATACACCCGGAAAGAAATATGCTTGGGATGAACCGTTATTCCAATATGACCCTAATAATGATTCCATTGAAGTAGCTATTGGTCATTTGAAAAAGATTCTTTCTTCAATACCTAGACAAGAAAAATCAGACAACAAAGAAGGAATATCGGACCAAGACCAACGAGACAGAGTCACACGAAGAATACTTGCTGGTTTCTTTACCAAACATAAAGAATATCGAGGTTCGCAAGATATACTGAAAGTTAGAAAAGAAGTTCTAAATAAAGCGAATAGCGAGAACCTCTCATTGGATGAAACGACGAAAATTTTGAGAGACCGATTAGAAGAAGAATTGGCGGCCTCCTAAGAGAATCGAACTCTAATCGCTTGCACGATCATGGGTTTGAAGCCCACGGAAGCGGACCACCGCCCCTATAGAAGGCCAACACTGAGAAGTTCTAGAGATATCTACGAATTATTTCGTGAGTTTCCTTTTTCCACTCAACAGACTTCTTGGCTAATTCAGTAGCAATATCAGAGGGGAGAGGTTCCTCACGAGGGAGTGAATCAATCTTTGAAAGCCATCCTGATGTGGTAAGAGTTAGAGGGTGCATATCCTCTCCTTCAGTGGCTTTAATCGACATCTCACGACCATGAGCTACTTGGATATATACTGCAGACAAAGGTGCTTTGTTTAGAATTTCAAACACTAAGCGGTCCCAACAAGTCTTAGCAACCAGAGCTTTATGCAACTTCAGTTTGTTTTCTTTCTCTAATGATGTGTATTTGTTCAAAGACTCATTGAGAGCTGAGAGAGTTTCAGTAAGATAGGATTCTAGAAGGGATTCATCATCACCCCATGCGGTTAATTCAACAGACGTTTGAGCTTCTTCAACCCATACTCTTACGTAAATTGGGGTGTCTTGATACTTAACGGAAAAAATTGCTTTTCCCTTGAAGATTTGACTCTCTGCTTCGCTGTATTCATTTAGTATTGCACCAGGTTTTGAAGCGACAGTATACCATGCAATTCTAAAAACCACAGCCGAGTCTGGAATGGTGTAGCTAATTGCTTTGTCGATGTGTTTCTTGTCCTGTATTTCTTCCATTAGCATCATGCCTCTCTGCTATGTTTCGAATAGAGACCGTCTACGTATAATGATTCTACAAAAGATGGTTTTTACCCTATATATATAACCTCTTGGGATTTAAACAAGAGTACATGATATTGTCATATTTTCTTTAATTCTGAAATTAACCGGTCCACAGCAATGGTAATGTCTTTCTTTTGGGATCCAATCGCAGCGTTCATCACGAGGTAATCATGAGGATAACCTTCGATACAGGAACCGTACGAATTCTTCTGCACTGCACGAGGACCAGTTACTCTATGCTGGTATAATCTTGCGCCAATCTCGCGTACATCAAATCCATCCAATGTTAGTGCACATGAAACAGGATTGTCAATATCTAGAACTCGTTGGTTCAAGCGTTCAGCTTCATCAGCAAGGAGCGATTCAAGCATCCGACGGTTCTCCAATTGTATTTTACGCAATTCGATGTATCTCTCATATCCAATTGCAAGAAGAGAAGACAATGTCTGAACAATCGGAGCAGCAGTAGCACGTCCGGCATAGCTCTCTGCAATTTCATTTATGGTGGATTCATTGGGTGAAACGACGATAGAGCCACCAACTGGGGTTAGAAAGTTCTTGTCAGTACTCTGTATCACTGCATCTACTCGCCCAGCATCAATAGCAGAACTAATCGATGCCATGACGGATTCTGACTGAATTCCGTACGCATTATTGACAATAAACGGAACATCATGCTCCAAACACATTTTCGCCATTGGTTTAATAGGGTCAGATTCTCTTGGAGCAAAGAACGTAGATGTACCTAGTACACAGGATGATTTGGTATCTCCCAGTTTTTTCTCAAAATCATTCATGTCAACTTGAACACCATCTCCTTTAAGTTCGGTTGCAACTGAAACCATCGTGACTCCGACCAAATCAATACCTCTCTTTGGGGAGGTATGATCAATTCTTGGATACAGCACATTCTGAATATTATACTCACGACGCAGCATACTTAATGTGAGAGCTATACTCATTCCGGTTCCCAATGGGAGAATCATTGCTGCACGAACATTGTGAAGGCCAAGCTGTTTAATCGCATCAAGAACGATATTATTGGTTAGTTTTTGCATCAAGGATGCACCAGCAGCCTTGGGTTGAGGTGCTAAAATGCGCCCACTGCGTCCAATTCCATGATTAAATCCACCTGCAAGTTGTGAAACAAGAGGTGATGCAACCCTACCTTCACGTTCTCCCATCCGAGCAGCATCTGGATCTTTGTCAGAATCCATAGATGAAAATAGGTTCAACAACTGTTCTATTTGCCAATCTGTAAGAGGGGTCGCAGGAAATCTCTGACGATTTAATATATCTCGGATTGGTGCAAGGCGAGCATCCAGTGTGATTTTTCCTCGGTCACTTATGTTTGTAGGTATCAAATCAAGTAGATGCTCAGTCAAATCTTTAGTCATTGGAGATTTTCACCTCTACAAATTGTTCAAAAATAACCTTTTCACCCAGATTAACTTCTTGGTCGAAAACCACAGAAAGAACTCCTCGGGTTCCAAATGGCATCTTAATTACACCAGAAATGTCTTGGGTGGTCCTTACTGGTGAATCCCTCAACTTCAAGGCGGCTTCTTTATTGCTAACAAGACCTTCGACTAGTACATCATCTTCCCGTATGCGAGTGATGTGGCCGTAACGAACCCTCTTTTTATGAAGAGGGATATCACCATCGAAATTAATCACATAGCCGGAACCGATGATACGCATTGAGTTGGGAGGTAAATCGGTACGAAGAAGAAGAACCTTTGTTTCATGCTGGACTGCAATTTCATGCTGTAGAAGCAATAAAGCATCAAAGATACTGGATGTAGACTCGTGAATTATCAAATTTTTTTCCGTTTCAACAACAAATGGAATCAGTTTTGCTGTGACTGTTGGCATACCTACTGTAGCACTAACAGTCATTTCTTTTGATATACGTCCTTTGTACAATGCATTTCGTTCAATTCTAACCACTAGATGACTCGTTTTTTTCATACTGCCCGGTGAACAAAGATAGTTTCCTCGGCTGATGATTTCAGATTTGATATCAGGAATATTGAAACCAACTCTATCACCAGCCCGAGCTGATTCACGACCAACTCCAAAAGTTTGAATAGCTCGCAATTTTGTGGTAGTTCCCTGTGGCATAAGTTCGATAGAATCTCCCAGAGATATCGATCCACTTAGAATAGTCCCAGTGGCAACGGTACCATGCCCACGAACTGAAAATGCATGATCAATAGGAAGTAGAAAAGAACCGTCAACAAGGCGTGTTTTTGGTTTAAGAGTATTCAAAAGTACTTCTCGTAACGCCTCAAGTCCATAGCCAGTCTTTGCTGATAATGGGACAATATCGATAGATTTCATTCCAATAGACTTGAAGATATCACGCATTTGAGATGCTACTTTCTTCTGACTTTTTTCGCCAACTAAATCACATTTTGTCAAAGCTACACAGATGTTGGTGATACCCATGGATTTCAGAACGACGATATGTTCTCCAGTTTGAATCTTTGGCCCCTCATCAGCTGCTACTACAAGAATTGCAGCATCAATGATATTTGCGCCAGCAACAACACTCCTTATTAGATCTGCATGACCGGGTGCATCAACAAGCGTCACTAGAAAATTCCCGAGGTTGAACATTGTGAACCCGAGATCTATTGTGATTCCACGTTTCTTCGCTTGAGGATGACGATCAAGACCGGCCGTGAAGACTTTCTCACTTAGAGCTCGAGCCAGTTCGGTCTTTCCGTGATCGATGTGACCTACTAATCCAATATGTACGGGAATAGGCGCATCCATGAATACTCCTCAGGTTTCAGGTGAATTTCATCTGTAAAAACTTTGACGAAAAGAGAGCAGTTTATGAGTAATGTTGTATCATTGAAAGATATGGTATCAAGATCTCTAGAAAAAATGATGTTAGTTGCTGTGGGACTTACAACTGCAGTCTTGGTCGGAGTTCCAGTATTGCTATATGCAATGAATACCGTGAATAACGCAACCCAGATAGAAACAGCACAGGTCTTTGCAGAACAAGTACATGACATCGTGAATAGTACGGATTGTGGCATTACAAATGACACGCTTGTCGAAATTGAGGTCCCATCTGGTGTGTCGATTAGTGCTTCTGGTTCCACTCTCACGATTACATTCCAACACGACATGATACAGACCATTACGTGGGTTGAAACTTATACAAGTACTATCATTCTCATACCTCCCGAGTCAGCGGGAGCTTACAATCTTAATGTAGTAAAAGTAAATGATGGAGAGCTGTTGGTAAAATTCATAGCGCTGAGCTAAATCGAGAATGATGATTGTTGATAACCACACTCAACACAATGTTTTTAATACTGGTTCAAGTTTTCGCCGCTAGAACGCCTTAGGCGAGATTGATTGCTATGTCAGAGGAAGGCGAAAGGTCCGAAGAAAAAGCTGATGAAGCTGATTCCGAAGAGACCAAACCCAAAAAGAAAGAGAGTGCTCCAGAAAAGGAGAAGAAGAAAGATAAGAAACGCAAAGTCAAAGGTAGAATACCGTATCCGCTCTCGCTCCTGGTCAACATCAGAATGCTTCGGAGACTGGTTCAGATATTCTTCATATTTGCAATCAATGCCTATATCTTCACGGCATGGTTTGGACTCGAACAGGTCACAATCTTCTGGGAGCAATTTAGAAATTTGCTACCCACATTACCGATAATTGCACCTTTAGAAGCTCCATTTGCAATGATAGCTGGTTCTTTTGATACTATGCAGAGAGAGTTTACAGCAGGAATTTTTCCGTTCTTCACCCTTGGAGCAATGATTATTATCCTGGCAATAGTAGGACGCGCCGCTTGTGGTTGGGTCTGTCCAATTGGAACATTTCAGGATTTTGCATCGTTACTAACCCGTGAGAAAATAAGACCAGCTCCAAACACCGAGGAAGAATTACGACGTGTCAAAGGATATCTCTTCATTATTGTGATGTTCTTGGCGGTCTGGATGTTTGTAAGTGTTCTTCAGAACAGTGCAGAGAATCTCATCAATACCCTTGGTTTATTTGCGTATGCAGCATTTGATCCCATAAATCCAGCATATATTATTTTCAAACTCGCACCAGAACAAGCATGGCCTACTAGTATTGAAACACTCTGGTTGATTTCAACTTGGGGAATTTTCCTAGCGCAAATTGGATTTGTAGCACTTGTTGTCATTGTTTCAATATGGTTCCCACGTTGGTTCTGCAGATGGCTATGTCCAGCTGGATGGTTATATGGAGTAATAGCTAGAGATTCGCTGATAGGAATAGGCAGAAACCCTGCAAAATGTACTCCTAAGGAATGCAATACCTGTGAGGTAGTCTGTCCAATGAATATACGAATCAGAAGGTTTCCGTATCAGCATGTACACTCTCCAGATTGTATCATGTGTCTGGAATGTCTCAGTCACTGTCCAAACGGAGCTATCGAGATTAAATTCGGTTAAATAAAACAGATTATGGTTGTGGAGCCAAGATGCAATTCTGGTAAAGCAACCAAATCTTAACCTTTTTCAAAATAATTCTGTCATTTGTTCTGAATGACATGATCCAATTCGGTTTTAACCCGAACAAACATCTCCATTAGCTGCTTTCCTTTTTCTGTAACAATTGCGCCTCCACCACCAACTGTACCACCTTTGAAAGTTTCAAGAAGAGGAAAACCTAATTTTTTCTCAATCTTCTTAATAACACCCCAAGCATATCTGTAGGACATACCGAGTGCCTCGGCGCCCTTAGTAATAGTACCCTCTTCATCGATGCTTACCAGTATCGCATAAGCACCCGGACCAAAAACATATTCGCCATCGTGTTCCAACCACAACTTGTAATTTGGGCTCAAGAGAGAGGATAGTTCATCGGTCATCTCATCACCTTATAACTTGGAGAAGACCAGAGCATTGGAAAAACCTGGTCAATGACCCCAGCGTAATCGTTCAGCCTTTGTATCTTTCTTGTAATATTTCTTGACTTTTTTCCAATGATCTCTACAAAGATAGGCTTTTCGTGAGCGAGCATCCTCCAGTTGTAGACCTGCATTAGAGATACTCTTACCGATTCGGGATGTTGCAAATGACCTCTTCGAAGGCTTTTCACAACCAACAATACTACAAACTTTCTTTGACACGTTTGCCACTTCAGGTCTTTACGGGATTATGGCATTATAACGTTGACGGACTAATCAGTATTACATTCTTTTTGGGGTTAGTAATGGACCACTTGAAAAATCAAACATTATCTCAGTATTTGAGCCTGACTTAAGTGCGAGATTTTCTGATGAATTAACAACACCTATTTCTACAGCATACAATGCATGTTGAGCAGACAAATCAAAGAGTCGGGATTTGTTTTCTTGAGGGACTGCAACTAAGAATCCCAGTGAGATATACATTCGAAGCCAATCTTCAAAACTTATAGAGTCGGGGCGATGTGCATCAATTTCATCTAGGTCTAAAATGCCACCCTTCCCCGAATATTCCAACATCATTCCTGTTGTTCCAACCATTCCAGCAACCGAAATATCCTTTGCAGCATGAACAAGATGTTCTTTGGCAAGAGAATTCATCAAAGAGAGACGTTTGATTACTTCTTCAGATTGTCGATTGGTAACCGCGTCCCAGCCGAGGGTATAATGTTCACCACGCTGTCCGGTTTTATCAAACAGAATAATCAGTTGGTCATCTTCTTCAGCACCACCAGCTGTAAGAATATCATGCTTATTGACTGTACCAGTTGCAGATCCAACAACGTAAGTTGAAGATGATGAGGGATTAGTATGACCACGTACTATCGGTACTCGAAATGTGTGTGAACCATCTATTAGACCTTGTAACAGATTATCACCGATTTGAGGGTCAGAGTAAGAGAGTGCTACAGCAAACGAGGTAGGAGTTCCACCTGCTGCATAGATGTCCATTATATTTGCAAGAACTGCATTGAATCCCGCTGCATGTGGATGATTAAGACATAATTCTTCAACAATCGCATCAGTAGTAAGTAGAACAAAATCATCACAATCGGTTCCGATTGCTGCAGAATCTTCACCAAGAGAATGTGGAAGATTCCCATTATACGAGCTATCACGTAATCTATGAATTATGTTGGGTATTACGAACTTCCTAGCGATTCCATCAAAGCTTCTAAGTGAAGATACTATCTTTTCTAATGACTTCAAAAGAATCACTCAGATTATTGTTCTATGGAGGTCCAAGATACTTTATAGCAAAGAGCATCTGTTCCAAAAGAATACCAATTCCCAAGAGGGATATACCAATCATGAAAGCTATAAGAGCTCTCATCTCAGAGCGGATTTCCTCAAACAACTTATATCACCTGACAAACTGATGCAACATGATACTGCTTATAGAGATTTGGGCAAGGTCAACCTTGCCCATAAAGACTATTTCCCTTTTGTTTTGATTTTCTTAGCATATTTCTTCGGAATAGCTTCATCAGAGGGGAAATCGTCATCAATATAATCCAAATCATCAGGTTCCTTTTTCTTGGTTACACGTTTACAATACCCATCCATGGTCATCTTTCGTATTGCACATGCCCCAAATTTGCAAAAGGGGCCATCACATTCGTCATCAACCCACGTGCACCAAATGATCTTTTGACCACTTTTTCTACGAATCTTCAAAGCACGAGGCTGTTTTTCGCATTTAAATTTCTTACATAGGGGACTACATTCTGGAAGAGTGCTCATTATCATTCACTCCAGTATATCAGCTAAGTTTTCAGAGTTTGCTCAGCTGAATCAATTACCTCCTCAAGTATTTTTATCCCACCAGTTAGAATCCTTAGGTCTCGCTCAAGTTCTTCCTTCGAACGTCTATAATGGCTATCAGAAATATCTCCAATTTTGTGTTTTGCTTCGACCCGATTAATACTTCGCTCAATATCTTTGGCCGAGTTATTCAAAGCTTTTCTCCAAGATTTCCCCACTTTAATGAGGGCTTTCAGCTCGTGGCGAAACGCCTTCATACGGGTTAATATCTCGTCTTTTTGTTCTTTATAGACTGCTGAGTCAAGTGTAGACTTGATTTCTTCTAGTTTTTCTAGTCGAATATTTTCAGCAGCTAGTTTTTCTGAACACTCCTCTAACTTCAAAGTCGAACGAAATTCAGACAGCTCACTTCGACGACCTTTACCTGCGTCAAAACGAGTTCGAAGTTCTTGAGCACGAGAAGTTAACAAGTCTTTGTCAGCGTGTTCCAGCTTGAGAGCTTGACGAATTGCTTGAATCTGTTCGATAATCGAATCGAGGTCTGATTGTAGTACAACAAGTTCGGACCTAGAAAGAATGGATGCTAAGGATCGATGATCCATGCCATCCACCGCAATACTGAACTCAGGAAGTTTTTCTTCATGCGACTCGGATAAAATCACATCAGATGTCAAAGTTTCTTCAGTATCGACCTCAACATCTTCAAGAGATATATTATCCTCTGTTTCCAAAGGTTTACCGCAGAACTTACAAAATCGTCCATCGGGGACCTCACGGCCACACTCTCGACAAACGATGAGCGCCTTTGACATCGGGTTTCACTCCCATTTCTATTTCCGATAGGCCTAGAGCCTATCATTTTCGTGTATTGAGCTGAGTGTTATGTCAACGTGCCCAGTCTGACGGCTACTTGATCTAATTTGGCCTTTGATGTTACTATTGTATCAGCACCATAAGTTGGCAAAAGTTTCAGCTCTTCAACAAGAAGAGCAATCGCTTTTGAAGCTGAGATGTCTTTCTTATCTAATGAGCCATCAGGAAAAGTGATTGATGCTTCAATCCATTGCTCCTTCGTTTCATCTGCAGGAAAGAGGCAGTAAATATAGTATTCGTTGCTACAGATGAAGGAAGGTGTATTTTCCCATGCTTGAGCCAATAGTGCTCCAAAGGTCTTTGCGTTTTCTGCCTTGTCTGCCATTAGGAATCTACCTCGTGGGCTATAAGAGGGATAAGTGACTGATGTATTCAGCCTTTATTTGTCTTACTAGTAGTTCGTTAAAAAAGTGATGTTGATGTCATGGTCTATGCCATACAAACGAGTAGTAAACAATTTGACCATTGTCTTTGATAGTGGCAATAAGGAATTTTTTCCGCACGCTCGTTGCTAATCGTCCTGCTCGAACTATATCGAGAGGCTCAACACCCACCCGTTGAGGAATTACATGAACTAAAAATGGAGCATGATCGATACCTGGTCCTTTCTCGTATACAGAAAAATCGGTTCCAAACTTCAGTCCTGGTCGCACTATATATCCTCGACTTCTAAGTTCAGTGTAGACTTTCAATCGCTCATTGAACTCTTTATCAATCTCCAACCCAGCATGGATGACTTCTTCAAGGGTCATCTCAACAGAAGATTTCACTGATAGAACCTTTAGTCGCTTTTCTTTCATAAGATAGGCACATTCAATGAGTGAAAGTTCCAATGGTTTTTCAAACTCAGGTGACTTTGGTTTTCTAATACCTACTGGTTGACCGAAATATCCATTCCCATAGAGATACATACCATCTTCTGGCTTCCAGACAACAGCCCTATCAACGGTGAATTTTGCCGTAGGAACTATTTCTGGTTTCGTGTCCACTCCAAAACACCAACTAAGTGTTGAGAGTCAATGATAGACTTCTAATTGTGATTGCAGCATCTTCACCAAGATTGGCGAGCTCTTCAATAGTATTGAGGAAATCACGAAATCTAAGGAGTATAGATATGTCAATCTTCTCAGAATAAAGTAGAGTAAGAATTTCGCGTTGAAGCACATCAAGAGCTTTTTCAATCTTGCAAATCTCATCAGCACGCTTCATAGATTCTACCATGTTAATTGAGAGAAAACGTACTGCTTCACGCTGCTCTTTGATCTCTGACATGTAGAGATTGACAAGTTCAATCACTTTTGCTCGTAAAGCTCCAGTTGGCGCCCATTTGTCCATCATAGCTGCAAGGTGGTAACCAGCAATTTCTGCTCCATCTATCAATTTGTCATTATAATGAACAAGACGAAGCAAATCCTCACGTTGCATCAGTGTTGTGGCATTAGCAAGCTCGAGGAGGAGTTTTCTTTTTAGCGAGTCACCTTGTACCTCTAGTTCAGTCATCTTGGAAAGAGTGTCTGGCTGGATGGCTTTATTTTCTTCTAGCCACTCCGTTACAGCATTTACAACCATTTTATTGATTGAGAGGGCAGTTCTGAAGTGTTCTTCTAACATTTGGGTTATGTTGCCCATTTCAGAGCTAATATAGCGACCATTATCAAGAACCATTATATCCACAACTTCAATGCGCAGCCTCTAACGGAATCTTTTAAGTCTTGGGGACTTCGCCTCAATTTGAAGAGGAAAGCAATATGGAACCTTGGCAGATTATTGTTGCACTAATTCAGGGACTCGTTGAGTGGTTGCCTATCAGTAGTGAGGGGCAAGCTGTTCTATACATATACAATTTTGCAACAATTCCCATGAGTCAGATGCTGACCTTAGTAGTGTGGCTTCATCTTGGAACCGCATTGGCAGTGATAGTCAGATATCCTAGAACCATACTAGAGATTATTAGCTTCAAGGATCAAAAATTGTTTCGAACGCTACTTATCGCAACCATTGGAACAGCAATTACGGCAATACCACTTTATCTTGTGCTTAAAGAAACGCTTACAACATTCCATGGAGAAATTGTGAATGTGCTAGTAGGTGGACTACTGTTCGTAACTGCAGTCTTCTTGTATCTACCAACACGTAATGCTGAAAATGCAGAGATTGAACAGGTTGAGGAACCTGAATCGAAACAAGCCTTATTCGCGGGATTAGCTCAAGGGTTTGCTGTGTTACCCGGTCTCAGTCGTTCAGGGATAACAATATCTGCTCTGCTAATGCAAAAGATTGAGAAAGAAAAAGCAATGGCATTCAGTTTTCTAATGAGTGTCCCAGCTGTACTGGGAATATTCGTTTTGGATGTGGTGATTGGAAATGCTCCCCTTCCCGTAGCACCAATAGATTTGGTCCTGATTGAAATAGTAGTATTTATTGTAGGTCTTGCGTCAATGGAATTTTTGCTTCGAATTGCCAAGAAAGTAAGTTTCTGGAAGCTTTGCATTCTCTTAGGAGCTATTGCAATCCTATTCGGACTTCCTGCTTTGATATAATCTATTCGGATCTTTTCTGAAACATGATAGCAACCGGAGCATTAGCTTTTCTCCATTCTGCGAGCTTCCCATCATAATCAAGAGGAATAGTGTGACGGCCATGGTTTCCCACAATGACAAAGAGCGTTCCGACTCTGGCTTGTCGTAATAACACCTTAACCCAATTATCAGTACGTTTCACTATTTTTTCAAGAAGCTTGGTTGGAGGTGTGCGATGACCATATTGTGCATAGAGTGATTCAAAATCTAGAAAATGGAGGTATAAGAGCTCGCTGCGAAAGACATGTTTTGTAGATTCTACATATGTAGACATGTCATCCCGCACACCTACAGTATAACCTTTGTCAAAACCAAACAGGTCAGTTTCATCATCTCTGCATACAACCTTGACAAATTTGCCAAACTGGCGAACGTGCTGAACAAGATGAAAACCACTATTCGAGCCCTGTAAGATCCGTTTGATTAATGGTTCGGCATACGGGTCATCGGTTTCGAGAAGTGCAAGTGCTTCCATATTTCTAATCAGAGCCTCAGGTTTGTACACAACCGCTTCAAAAAGACCAAAATTATCAATCATAATCATAACCATAGCTTTAGGATTGAATTTAGATACAATCTCCTCGTTTGGAGGAGGAAAATTAGCTGGTACTGAAATATCTAATAACTTCAGAATTGTTGAGGGGAATTCATCGACAGATGTGCGTACTTGAGGAAATGACACGAAAGCAACCTCCTGGATTGCACGGAAACAGATTGAACCAAGTATGGATGAAGTTTGAAATGCCATAAGTCTATTCGTGATGAGTCTAAAAACAGCAGATAGAAGGATTAATAGTCATACAGAAAATGAAGAGTTTAGTGGACGATAATGACTCTTAGAGAGATAATATACAAGGATACAATCAAATTCATTCTTTCTGGCGGCAAAGGCGGTGTTGGAAAGACCAGTTGTGCTGGTGCAATGGCAGTTTTGTCAGCACAGCACGGATATCGAACACTTGTCTTATCCACAGACCCAGCTCATAGCCTCTCAGATAGTTTTGATCAAAACCTTGCTGGTGGAGAAGTCATTCCAATCGAGGGAGTTGACAATCTCTGGGGAATGGAGATCAATACGGAGAAAGGAATGGAAGAATTCCAGACCGCAATGGGTTCTGGAGCAGGTGGGCCTGAGATGGAGATGGCATCCCAATTCATGGGCGATGTTGGCGGTATGGCGCCTCCAGGTTCTGATGAAGCAATGGCCTTTGGAAAGATATTAGAATTTATTGAAGATTCATCCTATGACAGAGTTATTTTTGATACTGCGCCCACAGGCCACACTCTCAAACTCTTAGAGCTACCAGAACTTCTTGATAGCTGGCTTGGTAAAATGCTAACTCTAAGACAACGACTCAGTTCAATGATGTCAGGTCTCAAGTCGATGTTTGGAGGAGGCGGAGAGGAAGATCGCTCATGGGAAATGCTTCAACAGACAAAGGAAAAAATCAGAGCTGCCCGAATCGAGCTAGCTGATGAAGAAGTGACTCAATTTGTAGTGGTCATGATACCAGAAGCAATGGCTGTATTTGAAACTCAACGTCTCTTGGCAAGCCTTCATGCTTGGAATATTCCAGCAAATAACATCGTTATTAATCAGTTAGTACCAGAAAGTCCATCATGTCAATTTTGCAATAAAAGACGACAAATGCAGCAATCTAATATGGAAGATATCAGAGAGTTGTACCAAGACATGGAATTAACCGAGGTGCCTTTATTTAACCAAGAGATAAGAGGAGTAGAAGGCCTTAGAAGACTTGGAGATATTCTAATAGGGAATGATGAATAAAATGAGATATGCATTGAAGAAGAAACTTATTGGAGTCTGTTTTCTTATGCTGTTTCTAGTGTCTATGTTAGCTGCAGCAGCTCTAATCTTCAAGCCCTGAAATGGGCTTGAATAACAGGCTATATTTATACACCTTTGACTCGCTTAACAACAGGAGGGCGTATTTTGTATAGAATTCTGCCACCGCAATATGGACATTTCACACCTGGTAGTGTTTTGAGTCCCTCCGGTGTCACTTCTTTTCTACAGTTGTGACATACATAGACCATTTCTAAGCACCAGCTCAAAGTCTGTCTGGAGTGCATATGAAGCTTTTCTTCAGGCCATTGTAGACCTATTTCACAACCTCGCCCCGAACCAGACCATCACTGAGTACTTCGGTTATCTCAATGTTGACAAGAGTCCCCGCAGAATATCCACCTTGCGCAGTAATTAGTGGTCCTTCTTGGAGAGGATAAAACATGGTATACCCAGAATGAGTCTTTGAGGGTTCAGCTGCAATAGATTTGATTACACGGCCCAGATATGTGAACTTACGGTCTCTGTTAGCCGTACGTACCGCTTTTTTCAGTTTTGTAATCATAGGACTATCATGTAATGGAGGTTCAAAATCTGCAAAAGCGGATCCAGGAAGAGGTCTGAATCCATAGAGAATTATACGTTCCACACCGATATCGGTCAACTCTTCAACCATCTCAATGCTCTTCTTTATTGTTAGAAAGTCCTCACCAGGTAATCCGTAGATCAAGTATACAAAAGGATCAAGATTGTGCTTCTTAGCTATCCTCACAGCTTTCAGAACATCTTGAGGAGAACTGCATTTGCCAATAGCACGAGCATGACTTTCTGACCCCGATTCCATTCCAATATTAGGAGTGTTTCCGGGTAAAAATCTAGAGAACGTCTCAGCAACTGATTCGGTGAATAAACAAGCCTTGATATTCTCTATTGATAGATGAGCGGTTCCATCTTGCATTTGTGGTAGCGATTTGATCTTGGATAGAAGTGATGAAACGGCTTCAATATTAGCAGAAGGTGAACAGGGGGTAGTTAAGGGATAGGGGCCTCTTTGATAATCTAAGAAACCAGGAGCTTCTAACACGATTCGGTGAACTTCTAGGTCCAACAAACTCTGAATTTCACGAACGATGGCAGCCTCGCTTCTGCTCCGAGGAGCCCCCCAGGTCGTTGGAACACTACAAAAACCACAGCCAGGAGGGATATCTTCAGGACAGTCCAAACGAGTAGAGGGGTCGATAGAATCACAAGAACCACAATCAGTACATGACCGACCATCAGGCAGTCTGATTTTTGTTCGTTGAAAGTTGGAACATCCTCTAAGAACCTCAACATACACTCGGCTTGCTTGATATCCGGGATAGTCCATAATACGGATAGTAGAAGGTTGAAAATAATCGGATAAGTGTTCTTCTGAAATTGTAGGTCTTTTGGGAGTAATTATAACATCCGAGTGATGAGTAAACGCTATACCAGGAATCTCAGAAAGATCTATAGAAGTTTCAAAGAAATCGGACTTGATTAGGTGTTCCAGTGTGGCCTCCCCCTCACCAAGTATAAGCACATCAGGACGAATCTCAGAAAGAATAGTTCGTGGTGCAGCTGCAATCGGGCCACCTAAGAGAACCTTTCCCTTGGGGCGGGTACGTCGCCACATCTTAGTCGCTTGCTTTACGACCGGGAGGTCCATAGACATAGCACTGATTGCAAGATGTTCAAATCCTCGTGCAGCTCCTTTCTTAGTGAGTACTTCTTCTATACGACTAATATTACATGAGAAGTTATGCAGTTCAAATACACCTGCAATTGTTCTAGGTCCACACCCAATAGAATCCCGAGAACTAGTGCGATGTCCGGTACCAGCACTCAATGCATCAATAATCAGAACTGAATCTGTCATGGAAAGTGCTTCCTTGCATAGTCATTCTTTACTCTTTTCAAATGGAACGGATATACCAAGACGGAACTTATTAAAGATATAATTACAATACAGATTACAGCTTTAGCTAATAGAAAATATCAGGAGTAAGTGAAATCTGTCAGACGAAGGCGGAATATGTCCAAATTGCGGATTGCCAGTAGACCTTTGTGTCTGCGAAACAATCGCACAAGAAGAGGCCCGAATTACGGTAACTGTCGAACGCCGAAAATGGGGCAGAATGTATACAGTCGTTGAAGGTTTTGATAAGAATATAGACCTTAGCGACCTCGCTTCTAAGCTCAAGTCCAAACTTGCATGTGGCGGAGCAGCCAAACATGGCCATATTGAACTTCAAGGTGATCATCGAGGTACAATTGGCAAAGTACTTGGCAAACTGGGATTCCCTGAAGAGCAAATTGCAATTGACTGGGGATTCAAAGGTGGCAGAAGATGACCTGAACCAGACTATCATACCAGTCTAATCTAGGTACATCTTACTATATTTGACATCCTATTAGTGTGAACTAGGAAGTCCCATACTATTAATGTCGAGGCGCTTAACAATTTCTTTGTAGCGATTCCTTACAGTGACTTCAGTAACTCTAGCGACTTCTGCAATCTCACGTTGAGTTCTCCGTTCATCGAGCATAATAGAAGCAACATAGATAGCTGCAGCTGCGAGACCTAATGGGTCCCGGCCGATTGTCAGACCAATGTCCCGACTCCGTTGTAGGATTTCAATTGTTCGTAATTGTACGGAACTAGATAGTTCCAACTGGGAAGTAAATCGAGAAATATAATCTACAGGATTCGAGAGAGGGATTTTGACTTTAAGACTTCGAAGAAGAAGACGATAACACTGTCCTAATTTCTTCCTATCAATTCTGGATGCGTCAGCTACTTCATCAAGGGGACGTGGTTTCTGTCTGATTCGACATGCAGCATATAGTGTTGCAGCAACCATCGCCTCGATAGAGCGTCCTCGGACAAGATTCTTCTGAACTGCTTTTCTATACAATAAAGCAGATTGTTCACGAATTGGTTTTGGGATGCCAAGTTGAGATGCCAAACGTTCAAGCTCAGACATAGCCTGAGCCAGATTACGATCAATAGAACTATGTACTCGAGATCTAATCTGCCATTTTCTGAGACGATAGATCTGTGATCTTCGTGTTGGACTAAGTTTCTTTCCAGAGGTGTCTCTATCTCTCCAATCAATAACGGTAGAAAGTCCTTTATCATGTACTGTATACCGCATGGGGGCTCCCACCCGACTACGTGACTCGGACTCTTCAGCACTGAATGCGCGCCATTCAGCACCAGTATCAATCCTATGGTCTGACAGAACTAGTCCACAATTCTCACATGCTCGCTCTCCTCGAGTAGTATCTTCTACAACAGCTGTTGATCCACACTCTGGACATGTTAGGGTCTCGGCACTTTCACTTTCTGGAGCGCCTGTTGAATTAACTGCGCCTTTCATCTGATCCAATTTCTCCACTCCACAAGCAGGTACCGGTGTACAATGCAGTCAATGATTATGGCACACAATCAGTTTCGAGGTTTCTCTCCGGAACCACACACCCTATTTTAGGGAAAAAACGCATTTAATACTTCTGGGATGCCGAATATCTCAATATGGAACTGATATGACGGTTGGAAAGCTGTTGTGGAGAGTTATTTCCCCTAAGTAGTCTTTTCATGACCGTCTTCAGTGATGATAACCGTATGTTCACTCTGTGAAACAAATTCTTCTTTTTCCTCAGCCAGAATGTGATGTGCGATGAGTGCGCCATTCTTTTTCAATTCGCGTTCTGCCATCTTGAGAGTAGCATGCTTCATCTCTTTTGCAAGCCAACGTTCTGCAAATGGAAATTCACCATAATTCTTTCTAGCAATCGAGAGAAACTGCCTACTTCCTCTGAATCGAACTGGCACGCGAATTGGAAGAAGTTGATAAATTACCGGATTGGGAAGATCCGATACATTACCAGACCCAGTACTTGCAAAAGTTTCAACTGCATATACCTCGCCTTCCTCAACAAGGACTTCGGACTTTCCAGCCACACAGGGAATTTGTTTGTCACTATGAAGTTCGTATTCTTGTAACTGGTGACCAGTAAGTTGTTTCACAGGTTCAAATCCTGCACTCTTAATGGTGTCCTCTATTAATGCACCAATAGTATTGAGTTTGGCACCGGGTCTGAGCATACGAATAGCAACATTTGTTGCATCGCGAGATGCCTTGACTAAAGCCTCATGGTCAGGATTCAAAGCTATTGTGATTGCGCTATCGGATATGCACCCATCGATATGTGCTCCGCAATCAATTGTGACCAAATCACCCTCAGCAATAATAGTCTCATCATTAAGTGGGGAGGTGTAATGGGCTGCAATATTATTTAACGCAACATTACAAGGAAATGAACAACCAGACGAGTTCTCTATGATATATGACTCAACTGCTTCGACAATATCAAGCACCTTTGTACCTGGTTTAACCATTGGTTTTGCAATCTTTAGTGCTTCACGAGCTACCACACCAGCACGACGCCATTTATCC
The DNA here is from genome assembly GCA_014728035.1 of Promethearchaeota archaeon. Classification (GTDB taxonomy): domain Archaea; phylum Asgardarchaeota; class Thorarchaeia; order Thorarchaeales; family Thorarchaeaceae; genus SHMX01. The sequence goes on along the minus strand of WJMJ01000022.1, from coordinate 56,942 downwards.
CAAATATCCTCTGTTTCAGGTTCTTCCGAATCAACTGTTTCAGATGGTTTCTCATCGGACATTATACTCACCAGATACTAACAGTACTTGAACTGAAACGTTCGAATAAAAGAGTGACGGAGTGTATTTGTTCACACGATATTCTCGATTCTCCGGGATACACGGCTCATCATGAAGAACAAATAACCAAGGTTAACTTTTTTATTGGTCAAAACGGCAAGCAAAGCTTCATCACCCGCATCACATATGATAACATATCCAGAATCACCTTCTACAAGAATTCTGAATAAATTACCCCGCTTTAATTGGTTGAATACCTTGTTCGTAGCCATATGAATTTGGGTAGATCTTCCAGCAATGACATCTTCTCCAGGTAGCTCACCATCACCATTCCCTGGGAAGTGGGCACATATCGTAAGCCCTTGAGACCTCGATATAATTAGGCTAGCTTGTACATTGCCTTGGGAGGCTTTACTAAGGTCCTCAAGGAGCTCATTCAGCAATTCGGTCTTACTTGACAAAACATCTTGTCCTCCCTTAACTCATCTGGAGAAAGACTCATCCATCTATTTAAACTCTCTTGGCGCCAGCTTCCTTAAGTGCATCGATGATTTTCTTCAATTCTGCACCTTCATCAGCTTTCACTTGTTCTTCAATATATGTTCCTTGAACAACAATAGAGGCTCCAGCTTCAACACCTCTTACAACGTCTTCTGCGGAGTTAAATCCACCACCAGTAATGACAGGAATGTCACAAAACTGAGAAACCAGAGATATCATCTCAGAGGGAACACCCCCACCTTCGGCACCGCTACCTGCCTCTAAGTAAACTAGGCGGAATCCCAAGAACTCTGCAGCAAGCGCATACATAACAGGAATCTTTGGTTTTTCACGGGGGAATACCTTTGCATCGCCAACCCATGCTGCTGTTTTTCCGGGTTCAACAAGAAGGTAGGCCATTGCAATGGTTTCAATCCCAGTTAGTTTAACCTTTGCAGCACCCAAAGCTTGTGCCCCAATAATCCAATAGGGATTGGTGCTGTTCAAAAGGCTCATGAAGAACATAGCATCAGCATATTCGGAAACACCACTTACATTTCCAGGAAATAGAATAGTCGGAATATCAACCGCTTCTGTTATCGCCTGAACATATTCATCGATATAGCCCAAGACCGTACTTCCACCAATCATGATTGCATCAGTACCAGCCTTTTCAGCAAGTTGAGCCAATTCAACAATGTCATCCTTGGTTATCTTGAGTGGATCAGGATCCAACAGTGAAAAGTGCAAAGCACCTTCTCTCTCAAGCTTCTCTTTGATATAGGTCCAGACCTTTCCGGGCATAAGTTTGCCTCCAAGAGTAATGGTCGAAGATTATGCACTGCTTTTTACGGTTTTGGTGTTACTGTTAATCATCGGAATCTGTAAGTTTATCCAATCAGAATGGAAGAAAACGACCAGTTCGAGTCATATAATAGCCATATTGCTCTCCAAAGTGGTCAAGAAGCATAGATTCCTCGATTATTGCTATCTCCCGATAACCATACAGTCCAAGTAACAAGATTAGAGTAAGTACTGATGGGATTAGGAGAAACAGTCCAATAAAACACATCATATACGCAGAATAGGATGGATGGCGAATTCGAGAATAGGGACCACGTGTGACTAGAATATGTTTTCTGCTCATCGCCCAGGATGCAGCCATATCTTGTCGAACATAGCGAGACCATACATGAAGTATGATACCAAGAATCACCAACCCAAATCCAACAGGCCAGATAAAAACCGGAGAGTCTCCAAGGAGAATGAACAGTGCAAAAAGTGTGCTATTCAGGTTTAGCAGATACTCGAGCATAATAACTAAAATGATGCCAAAGGCGAGTAAAGTCGAAATAATCGTCGCAGCCATTGGACCAGATGGAACTCTAGCTGAAGGTTCAGTAAAGACTGCAGCATCTTTATGCCGAAGCATCTTGAGGTCTTCATAGAGATGAACAAATACGTTGACCAAAGCAAGAATAGTAATTGTAGGGCCTACAACTTGTATTTCGAACATAAATGTGCATTATTTCACACACAACTAAAGCTTCTGAACTAGGCTAAATTCACATTTGTTAAACAATTCTTTACCACAAAGCACAATGCTTTATTACCCTAATCCAATCGAGGCACGAGTGTCTTAGACAAAAATGTCAAGGCAATCCACATTGAACGTCTCCCCACGATGTTCATAGACTGGAGTGAAAAAAATGTCTGTTGTAGAAAAACGGATTGGAGTATTCCTCTGCCATTGCGGAAGTAACATAGCTGGTGTAGTCGATATTGAAACCGTTATCGATGCGATCAAGGATATACCTGGCGTAGCTCATGTTGAAGATTACAAATATGTCTGTTCGAAACCTGGTCAACAAATCGTCAAAGACCGTATTAACGAACACAGACTTGATAGAATTGTGATTGGAGCATGTTCTCCCCGAATGCACGAAATAACATTCCGGCAAACTATGCGCGAAGCAGGACTCAATCCATTCCTACTCGAAATAGCCAACCTTCGTGAGCATGATTCATGGATTCATTCTAATGAGCCTGAAGCTGCCACAGAGAAAGCAATCGATCTAGTTAAGATGGCTATCGCACGAGCTCGGCTTCTAGAGGCTCTTGACGAACCAGTTGTTGACATAAAGAAAAGCACTCTTATCGTTGGTGCAGGAATTGCGGGTATTTCAGCAGCTTTAGACCTTGCAAATGCAGGATTCAAAGTTTACATGGTGGAAAAAGAACCAAGCATTGGCGGAAAAATGAGCCAGTGGGACAAGACATTTCCAACACTGGACTGTTCTAGTTGTATTCTAACACCAAGGATGGCTGAAGTTGGAAGTCATCCTAACATCGAGCTGCTAACTATGGCGGAAGTTGAGAATGTAGATGGATATGTGGGGAATTTCACAGTTACTTTAAAACAAAAACCAAGGTATGTAGATGTTGAAACATGTACTTCTTGTGGAGATTGTTCAGATATATGCCCGGTCGATATTCCAGCAGAATTTGATGCGAATCTAGGCTATAGAAAAGCGATATATATTCCATTTGCACAAGCAGTACCTTCAGCATATTTACTAGATATGGATAACTGTCTTGGTGTTGATGCTGTACGTTGTGGTAAATGCAAGGATGCGTGTGAGGCCCAAGCAATCAATTATGATGATAGAGAGAAAACTATTGAGCTTGAAGTCGGAACAATTATCGTAGCTACTGGATTTGACCTCTTTGATGCCTGTCTTAAAGAAGAATATGGCTATGGAGAGTTCCTCAATGTTGTCAATATCGGTGAGATTGAACGAATGCTCAATGCTGCAGGACCAACACAGGGGCATGTAGTCAGACCTTCCGACCTACAAGAACCAAAGAAGATCGTATATATCCAATGTGTTGGTAGTAGAGACGAACGAACCAACAGATATTGTTCTCGTGTTTGTTGTATGACCGCAATAAAACAAGCAAGGATGATTCGAGATAAGACCGGTGCGGAGATTTGGTTATTCTATATCGACCTTCGAACTTTTGGAAAGGGATACGAAGAGTTCTACGAGTCAACAGCAGCTGCGGGGGTTACTTTCATCCGAGGCCGTGTTGGTCAAATATTGGAAGATGAAAAGACCAAGAAACTAATTGTTCGAGGAGAAGACACACTACTATCAAAGCCAATTGAACTAGAAAAAGTGGACCTTGTGGTTCTGTCAACCGGAGTTGTCCCCTCGGTCAACGCCAAAAAGATTGGAAAAATCCTCAATCTCAGCATTTCACCAGATGGATTCCTCATGGAAGCTCATCCAAAACTACGACCTGTGGATAGCTTTAATGATGGGGTTTTTGTCGCAGGAATGGCACAAGGGCCCAAAGATATCCCTGACACAGTAGCACAGGCTAAGGCAGCCGCTGCAGGAGCAATGGCGCTCATGGGTAAGGGTAAAATTACTGTAGAACCCTACTATTCGGTCGTTGATGAAGAAAAATGCGCAGGGTGTCAGGTCTGTGTATCGGTATGCCCATACAATGCAGTCACAATAAATGAACGAGGAAAAGCACAAGTAAATCCAGCACAATGCAAGGGTTGCGGAACTTGTACATCCACCTGTGCCAGTGGTGCAATTCGTTCACAACACTATACAGATGGGCAGATTGCTGCAATGATAACTGAATACCTGTCAGCACAAGAACAGTGATTCGAGTAGACCAGATTTGCCTGGTCTATTCAATACATTTTTCCCAGTCACTTCAGCCAAAGCGTAAAGTATGTGATGACTCATGAATGAAGATCTAACAGTTGCAATTTTAGCTGGAGGAAACTCTTCAAGATTTAGAACTGAAAAGGCACTGGCCCATCTACAGGGTAAACCATTGATTCTACACATGCTAGAAATTGCAAGAATGGTTTGTGACAATATCATAATTATCGTGTCTGAGGAATCGCAGCAAAATGCTATTGCTGAATTGACCAAATCAGTACGAATAATCATGGATCCAGAAGGTAAGGAAAAAAGTGCATTATCAGGCGCGATTACTGCTTTCGAATATGCAGAAACCAGATATGTCATGCTACTTCCAGTTGATACTCCACTAGTAGTTCCAAGCATGCTGAAGGTACTCTACGAAATGATTGGAAATCATGGTGCAATCGTGCCATCTTGGCCTTCAGGACACATTGAACCCCTACATGCAGTATATCAAGCTGAACATGCCTATAGTATTGGTCTAGAGCTTGAAGAGCAAGGCAAACTGAAGATGAGCGATCTTCTTGATAGAATTCGTAATGTGATTTATATTTCTACAGAGGTGCTGAAGCAATTCGACCCGAATCTAGATAGTTTTGTTAACATTAACACTGAAAGAGACCTCAAGAAAATCGAAAAAAAGATGCAACAGAGGAAGTAGTCTGTAAAACCTTTCTTATTCGAGACCTTGGCTCTCATATCTTATTCGACATGTACCTTCATGTCCTACCATACACGGACCATATGGATTCTCAGGCACACATCTTTTTCCATACAGGTCACACTCAGATGGGTTTGTCATCCCAAGAATCACCTCGTGGCATCTACAGCCTGGAAGGATATCAATGGACTCGAATTCGGGAAAATCAAATCGCAGTCTGGCATCATAGTTTGCATATTCTTCGCGTAGAAACAGTCCAGAGTCAGGGAGTATTCCGAGTCCACGCCAAGGAGCATCTGCAATTTTGAATACATCTGAAAGAATTTTTTTCGCAACAGGATTACCATTGGGACGTACTACACGAGTGTACTCATTCTCTGAATCAGCTCTTCCTTCCCGCATCTGAACTAATAGCATACGAATTCCCTCTAGAACGTCCAATGGTTCAAACCCAGCAGCAACACACGGGATCTTATACTTCTTAGCCAAAGGAGTATAAGCTTCAGTTCCAATGATAGCAGAAACATGGCCTGGCGTCAGGAATCCATCTACATCAAGGTCATCAATTTCTACAAGAATCTCCATAGCAGGAGGAATAATCTTCAAAGATGTCAGTATGGAAAAGTTGTCAGGAGGGTTGTTAGCAATCTCAATTGCCATAGTAGGAGCAGTAGTTTCGAATCCAACCCCAATAAAAACTACTTCTTTATCGGGATTCTTTTTTGCAATCTCTACAGCATCATTAGGCCCATATACAACACGTACATCTGCGCCTTTAGTTCGCTCTTTAGCAAGAGAAGACTCCGTGGATGGAACTCGAATCATATCACCAAATGTAGTGATTATATGACCTTGTTTTGCTAGCTCAATGGCCATATCAATATCGCTCGCTGCACAAACACAAACTGGACATCCAGGGCCTGCAATCAGCTCTATTTCAGAAGGTAGGATTGATCGAATACCATGATGACTGATCGTGTGTTCGTGAGTACCGCAGACATGTACTATCCGAATCTCTTCACCATTACTGAGTTGAGTAATCTTTTTCACAACTGCATCAGCATATTTTCCACTTCTGAACTCTTCACTAAACATTCTGCAGACCTAAGAAGGTAAAGTATCTCAATTCCATTAAAGCTAATGGAAGTGGCTTTCTATTCCTGACCATTACACTCATGGAGAATTACAAGAGCTTCACCAATAGTTATGGAAAGCATGCTGGCCAATTCTCGAGGATTAATATCGGGAGAAGAAGGTTTAATCTTAGACCGGAAATATCCCACAAGGCCTGCATATAATGGGCTTCTTCTTACACTCTCCACTAAAATGGGCCATAATGGATGTGATTTGTAATCTTTATCAATATCAAGAAAACGAGAAGATGGAACAGAAATAGGAGTGTATTCTGCGGTTGTCATTTCTTGTATTTTCTCAGCTGAATAATCTGTAAGACGATCCTGTTTCAAGGTCAAATCAGTCCTTTGCATCCCGGCGTTGCTCTTAGACAGAGCTACAGCTTTTGGAAGCTGAAATCGATTATAAGCATTGAGGAAAACAATTGCACCAGTTTTAACAAATCATTGTCAATACAACCTAATCTGGAGTGAAAAATTACCACCTACGTAAGCTTTAACAAGATATTGTTAATTGAATTCAAAGACAAAAATGACCCTTGAGGTTATTTGTGGAGTAAGCGATTATATTGCCCCATGGCATCAGAAGAATAGTCTTAGATGTTTTGAAACCGCACACACCAAGGTTGACTGACCTTGCGTTGATGCTTGCTAGAGATGATAGAGTGAATGGTCTCAATATATCCCTCAAAGAAGTAGACCAGAACACAGAAAGCATTGCCATAACATTAGAAGGTGATGATCTTCAGTACGAATCAATAAAAGAGATTCTTGAGGAAGCTGGAGCTGTGATTCATTCAATCGACCAAGTTGTTGCTGGAAAGAGATTTGTAGAGGAAGTTGCTCTGCAACCAGAGAATAGTTAGCTGAATTATTCACGATTCAACTCATTTAGAAGCTGACTACTAACTTCCTCAATTTTTCTTTCTACTACAGAATAAAGCTCTTGCTGAAAAGCAGGAGGAATTATTTTTACTACGCTGCATAATCTATCGACTATTCTATCAGCAAGCGCATTTGGAGCAACAACGCTTCCACGCACGATACTGTGAACGACCTCCTCTCCAACACTTGATTTGACAACTGAGTTGACAACACTCATAATTGTGCCATCAGGATCTAGAAAGAAGGGTAAATGGCTCTTATCATGCATTACAACGAACCCTAGTTTTTCTACAATACTAGCAGTGTACCAATCAAGACTGGATTCTTTCATTCTCAATTTTGCTGCAAATTCAGTCTTGGTAAGAGGGTTTGGATGGCTCCAGGGATGTCGTGTGACCATATACAAAGTTGCGCCAAAGAATGGTTCTTCGTCACGAGGAAGTCCCTCTTGAGAAACGTATCGACGAATCAGGTCTAAAGCCATAGCCTCGTACCGTTCATCTATTCTGTGACCTTGGTAGTATTCATGCGCATCACGTACAGTGTTAACCACTACATGTGGACTGACAACCATACTTACTTTTTCTATATGAGCCACTTCTGCTACGCTCCTCTGCCTCAAGACTTCAGCGTATATATAAGCACATTTTTTTCAGGATATAAATAACTTGCCTCTATTTCCATTGCGCGCCCTTTTCTAATCTTATCGTTCACGATAGATTTTTTCCAAAGACCATCTCAATGTACGTTCAATCTCATTTAATCGAGCTTCAGAACCATAATTGTGAATGAGAATTTCATCTAAAATGCCATCTTCCGCAATAACATTGAATTCGAAAGCATCCTCCCAATCAAGTTCATCTTGTTCAACTCTTTGTCGGTCCTCTCTTTGAAATTGCCCAAGAATCTTATCCAAGAAAAATTTTGCAAAAGCACCTAACTTGATATCATATAGTGCAGTTTCTGAAGGAATAATCCTTAGCTCTTGATCAAGGATTTCAATTGTTGCTAGTTCTAAATCGCGAGCCTTATTCATAACAACAATAGTCTTCAGTTCAGGTTCTTCATCAGGTGTTTCATCCTCGATTGTATCCTGAGCTTCGGCCATGACCGCATCAGCAGTAGAGAAACTACCTACGTCTATCATCGAGTCTAAAGCTCGTATGTACGACTGTAGGGTTTCAATCTCCTTACGATGTTTCTCTATCTGTTCTTCCAAGTCGCTTCTCAGTTCTAAAAGGATTTTGATATTGGGATTCTCCAATGTAGACACTCCACTTTCGAGTCATAAATAGTACTCACTTCCAATTAATTACAGTATGTATTATGAATTATACTATGTAAAATACGATTTTGGTCTATTTATTCATCTACAACAACAGTAATTGCAAAGTCAGGACATTCCATCTCACATAATTTGCAGACTTTACAGGTTTCGAGATCTACCACATCAGGAAGAAAAAACCCACGGTTATCCACTTCTTTAGATTTCTCAAGAACACCATGAGGACAAACAGCAATACAGATATGACAGCCCTTACAGAGCTTATCATCAATCAGAATAGCTTTAGCTTTTTTTGCCATGGTTTACTTCTCCAAGAATTGCGAATCAGTAGTAGAGATATAACTGTTAACATATGGATTTCGAGAGTGAGCATTATATACGTACAGAAAGATAGAGAATTAAAACCGGAGTAAATCATCTTGAAACGATTCTATGTATTCATGTGTTCCAAATGCCATCGGTTCACTCTAGCACCTGTTGGCCAGAAGCGAAGAAGATGTTCTTATTGTGGCCATTTCATATCCATTAAAAAAGCCAGAAAGGCTTTGTACGACACACATCAACAAGCATCAGCAGCGGTAAGAGAATATAACGCACAAGGTGACGAAGAATTTCATAAAGCAGTAGAGAGGTCAAGAAAGAAAGTTTTGAAGTTAGTTCCTGAAGAAAGAATCGAAGTGTCTGACATCGCTGATGAAGAGCAGAGTCTACCTACTGGAAAAAATGCACGATTAATGACATTGTTAGAAAATGAAGCGGGAAAAGAAGGATGCTCATTAGATCATATTGAAGAAGTCTGTCCGGAATATCAACTAGATTGGAAATGGGTTGAGAGTCAACTAAACAAGTTAGCAAATGCAGGAGTTCTAATATTCCCAAGACCGTGGAAGATAAAATTAGTAAAAGTAGAAAATGAAGAGGATAGAGACGAAAGTCGTAAAACAGATGTTTCAAAGGACATTATCGAATTACTTCATCAGAAAGGAGGACCTCTCGAAGTTGTTGAGTTGATTTATCATTTTCAACAAGCAAAAATTTCGGAAAGTTCCGTGGAAGAGTCTCTTGATAAGCTGATGCGGACAGGTGAGATATTTGAACCAAAGCCTGGAATTGTCCAACTAATATAGGCACAAATGTAGGATAATAATCAAAATATGAAAAGGAATTGTATCAAAATGCCAATGGTTGAACTTGTTGCGAAAAGGACTCTTTTGAGATACCCAAAGATAGGACTGGAGATACAAGACCTGATTATTCTACTTTGGATGTTCTCAAGTCCATATGATAACAATAGACGTCAGCTCAATTCCCTGAAATACATACTTCGCAGATCTAAGACGATTCAAAACCCAATGGGGGAAATACGTCTAACTGATGATGAATTAACACAACTAGTTCTCAAAAGCTTGAAAGAGCTGAAGAAACGAGACCTAGTACATGTAATTTCATCAGATGACACATATGTAGAAGGAAGTCTAACTAAGAAAGGAACCAAGCTGGTGATGAAATACGTTCCTTCTCCCTTACTTAGAAGGCTGACTTCAGAGTTTGGGGACAACCCCTAGTACAGAATAGAATCTGTATAGTTAGGACGCAGATGGTGCCCATTCTGAGTTTCTCCTAAAACGGACAAAGTTAAGGATCAGATTCCCCCGATTTTCACTAAACTTGTACACTCTAAATGAGTACTTGTGAGATGAAACGTTAATGTCAATACGTCCATCATTCAAATATCTTGCAAAGATAGATCGACATTCTGTTCTCACGCGGGTAAAGAGATTTCGATAGTTCTGACGTTGAGATTTTCTAATCCCCCAGTTTTCCAATATGAACTGATCTGCAAGGTTATTGCTTGCAATAATCGCAGAGGGATATATCTCAGAGGACTTTTGCACTACTAACCTTAGCTTATTAAGAAGGTAATTTTGGATACTCTTGAGTAGTGGCCCCTCAAATATAATACACTCTCTCTGATTGTGGTTTTTATGGCGTGGCATTTCGATAGACCTATGAATAAGTATTGACAATTCCTTAAAGGCACCTAGAAAAGTTCATTGTCTGATGGTAAGTGTTATAAGTCTACCAAAAAGAAGCGAACTAGCCTCAAGCCAGTCAAAATGAGGTAATCAACCATGTCCGAGCAAGAATACAAACACATTGTACGGTTAGCAGGTCATGACATTGATGGCCAAATCAACTTACTCCAAGGGCTTACAAGTGTTCGAGGAGTAGGCCTTCGATTGTCAAAAGCACTAGTTAGAAAATTGAATTTAGACCCAAAAATGAGATTGGGATTCCTTAGTGAAGAGAATATCTCAGAGATTGAAACAATTCTCAAAAATCCTGTTGAAGCAGGAATGCCTGAATGGTATGTCAATCGCCCGCGAGATAGACGGACTGGCAAAATGATCCATTTAATCGGTGCGGATCTTGAATTTGTACACCGCTCGGATATCGACCGACTCAAAAGAATACGCTCTTGGCGAGGAGTTAGACACTCACTCGGTCTCAAAGTCCGTGGTCAACACACTAGAACTACTGGACGTGGCGGCGTTGCTGTCGGAGTATCAAGAAAGAAACTTGCAAAACAAGCTGATAAGGGGACTGACTAATGGGAGATCCACGCCGACAGAAAAAACGATATGTTGCTCCAAAGAAGCCCTTTGACAGCGAGCGATTCGAACAGGAGCTTGAGCTAGTAGGTGGCTACGGTATGAGAAATAAACGAGAGTTATGGAGACATAAAACTGAACTCTCTCGTGTTAGAAGACAAGCAAGAAACCTACTTGCACTACCTTCATCGGAAAGAGCTCAACTTGAACGAGAACTCATAACTAAACTCACTCGAGAAGGAATCCTAACTGGAGAACCAACTTTGGACAGTGTGCTCGATCTCACATTAGAAGATGTATTAGAGAGACGCTTACAGACTCTTGTTCTAAGAAAAGGCCTTGCATGTTCCCCACATCATGCAAGACAGCTTGTTACTCATGGACATGTTGCAATTGATGGTGCCAGAATAACTACGCCAAGCAGAATTATAACCATTTCAGAAGAAGAAAGACTCACATATTCTGCTAGTTCACCGCTCAATGATGACACCCATCCAGCACGTATAGCAGCATCCAGTGCAGCACAAATGGCTGGAGATAGCGAAGAAATAGATGATGAAGAGGATTGATTGTAGATGAGTAAAAAGACTGAACGTGATAAGTGGGCAATTGCTCATATTTATGCATCATATAATGATAGTATCATTCACATAACAGACATCACTGGAGCGGAAACAATAGCACGATACAGTGGTGGTATGATGGTCAAAGCCGACCGAAATGAATCATCACCACATGCTGCAATGCAGGCAGCTTTTCAAGCAGCCCGTGAAGCGAAGGATAAAGGAATTTACGGCATACACATCAGAGTCCGAGCCCCAGGAGGACATGGCCCCAAAACACCAGGTCCCGGAGCTCAAGCAGCAATCCGAGCATTGAGTAGAGCTGGGCTGAGAATTGGAATCATAGACGAAGTAACTCCAATCCCACATGATGGTACAAGAAAGCCAGGCGGTCGCCGTGGCAGAAGAGTATGATTCGAAATCGAATCTACTCACTTTTCTTCTTTTAATTGATTAGAGTGCCATTCTGAAGCCAACGGTATCTCTCTATCACTATTATCATGGTTAATTCTGGAGTATGGACGTGTTAGATGGCGTTGAGCACGAGGGGGCGGAAGGTATAATTTAGGAGCGAGTGTTCTCTCTTCAAGGGTTTGAATTTTCTCCAATTCTGAACTTTTGAAACCACATTTTGTACATTTGTATCCCTTGTTTCTACCTGCACTTTTCAAACGTTTACCACACTTTGGACATAATGGGTTTGAATACGAACGTTTAGTAGCCAACTTTACAATCTCAATTCCTTCGATATTCAGGGTTCTATCATGTGTTCTTGAAGCTGGCCTTACTCCGGCGTGTAACAGAACGATATCATTGGGAATTAATTTCTTAATTATATCTCTGAATCCACCAGTTGGCTCATATACAGCACATTCAATAGATCCAGTATCATCAAATACCGAAAAGATGAGATGTCCACCTTCAATAATCTTTGGGCTTTCACGAACCGTACATTTTACAGTAGCAGCTTGATAGGGACGTAGATCTTTAATCAACAATTGATTCTGAAGATGAACTCCAGTACCCTGATTTGTTCGGAATATTGTCCACCTTCGAACAGATTGTTTTGCAACAATATAGTTAGATGCCTCCTTTAGGACATCTGGATTTTCACCTCTTAAACCAAAAAGAACGGGATCAGGTCCGTGGGGTTCAATAAGTATCTGACCAGTATCATAATCAATATTTGCGAAGGTGAGTTTCGAAAATTTTTCATCCATCGCAATAACGGATTCTGTATTTACATCTCGCGATTCCTTGGCATCATCCAATGATCGGTAAGTAACAAGTTCGTATGTGTGGTCTCCAAGCAAAGTATTACCAATTGCTGCTAGTGCCCCAATTAAACCCCTTCCAGATCCTACTTTCATAATTTGCCAATCATAACCATGTAGAATACGATTTATGTAAGTAGTAGGAACAAAACGCCAAAGAGCATCCCGAGCTATTTGATGCAGCAATCCGGGAATTGGGTCTGGTACAATAGCAATACCAGGATTAGTATTTTGATAATCAGTTCTAGCATAGGAAAGAGCTTCTTTCATAAACATCTTCAGTAGTTCTTTCGGTTCCGAATCAGTCATTATTCTGAAAGCTATAGCACCATTTCCTCTTGTTCTAAAGGGGATATTAGGATTAAGACGAATGAGATTAGGAAAATCCATCCACTCCACACCCAGTTCATTCATTTTATCAATCATAATACTTGCAAAATGAGTGGTGCATCCCCCTTCTGGATTGTCAATATCATCAAAACCAATATGTAGTACCTGGGTCTTCATGAAGAAGCCCCCAGACAATTTTTACAGATTGTGCGTTCGTTGATTTTCTTGCCGTGGTCTTCACAGACAAGTTGCCCACACAAATTACAAGCCCGAGATGACAGATATTCATGACAAACTGCACATTGTGTTTCATAACAGCTGATGCAGAGATTGCCTTTTGAAAAACAAGAGGTACATACAAAAGCTCCACATAATCTACATCTCTGGTTTGCACTAGATGATGTGCAAATCTCGCAATCAATACCAGAAATGGAATTAGTTGTCATGTCTTGTAAAATGCTGGAGGGGAAGCCTGAAATCTGTTACGAATTGACTATTAGTGAAATAGAATGAGAAAACAGGTCGAATCGAAGATATTTGTATATCACGCATCACAATGTGATCCAAAAAAATGTACAGGAATACGACTTGGAAGATGGCATCTTGCAAAAATAATCAAAGATCTTCGTAGAGTACCTAGAGCTTCTGTAGTTCTTAATCCGGTATCAAGAACTGCTTTCTCCAATGAAGACAGAGAAAAAGTCGAAAAGCATGGTCTAGTCGCACTGGATTGTTCATGGAAACAAGCAGAAGATGTATTTCGAGCATCAAAACATGGTACCCAGCGTGCTTTACCTTATCTATTAGCGGCAAATCCAATCAATACGTACAAACCTATCAAACTATCGACAGCTGAAGCAATTGCTGCTGCTTTATGGATTGCAGGATTTCAGAAGGATGCAGAAACGATTATGTCGATATTCAAATGGGGTTCAGCATTCATAACGCTCAACAGAGAATTATTGGATGCCTATGCATCCTGTAAGAATAGTACAGAAGTTGTACAAGTTCAATCAGAAATAATGGAAAGTCAGTCACGCGAATGAATTCACATGACTGAAAAATGAGTTTAGAATGTTATAGATGAATTAGATGAAGCAATCATTTCAACAAAGATTTGCATAGAACCAATCTCAACATTCGGATGAATCATTGTTGTATCAATACCGCGTGAAGACACGCAAGTACCACAACAAACAATACGGGCACCATCGGATATTAACTGTTCCAAGAGAGAATAGAGATTTGGCATATCTTTAGGATTTTGTTTGCTTAACGCACAAAATACTCCACCTTGGACTAAGAAGACTTCAACATTATGCCCTTCTGACAAAGCGCTCTTGACGAATTTCAATCCAGTATAAACGCTTTCATCAGAATATGGCTCGGATTTGATTACAACTGCAATTTTTGTCAAAGTGTATCACCGTTTCTAAGTATGTAATGCTTCACCAAATTTAAGCTATTTAGAACTGATGACATAGTCACAAATTGTGACTACTTCCAGTGTCCTATAATCGTGGCTTTCCATTATATACTGATTCTGAGTAGTAATCTTGTGAACAATCATGGCGTTAGCGATTAACTCCCGACCCAACTCAGAGACAAAGAACATCACCCGTAAGAAGCAGACCACCAAGGCTCTGACCTTTGCTTACACCTACCGGAGGTAGAACACAATGGCGGTATCCAAGACCAAGATCATCAAGGCAACCAAGACCCCCTCAACCAAGGCTATCACTGATGCCTACTTCAGGAGGTAATATCGATGAAGCCTAGCGTTGAAGATATTCTATCAACTCCCACTCACCAAGACTCTAGCAAGAGCGGTGACCTAACTACAAGCGAAGTGCTCGCGTTGGAAGCAACCTGAGCACACGCTCTTTTTATAAAATGGCTCTGGTCCGAAGAGTAGCCCCGATTTTGTTCCGAATTCAAGGTTACCCATTGAATTCCTTGCAACATCTAACTAAGCTTCCTACCCTAGGTTTCATGTCGACAAATCATCAACCTATTCTTGGAATTGCTATGTAGTGATGGACCGTTTCATCGTATCCAGATAAATCCTCAACAGGTAGACCTGTATCATTGTCATATTCTATCTGGGCGTGTCGTTTCTGTTTCCAGAGCATGGTTCTCACCATCCAGCTCTCGCTGGACTAGCGTCGACACATAGTCGGGATCTTCCTCAGCTTCTACATTCTGTAGATACCGTCAGTTGCGCTTTCGCTCCAGAGCCATTGTATTTTTGAATCAAACACATAAAGAATTTCTGCAAAGACAATCTAATCCGAACGTGATTTCCAAAGCTGAGGATAACGGTCTCGTTCCATCAGAACCCTCTGTATATCGGCAACAATCCCAGAGTTGGCTTTTGCTATTCTGTCGGATATGTTTTTACTGATACCAATAGCTATCGCTTCACCTTTGAGTGTTTTTAATGCTACTAGATCATCTTTCTTGATACCAGAACTCAGATGCAGCACTCCATTTGCAGCAAGAGGTGCACCATGACAGATAGCTGCAACAGCCGTATCACGAACCACAATTTCTGGAAGGTGTCCAATTGCAAACTCCATAGGCATCAAATATTTTCTCAGCTCTTGATCATCTTCGTCTTCAAGCCAGAAATGATAAGCATCCTTCAAATCGTAAAGAGAACACATATGCTCGTCTTCTCTGAAATTTCCAACACGGGTTCGTCTGAGCTCACGCATATGAGCTCCAACTCCCAAAGCTTCGCCAATATCAAAACACAACTTTCGAATATAGGTTCCTGCCTGACAGCCAACTCTGAAAAGAACCAAACGCCCTTTGATTTCGACTATGTCGTTATAATAGACTTCACGTACTCGTAAGATTCTACGAACCGCAGATCGTAAGGGAGGTTTCTGGTATAACTTTCCAGTAAATTCCTTAACGATTTCACGGATATCCTCTTCTAATGCTTTACGATGAAGCTCCATTATACATACGTATTCTTTTCCAGCTGGAAGTAATGCCTGCATTGCCTTTGTTGCATTATTCATGCCAAGGGGTAAAATTCCAGTAACTCCTGGATCAAGTGTACCTCCGTGTCCAACCCGCTCAGAGTCAAAGATTCGTCTGACCCAAGTAGCTACCTCGTGACTTGTCGGACCTGCAGGTTTATCCAATGCGATTACAGAGTTTTCTAGCAAGAATTCTATAGGTAAATCATCAAAAGATGAGAAACCATAATCAGGATTTGTTGTATCTACAGCCCTGGTTATGGTTTCACGGGGTTGGTCAGCTGGTAGAGAATTTGACATCATACAACCCCCAAAATCTTAGATTTTATTCAGGCAAGCGAATTTTAGTTCTAAACTGTTCAAGAAGATCAGCATCTTCTAACGCTTTCTGAACTTCTTCATCGCTGGCATCCTTTCCAATTTCAATTGTTTTCTTTAATGGTTCGAGATGCCGAATGTTACACTTACGTCGCCGAACACTAGTGATATGTTTTGGACCTGTGACCATGACAAAACCACCATCATCTTCTACTAGGTCTACTATCACACAATAGCTACCGGCTTCACGACCCATAGTCTTTACACAGACTCTTCCAATATCGTATAAATTCATAATATACACCTCAACGTTTCATTGGTCCACTCCCGAGTCACCTCGATAGCATCATCCCTTAGATGTGAGATAAATCGAAGTGTGAGAAGATACCATATCAGGTTTGTGTTTTGCCTATTCTTCCGTTTCAAATAGAATTTCTACTGCAAGCTTAACTATAGAAATTACCTCATCAAGGGAATAATGTTCCGTGTTAATAATCAGATCATATATACTGAGATCAGTCACATCAATATCATAGTATGACCGATAGCGAAACTGTTCACTTTTCTCGCGGGTTATAGTTTCTTCAAGTGCATAATTAAAATTCGTACCATCACGTTTAGCAATACGGCGAACTCTAACTTCAAGTGGAGCGGTTAAAAAGATGTGCAGATCCGCATTTTCACCGGCCATCCAAGCAGCAAGTTGACCATCTAGTATTACATTACCCTTTTTAGATTCAAATCGCAACGTGTTATCGAGAAGATTATCGATTTCTTCATTTCCCTCAGCAAATTCACTGAATTCTTCTAGACTCATATTTCGCTCTTCAGCTAGTTGACGGAAAATTTGTCCAGCAGAAACTCTTCGAAGTCCAAGTAGCTCTGCAACACCATCAGCTACGGAACTTTTACCAGTTCCGTGTAGACCTCCAAGGGTGATGACCCTTTTCATTCTACAACTCTCGAGCAGCTCGCAATATTCCCCTTCTGACAGCCTCAGCAGATAGCTTGCCACCATAGGGTCTATTGGGACGCTTGGATGAGAGACTTGCCTTCTTCCGTAAATTGTGTTTTGCCTCTCGTGGGAGCTGTAATTTTCTTCCGGTCAAAGGACAAGTTCCTTTTGGAGCATAGAATTTTGTCCTGCGAACCTTATGTCTACCACCAGGAGTTAGTATTGTGCGTTTCGCTCGTGATTTTGTCAGCTCGCTGGGTCGTGGCATTAGTATTCACCTTATTATCAATAATCGACTCTTTGTGGCAACAAAATTCTGTCCTTAAAAGCAAAGCGGTGTGCCTGAATAATACATCACAATCACATTTTAGTTTCTACGTTACAGATACCAAAAGAGGGAGGTTTGAATCAATGGAATTAACGGTAGTCGGTCATCTCTTCAGAGATATTCGCGTTACAAAACAGGGGATAAAAGAAACTTTGGGAGGCGCCCCTATTTATGCACTATCTGGACCAACACTTGAGGCAAATGGCACTTCAATAGTATCTTGCATTGGATCGGATTTTCCCGAACCGGCCTATAGGAGACTTACTCAATCCGGTGTTGATACTTCTGGACTGTATCAAATGGGCCCCAAAACCACAACTATTGTTACTACTATGGGTGAAGAAGGAAAGAAAATCAGATCGTTACAGAGTCTGGCGCCAAAGATAACCAAGGAGTTCTTGCTTCCACATCATCTTGATTCTACAATTATCTACTTCTCCCCAATCTATCGTGAAATTTCAAAATCCTGCTTTACCAAAGCTGCCGCAACAGAAGCAATTCTAGCTCTGGACCTCAAGGGAATTCTGTATCAAGAGGAAGACAATGAGATACAGATTGTATCATGTCCAGACCTTGATTTTTACCTTGGCTACATTAATGTACTCGTCTTAGATCAGCTTGAACTCTCTCTAATAACTGAGAGAGTAACAGAACAGGAAGCCATTGATGATGTTCTTAGAAAAGGACCATTTATTGTGATATTAATGAAGGATGAGTTGGGGTCATCGATATATACACATCACGGAAAAGAGGACATTCCATATATCATACCATCACGGTTTCGTGACGATCGTGGGTATATTCACATGTACATGATAGGCTTTCTTCTTGAGTTTCTAAGGACTGGCGGAAATATATCAGCAGCAGGTCATTTTGGAGCAGTCTGCGGCTCTGCGAGTATGGAATCTTTTGGTGCAGGTAGTCTAATTTCACGGTACCAAATTGAACGAAAACTTAGAACCTTATATTGAAGAAGTTTGGATGACTTTAATGATTAGAAAAGAAAGAGAGTAGAGTGTTGATTAGCAACACTCTAAGATTAGGTCTATGTTAGTTGTGTACCCATAACACGTTGAAGTATTTGACCGAGTCCGAGTCCAACTAAGAAATAGAAAGACCAAAAGAATAATCCAAATCCCGCTGCAGTGCTAGTACCAATGAAACCTTCCAGGAAAGGAAGTGCTTTTGTGACATTAAATGGAATAACTGCAACAATCAACTGAGTTATACCATCAGAAGCAGTATACCAGCCTCGGATTAGAGAGAATATCAAAACAAACGGGATGAAGAATAAGAGGGAGGGTTTGCATCTTTCAGTCATCATTTCCCGCTGTATCCTATCAATGTACGCCTTTCTACGTCGAACCTTCCTAAGCAGTTTCTCATTCTGGGTCTTTTCAGCTTTCTTCTGCATCTCTTGATGTTGCTTAATCTCAGCTTGATAACGTTTGAGACGACGCATATCAGCAAAACGACGCATAGCTAGGTTACTAATTGAAGTAACGGTCACAGAAACTACTAATATGAATACTCCAGACCAAGGAGGTGTTCGAAATATTTCAAACATGATGGCAAGATCGGCCAGAATGTCCTGCATTATTTTCTACTCCATCAAGGATTCGGCAAGTTGCTTAGCTGCCTCTTCTACCTTACCCTCACGGTTCTTGATTATTCTAACGGTAGCTCCAGTGAGTGTACCCACTGAAACAGCAGCAGAACGGCACATCTTCTGATGTGTGTCAATCTCCTCTGTTAACTGAACATCGCGAGTTCGGGATTCATCAGAACTTCGCCTTCCAGCAATTTTTTCGGGGTCGGCTTCAACCAATACGACGGTCTTGGGATTAATTGCTCGAGCTACCCACTCAGGTAGACCAATGAGAAATCCAGTACCGGTCTGAATAAGTGCGTGAGTGTCAACAATTACTTTGGCGGTCTTTGCTTTTTCAGCAATATCTTCACCGGCTGCTTGTTGAACTTCGCGCTGCTTTGAAATTTGCATCTTTCGCATCTCGTCTCTGTCTTTCACATATCCTTTCTTTGATGCGGTCTCAAACATAGCTGTGCCGAAATTCAAAACAAGTACGTCCTTGTCATGTTCTTTTTTCACAAGCTCAACAGCCGTATTAATCACGGTGGTTTTGCCAACGCCAGGAATACCTGTAACTATCACAATGTCCCTTGGTTCTTTCATGGAAGGTGTCACCTTTTATCTATACTAATGCGACACTAACTAGCCATTTTATAATTCCTTCTGTAAGGGGAGATTTACAAAAAAGAAGTGAATGAGTGGGATCTAATCCCACTCTTTAACACACTAGAGTATTCCAAGTAGTCCCGAAACGCCTTCGCCACCCATTCCGGCTAACTGCTCCTTGGCAAGTTGTTCATAGTACTGTTTGATGATCGACACCATCAGCAGAATTCCAGTGCCGCTTGCTAGAGCACCCATGACATCGGCCACAGCTGCTAATACACCGACTAGGAATCCACCAAGGCCTGCAACGATGGGGATATATCGTTCAAGCAATCGCTCAAGAACCTTCTCACTTCTTCTGAAACCAGGAACAATGTATCCTGAACTCAGGAGCTGACGAGAAACATCTCTAGGAGCAATACCAGAAATGTCGACCCAAATCTTACTGAATCCCCAACATAGCAAAATCATCAGAGATGCGTATATTGCAATATGCAATAGACCATCAGGCTGAGATAACACATTGAATATCCCCTGAGGCGGCGTCACATACCGTGCCAGACCCGATGTCGCAATCATACGACTCGAGTTTTCGTCTTGTTCGAATATTCCAATCCAGTTCAGAAAAGGATTATCTGCACCGGAATTCCACGAGGTGAACACAATCTGTCCAAAGAACAGAATATTAGCAAAGAGTGCCTGAGCTAAAATAACGGGGATATTTGAAGTATAAAGAAGCTTGATTGGGTATCGAGCTTTCATACCACGATATTTGGCATATTGAAGAGGTATCTCGACTCTAACTCCTTCCATATAGAGTACACCAAAGAATATTCCAAGAGTGATTATTAGGGAGAGGATACTTGGATTGAAGCTATCCCGAATCAGGAACCAGCTCCAATCTACTACCGGTCCAGCATCAGTTCCAATACCAAATACTCTTAGAAGATTGGACACCATAGCAGCAATGATACCTTTTGGAAGATTTGTACCACCGGAACCTGGATATCCAGCAGGTGCTGCAGATTCAAGTTCGATAATGTTGAGCGAGTTGTATACGACCTGGCCTGCTACATTTGTCATAATAAACAATGAAACACCAGATCCCAATCCCCAGCCTTTTTGGATAAGCTCATCCATCAGAATAACAATGATACCAGAGATGAATAATTGCACAAACACTAGAACTTGATTCTCAATCGATAATACACCGTATGCATTACCAACAATATAAGCAATAGCCTGAAGTGCAGTCATAATCATTGCTAAAACTTTTTGACCACCAGTGAATAGTGCTCTGTCTTCAGGATTACCAAAGTCAACATCAATTATTTTGGAACCTTGGAGGAGCTGCATTACAAGTCCTGCAGTGACTATAGGTCCAATTCCTAGCTCCATCAATGTACCACGGGTACTAGCAAGAATAACTCGCATAGCCCAAAGATAGTCAGTTCCTGCCTGTCGATCAACACCGTAGAGGGGGATATGCGACATAAGCAAGAATAGAATTAACACAATTAGAGTCCATATAGCTTTTTCACGGAATGAAACCTCTCTATCAGGGGTTTTTACTTCCGGCATAATACGGACCATTGGTGAGAGTGCTCTCAAGAATGTTGAAGTCATCTCATATGTCTCCTGCAGGTATTTTTGGCGACGAGTTAAGCTGTACCTTTAAAGATAGTGGTTTTACTAAGATTCATCTAGCCAGAAATTCACTAGAAAACATTTGCAAATTGGCGTGAGCCAAAACAATACTAGTGTCAAACAAAAGGAAAAGACCGAGTGCGGAGATGCACCCAGTTCATTCAAAATTAATTCTATGCTTCTAACATTTCGACAGATCCGCCAGCTGCGGCGATTTTCTTCTCAGCACCACTGCTGATTGCTTTAACGCCAACTAGTTTGATCTTCTTTGATATTTGGCCACTACCTAACACTTTGTCAACATCAAGACGGGTCATGTCAATTGTATAGGTCTTACCCTTCTTTTCTGCAAGACCTTTCTCAACAAGCTGGTCAACGGTCTCATCGAGGTCACTAACGTTTATGATTTGTGTCTCTTCAACCAATTGCTGGGGTCGTTTGAATCCGTGTTTTCCAAAGTATCGAGGATTCTCTTGCATAACTTTGATGTAGTGATGCTTTTTGGATCCGGCCATACCTTTTCCACCCCTCTGTCCAGAGGCTCTGTGGCCAGCACTGAAGCCATATCCAGCGGCACGTCTGCCTCGCATTTTGTTAATCTTCTTCGATTTTCTTTTTCTCATCAAATATCTCTCCTTCTCTATGCCTTTTTGAGTCGGACTTCAAGTATTCCATTTCGTATTGCCGACCGAGCCGCATTCTTCTGGACTTGTGACGGCAATTTGATTTCCTTATGGTATGGTCTAGTTGGATTGTCTACATGTATTGTGAGCTTTTGTCCCTTTATTCGAACTTTAATTTCGTCACGTTCGACACCGGGAAGCTCAGCAACAACAACAATCTCGTCTGATTCCTCTATAACGTCCACAAGTGGTTCAAGAGCGGGACCTGCAGGAATCTCTTCTTCATCTCCAGGTACATTCCCGAAACGCTGAATGATTGGTTTTCCGTCGGGACCCATCTGCATCTTCACACCGAAAACAAAAGGATTTGTTGAGGATGGATTTCTCATCAAGTCTTCCATCATTGATGGATCGAACATGGTTCCATCACCAATACCAGCAAGCATCTGGTCTAACATTGCCTCTATATTTCTCAGCATTTCTTCAGGTAGAAAATCGCCGAACCAGCGGCGGATTTTTTCCCTACGTTCGTCAGCACTATCGTCCCAAGACATGAAAATACCTCAAATCATTCTTATCGCGAGGTCGTTTATACCCTCGCCTCTGTATCCTGTTTCACCACCCATTCCAATGGACAGTTTTGTCTTACCACGGTAGCCCTTACTCGGAGGAGTTAACCTGAATATTGGCTTCAAGTCCGTGACATCGGACATCATCGCTTCACCTGAAACAAGAGCTTTTGCAAAAGCCTTGATTGATTTGAACTCTGAATTCTTCTTGACATAGTCATTAGTTAGACGACGATTGCCAGGAAGTCTACCACGTTTAGTAAGTAGTTGCTCAACAAGCTCAGCAGTTGGTTCACCCCAAGTGATGTAGTCCTTGACTTTTGTAATCATACCAGTCATACTAGGAGTCAGTTTGATTAATCTTGCATGGTGAAGTTTGATTAGCAACAGATTATCGAGGGTCGTGTCAATTTGAGGGCGAACTCGCACTTGACCACGCACACGTATTGCAAGTACTGTTTTTTCATCATCAGCCATTATTCAACAACTCCTGACATTGTCCATTCCTGTGGTGGAAGCATCTTGAATGTCTGCATTAGAGCATCTAGAAATGCTTTCCCAAAGTTGGATGAAGTTCTTGATCGTCCTTTCCTGAACGACCAAACATCTTTGATGCCAGCTATTCGGAGGACAGTCTTTCCAACATCAGCAGTAACAAGACCTGTACCCTTTGGAGCGGGTTTTAGAGTCACATTGACTGACCCCGCATGACCTTTTACCTCAAATGGAAGACTGTGTTCCTCGCCACATCGACATTCCCAAGAGCCACATCCACGTCGAAACATGGTTAGATTTAGCTTGGCCCGAGTTTCTGCTGAACGAATTGCAGGAACAAACTCTGGTGCTTTTCCAATTCCGATACCAATAACACCCTCTCCATTTCCAACCACCACAGTGATACGGAAGCTTTTCTGCTGCCCACTATCGGATTGTCTTTGGACAAGGGATACATCAACAATCTCCTGACGAAGATTTGGAAACAATACATCAACAATCTCAGACTCACGAATACTATAGTTCTCTTCAACAATGGCTTCAAGGCTACTGATATGGCCTTCTTTTACCATCCTTCCAAGATGGGTCTTTGGAGTCCAATCATCGAGAGGGTTTCTTTCTTGTCGTGACCTGCGACGTTTTCTTCTTCTACTCATTTACTAATTCATCCCCTATTTACGCTTCTTACCCTTACCTCTACCCTTAGCAATGAGTTTCTTAGGCTTGGGCTTTCGGGGTTTTGCCCGAGGTGGTTTTTCCTCAAGTTTTTCGCGTTCTTTCTTGGTTTTCTTTGGCACGGTTATTTTGACTTTCTTAGGCTTCTTGAGTTGGGTCTTTGTCAGACCTTCAAGTTCTGCTTTTACAGATTCAAACTGCTTTGGAATGCTTGTGATGT
This sequence comes from Promethearchaeota archaeon, assembly GCA_014728035.1. Taxonomy (GTDB): domain Archaea; phylum Asgardarchaeota; class Thorarchaeia; order Thorarchaeales; family Thorarchaeaceae; genus SHMX01. The sequence continues at coordinate 32,911 of WJMJ01000022.1, read as the reverse complement.
TCGTCTTTTTAGAGCCAATCTTTGAAAACATGTGAGAGTCTTTCTCATCCGAAAGATGTTTGAAGGACTCAACAATATGTTGACCTGTAAGCCGTTCTTGATCTGGGAAAACTTCCTCACCGTGTGGAATAGTTAGTCCTGCATCAACTGCACCTTTCAATGCAGCATAAATTTTGGAACCCCTAACTGGTGGATGTAATCCGATATCAAGGATAGCATTATCAATTCCATTGGCTTTAGCTCGTAAACCTGCCAGTAGTCCAGTAAGATAGGCAGCTGGTAGGTTACAAGTTCCTCCTTTCCAGCCATAAGCTGGTAATTCAAAGGAGCTAGCTGAACTGTCAATAAAATCACCTACAATTTTAGCATTCACTACTTGAACAATAACCCGACGATTGGTCTTTCTGACCACCAGTCGAGGACGTCTTGAAACAAGCAATCGTCTTCGGCGATAATAATTTGTTCTGCCTTCTCGGCGTCTTCTGAACTTAACTCTATACGTTGGACCATGTGCCATATCATTTAGCCTCCAATTTTTGTTCCTTGATGTAGGTTCGGAGGTGGGCAGTATTTCTGAATGCGTTACCTTTCGCTTTCAAATAGAGCATTCTGTAGACTTTAGGAGTGATTATTCCTTCACTTCTGAGTTTCTTGAGCTCTTTTCGCATGGGGCGTATTTTCCGAATCCAACGGTCTTTGCCGCTAAGGGTGGATGTAGCCTTTCCCTTCTTGGTACCAGGACCACTTCGCTGTCCTTTTCGCTTCTGCTTAAGGACATGACGAGCTCGTCCACGGCTTACCCCTTGCTTTTGCTTTGCCTGAATTGCACCTTCATCAATAAGACGACGAATGTCATCTTTTGTAATAGCAAGTGAAATCTCATCGATGAAATCTGGGTCACACCAGACTCGTGAAATCCCAACCTTCAGTACTTGTGCAGCTAATCTCTTTTGTGTGGTGAGCTTCATTTCAGTCAACCTCCAAGTCATCTAAACCATCAAGTTCTGAGAAGATTTCCTCTTCATCCAGGAATTCAGATACACCTGGATTGAGAACACGGATAAGCAAAGCATCAGCTTTTTCGATGATAGCCTGACGTTTTCTACCGCCAACAGTTCCACCAATTCTAATTGCATGAATATCGGGATTGATTTTTTCTTCATCAATGTCTTCCGGACGCTCTACACGTACCTCAATATACCCCGATGGGTGGAGTCCACGTACTGCTTTTGGTGTACGATATCCAGATGACACCATTGCAATACGGCCTTTCTTCTTCTCACGTGTGGCACTATCAATACCACGAACTTTTCTCCAAGAGTCACTTACCCGCTTCCAGCGATGAGCTTGCTCATGACGGAAAGCTGGTTTGCGCTTCTTCATTGCAGCGGATATGCGTCGAAGTCTGGGATCATGAAGAGTTTCCCTCGTGGGAAATTCAGGTTCCTCTTTCTTCTTGGCAGGCTGCTTCTTTTTCTTCTTCTTCTTTTTGGGTTTCGCTTTCGGTTCAGGTTCCGCCTCTTTCTTGGTTGTTTTCTTAGGCTTCTTCTCTGCCGTTGGTACTTTCTCTGCTTCAGCAGGAAGCATTTTCTTAGCTGCTTCAATCATTTTCTTAGCAGTAGCAGGCCCAACACCAGAAACAGCCTTTGCCAAATCCTTAGGATCAGCTGTTGATAATTTCTTTACAGACTTATATCCGGCCTCTTTTAGACTCTCAACTGTAGAGGGTCCAACACCAGATATATCCTCAAGTTTTGGCTTTTTGGTTGTCTTCTTAGGCGCCTTCTCCTTGGCAGGTTTCTTTTTGGGCTTTGTATCTTTAGATTCTTCAGGAAGTAATTTCTTTGCCGCTGCTATCATTTTCTTTGCAGTAGCAGGACCCACACCTGATACCTTCTCTGCTAATTCTTTTGGATCAGCTTGAGAGAGTTTCAGCACAGTTTTGAATCCAGCCTCTTTGAGACTATCTGCTGTGGATGGACCCACTCCCGGAATATCTGAAAGTTTAGGTTTCTTCGTCAAATATCTCGCCTCCTTATACTATAGACTTCACACTTTCGCCCTTTCTCTTCTTGATGACATAGATGCCATCCATGAAGACACGTCGGTCTTTATCGCGAATCTTGCAGGCGAGTTGAATATTTGCAGCACTCTGTGATACATGTTCAATATCAATACCACTAATTATGACATCGTCCTCGGTGATTTCTAACTTCACATCACCGATTAAACGAGCAGTTCTAACACCACGTTCACCAATGAAATTCTTGATTAGGACTTCTTGTCCTCGCTGTTCTACAGTTATTGGAAAGTGACTGTAGACAATCTTCATTTCGTAGGTATAGCCATGTTGTACACCAATGAACATATTTCTCAAGTGTGCGATTATTGTTCCAACAAGAGCACGAGTTTTCTTGCGACTGATGTTAGTCATTGCAACTACCTCATTATCCTCGATTGCAATTCGAGTCTGAGGTTCAGGAAATGAACGTTCCAGTGTACCAAGAGGTCCACTGACTGTCAATGTACTTCCTTCTAAGACTACTTTACAGTCCTCTGGAATCTCGATCCGTTTTTCGTAAATCGCTTCTTCAGACATTTGTCAGTTCTCCTCTAATACACATACGCGAGCAATCGGCCTCCGATTCCCCGGTTCTTGGCATCCTCATGAGTCATAACACCCTGAGGGGTTGTAACTATCAGTATACCATAGTTGTAGGCAGGCAGGTATCGCTTCTCGAATCTCTCGAACCCATCTCGTTTAACGGGATATCGAGGTTTGATAACACCGCACCTATTTGTACGGCCCATAAGCTGTATTCGAAATCTTCCTGATTTTCCATCATCTATCTGCTCAAACTCACCAATATATCCCTTCAACTGCATAACCTGCAGTACCCGTTCAATCAAGCTTGAGGCTGGAGATACAATGACTTCCGATTTGCCCACTAATTCACTGTTGTAGATGCTAGACATCGCATCTGCCAATGGGTCTAGTAATGTCATTCTTTTTAGACCTCCCTAGCTATATTTCTTGAAACCTATCTTCTCCGCTGTTTCTCTGAAACAACGACGGCACATATACAGACCATAGGAACGGATGATGCCTCGGTGTGTTCCGCAGCGGATGCAAGATCTGCTGCCCTTTCCCATCTTCTTACGTTTCTTCTTGTCTTTCTTTGCAGTCATCATCGTTCACCTCAAAACAGATAGGTCCTCTCACGCTCCTTCTCAAGGATTTCAATGTTGAATTCTTCCTTGATGAAGACCATGCTTTCTTCTGGTGTCATTCTGTGTCTCCAGGGTACCTTTTGTCTCCTGCGACGTCTCCGCTTAACTCTATAACCAGGACGCTCAACACAGACTGTGATATTCATGCCTTGGATTCCTAACTGTGGATCGTACTTTACATCGGGAATGTCAATATGTTCACTAATGCCAAAAGCAAAGTTACCATCATCATCCCAATTCTTGAATAATAATACGTTATCCTTTGCTTCCAAGGCTTTTTTGAGAAACTCTTTGGCTAACTCATGACGAAGGGTTACTCGTACAGCAATGGGTTCTCTTCTACGAATACCGAAATCACGTACAGTTTGTTTTGCACGGGATGTCACTGGAGTCTGACCAGTGATATTTTCTAGAATGGTTGTTGCTCGGGAGAGAACATCACCCCCGCCAGTACACATGTCTACGACTACCTTCTCAATTTTGGGTTTGCGCATGGGAGTGACTTCCCATTCTTTGACGTATAATTCTGCATTTGGCAATGGAGTTTCACTCATTCATGTGTACCTCCGTCGGAACCAAGACTCACAACAGGTGCATCCTTGCCAACAACAAAGACATAGTCAAGTGCAGTCTGAAGGCGATTACCTTCAGCATCTTGCAATGTGACTGTACTTGCATGAGTCCCATATCGTTTCTCAATTTCTACAATTCGACCCTCAATACCAACGTTTCTTCCTTGAGTGACTAATGCGTGAACACCAGTATCAAGAGATATTATTTCAGCTATTTCTTGGTCGGGAATAGTAATCTTCACGGTATCAAGTGTGGTATAATCTGATGCTTTGTGGCCCTCTGGAAGAATAATATTTCTCCCATCATGAAGGGTCATTTGCAATTTGCCACCTGACACCATCATTTTCTTTTCAATTCTGCAGAGTTTAATTCCTGCTTCTGCATCATCGATTTTTACTAATCTGAAACCGCCGCGAAGTTTGGGGAGCAAACGATATTTCTCACCCGCATCTTCGATTTCTATAACATCCATTAGACCAACTGGATATCGAACATCTTTTCTAATTCGCCCATCAACTTTGACTTGTCCACTGGAGAGTATCGCTTTAACCTCACGCATATTCTCTGCATATCCGAGAATCTCCCTGAGGACGATTGCCAAGGTTAGACAATTTTCCTTGGGATGTGGACCAGGAATAGGTCTGGTTGTGAACTTCCCATGTTTTCGTTTAATTGGCCAATGTCTTGGCGCAGGTAGGCGCTTTAGATGCTTTTTCTGGCCTCTTCGTACCATTCTTATTCACTCTCCGCTATATCAAGCATTTTCTTTTCGATTATCGCCCTGCGATCATCATCCAGTTCTAATTTCACCAACATCAAATTGGATGGATGAATAGGAATTTGAACTTCTTTTCCATCAGCTTTTGTTGTTGTTGCATTATCAAGGTAGACTAACGCTTTGGAATAGTCAATTCGTACAATTTTCCCTTCAGTTTCTCGGAATTGACCCCGCATAACTCGTACAAGGTCGCCTTTCTTCACAGTAAGAGATCTCATTCCATATTCTTCCCGAAGGAATTCATCCAGTCTACATCGCAATAATTTCTTGTGTTCATGGATGGATGATTTGTGAAGGAATCTTCTCTGTTTGCGTGGGGATTTTGAACTTGGTTTCTTCGTCATCTATATCAACCTCATACAATTTTTGATGCAATAGCAGCAACACGTGGATACTTCAGAGTGACCTCACGAGCCATTGGACCACGAAGTTCAGATCCTTGTGGCTCACCACCGGGTTTGACTAACACAGCAGCATTGTCCTCAAATTGCATCCAAGTTCCATCAGACCTACGGAATATTTTTCGTTGTCTGACAATAATTGCCATGAACACCTGCTTGCGAAGCTCTTGTTTTCCTTTTGTAACTGCGACACTGATTGTATCACCAATTCCAGCCTTTGCAAGCTTTCTTAGACGACCCTTGTATCCCATAACGCCAAGGATTTGGAGTTCTTTTGCACCGGAATTGTCAGCACAAGTAATCTTAGCACCAACAGGAAGACCTCGTGCAATTCTTGGAACGAATTTTCTGATTCCTCTTCCAACTTTTCTTGACATTGCTCTATTCCTCCTTGACCTGTGCAGGTGTGACCTTAATTACAACTGAGGAAACTGTCTTGCTGATTGGTCTGCACTCTGCGACTCTTACCGAGTCCCCAACTTTGACATCAATACACGATGGAAGATATGCGTGTTTCTTCGTTCTACGACGTTCATATCGCATAAATTTCTTAACCAACGCTATGTAGTCAGTTTGGTATGTAATTGCCTTGTGCATCTTAGTGCTCGTAACAATCCCTTCCATGAGCCTACCTCGTACTGGAAGATTCCCATGAAAAGGGCAGTTGGGATCCTCACAAATTTTCTCAGGAGGGTCTACCCCAACAATACCGATGTTACGTACTTTTTGTTTTTCCTTCGCCATCTTTACCATCTCCTACTGAGGCGTTTCTTCAATCTATCCTCAGGGCGTCCCTGTAGATACTCGCCATCAATGCGTACAACGGTTCTATCAGGAATTGTAATATCAAAGACACAGATGGTCTTGGGAATCATAAGGTTTCCAGACCCTGTATCTAGTATAATCATCTCTTTTGACTCACCTATGATTGTCCCAGATCGACAGATGAGAGTCGGATCATGGGAATCGGTTACATGTGCTTGCAGTCCAACAAGCTCATGATGAACTAGGTTTCGTGGAGTTATTGTCATCTTTCAATCCCCAGCTCTTCTTCCCGCTGAACGGTGAGTATTCTTGCGATTGCTTTCTTGATTATTCGAGTTCGATAGGGATTCTCCGTACCACCGCCAGTAGCAAGGGAAATTCGCTCACTTGCAAGCTCATCGTATAATTCCTCAAGCTTCTTCTGACGTTCCGCAGGAGTAAGTTTTCTAATGTCTTGAGCTGTCAATTGTGGCATTAATCTTCGCCTCCCTCAGATTCTGCTGTTTTTTCTTCCGCATCTTCGGTTTCATCAACTTCTCCAGCAGGTTCTTCAGTTTCTTCGGTCACTTCTGTTTCTTCAGAATCTTCGTCCTCGTCTTCGTCTTCATCTAACAGTTCAAGACCGTCGAGCTCTTCTAATTCTCGAAGTTCATCAATGTCGGTTATCCCTTCAAGTGATTCCTCAACTTCATCTACCTCAGCTTCAACTTCAGTTTCTTCATCCTGTTCTTCAGGAGGTTTGACAAGTGTTGGTTGAGGTTCTTCACGGGGTTTTGGTTTCTTAACGTGAATTACACCGGGCAATTTAGACTCCGGACGCATAATTCTAACTTTGATTCCAATAACACCAGGTTTGAGTACAGCAATATCATCAGCTTCATCAACAAAAGTTGTAGCAGGTTGACCAGTCTTTGCGATAGTGCCTTGTTTGAATTTTTGATATCTTGCACGACGGCTAGAGAGTTTTCCTTTAACAATAATCTCACAGCCAATAGCACCAGCACGCATTACTCGCCGAAGTACCCAGTATGCCATTCTTCTGAATCGAACTCCGCGTTCGAGTTGTCTTGCTAAACGTGATGCCATAACCTGAGCATTAAGCCAAGGATTGTCTATCTCGTTAACTTCGACTTGGACATTTTCGATACCAAAATCCGTCTCAAGAGTGTAAGTTAGTTCACGAATGTTTGATCCGCGTCTTCCGATAACAACTCCTGGACGAGAAGCATGAATAACAATCTCCGTTCTCATGGGCATTTTTCTTATCTCGCAGCCACCGTACCCTGCAGAATTGAGTGTTCGAGTGAGGAATTCATCTATCTTTAGAGTTCGAGTGTTCTGCTCGATGAAGTATTTAATTGCCGACATTTATGCCACCTCTTCTAGTACGATTTCAACATGTGTAGTATTCTCGTAGTATGGAGAACTCCGACCAAATGCTCGTTCGATAAACGCCTTGTAGGTTCGCCCACGATGGGCTGCAGCATGCATAACTCGAAGTCGATCAATATCTAGACCTTTGTCATCAGCATTAGCTTCTGCATTTCTAACGACTTTGAGGATCATCTGAGCGGGTTTTACCGGATGTCCACCTGATGGCCATTTCTTCATTCCTGAATGGTGGCCTCTCTTTTTCTTGTGGCGCCTGTAAGGAACCCATGCTTTTTCCTCAATCACGGCCTCAAGATAGTCTATTGCCTTGTCCAGCATCATTCCCTTGATAGCTTTACATACCTCTCTCGAGAATTTCGGCGAACAACGCATATTCCTACCGCTAGCTATAGCGGTCCTATCTGGGTCAATGCCTATTATTGAATATCTGTATGATGGCATAGTGCCTCACTTCCGGTATCTTGACTTATGTACGCTCATGTTTTGAGCAAGTCTTAGCCAAATGGCACCCTCTGACAAACCACTTCGAATCAGGACCCGGCACGCGTCTGCAGACGGTTCATGCGAGCAGAACTAGCTGTCTGCACTGCTCCGTTGATTCTGAAACAGTCGTCACTTGAGAGTGACTATTCAAAGCCCGACGAACTTCACATTTAAGGCTTACGAAAGAACGGGGTTTTTTGTGATTTTTCAATAAACGAGTGAAAATTTATTCTATACCTTTGAAAAAGAATGGCGCCCGGGAAGGGATATGTTCGACCTGACATGCGTCGAAGTCTTCGAACTCTTGCCTCCAAATGGAGAGCAGCTGCCTGTAAGTAAAGCCGTTAGGCAATTCGATTCCAGGCTGCCGCCGTAACCGCTTGGCTACCCGGGCATTCTAGCAGAATGAGTACGGATTTAGATTTAAGCATGACGCTGTTGCAACGATAATTATTGGAACACGTGTTCCAAAATATAGCATTTCAGGAAGACGGAAAGAGAAAAATGGTCATTATAGTTCATAGACATTAGAACCGCCAAGAGCGGAAAGTTCACCAACGTAGTCTTTGGACATCATATCTTTCACAATATCTGGATCTCGTGTGTGTCCAAGTACCCAAGCTAACTTGACCATAGCAGCTTCAGAAGTCATAACGTGAGCACTCATAGCTCCAGCTTCAAGAGCAGCTCGACCCACTTCGTAAAGTGATAGATCGGCTTGTCCGAAGGCACATTGAGAGCTCACAACAATAAAACATCCTTGATTAACCGCTTGTCGGATAGCACCAGTAAGAGCGTTTTCAGCGGTAGGAATATTTCCAAGACCAAATCCTTCTATCACAATTCCATGATATCCCATATCAACAATGCGAGAGAGTATTCCAGGAGGAACACCCGGAAAGACCTTCAACAAAAATACACGAGAGTCAAGACGAGTATCGAATTTGGGAACGAGATTATGGCGCTGGCGCCTTGTTTCATAGAGAACAATATCACGTGTTAAGATTCCAATGGGAATTGGGTCCATAGAATCGAACGCATCATATGAATTGACACGAAGCTTGCGTGTTCTAGTAGCTCGGTGAATCTCTCCGTTGAATACTATACAGGTTTCCCCAATGTCACCAAACGCTGCAACCCGAAGGGCATCAAGCAAATTTCTAGGAGCGTCACTCCAAGGCATCGAGGCTGGTATCTGAGACCCTGTAAAGACAATTGGTTTCCCAAAGTCCTGTACCATAAAGGAGATAGCTGATGCGGAATAGACCATGGTATCGGTACCGTGGGTAATTACGATTCCATCAATATCTTGTATATCATCATAGATGCTTTTGATAGCGCTAGCAATATCTTGCCAATGATGAGGTTGGGCATTTGCAGAGTCCATCTGGAAAAGTTCACGTTGAATGACATCAATTCTTCCAAGCTCATGAGGAAGAGTGCCAAGAAGCATATCCAAGGACAAACCGGGTCTAAGTCCTTTTGTGACGGGATCGGTTATACTTGAAATGGTACCTCCCGTTGCAAGAAGACACACCTTAGCATCCTTTCTAGTTGTCATTCTGTCCACTCTTTTGTATGATAAGAAGATAATATATTGGTGTTGCTCAAAAGCAAAATAGGTGAGATGTAGTGTATGACCTAATTGTTGTAGGTGGAGGCCCAGCTGGATCAATTTGTGCAAGGACTGCAGCTCAAGCAGGATTAGATGTCCTTCTACTTGAGAAAGATAAACATCCAAGATACAAACTCTGTGGCGGGGCCCTTAGTAAACGAGTAGAAGATTTGCTCGATTTTGATATTGACCATATAATTGAGAGAACAGTGAGTAGTATCAAGTTAGCCGCTGGATATGACCAATCAAGTACTTGGACAAGGGAAGACACAACAGGCATCCTTGTGAAGAGAGAAAAGTTCGACCAAGTTTTGTTTCAGCATGCTAAGAATTCTGGAGCTGAAACTATTGAGAATTGTAGAGTTATCAGAGTTGAACAGACTCGGAGAGGACTACGAGTTCTAGCAAGAGGTGATTCTTTCAAAGGGCACTTAGTGGTGGGTGCTGATGGGGTCAATAGCATTGTGGCGAAAACACTCAGCATTCGTGAAAAATGGCCAGCAGACGCAGTAGCATTGTGTATCGGGGGAGAAGCAAAGCTAAGTGTGGAAGAAATGTCCAGAGTGATAACAGATAGCAAAGGAATGAGCAATCCAGCCCTGGAAATCTATTTTGGACTTGTCAAATGGGGCTATGGATGGTGTTTTCCTCATTCAAATCACCTCAATATTGGAATAGGATGTAGAATGAGCCAGAACGTTGACCTAAAAAAACATTGGAGTGAATTCCTCAAACAATTAGAAATAATGAAAGGGATAGATATTGATATCCGGAATCAGTCTGCGTTTAGAATACCATTAGGTGGAGAGAACAGGAGAGTCATAACACGTAGAAGTATGCTAGTGGGAGATGCTGCAGGGCTGGTTTCTCCGGTTACGGGTGAAGGTATATACTATGCACTAAAGTCAGGAGTCTTGGCAGCTAAAATAGCCACCAAGGCTGTAAGAGAAAAGAGCCCACTGCTAATAAGAACGTATCAGGACCAACTTGAAAAAACAATAATCGAGGAGTTGTCTGTAGCAAAGTTTCTTGCAAAAATGATATTCAAATCGAAGAAGACAATATCTTTAGCGCTGGAAGTAGCTGAAAAGGATTCAATCATCAGGAACTACATGATAGATTTCGTAACAGGGCTCAAACCAGCTTCAGAAATGAAAAGAAAAATGATGAAACATATGCTTAGACATCATCCCCTCAAAGCAATACGTATTGGATTAACCTGAATAGTACTATTCAATCTGACTAATTGAGGTTTCACCATCCAAACTCAATTCGATTTTCATAAGGTCTCTAGCAAGAATCGAGTTGGGAAAAATTTGTTTTGCCTCAGAGATGATTTCTGAACCATCTTCATATCGTGGACTATAATGAGTTAGAACCAAGAGATCCACATTGACTTCTAGGGCAAGTTCAGCTACATCTTTTGCAGTTGAATGCCCTCTTTCTTCTGCAAGGTCAGAATGAGTAGAAGAATACATAGCCTCATGTATCAGGACATTAGCATCTTTTGCTAGATGTCTAATTGCATCACATGGACGCGTGTCGCCAGAATACACTATTCGAAGGGGAGAGGGTTTAGGTTCCGTGACATCTTCTGGACGAATCGACCTACCATCTGATAATTTCACCTCATGCCCTTCAGCGAGCTTTCCCCAAAGCGGCCCCTTTGGCACTCCTAGTTTTTGAGCCTTCTCAACAAGAAAAGTACCAGTCGGACGTTGATATTCTACCTTGTAGCCAAAAGCGATTCCTCGATGGTCAACCTCAACAGCTTCTACCTGCAATTCACCGAAACTAAGTTTTGTCCCACCAGAGATGCCATATACTTTAGACTCGAATGTTGTACCAAGCCGGATTGTGTCTTGACTTACTCTGACGAAATCAATAAGTCCAGGAGGCCCGTAAACATCCAGAGGGCGTAAGCGGTCAAGTAATGACATCCGTAGTAGCAATCCAGGCAATCCGAGTACGTGATCCGCATGCATATGACTAATGAATATTGCAGTTCGTTTGTTGAGACCTGCATTCACACGTTCATACTGACGCTGGACGTCTTCTCCTGCATCAAATAACAGATTCCATCCCTCAAATCGTACAAGTACTGCAGGATGGTTTCTGCCTTCTACAGGAATTGATCCACCGCTCCCTAGTATGATTATCTCAAACATTTGGAAACACGATTACCTTTTTCGAAGCCGGTCCTCATATCACTTATGCAAGGTCAAAGGGAGTGTTTTGAGATGTACATTCGCTGCGTACAACACTCAAGGCCCGGAGATCAAAGAATCCGAGATTCCATTTCCAATTATCCTTGCGGGTATCAAACATCGATAGAATAGGGATGCGTTCATCATGTCCAGTTGACACAACAAATGCAGACCAATCATTCACAAACGAAACCTCTTCACTTAGAACTTGAAGAATTTCTCGTCCGGATCCAGCTGGAATGGAAGTGAGAAGAAGAACCTTTGACTCTAGATTGCGTGCATCTGTTATTCTATCTATTCTTGATACATAGGTAAGTGGAAGGAAATTCCATGCATTGATTACTTCACCAGCACTCTCTGGATCAAGAATGGCAACTACGCGTTCATTCAGCAGAGGAATATCGATTCTTGCACGAGGGATAACGTATTCATTCTCAATCAGTTGGATTCTCCTTCGAAAGATAGTGGATTCCGAAAGACTAGTAGACTCCATAATTTCATGGGTGGTAGCCTCAAAATTATAGAGTAGGTGGTCAGCAATTTTCAAATCACTGGGAGTTAATGTAACCTTGATTTTTATTCTCGAAGGCAAGTCTCCCAATATCAAAGGTTCATCACTGTTTCTTAGAAGAAGTCGAAAATGGAATAGATTGGGTCGCCAATCAGGACGATAGTATGAGAAGTGATGGGGACTAAAACGTGGATGGCCTTCCGACAACCGCCATGCAGATACCGATGTGGCTACATTTCGTAAAGATGGGAGTAATGCTAAAAAATCATCCACATGATCATTCGGGATAACTGATACCAGGAATGCGTATGTTGTCGGACCATCAACAATCAAGGTCTTGTAGATATAGGGCCCACTCAGTACAAGTGAAGGATTTTCCAAAATTAACAGAATTCGTTCCAAACCAAATTTCTGGAGATTTATCATGCCTTCAACGGAGAACACTCGAGAGTCTTTCAATCTCTGCATTGCTCTACGACATTGAGAGTAAGTCATCTTGCTTATATCCGCAAGTTCGCTAAGATTTGCATCTGGTTTGTTCAGAACAGCTTCTAGTGCTCGAAGTTCGGTCCTAGATAATCGGGATGCGTTCGAACTCCACAACGATTCAACTTCTCTCAAAATATCCGGTTGGGAGATAAAACGAATATTCCCCAGTTTTACTACTATCTCCAATCGTTCTTTCAAATCATCATACAGACTGCCTCGATATGTATTGACCATCATGATTAGACGTTCGCTCTCAGAAGTCGATTGGAAAAGATCTAAATCTATACCTTCCTCAATCGATTGTAGAGATCGTACAACAGCAAGAGCACTAGGACTTAGTTTCGACTCGATATCTGGTTCATCCTGCTCTTCTGACATGTTCAGAACTTCTTCTCCATTAGTGGTCATAAGGTACCCTTCTACATACAATCTCTTGTATTACATAATATAAGCTCATTAGTGTGCAAATACCAGACGCGGTTTTTGGGTTGCGGGCTGTAACAAGCGGTTACAAGCGTAAAACGGTTAAATCGACTCGGAATCGGTCCAAAGACTATCAAAATAGGCAGAAGCCATGGCTGCAAAGACAGGGGCAGAAGAATATATGCCCAAGAATTCTTCCTGTTCACTTCCTGCTAACATTATCAGAGTTTCTCGACGGTCAATTACTAAACCTGCCCCAAAGACACGAGACCGTGTGCGTACTTCGAAATTTGATGGAATCAGGCTCTTCATAGAAGGGGGTAGATTAGATGTAAGTAGTAACACAGTTGCTTTGACAGCAAATGCATGTTCGGTCAATTCTGATATTTCCTCCATTGGCATATCTAGACTAGGGAGCGATAGTAACACTTCTTCTTTTGCGGTTTCAAGCATCTCGATTGCTTTTGCGAGGATTGAATGACGACCATGAAGAAGCCAGACATCACGAGTGGTTGCAGGTGTTTCTCTTTCAAATCGAGGCTGTAGCTCTTCAACCACGTGCTTACTTGCCTTTTCTAGTCTTGCTTCCCAGTCAAGACGCACAAGACGCATGACCTCCGTAGGAGATTTTGCTCGATACTGTGTGGGGCGGCCTTTTCGAGTCTGTATGAAGCCTTTTTCTTCAAGCCTTCCAAGAACGTCATAAATACGTGAGTATGGTACATCAGACTTAGCACTAGTATCCGAGGCAGACATCTGACCATGATCGACAAGTGCAAGGTATGCAGAGGTTTCATATTCAGTAAGGCCAATTTCTTTCAAGGCTTTCAGTGTAGCATCACTAATTGTCAAAGATAACCACTCACGAAGATACATTCCCAAAAATCGAATTAAGCCTTGTCAGTGGTATACCACTCAAGGAATCTTGTAAATGCAGCAGTTCGATGTGAATGTGCTATCTTCTCATCAAATGCCATTTCTGCATATGTACGTGTATCACCACTTGGGATAAAAATCGGGTCATAACCAAATCCGCCTTCTCCTTGAGGTTCATGTGCAATAGTTCCATGCATCTCACCAATAAAGGTGCGAACACCAGAGTCGTCAGCATACCCTACAGCACAGACAAATTTCGCCTGACGTAAATCAACATCCCTCATCAATTTCAGAACTCCTTTTATTCCAATTGTGTCCAAAATAAATGCGGGATACGCCTGAGGAAACCCCCCAAGAGCATCAATATATAGACCGGTATCATCCACAACAACAGGGCAGTTTAGAGATGAAAACGCCCGAAGTGCTGCTTCTAAAGCGACTTCATTTGTATCATTAGACCTGATTTCATATTTTTCTAGAGATGAGGTCTGAAAAGCCACATCAAATTTTTGGAATAATGGGGTTAGCTCATGGAGCTTGTGTTTATTCTGTGTTACTAAAACAAGTTTATCCTCTGACATATTGAAGAACCTCCTTCATTATCCTATAAGATGTACGTGTTTTTTCGAGGTCGAACATACCTGTAGCGTTCCACAATATGGCGTGTTCAAGGCCTTTACGAGTATATTCTTCCATCCGCTTAATGATGGCCTCTTTGTCACCCATGATATAGAACTCTTGTAGTATTTCGCGGGGTACTTGGCCGAGAGCATTCAGTACGGTTTCACGATCATAATTCATTGGGATATAATCACGAAGAGAATAGAAATTATCGCCAAATGGATGTTCAAATCCTTTTTTCTTCCATTCGGATGACGGATACAAGAGGGCGAATGCTCTGGCAATAGGAGTATTCGCCATTCGCAAACACTCAGACATATCATCATCTAAGATACACCAATTCCATAATGCAGGTGTGAAATCATTGGTTTTGTCCAGTTTCTTCCGATGATTCTGAATAACTCTTAATCGAATTCCATATTCCTTAGGGAGAAGATGTGTTGGAATCCAACCATCGCCATATTCAGCCGCAATCCTTAGCATTTTCGGGCCGTGTGCAGCAATCCAGATTGGTGGGGGTTTGTCTAAAATAGCTGGACGCAAAGACATCACAGCTTTATTGAGGGTCCAAAACTTGCCATCATAATCGAATGGTTCATGGGTGCTCCAGACCAATCGGATGATCTCAAGAGCTTCTCGTAACTTTCCAACTTGACCAGAATAATTCAACCCATAAGGAGTAACATTCTCTATCTCTCCTGCACCTATTCCCAAAATGGTTCTTCCCTGGCTGATATGATCAAGTGTGAGAAAGGTCTGAGCGAGAAGAATGGGATGTCTTCGAAGTGGTTCTGTTACTGCAGATATCAATTTGACGTTTTCAGTAATAGCAGCACAAGCAGACATTATACTACTGAGTTCAAAATATGTATGAGGTGACTGTTGCAATAATGCAAGAGGAGTGATATCAGGAGTCCATATGCTCTCGGGAACAAATCCAGCAAAGTGGTCAGGGAAAGCCATACTGGCATATCCAAGTGAATCAATCAGTTTAGCATTCTTTGCTGCATTTTCCCATGGTGGAAGGAATGGACCAGGCGCTCCAATCTCCAGCTCATGAATGTCGGTCATCTATTCGCACGTCTCAGCAAAGTGAATGATTGCAGATTTTACGCTATTATATGTCTTGATTGATAACCATTCATCTATTCCATGGAAATTACTGTGTTCTTCGATTGTTCCATAGCATGCAGTAGGAATACCTACGGCTGTGAAGTAATGTCCATCGTTACCACCTAAATCAGCAGCAATAGGAATATCAGGATCTACTGCTTTCTTTACCGCTGAATGAAGAGCAAGAACGAATTTATTGGTGGCATCAGAACCCCAACCACTAACAGCCTGTTTGAATGACAGTGACGCGTTGACACATGTTTCTTCTTTTGCCTTCTCAACGTATTCTTCTATTGCCTTTACAACATCATCAGGGTCCTCTTCAGGAATAGCTCTACAATCGAACGAAATAGCTGCTTTGCCAGGTATTACGTTCGTTTTACTCCCTGCTTGGTAGACGGTCATGGAAAATCGGCCCCAGAGGTTTTGATGTGGACTTCCTGGAGGTGCGGGTAATTGCGACTGTATTTTTGCACGCAAATCAATAAAACCGAGCATATAATTGAGAAGAGGAATAGAAAGGTGAATAGCGTTGTTGAATGCAAATGGATATCCTGCATGGCCCTGAGTACCATGAACTGTGATTGTTCCTGCAATCACCCCACTGGCACCAATACTCACGTAAGTAGGACCAGAATCAACAACAATGCCAAAATCACCACGAATCTTTGGTGGGCCATTAATTAGATAATCGATACCATATGCACCACCAACTTCTTCGTTAGGTGATATGAGAATCTTTAGATTGACCTTGGAAGAGTCAGATTTTGCTAGGTCTTTTGCTGCTGCAACTGATGCAACAATATTGCCTTTATTATCGGTGACACCCCGACCGTATATTTTGTCGCCTTCAATAGTCAATTTGAATGGAGGATGGGTCCATGCATCAGTATCTCCAGCGGGTACAACATCATAGTGAGTACACAATAGAACAGTATGTTCAGCTCCTACATCAAGTGTAGCAACGATATTTGGTTGAGGGATTCCATTATGTTTTGAATCAAAAACCTCTACTTGGAGACCTGCTTCCTCACAATATCGCTTTATCACGTCAGCACATTCAGAATAGTTTTTCTTTTCTTCACTATTTGTATCAAGTTCAACAATCTCTCGAAGAAAAGACTCTTCCCATTTATCCATTGTAGTCATACTCCAGAGGAGATAAGCTGTTTTATGCTTCAACCGATAGATTAGTCTTGTGTTCAATGTTGAAAATACCTATTTCTGACAGGTTTGACAGTAATTTGTTCGAAACCTGTCAGCTGTAATCTCAGAAATCCGGCCACCGCATAATGGGCAAATACCATCCGATTTGCCGTGAATCATAAGAAAGTCGCGCGGTTCTGAAATGACCTCATTGAGTGATCTTTTCAACAAAAGTGCCTTGTAACGTGTGAGAACGCTTGTTATTGCTGAATGAAGTTTTTCAAGTTCTTCTATATTCAGAGAAGACCGTTTTCTAAAAGGGAGAATTCCAGCGAATAGTAGAATTTCGTCAGCATATGCATTTCCAATACCTTTGAGAAATCTTTGGTTCCGCAATACGTTTTTTATCGGTCCATGGAAATTCGTAATACGTTTCTGGAAAATTTCTGCTGTTAGCGATGCATCCAACGCAGATACACCTCTGCCAATGAAGCCTGCAACATCAGTATATACTCCTTTATCCACAAGATAGACTCGACTCATCTGCTTTCTATCGTTATACCACAAAGTGCCCTCAGAAAGACGAAATACGATACAGTCTGTTTTTCCAGCATTTCGTTTCTCAAAAAGATAACGGAATCTTCCTGCTAACATCGGATGCAAAACAATCTCAAAAGGTAAATCCAACGATATGACAAGAAATTTGCCATCAGCTCGAAATGATTGAAGCACTGTTCCCTCAACGGTTTGTTCGAATTCAGAAGCTGTGTTTCCATGTAAAATGATATGATTGAGAACCTTTGCGGATATTATTTTTTTCCCTGAAAGCACTTCATTGAGTTTAACAACTAATGCTTCAAGTTCTGGAATTTCTGGCATACGCTATCACAGTTGAATAGGTCATATATCAACACATCACTTAAGCGCAATGTAGTATAATTTCTAACCATGTCCGATATCACAGTATACCACATTCAGAAAGGTAATCTCGTTATGGTACCAGACCCTGGTGCATTTGGAAAAGGGGACTGCTACCTAGTCGATGCAGGTCCTAAGATCTACATCTGGGTTGGGCCGGACAGTTCAGTTGATGAGAAGTTTCTTGCAGCTGCAGAGGCGGTCTTCAAAGACACAGCTAGAAAAGGTCACGCAGATATTGATCATGTAGACGGAGGAGATGAACCAGACGAGTTCAAAGCCCTCTTTGATGACTTTAGGCTTACAGATGAAGACACTGAAGGCATTTTAAAGAAGGTGCAAATGGAACAGCACGAATACAAGTTGTGGAGAGTCCACCGGGACGCGGACAACGACGAAACGTTCTTTGCTGAAGTTCCATACAAACGGGAGTCTCTCAAAAGCGATGATGTTTTCATCTTGGACGCTTGGGAAGATATCTACGTCTGGAGAGGTAAAGATGCTACCGCCAGAGAAAAGTTTGATGCCACTATTCTCGCACGAAGATACGATGCAGAACGTGTTGGCACTCAGGATATTGACCTAATCGAAGAGGGTGACGAGCCAGACGAATTCCTTAGCAAAATAGAATAATCAAAGACAAGACAGGACATTATACCAAACGATAGTGTCCTGTTCTTGGTTCATATACAACACTGGATAATTTCATTTCTTCCAGAGATTTAGCAGCGATATGAGGAGGCACACCAGCTTCCTGAGCGATTTCTTCTAAGGTTGGGCCTAATGACCTTGTAGTTCCATCATCCAACTTTTTCAAAGCTCGAAGTACTTTAGTATTGAATTTGTGATATTTCGATTCTTTACCCCAATCATCCTCTACTTCTGCTTTGAGTTCGGTTAATTCCAGAAACTCTTTGAGTGCAGGCTCGAGAACACTATCCCATGCTTTTTTGATGTCTTTAGCCTTGACTTTTTCTTTCCATTGAGACCGCGCAGAAGACCTAGCAAGTTTAATGGTACTCAGAGGGCGCCCAAGAGCATCAGCATCAAGGACATGTCCACGTCCAAGAGATTTATCAGATAGCCCAAAACTGTCCTTCAAGGATGCAATCTTACCCAAGACGTGTTTTGTAGCAGCATCAACACTTCGATTGTCGATAACAGGAGTCCGTAACTGAAATGTTATAGCTGACTTCAAGATAGGAAGCTGAAGATAAGAGGGGTTATGTGTTTCAACCCAGAAGTCCTCGGTTGCTAGAGCAATTGGGATATCAGGAAGAACAGCGGTCTTAGCCCCAGTCAAAGTACTCAGTGAAACTTCTCGAAACCCTGCGGGATCAACTCGTTCAATACATAATTTTTGAAGTTTTGGCGTTCCAAACTTTCCAACATCAAGACGCCAAGAACGAGGAGCATACACCTTGATACCATTCACCGTTCTATTGCGACTTCTAGAACTTCTAAACGCTGGAGGTAGTACCTTTTTCATAAATCGCAAAAGACGATTTACTTGACTTTTACTAGCAATAGCTTGAATACCTGCAGTGATACCCCCAATGGATTCTTGAAAAGGAGGACTCGATACGTACAATTGAGCAAAGACTCGTTTACTTGCTTCAGCCATACCTACATGTTCAAAGAGTAAATCAGACAATTCTTTTAGCGACAAAGGAGGTTTTACGTCGTCTAGAAAGGTTGTCTTCTCAATTGAAACCGAATCTGCAGTAAAAGCACGGACTGTTTCTTTAGAGCGAGAGCGAAGTCTTGGAACAGCAATACTACGTCCTTCGATTTCAATAAATGCCCCTTCTGGAGGTAGTGTTTGATCATCACTGAATTTGACGAAGATTCCCTCTAACATCCAAGGACTTGGTGTTAATAATATAAGAGAAGTATCACGAGTATAGTGAACAAAACCTCGATGTTGAAACTTTCTTCCACCTACCCTTTTTTGGAATTCCTTATGTAATTGCATTTCCCATGCGGTTAATTCTGCTCCAAATTGACGATCAAATACATCGCTTGACGCCACTGCATCACCAAGTCTATCGCGAGATGAACCATGGCGTTCATAGATACCATCCATAATTATTGGCCACCTCGGACTCGATCATCACGTTTCTTCTCTCTTTTCAGGTATATGTTATACGCACGAGGATATAAATCCGCTAATTCCTCAATGCTAGGTATTCTTTTACAATAAGGAATGTAATCTTGACCGACATCAACAAATTGTAGTCCCTGTTCAATAATTGGTTGAAGAAGGGGGTTTTTCTCAAAACCGATAAAGTGACGAAAACTCTTCTTTGCTACAACTGCAGTGGTTCCATTTCCCATAAAAGGGTCGAGTACAATAGAACCAGGCCTTGATGCAAAATCAATGCATTTCATGACTACTTCTTGGGGCAGCTTGGTGCTATTCTTAGCACGGCCAGGATGATATCGACGATTTATCTGCCATACATCTTCGTTGTAATGTTCAATCCTGTTAAAATAGTACTCCTTGGTATCCTTGACCAAAAATAGAAGATGATAATGACTGGTGACAAATTTTCTTTTTGTAAAGACACCAAAAGGATAGTTCCAGATTATGTGATTAATTGTTTCCAATCCAGCCTCTCGAGCTCCTCGCAGGACAGCCTCAAGGTTGTTCCACCCACTAAAGATGAAGACGGAACCATGGTCGCAAAGAACTCTTGGAAGTTCTGCAATCCATGAGGTTGTGAATTCATCATAGGTTATTTCAGGCTCTTCATAACCATCAACAACCAAGGACTCATCACGATTATACATACCACTTTTTCCATCAAAATCAATTCCAAATGGAGGATCTGCAATAACCAAATCAATTGACTCTTTGTTCAATTGCTTCATTCCCATGATACAATCAGAAAAATGAACAGTATCTACAGGTATTCCGACTGAAGAGAGGTCTCGAGAATCAAAGAGATTCCGAGCCTCTGCAACAGTCCAGTCCTCATCGGGCTGGAAATAAAATTCTGCTAAGTGAGGAATATACTTACGAGTTCTTTTTGGTTCATCTTCGTTCTCTAAAGATTCAGAACTCGACGTCATGATTGATTCTTGAACTACTATAGACTGGTAGCTCTTAAACCATATGGACTCGAAACGGTTTTAGAAATCCTCTCCTATTTTCTTGAGTGTGTTTTCTGCAATTTCTTTGCAGCCTTCTACAAAGACGCAGTTATGACATTGTATGTCCTTTTCACTAAAAGCTCCAAAACAATCAGGAAGTTTTTCTGAACTAGCATCCAGCAAATTATTCCCTCACATATACTATGCCCCCATCCATAAAAAACTCTGCGGATGGTGAATATGTGTACTATAGAAGGTCGGAGGGATCGACATCTCTTGCTTGTGCTTTTTGCGTCATCCAATCAATCATATTTTCAGGAGGGCGAGTTCGCTCTCCACGTTCTACAAGACTTAGAGCGTCTTCGGGGCAGGCGATTCCACACACACCACAACCAATACATCGGTCTAAATTAATTTCAGCAATATCGCCTATAGTAATTGCTTCGAATTGACATCTGTCAACACAAATACCACATGCTATACATGAGCTTTCATCCACCGTGGCAACATAATCGGACTTGACAAGAACATATGGCTGATTAAATTCAGATATGCCTCGTAGAATACCACAACAACAGGTACAACAATTACAAATGTAGTAGTGTTTCTCAACCACATTCATTGCACAATGTACTAGTCCTGCTTCTTCTGCATCATGAAGGATATCAAGTGCTTGGTTCTTTGTGATGACTCGGTCTAATTCACTGTTATCAAATTCATGTTCAGAACGGGGCGACATAACTAAGCATACCGTATTAGGATAGTTGCACTCATTGCCTAATGCTTTCTGTTGTTTCTTACAAATGCACTCGCGAACAGCCCAGGATTTAGCACTCTTAATCATCTCTTCTGCAGTTTCATAAGGATATATCTCCAAATCAGTCGAGATGCTTTTGTTTACTGGGATAACTCTAAAAATAGGAGGCTCTGTAGTAAAAATCCCAAATCCTTTGTTCTCTTGATAGTATTCTTCAAAAGCCTGTGCAAGTTCAGCATCCATTTCATCAAGTTGTTCTTCGTAGATACCAACGACAAATGGAAGTAGTGCATAGCGGCGACCTGAACTTGATTGCCATGCACGAATCTGACCCTTAGCAGCCATGGTTTCCAATAACGGTGTCAGGGTTTCGGGCTCAAGACCAAGACGGGTTGCCATCTCTTCTGAGGTTTCCCCACGTAATTTCATCTTACTAGCTAATTCTGCCTCTTCAGGACGGAAGATAAGCTTTAGCAACCGAATATGCGAACCACTAGATGTCGGAGAGAATCCCTGCGGGATAGTATCCAAGATTTTAGCTAACCGCTCATAAGAGTTGTTTGACATGATTATCAGCATCATTAATTCTATGGGCATTCTAGAGTAATTGAAACATGCCTTAGTTCTTCGTTAACCAATGCGACCGTTTCTTCACAGGATTTTCCCTGTCCAAGCAGGATATGTGCAAGGGACATCTGAAAAGGAGGAAGAAACGGAACACTACTAGCTTTCAGTATTTCATTATATGTGCTTCTAATTTCTGAACTTTTGAGGAAAGTTTCCATCTGATGCAACGTAGTCTTATTTTCAAGTAACATATTCATAATCTTCTCGAGAAAAGCATCACGCGGAACCTTGACAGATGATCCAAATAATTCAGTGACATTATCTTTGAACCAAGCGCGAACTTTGTCTAAACTACAATAGGGGAGAATTGTAGGAGATTGATTTTCTTCTGACGGAATGACACGAATGAAACCTCTTTTATCAGCAGAGAGGAGAAAATCAGCAATTTTTGGGTATCCTATTGTTTCTACATCTACACCCTGTTCTTTCAGCTCACTGTTAATGACAGCAACAGTCGTTGGTTCATTTTGTTGAATCTTGTCTTCTACCACAGATACTAGAAGCGAGAATGCATCACGCACATCCTCTGACAACTTGGTAGTATCTTCAGGAACCTCTTCAGGAACCGTAATGATTGTTGAAGGAAGCTCACCCTCTTGTTTGATATACCCCTTGGACTCAGCCCATTCCAAAAAGGAGGACCAGTTAGAGAATCCAAGCTGATGTTCATTGAAGTTAGGATTCAGGGATCGCATTACATGCTTCACATGGCCGATTCCAGGTTTATTCCCTGCATCCTTGATTGCCTGTACTGCTTCTCGGAGACGAACTGCTGCGATACGTCTTGAATCATCAGAGCTCGTGAATAACCGTTCACAATCGGCGGGGTCGGAGCAATCAAGATCAGTAGGACGGAAGGCATGAATGTCAGAATACCGATTTGCTAAATCAGACATTTCTGAAGAGGTGATTATCGGATTACTAATAATCCAAAGACGATTACCCTGCTGACGAAGAGCTCCAGCAAGCAATTTGAAATCACCATCACCTGTGACCATCACGTAACAATTCACTTCTGGAAACCTACTGAGATGTTCTAAGATATATGCCGCCATCTTATAGTCTGCTGCATTGTCTTTTGAATCTGGAACATGAATCAAATCATATCCAAGGTCATACAGTTCCTCCGCCATGCGACGTCGAGTATCCCAATCAGCAAACGCATAAGATTTTACGACCTTACCAGACTCGTGGATTGCTTTCGTCATAGCTTCATGGGTTGAATAGATATCATGTACATTTTCCAAATCCCAAAAAATGGAGATTTTTGTGACTTGCTCTTCTGCTGTCATTATATGCCACCAAATAGTAGTCAGAAGGATAACACTAGCCTATAAAAAACCAAGGTCACTTCAAAAACTTGTTATCTTTATTTGCATTCCTCATTATTGGATAGTCTGGAATGGCCGGCCATCTGAAGAGCAAACAAGCTGTATAGCTTGTCGCCCGGAATAAATTGCAGGTAGTACACCACCCATTCCCATGGCCCACTGTCCAGCTAAGAAACAATTTGCGAGACCAGGAATTTTCTTCTTGAACCTAGTCATAAGCAAATCACTTGCGGGTAGCCATCCCATGTAAGCGCCACGGTAGTTCTTTGTATATCGCCACATTGTAAATGGTGTAGAAACATCGGTCACTTCTATTGCATCTTTAAATCCCTCATAGAACTGATTGTGAAAATCAGCAACTTCCGAGGCTATCCGTTCCTTTTCAGACTGGTATGTATCCATATCAAATTCATGGAGATTATACCAGTAATCCCAATCCGTTTCTAGTTCAACTTGAATAACGGTCTTACCAGAGGGCGCAAAGGAGTTCCCATAATTGAAGATTCTGGTCATGAGATATGATACATCCTCGGTACCAATCCGGATAGGACTATCAAGTTTCCAAATATTAAGCCAAGGTTCATCTGAAAATTCCATTGCAACACCGTAATTGATGATAAGTATTGGACGACAAAGATCCCACTTTGCAAAACGATATGCCAAGTTATCAGACACATATTTACCTCCTAGTAAGCTGAAAAAGATGGAATGCATATCCATTGCAGGTATGATATAATCTGCTCGGTGCTGGGACTCGTCTTCCAAACGTATTCCGACTGCTCTATCAGATTCAATAAGAATCTCTTTTACTTCAGACCGATATGATATTTTGCCGCCTAGTTGTGTCAATCTATCAACCAATCGACTAACCAAGCTGATTGAACCGTTCTCCAAAAGTGCTATCTGACCAGATGCAACTTGTCCAAGAATCATCGAGATGAACCAAATTGGTACTTCGGGAAGGAACATCATCTTAACAATATCACGAAGAACCGGATTGCTTATTCTTTGAGAAAAATCCTCTGCAGAGAGAGCGTACTTTCCAAACATAAACCGCATGAAGCCTCTCATCTGCCAAATTTCTGATACTTTATCACGAATTCCCATGAGTTCAGACGGTTTGTCGAAACCGAAGTTGGTTGTATCAGACTCCGACATTGAGCGTGCTGGAGAGAGAATCTCATAAATTACTGAAGTATCTTCAGGAAATCTTGCGAGCAATCGCATCTGCAGATCATCTAAATTGTCAGTAATATCAACAGAGGTTCGATGCTCGATATCAGTAAACCTGCAATATTGGTTCATAGGAACCGTTGGAAGATACTCAAGACCCAGCTCCAGATACAGGTCATAGATATCGAGATTTGGATCTGCAGGAGGTAGAAAATGAATTCCTCCATCAAAGAGATATTCACCACGTTTCCAACATGCTGCAACACCACCTGGTTGAGAATGACTTTCAAATACCGTCACATCGTATCCATTCAACCGGGCATAGATTCCAGCAGACAATCCAGATATACCAGCACCAATTACAATCGCAGAGGAGGCGGTCAATTTAATCCCAGTAAATAATATAACTGGAACCAAAATGAGCGTATCGATTATTAGGATGACTGCGCTTTTGTTCGGATATCTTCTAACACGGACACCAATTGAATTTTCACAATGGATTCAGTAGTATCAATAGATCGAATTTCAGCAGCAGAAAAGAATGCTGCACGATGGTCACTCTCAAGTAGAACAAAGTGACCGTAGTATTCTTCAAGTTTAGCTAGCTAATTCATTTCAAAAATAACCGGATCATTACGAAGAATTTGAACAGGACGGCCAGCTTTCTTTACTTGGGATAATAATCCCTGCAGAAATGATACTTGGGGGGATCTTGGTATAATTTCACCATGGAAAAATTTGAAGATACCTACGAATTCTTTGAGCATATGATTCATTGAATATACCTATTAACTAGTAAATAGTAGTTTATGGCATGACAGAGTTTCTAAAACCAAAGGTGTATGCAAGTAAGTGCCTTGGTTTTTGTGCATGCTGGTGGAATGGAACAACGATTTTCTCAGATTTTATTGAGATGATTAAGCCATTTGTAAAATTCGTTACACATTGCCCGGAGGTTGAGATTGGACTGGGTTCTCCTCGCAAATTCATTCGCATTGTAATGGAAAACGGAGTGAAGAGATTCGTTCAACCAGCTACCGATAGAGACCTGACTGACATCATGAAGGAATACATCACCACCACTATCGAGTCACTTGGAGTTATCGATGGATTCATTCTCAGAGAAAATTCCCCGTCATGCAGTATTGAAAGAGTGAAATATTATCATGGTAGAGATCGAGCTTCTTCAATTGCAGATACAGGACCAGGGCTTTTTGCAGAAGCAATCCTCAATGAGTACCATAATTATCCAATAGAGAGTGATGGGCGTCTGAGAAATAGAAAAATCAGAGAGGAATTCTTAACACAGATCTTCTTGTTGTCATCTCTAAGACATGTAATGAGATCACAACACATCAAGAGTCTAATAGACTTTCATTCAGAAAACAAGTATCTGATTATGACCTATGGGCAAAAATATGTAAATAAATTAGGTAGAATTGTTTCAAATGCAGAGAGAAAACAAGTAGAAGAAATAATGCTAGAGTACTGGGATACATTGCTACCTGCTATAGCTGATGGACGTAAACGTTCATCAACCACGAATGTGTTTTCAAAGATTTTTGGTTACTTTTCAGATTCACTGACCAGAGAGGAAAAGAAATACTTTCTTCATAGACTTGAGGAGTACAGAACTGGACGTGTGCCATTGTCACTCGTTAGAGAGTTGCTAAGATTGTGGATGTTACGTTTTGATGACGAATATATCCGTCGGCAAAGCATCTTTGAGCCATATCCGCAAGAGTTGGAAGAGTTAGCAGACTTTGGTGAATACAAGAAAGAACAGACTAAACGAGATTAGTTGTTGGAAAAATGGAATATGAAATGAACAATAGAGGTTAGACCAACAAAAGGTTGATTTAATACTGGCAATACTCGCAGCAATTGGAATTTCAATTCTATGTGGCGTTTCTCTCAATCTGACAGGAGCAGTTATCCATGCACTCATATGGGAGAATTCTTTGTATTAGTACTACAGGAATTTTTCTTGGTATCTTTCTTATTTTGTAATTCATAGTATCATTTGATTATATCAAACTCTACAAAGATAAAAAGAGCATGTGGCATATTGCCATCATTCATCTACTCTTGAAGTTCATAAGAATACTGTTTCCATGTTATTTGATTATTCCGCATCTTTTAATTCGGCCAATGGGATGGTAAGGTTTTGAAAACCTTACCATAATATGCCTAGAGTAGTGAAAGAAGTATACCCAGAGATAAAAATGTCCAAGTATTCATAACAAGTTTTTCTACTGGATATGGTGTTCCAGTCACAAATACTGCAATATCCAAGAGTAGCGATATTACCAGAGCTAGAGCCCAATAGGCAAGTTTGGAGTCTATTCCAAGAATTGTTGTCTGTGCAGTCATTGTCTGATAGATAAATCCTGCAATCGGGCCAATCAACAAAAGTCCAAAAACAATCATGAAAATAGGGATACCAAACTTAAACAGCAATCTAGCATTTTCCGAGTTTAGGAATTCATCATCTGGTTCGTCTGCACGCATATCAGCTATCATTCCATCAGCCATGAATGAGAATATCAGAGCAATGACAAGACCCCATGCGAGACCAGCAATCAATGTGTTTGTTTTGAAGACAAGTACCATTTTATGTTACCTCAAGTGGTTAATTACAACGTAATAGAAAAAAGAAAATACAAGAAAGATTGGCAATTGCAAGGTTGAAAATTCGAAAGGTAGTTTATAAACAGGTTTTCACTTCTGTAAGTTGCAAGGAGAGAAACTGATGGATCAGCTTGACAAGGCAATTCTTATGGAACTCAGCATAAATTGTAGAGCTTCATACTCAAAGTTAGCAAGAAAATACGATGTATCAGTTACAACAATAAAAAATCGTGTGAATGCCCTAATTGAAAATAGAATAATCCAAGGATTTAGTGTACAACCAAATCAGCAAATATTTGGAGCAAGTAATGCAATTGTATTATTACAGTTGTCTTCAACTTCCATAGGTCTATTAGAACAGATAGGTTCTAACGAGTTTGTTTCAGCAGCGGGTCTCGGACTAAATCAAGAAGGTTTTGTCGTTACCCTATACAGAAATAATGCAGAATTAGCACAGGTCACCGAATTGTTCTATTCGCTTAAGGAGATTAGTGATTTTGAGATTTTTCAGGTCCTTCCACCGCTGCAAGAAAGAATACACATACCTACAAAGACCATTAGCGATATGAAAAGAATCGATTGGAAGATTATTCAGCGACTGCAAGAGAATGGGCGAAAACCACTAAGTGAATTGGCATCTGAGATTGTAGGCTCTGTGCCAACCATTAGGAAGAGATTGAATTTTCTGAGGAAACATAATCTCATAGATATCACAATACTGCTCAACCCTGGGGCTATCAAAAAAGGATTCATGGTAATCATAACAGTACAATTTCCTAGTATCACATCAGAAGAGTATCACAGGTTTGAAAATAGAATAAGAGATAGTCTGGAAGATAATTTCTGGGTGAGCTGGAAAGTGATTGATAGGCCTATGTTACTACTGGCATTTCAAGCATCCAACCCTATTGAAGTGAAAAAGATTAGAAAAGAACTACTAGACCTCCGGCCAGACATACGCATATTGGGTGAAACCATAGGTGGAGAAATCAAGTATTTTCCTGACTTTCGACATAAAATAATCGAACTAGAAGCATCTCGAAAACGATAAAACACCGCTAGATTGTAACTATCTCTCCGTCTTTGGGGACAATACAACGTTTTTCCGGGAATAATTTGTAGAAATTCTTACAGAAGCTGTCGGGACGACGAATAAGCCAATGCATTGGAATAACAACTGACGGAAATGATTCGAAGTTTTTTAGTGTGTCAAGCACCTTTGAGGGAGAAGCAGTTGGACCACCACTGATCGGAACAGCCAGTACATCAATTACTCTAGATACCATGGTGCCAAATTCTTTTGCATCCCCAATATGTGCAAACTTCAAATCCCCATACTGTGCTTCAACTGCAATATTTTCAGTGCCGCCAAATACACCATGTTTCAGCTTGGTAAATGAAAAATGCCAATCACTAACGGTGAACTGCTGGCCATCTTCAATAATCGTGATACGATCCTTCCATTTCTCCTGTTTATCAGCAACTTGTTCGTTACATAAGAAGATAGCATCTGAATTACGTTCCAAAAAGGTATCAACACCACCAGTATGGTCGAAATGATGATGTGTACAGTACAAGATGTCTCCATCATACCTCCCAGAATCGTCGTTGTATGGATCGATTAGCAACGATGATGAACTTGTCTTCAGCAAAAAACCGGATTGTCCTAAAAAGCGTACCTCTAAAGAAGATTTCATGATTTATCCCATAAGATGTAAACGAATTCTCTCATTTAACAAAAACGGTAATTGTTAGTTTTCAATGACTTATGATTATGAAAACCAGTTATTTGGACACATTCTTCAACAATTTTCTAGATAGTAAAGCAAATTTCTCTGGATACAAGCCCATGAAAATGAAAGAAGAGATCCTCAGAACAGATACTAAAAAATTATTAGAGAAAAGGGAAAATCAAGCGTATATTTTGATATCAAACTTCCAGCTGTCTATCTTAAGAAATAGTAACTCTATTAGAAGGAAACTGATATCGTTCTTTACACCTAGAGGTTATTCAGATATGACTATTGATAGACCATGGGATTATTCACAGATTCCACCAGCAGAATGGAAATGGGATTTTGAATACGGTCACTGGATTGATTTAAGAGTGACATCAGAAGGGCTACGGTATATTGGAAATAATATGACTATTCAGAGTGGTGGTGCATATTTTGCGGGATTTCAGACATTTGATGAATTCTTTGAAGCTGGACCAATTCAGAAAATGCCAGAAGATGTAGAGTCAGAAGTAAAAGCATACTTGAAGAAACATCGAACGATTGGAGGAGCAACTTTTCATCTTGTTTTCCTGTCCGAGATTCAAGACTTCTGGTTGTGGCGAGTGTATCTCCACATTGATGAGAGTCCTACAAAAATAGAAGAAATTGAAAAGAAACCAAAAGAAGAACAAACTTCACTCTATCAAGGGAGTATATCACTAGGAATTCACACTATTGGATTTGTACTAGTGGTTAGATCGGAGGAAAGATACCTAAAATACAACGGAGAATTTGAAATAACAATAAAACATGGTTTGAATCATGGAATTATACGTCTGTTCCAAGATAACAAGGGCCAAAACAAAATCGAGTTCATTGCAAAATCGGAAGGAAATTAGTTTTCTTCTCTAAGTACAATACATGAAGAATCAGCCTTTGCCACCAATTCACCTTCATCATTCCGGATTTCACATTCAATATAACCTAATCTTCGTCCCCGTTTTACAACTGTTGCGGATGCCGTAATTTTACCAGTGATTACAGGTTTTAGGAATTTTATATGAAGATCTACGGTAGTATAGCTCTCGTCATCATCAAGTGTCGTAAAAAATGCACTTCCCATGGCTGCATCTGCAATATCACACATTACACCACCGTGTAAAGTGTGCATGGGATTCCAATGTTTCTTGGTCGCTTCCATCTCCATGACAACACATCCTTTACTAACATCACGAAGTTGCATACCAAGTAGCTTGGCAATAGGTGGAGCAGGTACTTTCCCAGATTGCATAGCTAACAAAATTTCTTCATTGTTCAATTTTTAATCCTCCTACAATAGATGGAAAGAACTCATTTAGTTGTAGTGTTTTAGAAAGAAGTTTTAAGATTAAGAATCAGATAGCGTTTATACTGGAATCAACATACCATAGTTGTAAAACACGGCGAGACCAATCTTTTCAATGTTTCAGCGATTTCAATCACATATCAATTTCAATAATTAACTGGACTTGAGTATAATCCATATCGTGTATCATAAGGTACCGTGCACTGCAAACTAGGCTGTAGTCCAAAGATTGTCCATGTATTATATTCATTCTATTCCTCTCATACATGTGAAATACAATGTCTAAAACTGCGATATTGATAGACAACTTGACCGTACAGTTCGACGACGTCATTGCTGTTGATGATCTAGCACTTGAAATACAATGGGGTGAGCTGTTCGGTCTTCTAGGCCCCAACGGGGCAGGCAAGACTACTGCAATAAACGTCCTCTGCACACTCTTGAAGCCTACAAAAGGTGGTGCAGCAGTAGATGGATTTGATGTGGTAGAGGATAAAGATAAGATAAGGGAATTGATTGGGCTCTGTCCGCAGGAACCAGCGTACTATACATTCCTGACAGGACGTGAGAACATCGAGCTCTATGGAGAGTTCCACTCAGTACCAAGAGAGACCATACAAGATAGAACACAGGAGTTTATCAAAAAAATCGGGATGGAAGAACATGCCGACAGGAAAGCTGGTGAGTATTCTGGAGGGATGATCCGCAGAGTAAGTACAGTGATGGCGTTGATTCATGACCCACATGTAGCACTTCTTGACGAACCAACTGTGGCAATGGATCCGGTCTCACGCCGTGCTGTCTGGGACTTCATCAGGGAACTCAAAAATAACGGTAAAGCAATTATCCTTACTACACACTACATGGAAGAAGCAGAAATCCTTTGTGACAGAGTGGGTATCATTGATGAGGGGAAACTAATTGCACTTGGTACTCCTAAAGAATTGATGGAAGAACACGATGCCGAAGACTTAGAGGAGGTCTTCATCAAACTGACTGGTAAGAAGCTAAGAGGGGAGGTGTAATGATGAAGATAAGACGACTTCTAGCCCTAGTTAAGAAGGACATGAAGATGACTACTCGAGAGCCTGCACTCTTGTTTTTGTTATTACTGTTCCCACTGATGATTACTATTGTCTTTGGTGTCGCTTTTGGTGGTATCAATTCCGGAGGTGACACTCATTTTGAGTTTGGTGTTGTCAACTTGGACAATTCTACAGACAGCACAGAATGGTCAGATTATTTCATTGGCAACCTAACAGAAATGAACGGTACTGTTGTATTCCACTATCAAGATAACGAAACTGGTCAGAATGACCTCTTAAACGGACATCTAGATGCTCTCATAGTGATTCCTGATGGGTTTGGAGCAAGTATTGACTCGTACTGGAATTCTCCATTAAACAGTACCGAATGGGCAAACACAACGCTCGGTCTCTATCTTGACAGTAGTTCCATGGTTGGAAGCAGCGCAATTCCACCAATGGTACAGCAGAACCTTCTGAAAACCATATACGGAGAAACAGCTACAACACTGGAACTACCCATAGAGATTAGCTCCCCTTCAATGGTGAAAGTGAGTAACATGACTATGTGGGACTATATGGCACCTGGAATATTTGCGTTCTCAGCCATATTCATGATAATGACTGTTTCACAGTCTATGACTACAGAGAGAGATGAAGGACTACTTCGAAGAATGGCTACAACTCCTGTCAGTTCGTCAGAATTCATAGTCAGCAAAGCGCTTTCACATGTCATAATAGCAATCTTACAGGTTACGATAATCTTCGCGGTATCATTCCTTATCGGTTATTCACCAGCGACTGGAATCGATGGGTTATTGTTCGCATTTCTGATAGTCATAATCTTTGCATTGGCGTGTGTAGGATTTGGACTCATCACCGCGGTTATCTCGAAGTCAGCTGAAGTGGCTACCGGACTCTCCTTCGTCTTCATTATGCCCATGATGTTCTTTGGGACTTTCATGAATCTTGGTGGTGTTGGAGAAACACTGGGAACATTCATGCCTAGTAACTATGTGACTCATGCTTTGAGGACTCTCTTCTTGAGAGGGGCACCTGTGACATCGATTTTAATCTGGATTGACTTGCTAGTGGTCGCAGTAGTCACAGTAGTTGTACTTGGAATGGGAATACTCCTCTTTGAGAAGAGGGGGAGGAAGTAGATATCAAGACCGTATGAACCATGCTTTATTCATACGGTCACTATTTTATATATGGAGGAATAGAATATGAATTCAATCAAAGGAGGAAAGATAAAGAATGAGTGACGAGAGTTCAGACAGAAAGAACAATCAGGACGCTAAACTCATGGAGCAGGCCAAACAGTTGCTCCATCTTACAGAGATAGTTGAAACGTATCCTGAAGTGATTGGAAGACGTGTGACAGGAATACTCTACCTACTCATTGGTGGAGGAACTTCATTTATCACTCTAGTTTTCATGTCACTCATGATTTTTGTTGATAATCTTGGAGAGAATATTCTTGTAATTCTTGGTTTTGTTGTTGTAAGCCTCTTAGTTGCTTGGTTCATGACTGCCAAGATGATTAGATCAATAACGAAGTCATACCCACCCGAACTACAGGACGAGATGAGTACAACCGCAAAAGTTGTCTGGGGCACAATTGCCATTATTATGATCATATCAGCAGTCATATTATTCAGTT
>WJMJ01000169.1 GCA_014728035.1 Promethearchaeota archaeon | reverse complement strand
CTTTTAAATTGTTTACCCTGGTCGCAGTATACTTGCAATGGCAGACCTTTTTCTGTAACACTGTTTCGTAAAAGGGAGAGTGCTCGATATGCAGTCCTATCTTTTTCAAATTTACCGCCAATGATGTGTCTTGAATGATCATCTAGGTAGAGTACCAGATATACCAAGCCAACACCTTCGACAACAATTGCATCCATATAATCAGTTTGCCAAAGGCTGTTGGGATGCTGTCTTTCAAAATCATGATAGACCTTCATGTCCCTTTTCACACGTTTGTTTTCCCCTGCTTCTTTCAATAGTCTCCACACTGTCTGGCGATTAACAATAATCCCATCATTTTTTCTCAATAGATCTCTTATCTTTCTTCCACTTCGACTCCTATTGAACACCTTGTATTCTTTGATTTTCTTCTTCACTTCTTCATCAACAGGCTGTGATCTTCCTCTCGGCTTGTTTGATAATCCTACTACTCCATCGTTCTTGAAGTTGTCATACCATATTTTCATTGTTCTCCAAGCAACTTTAGCTTCACGAGCGGCTTGTGCAATTGTTTTGTCGTTGCTGTCTATTTGAAGAACATACTTCAGACGATAATGGACAGTCTCATTATCAAGCAAATTTCCCATAGATCTCCCACCTGTGAAAACAGATAGGAAATCCATTTGGGACTATGACATTTTGGAGTTACAAAAATATGACACTTTGGCTGTTCGTGTTATAGGGTGTCGGTGAGGTCTATATGTCCCATAGCATTACCTTGAGTGGCTGAGGATACGCGATTTGGCTGTGAGGCTTAAGTCCTCGTATGTAACGTGCGTCCTCAGGCCAGTGTGACCATGCACGAATTCACACGCTATGGGCCATAAGTCGGTCAAGCCGATCTAAGACATGGACTCCATGTACATGCGAACCCGTGCACACATTGGCCACATAGGGCATAGGACCTCAGCAATTAATTATCTTTCGAGGTGATGTGCATGGGAATATTATGTGTCGGGATCGATGTGTCGAAAAATAAATTCGACGGCATCATTAAAAACGAAGAAAATGAGATCATTATGAAATCAAGGGTATATCGACAATCAAGAAAAGATATGGTCCGAATAATATCGGATATCAAAAGCAACAAAAAAGCAAATGATGATGTCATTATCGGACTTGAATCAAGTGGAAAATACCATAGAAATCTGATGAACTTTCTGATCCACAATGGTTTCAAGGTACGAGAATTCAATCCATTGGAGATAAAGGCTCTGAGACAGGGACGAATAAGAAAAACGAAGACAGACAAGATAGATGCAGAAGTGATCGCAAATGCGGTCAGATGGGATCTGAAAACCAATACAGAGAGATATCTTACAGATGAAAACTATCTAAAGATGAAAGAACTCAGCTCTGTACATCGTGGAATAGTGGAAAAGATCGCAGACCTAAAAGTAGACCTCAGATTGGCGTTATCTTCTCTCTGTCCTGGATATGATGAGCTGTTCAAGAACATACTATCATCAACATCTATAGAGATCCTAAAGAAAGCAGTTAAACAGACCAAATTGTTCATGATATCAGAAAAGGAGATAGAAAGAATACTGAAGAGTAACTATTCCAGAACTACCGATACAAAGAAGCTTGCCGGAACGGTAAAAGAGATCTTCGAGACCTCAACGTGTCCTGAATACAATAAAGAACCTCTTGTGTTTGAGATCAAATTCATATTGGCACAATATGAAGTATTGATGACACAGAGAAAGAGAATAGAAAAGAGAATTTCCAGATCCATAAAAGAGATAGATCCTGTGGCTTTGAGTATTACGGGAATAGGTGAAATAACTTGTTCAACAATACTTGGCAATCTTGGAAACGTGAAACGGTTCAAGAATGATCGAGCCGTTACAGCCTATGCCGGTCTTGATCCGATCGTAGTCCAGTCTGGAAAATCCATAAACCACGCTGGACATATCTCCAAGAGAGGAAACAGGGAATTGAGGACTGCCTTGATCAATTCTGCAATGGTCGGTGTGATGTACAATCCCGTGCTGAAACATATGTATCATCGATTGAGAAGCAGAGGAAAATCTCATTGGGTATCATTGGTTGCGTGCGCTCGTAAGCTTTTATTGATCATCTATTCGGTTGAAAAAAATCAGAAAAGATTCTACGTACCAGACTACATCATGAAAAACTAATTAAAAATATTTGCAATATAAATTGCATAATTTTCGGCAATAGGTTAATTTTGGGTAGATTATGTTGAACGCTTTTCAACCTTCACCGGCACCCTTTAATAACACGTTACATGACAATTAATTGGGTGAAGAAACGAAAAATAATTTATAGGAGCATTGCAATATATCGTACATGGTGGAGAATATCCTTAAGAAATATGTAGTCTGGAG
>WJMJ01000168.1 GCA_014728035.1 Promethearchaeota archaeon | reverse complement strand
GTAGAAGTGCG
Organism: Promethearchaeota archaeon; assembly: GCA_014728035.1. Lineage (GTDB taxonomy): Archaea > Asgardarchaeota > Thorarchaeia > Thorarchaeales > Thorarchaeaceae > SHMX01. The sequence continues at coordinate 3,240 of WJMJ01000168.1, read as the reverse complement.
GATTTATTCTGAACAGGATGTTGTAATCTGGCTCATGTCAAATCACCTTTCTGCTCGGCTCACATCAATTCCAGAGCAATACACACTTGCGGAATTTGAATATGAACCTGGAATCTTTTCTGCAAATCATATTCATGCTATTGTTGCTCTGGGGTCTCATGCACATTATCCTTCATATGAAAGTAGACCATATTGTGCTGCAAAGGTATTGTGCGACAAATTCGAAGAAGGTGGTGTAGTTTGGCAAACTGATAATAATCTCATAGAACTCTCCGAAACCTCATTCTTCACATATACCGGAAGATGGGGTGACAATAAAGCACCTCGCAGTCCCACTAATGAATATAACAATAGATGGAGAAATTGTCTTGAAATATCTCCAATTTTTTCTGGATAATATCAGTCATATCTCTTATTCGATTTAATCATTACTCTATTTCAGATTTAACCTGCTTTCTGATATCATCCTCATTCGCTTTATTAGTATATATTCTGTCTTCCATGTATGATTTTGGAGATATCATTTGAACAAATGATGTTTCTATTTCCTTCATGCTTGTTACTTCATTTTCTTTTTCATCGTATATTAGAATGTCCTCATTTTTCTTGAAGAAACTGCGTTTTTGACGTGAAACAAAAACACTTTCATTTTCAGAGCATAGTTTACATCCTATTGCATAAAGCGAGCCGTCACTCTCGTCTTTTTCGTCTATCACAATTCTCTCTGAATCTATCAATTTCAAAGGGATTCGTCCAAGTATTTGTTTTGAGAGACTACCTAGTTGTGATTCACGTGAATAGTGCATCCGTAAATATCTGATAAAACAGGAGTCTGTGTAATCGAGAAATTCTTCTTCTTTCCATTCCTTTATCTCAGCCACGCTTGGCATAATTTGCTTATCACGCATTATGCTATATGCTCTATCCATCATCAACGAAAATCCCGTAGTTACTCTGTGGTAATACACTGACCAATACATGGACATTGTGGCAACTATGAAATTCTCTATCATCGGTATTCCTTTTTTACTAAATGTAATTCCTGATTTGTTATCACTAACACGGATAAGACTAATGAATCTAGGAATATCAATCGTTCCAGATGCTACACCAGTGAAATACGAATCTCTTACCATATAATCCAATTTATCGGCATCCAACGCGGATGATATTATGGACGAGGAAATCTCACATCGTGGATTATTTCCAGTGATCATGGAAACTACCTGGTCAAGATCGAGATCTCCCTCCTCAAAAACATCAACAATTTCTGAATTGTTTCTAATAATCCATTCTCCAAAATCCATGTGATCTGCTTGATCATCTTCCAGTTGTTTCATTGTGTGTTCAAAAGTATGTGATAATGGATGATGACCAATATCATGAAGCAACGCTGCCATTCTGATGTCTGGAATCCTGGTTTCATTCCAATCGATTCCACAATCTGGTTCTTCCTGTAAAGCTGCGATTATCTCCGACGCGATATGAAGTACTCCTAGACTGTGTGAAAATCGTGTGTGTTTTGCTGTTGGGTATACTAGATATGTGCTTCCCAGTTGCTTGATTTCATGTAACCTCTGAAATGGGAGTGAGTTTACTATTTCCATTTCATTATTCGTTAACGAAATATATCCGTGAATCGGATCGAATATCTTCTTCTCAATATCTAGTCCATTATTTGCCAATCAAACTCCCCGTTATTCTTTATCCTACCAGTTTGTAACTCTCTAATAATTGCCATGCTTTCTCTAATTGTTCAGGGTCGAAATCTTGATATTTTTTCAGAGTTTCTTGAGCTGTGTCCCGTGTTTTTTCCTTGGGGTACGCACATCTAACAAGGAAAAGTAAGGATGCAAACAATTGCATTGCTTTGTACTTTTCTATATCTGAAAATGATTCTTTTATGCTATTTAGAATGGTTCTTAGTCTATCCACAGTCTCTTTTTGCAATTCTTCAAGATTTACCAAATCTTTCCATATCTTTCTTGGTAATGATAGCATTTCAAAACCATCGTCAGTTAGATCCGGCGAATACGGTCCTATGTTTTTCCATCTAAAACTGTATCCAATTCGGAGTCCCAATTGTTGTGCAACAAAAACAATCTCTTGAATCCATATCCTCTGAGTATCTTCCCAAAATGACCCTTTTTCATCTAATTCCAACAACAAGGACATTACTCTGGAAACTCTACACATCCGAACGCACTCTCAATTATCTAGTTTTTGGTTTATTCTGACCTTTATATCCTCCTATTATCTAGATAATATTCTTGCGTGTATCAACATTCAGTACTGCTGCGGTTAACACCGCAATGATGGTTTTACATGATTCATTCTGGTGCCTATTGATGTTCTCTTTCCTCAATCGGAATAGTCGACTTCTTCAGAACAGTATCAAACTTATGTAATGACTTCTCCGGATAGTCGATATTGTAGTGAGCTCCTCTGCTCTCCTTTCTCATGCGAGCCATCTTGATAATGAGTTCTGCAACTATTGCGATGTTTCTAAGCTCGATGAGGTCTGGTGTAATCTTAAAGTCCCAATAAAACTGATTAATTTCTTTTTGAATGAAGCCAATTCGATTACGTGCTCGGATTAACCTCTTGTGAGATCTGACAATTCCTACGTAATTTGCCATAAGTCTTCGAATCTCATCCCACATGTGCGTAATGATGACTAATTCGTCAGCATCTGTAGCTTCGCCAGGATCCCATGGTTCAATCACACTTGTATCTATCTCCCAATCAATCGTTTCCTTAACCGCTTCTGCAGTGTTATACCCTAATACTGCAGCTTCTAGAAGCGAGTTTGAAGCCATTCGGTTTGCCCCGTGGAATCCAGTACCTGAAGATTCTCCTACAACGTAGAGTCCTTTGACATCAGTTCGTCCGTGTGTATCGGCTTTGACACCTCCACAGACATAATGCATTGCAGGTACAACTGGAATTGGTTCTTTTGTGATATCAATGCCTCCAGTCAAACATTCTTCATAGATTGCGGGAAATCGGTCTTTAACAAATTCCGAATCTTTGAAGGAAATATCCAACCATACATGATCTGCACCCGTGCGTTTCATCTCATTATCGATTGCTCTTGCTACAACGTCTCTTGGTGCCAATTCCGCATCTTTATGGTATTTATCCATGAACCGTTTTCCGTCAGGCCCTAACAGAACGGCTCCCTCTCCTCTAAGAGCTTCCGAAATGAGAAAAGAACGTATCTTATGGTGATATAGTAGG
>WJMJ01000167.1 GCA_014728035.1 Promethearchaeota archaeon | reverse complement strand
CTCTATCTCCGTGACCTCATTATCATAACTGAGAGTGCGTTCTTCATCCTCAGTGTCTGTGTATCGGATAGTAATCTCGCCCATGGCTAACTCCCGCTTTACAAGACTCTCTTGTTATTAATAATATTATGCGGAAGGAGTTAGAGCCCCAACTGCTTCCAGAGGTCAATATTTTTTGCAACTTTGTTTCTTTTGGCAACTGTTCCAACAGCCGAAAAAACACACAACTCTGTAATTTCACGAAAAGAAACAACAACAATTTTCCTTAGCTCTTTGCAAGATTCTAATGGAATTAGATTTAGTTTATTGATGCTACCAACATCATAGAACTCAATGCTTTGTAGGGTTTTACATTTCGCTATAGGTGTAAGATCAAGTTCTTCTAATACTCTATTTCCATGAAAAACAATCTTTTGTAAATTTTGTACAAGTGCTAGATTGGTTAAATCTAGTTCCAAAGCTTTTCAGAGGGGGATCGTTACCTCCGTTGCTTCGATAGCAAACGTTTCAACAGAATCACCCCTCATCTTCATGATTGTAGCGTATCTCAATATTATCCATGAGATATTCCCTTTTATTTTCTTATTAGAAAAAATATCAGTGTATTGCTTATTATTCAGTTCTTAGCTTTTCTCGAATATACTTGTTTTCTACCAATCTGAGGATGTAATTACAGAGATTATTTGAAATATGTTTAGGAAATGATAACTTTACATCTTCTTGGATATCTATAGAACCACCAAGTTGCTCAATCGATTTTCGTACCCTATCGAAGCTATCATCTTTGCAATAAGTTCCCAATTCTAGAGCTGTACATATTCGAAAACCCCATGCAGTAAATAGTAATGGTTTCACATCTATCTCGCCTCCCCACATCTTTTCTAGAACTATTTGTTTTATTTCCATCTCTCTTAGAGAATTTATCGCTTCTATTCTTGAAGCAAGGTTTCTATGATATGTTGATAATTTCTCAATATTCGCCTGAATAGTTGTACCTCCTCGGTCAATTTGCTTACAATAGATTCTAATCAATTCTCTTTCGATCTTGGATGGTTCTATCTCTAACAGATATTTTAGTTCCTCTAGCGAACAATCTATGACTCCTAACCCCCCTAATCCGTATTCTCTTGCAAGACAGTGAATTAAGAATGATATGTAAATCGATTCTGGTTCATGTTTCTCAATCATCGGAAACACATGCCTAATTGTTGCTTCATTATATGGAATAGACATCATTCCTGAATGCATGAAATATCGGATCCATTGTGGATATTCTCTTTTTATTGTTCCTCCTTCCAAAAGAGAACAGGTTCTTTGTTGAATATTTATTTCTGGAGAAAAATTCAACAATGGTGTTATGTCAATATAGTGTCTACTACCATTGTACACTAATGTGAGCGAGATTAGTTCTTTACAAGTTAATAACGGAGAAACATCAAGACTCTTCAGTCTTCTATTTCCAATCATTTCGAATTTTTTTATCCGAGTACAAGAGGATACTGGAGTAAGGTCTAGTTTTCGAAGCTCAGGATTGTGATTTATTTTCAGAATTTGCAAGTCTGGACATGCTGAGATAGGTGTAAGATTTAGGTGCTCGAGATACTTATTTCTATCAATTTCTAGAGATTGTAGATTTGTACATTTATCCAGTGAACTAATATCCAACTCAATAGCATGAGTTTCAGCTAACTTGATTTCAGATATGTCACTTCGAAATTTGATTCTATGTTTTTCTCCATATGAATCTGTATAGGGAATTACAATGATATCCACTCTGGCACTTCCACAACTGAAATTAATATTGTATAATTTGCCATTGGGATTCCTTAATCTTTTGGGATTCAAACCTGAATATTACTATTGGTACGCTGAAGAACTCCTCAGTACCTTCACCTTCTTCGATGTGACGGAAATTGAAGTGAAAACAGAACTCACTCCTCAATTTTAAAGCTGCTCTAGCACCAATGAACTTCTTTCTTATCCCCGTCGAAACTCTTTCCCAAAGAAAAATTCTCCTTGTCGATCATATACAACACATATGACTCGTACTGAGTCGAGGCTGTCGCGTGATAATTTGACCTTCTGGTGCAAGACTGAATGCATAACTCTGTGTATTGCATTTTGTCCTTAGAGAGCTGCTTTTGGATGGGTTGTCTGTCTAACCATTATCGGACAGGGTAGACCTTGACGAATCCCTTTATCCCTGTGTCATTCCTGTACGCTGACTACTTTCACTGTTTCTCCTTTACCTGTCACAGTCTGAGCCATGATACAGATTTATCCGGTCTACATGATTGGACTAATACTGGCATAGAAAAGTGTTCTCTGTTGTCAATGTGTCCTGACATGTTTATTACACTGTGTGTCTTGTGTGAAACCGGTGGCGTAGTTGGATATTAGTCTGATGTACACAGATGAAGTGGGGCGGGAACGCGTAGCTAGATTCGATAGGACCGTCAAAGAGATTGACCTAAGTGATAGAGGAGTCAAGGTCATCGACCTATCCCCTCTCTCGTCCTGCAGCTCCCTGAAGAAACTCAGCCTTAGCGATAACCAGCTCGAGGGTATAGACCTGTACCCCCTCTCGTCCTGCACCTCTCTGCAGATACTCAGGATAGATAGGAACAAACTCCAGAGGATAGATCTGTCCCCCCTCTCATCCTGCACCTCTCTGGAAACACTTGAGGTTGATATTGATACAAACCTTGAGATGGTTTCTTCTCTGTATTCACAAGCTCTCCCGTCTGCTATTGAGGGACACAGAGAGAAGCTTCATATTATAGAGAGACCTTTTGGAGGGAAAGAGCTTGAGAGTACTACTCATGTTGATAGTGATACACAAGAGGAATCTCATAGTCATCACACCGAAACTCCCCCCTCCAGAAAGAAGGTGACATCGACTGGGGACAGTCTTGAGACTGGAGAGAGTGATGAAGCACCTCAGCCCGAAGACAGCACTGATGAGTAGAGCACTTTGGTGGATGGAACTAACCATCCATTGAATCTGTTTTTTTGAACTATATCAAATTTAGAGTTTCTAGAATGAAAGCATAAATGAAAGCATAGTCCTTCATGTAATCATACCGTCCACTTGCACTGAAATGACCTGTTTCCATTTTTGTCTTCAAAAGGAGAATGTTATCATCAGTCTTCATCGAACGTAACTTTGCTGTCCATTTTGCAGGCTCCCAGTATTGTACCCGAGGATCATTATACCCAGCGGTGATGAGAATGTCAGGATAGTCTTTTTCTTCCACATTGTCATATGGTGAATACTCAATTATCCATTGGAAATGTTTCTCTATCTTAGGATTACCCCACTCTCCATATTCGAAAGTTGTGAGGGGAATACTATCATCTAGCATAGTGTTAATTACATCAACAAAGGGAACAGATGCCACTGCTGTTTTGAAAAGGTCAGGTCTCATATTTAGAACAGCTCCAATTAAGAGACCACCAGCGCTCCCTCCCATCATAGACATTTTTCTTTTGATGAGTAATTATTTTCTATCAAGTATTCTGCACAGGTAATGAAATCCGTGAAGGTGTTCATTTTGTGAGCGAGTTTTCCTTGATGATACCATGGCTTGCCATACTCTCCGCCTCCTCTAACGTGAGCAATAGCAAATATGATTCCACGTTCAAGGAGACTGATTCGTTTAGAATCAAAACTTGGATCCATCGGAAATCCATACGCTCCATAACCATAGAGAAGTAGTGGGTTCGAACCATTTAGCTTGATACCTTTCTTGTATGCTATAGAGATTGGAATCTTTACTCCATCACTAGCTGTAACATAATGCCGTTCTGTTTCATATTCATCAGAAACGAAATCTTTAATCTCATCAACTTTTTTCACTTCAAGCTCTCTATTGGACACATGATATTCGAAGATTGTCTTAGGTGTCACAGGTGAGCTGAAAGCAAATCTTAGCGAGTCTGTCTCATATTCTGGATTACTAGATGCACCTATACTGTAAATCTCTTCAGGCATCTCGATATCATGAGTCTGTCCTGTTTCTATATCGAGAATCATCAGGTTTGAGTATCCGTCATCACGTTTTCCAATAGCAATAAAATTCTTGAATGCAGTAACAGATTGTAATCGAACTCTAATATTGTGTGCAATGATTTCTTCCCAGTTGGATTCATCAAAATCTGTAACTGGAGCTCTTACCATTCTGAAATTAATAGCATCGTCATCATTGATAATGAAGTAAAAGAATCCTTCGTGATGTGTGATATTCATTTCTATTCCAGCCTTCCGTGCATAGAAAGTATGGAGTTCTTGGGAGCTTGAAGTGAAATCGATATACCTGACTTCAGTAGTTTCCGAACTGTGAGATATCAAATAGAAGAATAGAAATTTCCTGTCTTTAGACTTGCTTATCCTTACTCTAAATGTGGTATCTGGCTCTTCATATATCTGATTGTCTTTGGATTGTTCAGTTCCTAAAATGTGATGCAATATTGCATATGATCTTAAGATGTCATCCAAGATGTTGTAATAGATAGATTTTCCATCAGGATGCCATTGTATCTGACCTCCTACATTTTCTATTCTTTCGATGACTTCACCAGAGTCTAAATCCAAAATGTGAATATCATATATCTCTCTACCAGTGAAATCAACTGAATAGGCTAACATGTCATGAGCAGGACTTACACTTACTTTTGCAATATTGAGATATTTCTTCCCTTCAGCTAACTCATTCATATCAAGAATAATCTCTTCATCTGCATCGAGTGATTGATACTTTCTGCAATAGATATGGTAGTTTTTACCTTCCTCTGTTCGTTGGTAGTAGAAGTAATCTCCGTATTTTACAGGAACAGTCTGATCTGTTTCCTTTATTCTACCTTTCATTTCTTGAAAAAGAGTTTCACGCAGATCTTCAAGGTGTTCTGTCATCTTCATTGTATATTCATTTTCTGCATGGAGGTATTCAAGAACTGATTCAGTATCTTTTTCACGCAACCAAAAATAATCATCAACAAATTCTCTACCATGAATTTGAAACTTATTTGGTTCTTTTTTTGCGATAGGAGGATTTGGCATAATTCCAATAAGAATAGTTAGATGGATATAAATGACCCGAAGATTCTCAATATACGATCTGGAAGCAAACATCAGTCTAAATTTCTTAGATTGATTATGAAGGATTACTTTTGAGTGTCCATTTTGAAGTAATACATAGATAATCCCTAGTGTTAGGCTTATCAAATTGGAGGATCCAGTCTTTTTCTAGCCCATTACGTTGATAGAAATACTCAATATTGCTAATTATATAATATGGATAATCTGTTAGGTGACCATTTTGATAAATAATCGTTTAGGTCTTATGATTGTTCTAGTGATTCTGTCCTTGAATTTAGCAGCAATTCCCCTTTCTATCTCAGCCCCTTTTAGTGATGATTCACTCCAAATTATAGATTCAAGCACACCCTCAACAAAGGATCCCCGTCATAAATTACATCGCCCAACATGGGATGAAGAGCCAACAAATCAAACTATTAAATTCACTGAATCTTTTAGATATGATTTGAACGCTACGGTTCCTGGGGGTGGAAGAGTATGGTATTGGATGCGGGATTGGATTCATTTCTCAATAGCTGAATGGACTGGCGTGATAATTGATAATAACCAAGCAGGACCATACCCCTACCTCTCAGCGGGAGTATATCCCTTAGTGGTTTATGCGTATGATATTGTTGTTTATGAG
>WJMJ01000166.1 GCA_014728035.1 Promethearchaeota archaeon | reverse complement strand
TCAGCTCAAATGATACTCTATCTTCTGGATAATGTTCATAGAATCGAATGAGATTCTTGTATGGTCCAACCTTCTTAGGTCTCAGTGTGATATAATGGAAGTTGTTGGATCTGACAAGTTTCTTGTTTTTTTTCGTATTGCCACCGCAATCAAAGATGAGAACACTGTTCTCATCCAGTACATGTTTTGCAGTTTTCAGCATGAATCTAAAGTGTTTCTTGTCTTGGACGTTCCCTTTCTGAATAGTGAGCGCTGTAGGAATATCGTTCATACCCGTGCATATACCGAATGTGATCTGCAGTTTGCCTAGTTGATTGTCTCTGGAATAACCAAGTTCACCAAGCTCAGAATTCTTTCCTTCGAAATAGGTTGATGAGAAATCGGGGAACTGTTCCTTGGTGACCAAACCATGTTTGAGGATGATATCCTGGTGTCTTTGAACAATGAACTGATAGGATTTGCCAACTCTTTCCAATGTCCTGTTGAAAGTTCTGTCGCTCCTTTGTTTGGAGAAACCAAGCCATTTGAAATATTCAGCAGGAAGATCACCTAGTCTGCGAATGGAATGGCATTCTCCCATTCTGTTTGCTATTAGCAGTTTCACGCAAGGGATGAAATCCTTTGCTTTTCCACCTATTCCATCGAGCAATTCCTCGAAGTATCCGTCAAGTGAAGCGTCAGCCTTATCTATCAATGCGAGGTTACCCAGTCCGAAGGTTACGTTTTCTTTCATTTGTTCACCAAATAATTGAAAGCTACGTGACCTTCATAATTTTATCTGTCGAGGTCAGGATACTTCATAAAAACTATCTTTATAAATATTATTATTGCTAGCATTAAATTCGGCTTTCAATTTTAGAGAAAGATTAAACAGATCCACTAATTTACAACCTTTTATAATCCAATATTTGTCACTTTCTTCAATAATTCTCCATCCAATCAATAAATGCCTTGCATTTTCTTTAACCTTCTTCCCAGTATTATAATAAAATGAACGGAAGGAACTTTCCCAACTCTTACTCGTAGATTTTGATTCTAAATATGTAAATCTTCCTACATGATCAATAATCTCGATATCAGGATAACCGGAACTCCCTAACGAGTTTACCTCTAATCCATTTCTTTGTAGTTCTTGAACAAATTCTACTTCAATAGATTTACCCACTTCATTTATTCTATCCCCTCTAATTCTTCTCTTTGTTCTTTTTGAGATATCCAAGTAAGAGGTGATGGATTTTGTTATTTTTTCAATCAGGATCATGTCAGCTTTGTTTGATGAATCAAGGGGTATTATTTCCTTTCCAGTAGTTGTTTTTATTAATAATGGGAAAGGGACTTCCTTCAATTCTTTTTGGGTAACGAAAACCCTTTCGATTAATCTGGTTTGTTCATCCATTGAAATCATCTATTGATTTTATTGATAAATATTTCTTTCTCTCTTGGGAATAGTTGATTATTCTTTCATTCGCTACTTGAAGATATTTTTGGTCTATTTCAAATCCAATATAATTTACATTGAGTTCGATACAACTTAATGCTGTCGTCCCAATACCCATAAATGGATCCAATACTACCATGCCCTCTTTAAGTCCGTGTAATTTAATACATTTTTTTGGTAAACCTATTGGGAAGGTAGAAGGATGTAATCTTGATTCCTGAATGGTCTCATATGGTATGAACCATGTATTACCTCGATCTTTTAAATCTGATTTTGTTGATTTCCATCTTTTAATATTACTTTTATCTTGATATTTCACTCCTATTGCAAGCTTGTCTAATTCGACGTTACCTTCTTTTGTAAAGTGAAAAATATATTCATGGCAATCACTAAGAAATCGCTTGCTATTAATTGGTTTATAATGTCCAACAGTAATATCTCCAATAATATTTCGATAATTACCTACATCTTTTTTCTCTATAGATATTGATTTAATCCAATGAAAGATATTTTGAAGTTCATAATGATTTCTAAACCGCATAGCCACATCGAGAGGAATCCAATAATCGCTTGGTTTACCCCCAACATTGAGGAAAAATGAACCCCCTTTCTTTAATACCCTTTTACATTCCTTGGCTATTGTTTCTAACCAATCTAAATAATCTTCTCGGGGTTTATTATCCTTATACCCATTGTATTTTAATCCTATATTATAGGGTGGGGAGGTCACGATTACATCAATGGATTCGTTCTTAATCTTCTTTAAACCAATCAAACAATCTTCGAAATACATTTTATTTAGCTCAAGCACTGGACCCACCATTTAACCTATAGTATACGAATGATAATCACTCATATACTTTACACCTATTTAAGAGACTTGAAGGAGGGTATGATATTCTTTTCTAATCGTTACATGACACGTTACATAAATATTAAGGACAAATTCTTTAATCTTTCAAATGACCTATTAATCTCATTTAATACTCTTGTCAAAATGTATGTTATGACAATAGCTAATGGAGAAGAGGTATTACTTAAATCCTGATTATGCTTGATCATGCATCAGGTATCTCTTCATAAATATACTCGACACCTTCGTCAGTAATTTTGTATCTACCCTGTTTCTTCCCCTTCTCGAGTAGTTTGGGTTTCTCATCAACCATCTTCCTCAAGAAATATGAAAAGTTCTTGGGAGGCTTCATGCTAATCTCCTTGTAAAGCGGTTTAAGGTCCATTCCTCTGAATTCTATTTTACCCTTTACTTTGTTCACGAAGAACGCCAACATAAGGATGCTGTGTCGTTTACGAGTGGCGTTCTTCTTCTCGAAGAGTTCAGTCAGTGATACGTTCCCGAGGTCTGTTCTTTTTCCCTTGGTTGCTTTCTTGGCGGTCTTCTTTGGTTTCCTGCCCGGTTTCTTCTTCGGGACTTCCTTCGCTGTTTTCACCAGTTTGCTCTTTCCAGCTAATATCGACCTGAGCTCATCAAATGTATCCTTGACGAAAGGTTTGTCGCCCTCGAGTTCGATCTCTGCATTATTAGTTCTTACCTTTATTCTGTATGTTCTTTCTGTCAAATTGCCCACCTGTTTTATAACGTATATCTAAATACTATATAATGATTAAGTGGACTTCATATTTTGTCAGTTCCTGAATTGGGATGGAATCTCCCTTTCAGTAAATCAATTTATGGTAACAAATAAATAATGATCTATTTATCTGTATATAGGTGAAGAATATGGCGAAATGGAAGAATGTCAAAGTGATCTACCTCGATGAAAATGAAAAAAGAAAGAGCGCAAATGGAAAAGCAGAGGATATGGGGAGATACATCAAGGTCGATCTCAACCCTTCAAAAAGGAGGATAAAATTCGATACCGTTCTCATTCCTTGGGATAGAGTAGTGAAGACCATTATCTTTAAATGATGATAAACTTCAAACCGAAAGTCCCTTCCATAGAAGATGACAGAGGCCCTTTCACACCTGCGGACAGGGGATGGGCCTTCTGTCGAAACAGGGCGGAACCATCTTAGGAAGAGAGGAGAATAGATGAAAAAATTGATTTTCTCCACCCTGCACTTCTTCAATGGTTGTTTAGGTATATGAAAAGTGTGACGGATCAAGTGCAAGAGAGGATTGAGTGCGTTGATAAAAAAATCAACAAGATGCACCCGACCCGTCATATACATTTATGTTATCCCGAGATTTAAATGCTTTGCTTCATGTGTAAGCGGTTGGATTTGAACCAATAGTCCATAAAGATACTATTTGTCAATATGCAGATAATGACAAGTAGCATTGATAATGGTCTGGCTGGATATATCACCCGAGTTCGTATTTATGGAATGCCCTATAATATGAATTTCACCAATCTCTTTTCATTATCTGATCCTGTTCATTCTCCAAACTGAGCCAACTTACGATCTTACCCATCTTCTTTTCTCTGGCCCTCTCTGCCCAGAAATAGGCTTCGTCCCTGGTTCCCGAAGTAATCAATACCACCACTTTCCCTTTTGAAGATCTACCGGTTCTTCCTCTTCTCTGAATGGTCCTTATCTCGGAAGGAATAGGCTCATAGAATATCACCAGGTCAACATCCGGTATGTCTATGCCCTCCTCAGCTACCGAAGTGGCGATCAGAACATCGAACTCTCGTCTCCTGAACCTATCAAGGATTTTCTTTTGGTCACTCTGTTTCAAACCTTTTCCGTCCTTACCTTTCGCCTGTCCGACGAATCTTTCAACATCGATTTCTTGAAGTCGTTCCATAATCAATGGGATAGTGTCCCTGTATTGAGTGAAGATTATCACCGTTTCATTCCTTGATGCTGCTTCTCTGACGAGATCTACAAGAAGGTCCATCTTGGGATGTGTGGAACCTCTATGAGCATCCAACTTCGAGATGGTTTTGATTATCCTTTTATCTTTCAGAAATCCCCTCTCCGCCTTCGATTTCTTTGTTTTAGCAGTCATCCTATCCAAATACGATCTGCATTGGATCACACCCTGTGTTTCAAGTAGCTCTATGCCATGGTATGCTATAACGGCCTGAGACTGGTTATGGAGTGAGCCAAACATCAGACCTTTTTTCCTTTGATATCGAGCTGTAATTTCCCCCCGGACCTGAAGGATATCCTTCTTCGATATTATATTGATTCTTTTATGTCGAAGAAAACCGAGCTTGCGGAGTTTTCTTACCTTTTCCATTAGAAAATTTTCCAAGTATTCCTTCATATGATTGAGGTCCTCTGTCGGTTCAACCTTCTTCCATTCAATGTCGATACCTTTGATATGCTCCAGGACATCTTTATCCCGGTCTGATCTGACCTCGACACGTTTCACCTTGAGGTTTTCCATAACCTCCATTATCTTTTCTCTGTCGCCTCCGGGAGAAGCAGTTAGACCGAGGACCAATCCATCATAATTGGATAATATACCGGTGTAAGCGTAATCACCAACACATCTGTGTGCTTCATCTACGATCAATAGAGATACATCAGAGAGGTCATACCTTTCATTTTTAAGATCATTGTTGATAGTTTGAGGTGTTGAAAAAACGAGCCTTGCCTTTTTCCACTCCTCCATACGCATACCCGGTTTCATGGATCCTGTGAACATTGACATATTATCTGTTTTCATGAAGCGACCGAATGTTGATAGATGCTGTTCCACGAGTGGGCGGGTGGGAGCCACCATAACGATCTTTCCATCTTTTCTCCTCAATATTTCAGCGCTAACCAAAATGGCTATTATGGTCTTGCCGATACCGGTCGGAAGTACAACAAGTGTAGAATCTGAAAGTGCTCTTGATGCTATATTCACCTGGAACCTTTTGGAAATGATAGAATCTTCTCGGATTATTGGATGGATAACAAATCCATCTTTTGTCTGGAATCTCAATTCGACATCCTTTTCTTGTTCGGGTTCCTGGTAATCATCTATTTTAGCTTGGGTCACATTCTTGGGATGTCTACAACATAACATAATGTTTTTCCATTCCGATCATGCAATTGTTCTTAGTTCCATGCTAATGTGTGAATGTTCAGGAGAAAGTCCAAAATGGTTCCACGAGAGACCATTTGTCAACTTCGTTCATCTAAAATAACAAGGGGGGTCTCGGGGTAAACAGGGAGGGGGCACTCCTATCGATGACGGATGATGTCATTCACAATTGATGTTTTCTGCTGAGAATTATCGGACACTCGCTGTTTGGTCCTAAATCAATATAGAGAATAGATCGAAGTGATGTTTAAGGTCGTACATCACATATACATAGATGTATGTTATTAATGGTCCTCTTGTACGCTGGCCCCTAAGAAATCATATACTTATTACATACCTTGTATCATAAGAAAAACATTGCTTTATCTTTGGAAAAACTTATGGTAGGTATCATCCAAAACATAGGGAAAACATATGGTAAGGCATAGGGTAACACTTACGATGGACAATATATAGACAGCTGAAATATCTACGTTTTCGTCCTTTTAGATATTAAACCTCAGAGCAATATAATGGTTTACAATTCATACATTTTGACAAATGATAACTGTTTCAAATCTAACCGCCTCCACCATATCACTGGGGTATTATACAGATTAAAAATCTGTAATAATCAGAATTAATGTGTCATGTAACAGCTAAAGTGTCATACTTTTGTAACTCCAAAATGTCATAGTCCCAAATGGATTTCCTATCTGTTTTCACAGGTGGGAGATCTATGGGAAATTTGCTTGATAATGAGACTGTCCATTATCGTCTGAAGTATGTTCTTCAAATAG
>WJMJ01000165.1 GCA_014728035.1 Promethearchaeota archaeon | reverse complement strand
GGATATATCACACCATTGGCAATATCATCCTGATTGAGTTTCCGGCTATGCTCAAGTCTTCTTGAATCAGATCCAAAGGCCATTGTCTGACCTCGATACAGAAAACGCGGCATTTTGGCTTTTTGCACTGAACCATCTGATACAATATTTACCGGAATTTCAACCTGTTGATAGGCTTCTGATTCCAGTTTGTCTCTTAGAGTATGTATGGAGCTAAATAGATAGGATCTTTCTTTAACAGCATTAGGAGTTGTAGAGTTGTCATCGTACATCATCTCTCCTTAGATAGCTTTCTATTCAGAATAGGGTTCAGGATCTATGTTGAATCACATGAACAAATCCTAGCACATTCAATATGTTCAAGGCGATAGATATATAGAACATGGCAAAACAGTATTTGGCCCGGTAACGAACTGTGTCCATTTTGTTGAACTGCACAAGCAATGCAGAGCCTATAGCGACCAGATATACGAGACATACACCTGTTGTCAGTATAAGAGCGTAGTCATTTAGTGTTCGACTCATGATCTGGTGAGCAATTGTACATGGGACGAATGTCATCCCCGAAACCCGAAAGAATGATATCCAGCTTGGCTTATACCATACAGAAAGGAATAAGAGGACCAAGCTCAGCACAATATACGGCCATACTGACATGATAAACCACGTGCTTTCATCTAATGAAATGAATTCTGAAGGCAATTTCCATTGCACAAGAGATGAAACGAAGACTGCTGAAATGGTGCCGACAATCCATGCCAAGATGAAGCGCGTCGCCCTTCGTCTGTTATTCTCACGAATATGCTTCCTATTATCACCAGATAGGATAATGGAATTCTCATCCAAAGCTGTGCATTCCCGAGACCAAATCGCAACACATTCAATTAGCATATAGACTGTGACTGCAAACACATTCACGATTGGATTTCCTCTGAAGATTCCAGTCAGTAGCACATAAGACCCAAAGACTGCTGAGAAGAAGACATGAAATGTCCAGTGCCCTGATTCAAGCAATTGATTTACACCTTTCTTAACAAGAGACTCTCTTACCCGTTCTCTGATAGGGCGCGCAATAAGCTTGGTAATCCATCGTGCGACAACAATCAGCAAAATTGCATTGGTCAGATAGTAGATCTTCATCGGGGACCTTCTCCTTTGTCACACTTTTGGGAATGACTGACAGCGTCTACAGAAGTAGAACTGGATACAATTGTCAACTCGTTCTATGAGACATCAATGTATAGGTGGTAAGAATTTGTTCTATACATCATTCTTCACCCGTATTCTCTACGGCTTTGACGTCCGGTCCGCTTCTTATGCACACTCTTCAACCTTCTGTCGTCGAGCAAATTGCCACCAACGGTTCGCCAAGATACGAAGGTTTGCGCAGTGTAAACGTAGCAAACTTTTGTATTTGGCGTGTTGGTGGATGTTGCATTTGTCATTCAGCCTCTATAATAATCGCAAACACGATGTTTGCGCTACAATTAGTTCTTCCATTTCTCTTTAGCTGGACATGTTAGATAGATTGCTCATTCACATGAACTAATACACTTCCTTTTTTATGCCCGGTTTCGACATATTCAAATGCTTCAGAAATATTCTCAAGAGAATACGAACGGTCGAGTACAATCTGCAATTTGCCGTTTTCAATTAGCTCCTTCAGAAAATCTAAATTTGCAACAGAAGGAGTTGCTCCGGCGCCTTTAACTTTTTTATTCCCAACGATAGAGGTTATTATCATATTGAATATTTCTTGTCCCGCACCCGCCAGATAAACGCCATTTCTCTTTAATGAACCTTTGCACTTGCCAAATGGCACAGTATTCACTACATCGAAGATAATGTCATATTCATTTTTCTTTTCAGCAAAATCTTCTTTTGTATAATCTATAACTGTATCTGCGCCTAGTGATTTGACCATCTCGAGATTTGATGTACTACAAACCCCTGTAACAAAGGCACCGTAATTCTTCGCAAGTTGTACCGCAAAAGTACCAATTGCTCCTGAAGCACCATTGATGAGAACTCTATGTCCTTTATTTACTTTTCCGATATCTCGAATAAAAAAGAGCGCGGTATTCCCTGCAAGAGTAATGGTAGCAGCTTGTTCCCAAGACATACTACTTGGCTTAATTGATAGCGCTCTATTTTGTGGTATACATATGTATTC
>WJMJ01000164.1 GCA_014728035.1 Promethearchaeota archaeon | reverse complement strand
TGGTAGTACTGTCGATTTTTTCTTGATGCTCTCTTCCTGATGTGTCCTGATAAATAACTACATCCGAGTTCATTATATCTCCTGAAGTATTCCACTTGAAAGCAAATAAGGTTAAAGTTCATCATATTCAACGAATCTGACGAAACTGTTTGAGTGAAAATTGTTCTAGGATATCTCTTGGTTCATCAAAATCCACTACGCCAAATTCCATTCCGGCACTGGCCCAACCCTTGACCCAGTTCTCTCGTCCCTATTTGAAATAGATGGTTTCAAGTTTACTGACGAATTCTTTTTGCTGTTCTGGTATTTTCTTAACTATGAATCCAAGAAGGTAGTTGAGTCGTGGGAGGAGAAAGATCAAAGGTTTGTCACTTGGAGTTATCTCCATCTTTCTCTCTAAGGCATCATTTTTGATTTTACCAATCCTTCTAAATGTCATACTCTCATCTCCAAAATATATGATGTACCTCTCGATTCTATTCAGTAATGTCCTTTTCATACAACGCAGCCAAAATAAGAAACACCCATCAATATCAAATTGATGGGGCTTGTCAACTCTTTTCTAATCCGAAAATCATTTTCTCCTCAGATAGTACACTGTTGCTCCAAGGAGTACTAGGCTTGTTGGAATTGCTAATAGTATCAAGGTACTAATATCAAGAGGATCTGGATTTGGCTCTTCGGTCAATAGTTGAACCGTCCCCCCTCTGACTAATCGCACTAGGTTATCGATTCGTCGTACGTCTCCCTGAGGTCCGAATCCATATGGATAGTCTGAGGCTTCTCCTGATTTTGGATCACTACGTTGAGACCCCGCACCATGGACATCATAAAGAACATACTCTCCTCCAATCTCAATCCATCCCAGAGCTTCACCAAAGGCAACATAGACCGCACCGCTTGCATCCAGACCGTCAAGATGAGTTGTACCTGTCCAATAGAATCCATAGTTCTCGTTCCCTCCCTCATCGGTTATGGGTGTACAATAGAACATGGGATCGATTGCAGCTGAATCGGTTGTATCTGGGGAGCGAGAATAGTCTACAATGCTCTGCAGTTCTTTGGCATTCGGCAAGCGCCAGTCATTGTATCCTAGATAATTCTCAGTGTTCATCTGCTGTGCATATGCAAGAGCCTCTTCCCAGTTCATACCAACTACACTATCATTCTTTGACCACATGAGACCTGTTGCAACATCAGAGATAGTACCATCTACATTGTCTGTAAAATCGTTGATTCCATAATCAGCGTTCTCTCGAACATATCGGACAAAGAAGGTCTTCTCCGAATCATCGGGCTTCGAAGTCCCGTATCCCTTGATCCGTCCATCTGCGAAGTTCACACCAAATACGGTATGGTCACCTCCCATGGTCGTACTGACATACTCGGTGCTGGAGCACCACTGAGCATCGATGAAACGTTCGCCAGCAGACTCGTCACCGTATTCAAAATCGAAATAGTCAGTGTTGATGTAGGGAATCGACTCAGCAGCTGACATGCCTGTCTTTCCATCGAAATTGATTAGCGAATAGAGTTCCTTGATGGTGGGCAATCGCCAGTCTGTGTATCCTGCTAGGTCATAGGTGTCTGCATTATCTATTGCATCATCAAAGGCCATCTTCACTCCGACTGATTTCTGCCACATTAGTCCGGTCTTGAGATCAGTCACAGTTCCATCTTCGTTATCCTGGTACTCCATCACCACGGTCTGGTATTGTGCATCCTGACCATAGAATGGTTGGTCCTCGCTCGGATAGGATGTTTCAATTGAATCATCGTAGCATTCTGTCTGACCTGTGTCTACGATAGTGTACGGCAACTCACCCGTTTGAGCAATAATTGATGACATTCCTGTGTATTGTTCTGTTTCTGCTGAAATTCCAAAGGACGTTGATAACAGAATCAGAGAACAGAGCAAGATGAGGTGTGGCTTCTTGTACATTTTCACTCACTTCTATTCTTCTACAGGTTGAATAATAAATAAATTCCAAAATCTCACCCAAATCTCTCCCAAATGTATACTTAGCCAGAAAGATAGAAGTGGTTGCACTGAGGGAGAAACTGGAAACACCATAATCTGGAATCCGAACGACCTTCACAAAGGCACCTATCAAATCTTCCAATATACACCAAGTACTCTCGCCGATTCGAATTGAACAATTCTGGGATTCTTAGTACTCGAGAGGATCGTATTCTCGAATCAAATATGAATCTTGACCTCCCAGACCTTGATTAACTTTCACAGATATTTTCTATTGCTGACTTGATCATTTCATTGTTGTATAAATATGGAATCATCTTTACGAATGCTTCTACTTCACAGGAATTTGGTCCATGCTTTATCCAATATGCAAAATCCTCTACTCGAGTTAGGAACCCCTCTTTGATTCGTTGTTCATCAATGAATTGTTGGAGCTCTCCATAATACTCGAAGAACCACGGATTATTTGTTCTTTCTATTACGTGAGATATTGCCTCCCGAATCTGTTCGGAATCCAGCAGATATTCAACCCCGCAAATATTCCCGATGATGTTCCATGCATCCTCTCGAAATCTCAGGTGATGAATCAAATCCTTCTCTCGTTTTAGAATTGCTTCCTGAACACGTTTCTGAGTTACTATAATTGGATTGTCAGAAATTGACCCAATATCATACCAAAACTCCCTCCTAGTTTCGATGTCTTCAATGATCTCGTCAATTCTATACAAATACGCATCTTGAATTGTTGTATTTTCTCTCAGGAAGGGAACTTCATAGAATCTGTCCAAGAATAGTGGTAGGTCTTTTTTATCTCTTCGAATATACTCTGCAATTTCTTCTATATGTTCCAATATTGAATCTTGCAATTGCTCATTCTCAATCAATTCAGGTTTTGACATAAGAGATGGAAGGCAAATCCAACCGTTGTCTGATTTCAGTATAACATTCAGAATTGCTTCTCGAATCGTTTGATGCTCAATTAGAATATCTCCAACAGCAATCTCCTCAATCTCGTACCATGGAATCTCTTCTGTTTGTAACCCGGTTACAATATCCTGAATTCGGGTCTCGATAGCTCTCAGAACTTCTTGATTATGACGAAGGGCTGTATCTTCTAATGCGCCGATTATGTAATGTGGATATTCAGTATTTCCTAATAAATCAATGATGGATTGTATGACTAGCTTATCTTGCAACACTTCAGAAAACGACTTTGCTATTTTTTCTAATCTATTCCCATAGGTACATCCTCGCAAGTAATCCGCAAGGTATTGGTGAAATTCGTTGTGAGTACGAAGGAAGAAAAGTGCTTGACCTTTTTCGAATATGTCAAGATCATAATCAAAGGATTGACGGAGTAAATCAGAAGCTCTACTCCTGAGAGCTTCTTGTATCTCTGGATATTCCAATAGGTAATAGAACCCTGTTATCGATTGAGCTGTCTGTATGGGATAGTCCTCAGTTCTGATTTGGTTTGAAATATCTGATATCTTGTTCAAAATTGCCTCTCTTATTACATCACTTTCAACAAGTCTTCTGTTTCCTTGCAAGTAGTATAGAATAGAGATGAAGTCTTTAGACTCTCGAATCTGTTTTGCGATTACTCGTTGTATTTTTAGTAATTGGATAAGAGAGGGTATTTCACAAACTCGCCAAATCAATCTGAGTGCTTCATTGGTTTTTTCGATTGCATATACAATAGCATCAATAACCAAATCGTTTTCAATTATGTAGTCGATGTCTTCTATGCTTCTCAATATATCCCAATTCTTCTCACTTTTTCGAATGCCATGTGCAATATCTGGTATTCTTTGTTCGATAGCTTTTCTTATGCTTGGATGATTGAATAAGAACTCAGAATCTAGAATTGATTGAATAAGTAGGTAGTAATGGTCAGAGTGTTCTATTTGATGGATGATTGCGTCAATTGTTCGTTGTTCAGTCTCAAGATCATAGTAATCCAAAATGACATCCAACGTAAACCAGGGTCCATTGTGGTTACGTAAAGCAAGTACTAGCGCATCCTGAATGCGTTCATCCTTCATCAACCATCTGTACTCTTTGATCTCTTCATACGTTTGCCAGGCGTTTTCATTATGTTTCAGAGCGTAAACTATCCCTTCTACAATTGGTTCATATCTGAAGAATTCCTCAACTTGCCCTATTCCCCAAAGGATAGTCCAGGGTTCTTTATTCTCCTTCAAAGCATCTGCGATATAGTCCGCTCTGCTCATCATCGCGTCTTTGACTTCTTTAACCGCCATCAGTTTTTTCTCTGGATGAATGAAAGCAATCTCCCACCAAGGTTCTACTGATTCTTGGATGGCTTTTATGACAACATCAGGTTCTTCTTTTCTTAGTTCCTTCAACCGCTGGTCTCTTTCTGATGGGGTTTCATTGAGTGTCACAGATATTCGCCTGATTCTAATTTACAAAATACCTAAGTATTGTAATCAACAGTCATTCGAAAAGAGATAATGATTTTGGTCAATTCTGATATACTTGAAGATTCATTGTCATCTGATACTTGTATCTTTCAGTTCTTGGATTTACTTAGATAGCAATACGAAATTTGAGAAAAAAGAAGATATCAATTGTGGAGCAGCTCGGCTGTAGTTATTTTCCGATTGTTATTACACCTGATTTACTTCTGAATCTATTCGTGAATTCCATCCGTATTCACATGAATTGCAGAAATACTCATCCCATCTCTCATCGTATTCCCCCTCCGTCTTTTCTCGATGGTATTCAATGTAGATGTCTCTTGAAGCACATTTGGGACAGAAGAGAGTATTTTCATTTGGCATTTTGTGAATCTCCTATGCATAATCTGATGTGGTTTCAGATTTCCATTCGTAATCGCAATCTTCGCAATAGAACTCATCCCATCTGTCTGCGTATCCTCCTCCGGTGTATTCGTGCTTTGTTTTAATTATGATTTCCCGTGAATTGCATCTAGGACATTTGGGAGGATATTCTTCTATCAAGATATTACACCGACTCTAACAATCAAAGCTATTACCTCTATCTATTCTTTGATTGATCTTCTTTTTTGCATTTATTGCTTTAATATATCCATATATATTAGTTTAATTCACAAACGTATGTATTACGCATGGTATGTGTAACAAATTATGGAGAATTTATTATGGATGTAGTATACAAAAAATGGAAAGAGGGAGAAGGACTTGAAGAGGCTCAAGCGCTGATATACACTGAGGCTTCGGGACTTCCTGCTCAAGCTGATCAGATTGGTCCACGTAATGTTTCAAGAGGCCCAGATTTGACGCGATATGCTCTGACAAAGGATGGGAAACCATTAGCTTATGTGACTTCCTTTACAAATTTTGGCGAAAAGGAGGCTCTCATTGGGTATCCATGGGCTATGCCAGATTGTCCTGAGGAGGTGCAAGAGAAACTATTCAATGAACAATTGGAATATCTTGAGTCACTTGATGACATTGATACTCTAATGACCGCAGTTGTTTCTCGTTCAAAGATTCGAGACGATCAGATTGAATGGTTTGAATCACGTGGTTTCAGAAGAGAAGATAGTATCTATCAATACCTCTTAGACGTTGATGTTTCAAAGGCTGCAAAGATTGAGATAACCGGAAAATCAGCTCAGTTGACTGCTAGGAAAGCAACAGATGATGACATCGATAAACTTGTTGAATTGAGCTTGGCTGATGAACGTCTTCGTTCGGCATTCCAAAATGAAGAGGGTTTCAAGACATACTTCAAAGAACGTGTATTTCCACTTCAAGCACCACTGCTTGTTTTTGATGGTGATACTCTTGTTGCTGCCACTGCGCCACTCAAATTCGAACCTGATGGCAATATCGTACGTGGCAATGATCCACGAATCATCATGAGATTCCAAGCAATTCGTCCAGGATACACCTATGCATGGGATCGACTCTTTACTGAATTTGCAAAGTATTGTGAAGAACTTGGTTGGAATGACATTCCAATTCAGACTGGGTTTGGCTTCACATCAAATGAAGGTCAGCCAATCGGTCTAGCTAGGGTAATACCCAATCTTGAGGAATACGAAGTTCGTCTATTCAAGAGATAGATGTTCTACAGGGAGGGGGGCTCCCTTTTTCTTGAGAAGCAGAAATGAGAATAAAACATTAGCTTTTGCCTAGTAATTTGAACATCGATTTCAATGCACCGAGCTGGGATTCTAATTGCATTGCTTCCTCTTCCTTACCAGTCTCTCTCTTTAATTGGATTACTCGTTCCATGTTCTTGATCTGTAATTCAGTCTGACTAGTGTTTGTGTATATCATCCCAGTCACTCTGAGAGCTGTTATTTCCATGTCTTTTTTCTTCTGCTTCCGAGCAATTTCTACTGCTCTTTGTGCAAATACAAGTGCAACATCAAAGACTCTGTTGTTTGAAAAGATAATCCCTAGATTGCTAAGTGCAGTGACTAGACCAATGTATTCAGGTATCATCTCAGCTAACTGAACTGCTGTAAGAAAGACCTTAGTTACACCTTCAAGATGAGTGAGATCTGCGGCTTCTTTTCCGATAATAAGCTGAACTTTCGGCTGCGATTTTTGTATACCCTTGAATTCACGTTCCCCAAGTTTCATGGTTAGTGCGAGGACAGCTGGGTATTGGTCTGGAGCAAGAGTGGCAATAGCCTCAAGTCCTCCTTTGTATAATTTTACGAAATCAACGCCGATATCGGTACGTAAATCTCTGATATATTCAGGTATACTATCTGCCAAATTTTTCGTCCTCACTATTGGTGTAGACTTGCAATATGAATCATGATTGCGATATTAAACATATTGACACACAGATGTGCTGGCAAGTTATTGCTGCATTTGCTTTGTACACATCTGATTTATGGTGCAAACATGAAGACGTATATTGACATGAAGCTAGTGAAGGATTTCACAGAGGACAAATTTCTGGTGGAACTCGCTAAGGCAAACCTGGTCATCTTTCATGGAGCTAATGATAGGAATTTTAGCTATGAAGAACTCAAATCTTTCCATGAACGATTGCTGGAATTGAATCCGGATATTGAGATTCATATCACAGAGGACGTGGGCCATCAGGTTCCCCCCGAATGGGGAATGAAGATCATGGAATTCTTCAGGTGTGTAGGACAGGTCTAGGTCGCGAATAGAAGTGCTATCTCAGAAAGGAACATTCTGAAATCATCTAGATTTTCATTGATGATAGAGAATACTACCTCCTGATCAAGACTCAAATAGGCGTGAACCAGTCTATTACGAAATCTGGCCATTTTTGTAAGTTTTTCGGTAATCTCGCTTGAGAGGACATTTTCTTCGTGCAGTATCATGAAAACATCTGCATAATCTGTTGGACGGCGAAATTTCCTTGCGGATATGATGTGGGTGCCAATATCAATACAAGCTTCAATCGCGATTTGGAGTGCTCGTTCTGATGCCAATTGTTCACGAAAATCATTAATGTATACTTTCAATTCTTTTTCTTTTGTTTTTTCTAAAACCAGTAGACATCGTTCTATCATTGATATCCGTTTCATTATGGTCTGTTTATCTACCACCGAAGCTTCCCTCCTTGATTCTTTCAAGCATAACTCTATCGTATGATTCCCACAGAGGAAGTGTATCAAGATATTCGTTAATGGTCATCTGCTCAAAGAAAATCCGTGTTCTCTCATCGCGATTGATAAGCAATTCACCCGTTTTTATGATGTTGAACCGTATTTGGATATCTGTGTGATTGAGTATCAAAACATCAACCGGACACTCATCTAATACCTCTGATAATTTGATTGTTAGTTCTTTTATGAGCTCTACTGCATCAGTAGTACTGATTGGTTTGACCATCACAGCTATGTCAATATCACTCTCAGAATGTGTATATCCAGTGACGTGAGACCCGAAGAGATAGACCAGAATGACGTCCACTCTATCTTGGAAGAATGTCTGGATTCTGTTTACTATCTCTTTTTTCTCCATGATACTACCTCAACAGTTTTTGATAGTGTAGTTTCAATATATCAACCTATACTATCCAAGGAAAGATGAGGGAGTTCAACTCCCTTTTCAATAGAATGAAGGTTCTGTCTCACGGACTCCTGTTGGTGGCTTCATCTTCATGGTCTCTTCTTGTGAGAGTACCTCAACAAGTTCGTACTTTGATGAACCAAGACCAAGCTCTTCAGCATATTTCGGAGCTAGATAGGGGTCTTTCCAAGGACCGTGAATCCGCTGGAACGGATGCAAGTCTGCTTCAGGATCAAGATTCACCTTTCTGAAGAAGGGTGGAATCATCCTCTCGATGAGACCCTCTTTCTTGATGAGGTCGAGAGTAGCGTACTCGATTGCAACGATATCTTTGCTTCCCAATATTCCAATATCGTTCACAATATGGGGTTGTCCGATTCCCCAGCAATCACAGAGAGCTGTGATATCGAGGAGGAAGTTGAGATAGAACACCTTGTCTTGATCAAAGGTCTTGAGGATTGCCTCTGAACCTCTAGCCATTAATTCCTGAAAGAGTGCATAGTTCTCTGGCTTGAGTTCAAGACATCCAACATCTTTGTCTACTTCCATACATTCAAGACATTGATTACACATTCCAAAGCCAACGGTCAGTTTGTGTTCTTCTTCGTCGTATTTGATGACACCATCTGGACATGCTTCAACCAATTTCTTTGCATGTTCAGGAGTGCACTTGTCAGCGTCCCAGTAGGGTATACTAGCCTCGACGCCATGAATTTTCTTCCAACGACTCGGACCATGATAACCACCTAGAGCGATGTTTTTGATTGCACCACCGTACCCACAAGAATTGTGTCCTTTTGCATGAGATAGGTCAATCATCGCATCCGCATCTCTTAGTACACCACCTAGTTCCAGAGTATCAACATTATGAAAATCAAATTCCACTTTCTCCGTGTAGCCGTCTTTTACTCCAGCGATAGGGATGAGGGGGCAACCACAGGTCTCAGCAGTGTAACCCCGTGCAGCTGCATTGTAGACTGCTGTTGGATTATCTGTAATGAAGGGGAATGCACCGAGCTCTTTTATCGCATGAACTACTCTTCGGATAAAGAACACTGGAACTGTCTGATATCCGTCTCGGAATCCAAGGTGCATCTTGATGGCTACCTTGTCTTTCTTCTCAATTGTCGAGAGGTCGAGGTTCTCTAGAATCTTGTCGAGCTTTACGGCAATGGACGCAAA
Source organism: Promethearchaeota archaeon (assembly GCA_014728035.1). Lineage (GTDB taxonomy): Archaea > Asgardarchaeota > Thorarchaeia > Thorarchaeales > Thorarchaeaceae > SHMX01. The sequence continues at coordinate 1,693 of WJMJ01000164.1, read as the reverse complement.
GGCTCCCTTGTTGCCATGAACTATCGAACCAAAATATACCTTTGAAGCATCTGTCATAGCTTAGATGTTATGGTCGGTTCTATAAAACAATACGGAATACGGACTATTATGATAACAAAGCAAGTATCGTGTCCTTCTCAAGACTCTCTGGGGATAGGTCAATATCTGCGTCTTTCCTTGTGTCAATCATGATAGCACCAGACTGGGTCAATACATCATTTAGGGTCAACATGTTCGGTGAGTAATCAAACAGGTACTGTCTGGCATGCTGTGAGAATGGTCTTGATGCTGATGTGATAGACGCACCAAGGTTACTCTCATTGAAGTAGAATATACACCCATCTGGTCCAGTCACGACCAACCCTAACATCTTCTGTCTTCTATCCATCTTTGATGTTGTGATACACTCGATAGAATTAGGGTCAACCATATGGTTAGACTCAAGACTGGTCACTGACTCATTGGCAACGAGAATCTTGAATGGTACGGGAAGACTGTCATTGAAGTTGTAATAGTTGACGAACAGGATATAGGGTGTGTACGTATCATCATTTCCTCGGTTGATGTAGATCAACTCTGATGCACCCTTTGGCGGTGGGGCATCTGTCAGGTCTCCTGAGAATAAGATGGTTCTCTCCGAGTCACGGTACGACCCGTCCCATCCTATCTTCAATCCGTCCTTATTGATAAGAGATAGGTCAAGATCAATCTGTGCATTTTCTATGTTCTCCCAGTGGATGCCGAAGATCATATCATCTCCAATCTTTACACTTGTTCCACATGGAAGATTGCCAGTGAACTGTTTTTCACTCGAAGGTAATGCATACGTGACCCCTTCGGGGATGTAGATCTTCTTGCCGTCCACGTTCTTTCTGATATCCACAATAATTGAATCTAAGACGATAGCTAGAATATCGTCAATGCTGGCTCTATTTTCAAAGCTGAATTCTGTGGCAAAAGCCTTCCCATTTCGTATCTTGTAGATGATTGACGTGGTTTCTTCATGCAAGCGATATTTCAAGGCTTGTGCTAGACGAATCTTTCTAAAGATGTTGACCTTGTTCAGTTCTATTTGCAGTTTCTCGGTGGAAATCTCGTGACCGTGCTTGAGCATGGCTGTGATCTCGTTGAGAAAATCAATTCGTAATGGTTTGTGATGTTTTACTGCCAATCGTCGAATCTTGTTGATGATTGGTCTGAGGGTCTTATCAGAACGAAACGCGAGGAACAAGGGTTTGAAACGGTAGAATATCTCTGCTAATCTTTTTAGACCATGCTCTTTCTGGTAGGTCTTGAACAAATCCACACCTAAGCTAGCATTTTCTTGAATTACAGTAAAGGTCTCTTTATTCTTGATAAGTAGGGTAGAGTCTGTAGTCTTAAACAGCACATACCGTAGGAATTCAAACGGGTCTTCAGGTACAATTCCAAAAGCATCATACAGAGCAATCTTTACTTCTCTGTTCTTGATACTATGAATTTCTTTCTCAGGGAGTTGAACGAATGTTGCGACATCGATGATGTCCTTTTGAGTGTCCTCTGCAAGAGCCACGCCACTCTCCAATAGAGCAAGAATCTTCTTCTGTAACTCAGCCTTTGTGTAACCTTTGATGACGACGAGTTTCACGTCCTCGTTGAGCTCTGGAATGTCGAGGTCTCCATGGGGGACATAAACAGAATGTTCATCGTATAT
>WJMJ01000021.1 GCA_014728035.1 Promethearchaeota archaeon | reverse complement strand
GAAGATCACATCAAAAAAATCTGCATCTAGGCCAACAGGTATTGTAAAGATCCTGAAACCAGTGTTGTATGATCTTATTCCGAATAGGCTTGAATCATCTGATTCAACACGGAAAGTCGCTTGACCATTAGAGTCTGTATACACAACATCATGACCATACTCGTCAGTGGCTGCATCAACAAACTTAACGTCTTTTGACTTATACAAATCATTAACTAATTTCTGGAATTCATCGCTTTCCAACAACAGCTGTGTGAATAGACTGTTCCATCCGAGTTTCTGTTTGACTTCCATCTCAACAGCTTTCTCGAATTTATCCATGTCAAAGCACACATCCTTTGGATTGCTTGATTCCCTGATTTTTAACCTGTTCCAGATCTCAAGTTCAACTTCACCTACTTCTACAATTCTCGGATACATCAGACATGACTCTAGCTGGATTTTTGTATTATCCAAGCCAACATGATTCTGGAATCCGTCTGTAATCTGTAGATTGATGTCATAACCTTCGCCTTCACAAGCCATAGCTGGTCTGCAATCTTTGTTATTGGAATCACAGATTTCTTCCTCAGATAAATCTCCGTGATTTATTGCAACAACCTGTGTTGCTGGCTGAGGGTTGAAATTAACTGATCCCTGTTCAACAGAGTCAACATAGATCTTTACGTTCTCAGATACAAGATCCCTGAATACTGCTCTTGCAACTCCTTTTACAAAGCCAAGATTATGCAGGACTCTGTCTCCGAATCCGTAATCTGGTGTTACAGCATACCAATGGTATGGATCTGGTACAACATCGTATGGACCTGGTGCATCATCTGCATCATAGTCGTCATTTCTTCTGGTATATCCTTCAGAACCTTCAATGGTGTCTCTGACATGAGCTCCATTGTCCCATTCAATAAAGTCCGGGCTGTTATAGTCCTGATAATACTCGTAATCAATGTCTTTTGTTTCACAAATTGTCTGACCGCTCTGCAATACAAAGTAAAAGTCCTTTGTATCTCCTGGTCTGATAATTGCTCCACCCATTCTCTGGATGTCATACTCATTTAATTTTCTTTTTCCGATTCTATTATTTAATTCAATCAGATAAACATCATGAACTGAATCATAGAACACTCTGTCACCGCTGTTTAATTGTCTGCATCCCCATGATTTGTCAGTTGAGTCAAAACCAACTACTTCTTCAGTTTCCTCATAGATACAGATGGTATCACTTGAGTCTCCTGAATACTTAAAAGCCAGCTTATCAACTACAATGTCATCCTTTTCCGGAAGATCTGTCCATGCAGGCATTAATCCATCCTTGTCAGGTTCCGCACAGTTTTCGATCACAACCTTGTATAAAGGAGTGTCTTTTTCAATTCCGCAGATTTCTTTACCTTCTAATTCAAGAGGACTGTCTACCTGAATTGAGGTGTCAACACAATCTTCACCTTCAAGTTTAATGTCTACTGTTCCGTCTTCACATACATAAAGCTGATCACATTCGTCGTACTGCTCTAGTATGATCTCAGTTCTTTCACTCACATAGAAATCTTCCTGATTTGATGCTTCAGGCTGAACAGTAAAATCAGTCCTGTCAACTGGACCGACTAGGTTAACCTCAAGAGGTTCGCAAATCGGCAAAGTCTGTCCGTTTTCTAAAAGACAGCAGTCAGGTTCATCATCTACTGTTATGCTGAAAGTTCCGCATCCGCACTCTGAAAGATCCCAGATTGCAGGATCTGCTTCTCCGGTATTTCTAAGATCAGCGCATACTTTTTCAGTTGAATCAAGTTCATTTAATGTTCCGCAACTTGCAGATAGTTCCATGCATGAGCTTGCCCAACCTCCTTCAGCACATTCCTGGTCAATTAACTTGTTGCCGCAGGTATCAAGAACTGATGTTCTTACTGTCCTGTAAGGATTACATGGGTCATTTTCATCAACTGCTACGTCAATGCAATCAGGATCTGAGTTTATTACATCTAATGCAAAATCATCATCTTCAAGAGTGTCTGATCTGCATACAACATCTAATTCACCAAGATCATCGCATCCGCATACAGTAATTATTGCTTTTGCTTCTGCATTGTTGTTTAGTTTTCCTTTTACTGAGTGTCCATTATTGAAGATTATCTCTTCTCTAAGGTCAGTTGAGTCAATATATTTTTCTGTGTCTGATAATGTTATCTCAACAAAGCTCTCCCATTTTGGAAGCCTGTTTCCGTTCTTATCAGTTATATAGACCTCTACATCAAAGCACTCGTCAGCTTTAACTTCATTATCTCCGACTTCTACAGCAAAACATTCGACAGCATCTGCCTGTCCTAATGTTCCTTTAACAGTTGTTGTACCGCAGTCAATTCCTTCTGCTTCTACCTCTACAACATGATCTCCCATTGTTGCACTGGTATGCAGATAGGTATCTGCTGTACCCAACTGGCTGTCTTCTTCTTCATGATCACTAATATCACCAAGATTGGTATCGTCATCTAATGAAGCATCAGCATCTGGTTTTGATAACAGATCAAATTCTACTAATTTCTGTTCAGGATTGTTTGTGATTATATTTCCGAACTCGTCATATAATGTGGCTTCAATCTCAACAATCTCTCCGGCTTCAACTTCTACATCTTTGCCTTTTTGTTATCTCGCATGTCTGTGCTGTCCTTGCATTTATACCAACATATTCATGTTCGCAGCTAGGATCAGGATAACATACCTTAACATCTGCAATTCCTTTCTTTGTTCCAGGCATCAGATTGATTTCTGCCTGTCCGTTTGCATCTGTAGGCTCCGGACTGTCTTCTGTAAAAGTTCCAAGATCAGTCATATAATAGATTGGGATATCTTCTTCTTTTACATCAAGAATCATGTCTCCTTCTTCTTTGACTAACTGGACTTTTATTTTTCTGCCGTCAGCAGGCTGTGGAGCATCATTTACTGTAATGACCTTTCCTTCTGCTGTGCCTTCGAATCCTGTTCCGACAACACTTGGATCAAGATATCTTGCAGAATCAGTATGTCCGATATTTTCAAGATTTGCTGAACCGGATGTAAATACAATATAATATGTAGCAATGGTTCCGTCATTAACAAATCCATTCCAGACAGTATTACCTATATCCATGTCCGAATCATAATTATCAAGGTTGATTGTGTTTTTTCCTGCAGCAACTGAACCGGATCCGATCATCCAGTCATCTGTTGAGGAATCATATACACCGTCACCATTATCAAGATATACTTCGATATCTGCACTTGCATCGCTTTTTATAAAAAGCTTATCAAGCCTTCCCCATGCACCCCATGCTTTTCCTGTAAATTTGTAGTCAGCATCAGCATCAGTAGAAAATTCGCTTTTCTGTATGTACTCAATCTTTACTTTTTCAGCTTCACTGACTCTTATCACTGGATGTTCTGCAATTGGCAGCCTGACATAGCTGTCGCTTGGTTCATTATGATTCTCATCAGAAGTCATAATTGAAACCTCAGAATCTCCGGCATCAGTTGGTGATGTCAATCCCTTGATTGTAATCTTTGTTGTCCCACTCGGGCAAAGCATTGTTCCGTCTTGAGAATAATCTGGAACAATTCTTATTGACCTTGGGTCATTTTCTAATTCGCTATATGGATTCGGGTTATCGCTGTTTGCCTGGTTAGTCTTAACAACTGCACCCATATTTGTCGCACTGGATGCTGCTGTATCAATACTTCCCTGCCAGTCATCCGGGAATGTCAAGATAATCTCATCAATACAATTTCCGCCTTCAGGCTCGTTATTGTGTATCCATATCGTTATATCTTTTTGTGTGTCTGTCGTTATTACAGCCACATCAGGTGGAACAACTTCATAATCATCATCCACCTTGAACTTGACTATGTCCCCAATTCCATTATCAGCATACACCACAGGTGCTGCAAAAGAAATAGCTCCTGCAAAAATGCTTCCAATGTACATCAACAACAAAAATGTTGTTTTGAGAACATTGTCTCTATCTAATTTTTTCATTCTTTCCCCTCCGTATTATTTATCAAATTAATCACCCCTCCTCTTTTTTGTAATCTCTGTTACTAATCTTCACTATTTTTCATTACTGAATAACTACTTCAAGTATCTATTCAAAAATGATAACTTATATTTAAATATTATGGTGATTAAACTTTCACTTTATGTCATCTCTATTGTTGGTTCATACTCATCTTCATCATAATCTCTTGTCAGATACTGGATGAAATAACTGTTGTCTGTTATCCCTGTGTCTTCAAGATCTGAAACTAGTACAATTGTAAATAATCCATCTCCTGAAGTCAATTCATTGTTTGTTTCTGTTGTTATGTCAAACTCATGCCATGTTTCCGGTGTTCCTGCAGTCACTGTGTTTGCTACTGTATATGTGTCTGCTTTGATACAGTCTTTGTCAATCGGCTGGTTTACCCAATTAATTGTATCCTCATCAAAATCATGTTCAGGACAATAATATGCAACAACATTCTCACCTACTACATTTGCTCCGGAATAGAATACAGCAAGTTTCAGCAATACTTCTGAAAAACTCTGTCCCATCAATGGTGTTGCATCAACTCTCAGATATGTCCTGTCCATTGCTCTTTCTTTGGGATTTACAATTGAATATCTGCCTTTACCGAAATTTGATGTCGGCATAGCCTTTGCTACTTTGCTATCTTTTTCTATCAGATCCATGTAATCATAATCACAGATACAATTATCAATATCACATGTATCAATAGTCATCCCTAATCCGTCATTACAGTCATCATTTGAATCACATTGCGCATTACAGTAACCGTATGCACAATATAGATCCGGTTCTGCAGAACAGTCAGTTGCACAGTCAGTGCAATCACAGTTTTCGCATGTATTATCGCATGTGTCTGAGACAATCAGATTGTCCATGATATGATTGTTATTGTAATCTGCTAATTTATTTCCCAAACAATAATCCTCATATGTCACTTCACATTGATTTTCCGGACAATCTGAATCTGATTCGCATTCTTCTTCTCCTTCCCAGATATAGCCGTCACCGCACTCAGGAAGAATACAATTTTCAAGGCATTCATCTGTATTATCTCCGTCATTTCCGTCATCACATTCTTCGTACCCGTCATCAAGCGGACCATCTTCTCCAACACCGTTTGGTCTTTGGATTATATTGTCTCCGCAGTATGTCAATGTACAGTCATTGCTGCAATAATCATCTTCATTTTCATTAGCGTCATCGCACTCTTCATCAAAATCAACAACCCCGTCTCCGCAATATGAATATTCACAGCTGCAGGTTTCTAGATTGCAGAAATCTTCTGTCTCAGGATCAAAATCATCGCAGTCATCATCTGAATCACATTCTCCACCGCATTCACCTTCAATACATTGATACTCAAAATTATCATAGATACAGCCGCATTCTTCATCACAATCACCGTAACTGTCTCTTATTCCTGCTTTAGCACCAAGGCATTCAAATTGAGTCTGGATGCAGTCATGATTATCTGTAGTTTCAGGTGGTTCACATTCTTCTCCATCACTATAGAAAAGATAACCATCACCGCATACCGCATTCCTGCAGTCATTTGTACAGCTGTCATAATTATTATCATTCCCGTCATCACACTCTTCGCCAAGATCAGGTTCATAAACACCATTTCCGCATGGACAGAGTATCTCTGCAATCTGCAGATAGATTTGTCTTAATTCCTCAGACGTTGGTGCTGAAAAGTAATGATCATCAGCTCCTGACGACATATTCCGCAGCAGGCTGTCTGTGAATGGTCTTACACCAAGCCCGATTGTGAAAAGTTCAATGCCTGCTGCTTTGGCCTCTTCTGCCTGTTCCATTGCAAACAAAGTACAATTTGTATGGTTCTCCGGGGTGACAAAACAGTATCTTATTGACCCGTTGTCTAATGTCATTGCATTTGGTGCTCCGTCTGAAAGAAGAATCATTACTTTGGTATCTCTTCCGTTAAGTGCTAATTCTTCCTGTCCCACCTTAATGCCCTGTCCGATATTTGTAAGACCCTCTGCAGTCAATGAATTTATTGATGCAACAAGATCATTTTTATCTGATGTCAATGAATTATCCAGCCTTCCGGTCTCATTAAATGATGCAAGACCTCCGATGTCTCTTGAAAAATTCATCATATTAACAAAGGTAATCGATGCCTGCTTTGCCCTTTGGAGCCGTGTCATTCCAGCTTCTAATTGATTCATAGTTCCGGATCTATCCATTACAAACATTACATCAATGGGCTGGGTGCATAATTCATCTTGTTCAATAGTACAGTTTTCATCACAACCGTCTCCATTGATAAGATTGTTGTCATCACATTCTTCCTGCGCAAAATACACATATCCGTCGCCGCATTCAGCAATCTCACAAAAATCCGGACAAGCATCATAATTATCAAAGTTGCCGTCATCACATTCTTCACCGGAGTCTATGATATTATCACCGCAGTAAGGAAGGGTGCAGTCATTTCTGCAAAAATCTTCATTCACATTATTTCCATCATCACACTCTTCTCCTGGATTGTGTATTCCGTCGCCGCATTCATAATTCATACAGTCTGAAGTATCAATTACACAGCTGGCAGTACATGAAAGTGTTCCATAATCAAATCCAAAATCAGAACATTCCTGTGAATCAAAATCATCTCCGTCACATTCTTCATAGGAAGCATCACGCACATTATCCCCGCAAAAAGGTCCCGTTATATTTATTATTGTACAGATATCTGAACAATAATCACATGACGAATCATATGTCGGGGTGCAAGGATCGCCGTTTGAAAGCCCGTCATCACATTCCTCATCAGGTGAATCTACAGTATCATCATTGCAGTAAGGACCGTCAACTGTATGTATATTGCAAGTGTTGTCACAATATTCACAGCTTCCGCCGTAAGGGGGATCACAAGGAACATCTGTATTACCAATTCCATTGTCGCACTCTTCTCCGGAATCAATATTTCCGTCTCCGCACTCCGAAGGTGCTGCTTCACAAACACAGCTGCTGCATACTTCACCTGTTGAGCAATCGGAATCTTTTTCACATTCCTCATCAGGAGTATCTATAGTATCATCACCGCATGTTCCTCCAAAAAGCGTGACTTCTACGCATGTGTCTGAGCAATAAGTACATGAGCTGTCATAAGCAGGAGAGCAGGATACACCGTTTTCGGTTCCGTCATCACATTCCTCTCCGGAGTCAATATTGCCATCTCCGCATTCTGGTCCAGTCGGTGTATAAACACAACCGCAGGTATCTAAATTACATGTATCAACTGTGTTTGCATCTTCATCATCACAATCAGAATCAGAATCACACTCTGCACCGCAGTTCAATGTGTTGATCCCATCAGCTGTATCATCATCTGTACAATAGGTTGTTTCTAAATTACATGAATAAATTTCACAGTTTCCGTTACCATCACAGGTGTCATGGCCGTCTGCAGGATAAAATTCAGCAAAGTCTCCGCTGCATTGATCATCAGGACAATCCCTTGCTAAACCGCATTGTGTTCCAGCACCCAAATCAGGATTTTCACATTGATCAGCATCTTCATTACAAATGTCATCTGTACAATCATTTCCATCTGAACAGTCAACTTCAGGACCTACATTTACACAGATTTCATCCTGGCATTCATCAGGCCCGTTGCAAAATATATCATCATCACAAAGAGTTCCGTCAGCCTGACCTTGGCAGTCTGTCTGTAATACAGAAAAGCAGTTATTATCACAAGTATCATCATTAAATAGATTACCGTCATCACATTCTTCATTTATTTCAAGAATATTATTACCGCATTCAGGAAGAGTGCAATCATTCTTGCATTCATCAAAATCATCAGAATTGCCGTCATCGCATTCTTCTCCGTTATCAATATCACCGTCTCCGCATTCAGCAATTTCTGACCCTGTCAATTTAATGTTATCTACTAAAATAAAATCATCATCTTCAGTATCATCTGCTCTTATCCTTATATCAATTTCAGTGTCTTGTGCAGCTTTTGGAAGAATAAACACAATATGGGACCAACCTATCTGATCCCCAGAAGCTTTCAACAATATATTATATGATGATTCTGTTGTTAATTTCCATTCAACAACGATATAATCGGAACTTGTACCAAAACTTCCTATAAGATTGTAATCACAACTAAGTACCAGGTTCTGATATCCTGATGTAGAAACTGTTTTCTCAATATATTGATCACCGGAATCTCCAGCAATCCATGCGTATCTATTTCCGTCGCTCCCTCCTGTTTCTGAAAAGATATCATCTCTTCCTGAGGTCACATCCTGACTGAAGGTCCACCCAGGAACAGTTGTTGTCCAGTCAGTTCCTGAACCAAATGTTTCTTCAAAAACAACATCTGCAGATACAAAACCTGCTAGCATAATTAGAACAAAAATAAATAATATACTGCTCTTTTTTATCATATAAAACACCCCTCTTAATTTAATATTAAACTACGTATCTGAAACATTTTTGAAAAGTAATATTTCTACATTTAATCTCCTTGGATACCCTCCCCCCTCTTTTTTGTGATAAAATCTCTACAATAAATATCTGTGATTTATGATTAAAATAGTTACATTATTTAAACCTTTATAGTCTTTACCTGGTTGTAAAAAAATATTACATTTTAAAAAATAAGAAAAAAATCTATTTACTCTTCCTGAATACAACAAATACTAATGCTGCAACTGATAAGAAAACTGCTGAAAAACCGTTGAATTCAGGAATGTCTTCCTCTGTATCTTTGCAAAGCGTAACATGGCTTATACCGAAATATAATTTTTCTATCGAACCTGTTGTTCCGCCTGAAAGAATCTGATAACATTTTCCCTCTTTGCTGATAACTCCGGAAATTCCTGGGTTTGATGTCCAACCTGCATAACTGTCAGATCCGTTCACATAAGTTGAAAATCCTGAAATTTCAGATTCTTTTTCAAAAATCTTATCTATTTCATTGTATTCCCATTTAGCAACTCCAAAATCGTATCCAGCCTTAATGCATTCCGCATCAATTCCTCCCTGTCCTGTCCAATAACCATCATATCCTAAATTTTGACAATCCTGGTCATTTTCAGGAGCAGGTGCAACTACAGATATAGTTAATAATACAAAAACTGAAATTAAAAAAATTACTTTTTTCATTTCTATTTCCTCATTAATAATAAAAATTTGAGAAAAAAATCTCAAATTAATTATTTCCTTTTTCTTGCAACAAACAATCCTGCAAGTCCAAGAACTGCTAATGATGCCAACACTCCAAACTCAGGAATGTATGCTGTACCAGTTTCTTCTGTGATTGCTTCTCCTTCAACTTCTCCATTTACTTCATAATAAAATGTTCCGCCGTAAGCATTTGTTGTTGATAAAGTCAATGTTGCACAGCCGTCTGCACCAGTCACACTGTCAACAACTGTTACAGAAAACTCAGCTGGTGAAGAAGTGTCTGCTGCCTGGCATCCAGGTATACTATTCTGGTCTTTGCAAATTTTATCTGTTGCTACATCCAGTCCTACTGCTGGTGTCTCTGCATCATTTTCATCAATGTATACAACACAGTATTCGACATCTACTGAATCATTCGGTTCCATGGCAACCACACCAGGAAATATGTCTGAATCAGTGGATACTGGTGTTGAAACTGCACTGACAATACTTATTAAAAATATTGCCAAAATTCCTATAATTTTTTTCATTTTTTTGCCTCCATATTTTATTTCTATCATTATTTATAACTACAACGTAGTTACTTATAGTTACTACTTGTAAAAAACAATTAATATTTAAATGTTTCTATTTTATTTTTATTCAACAGTAATAACAAAATAGAAAAATGCATCCTATTCATTTTTTTACAATCCCTAGGAGAACGTCAAGCGAAACCCTACCACCACTGGTCAAAGACCAGTGGCATGTTCGCCCATCGGGCGAAGCTCGGTTTTCAGTAACTTCAGAACTTGCTTCTGAAGTCAAGGAATGACCCTTGGGAATGACAGATTTCAGAACTTGCTTCTGAAGTCAAGGAATGACCCTTGGGAATGACAGATTTCAGAACTTGCTT
>WJMJ01000163.1 GCA_014728035.1 Promethearchaeota archaeon | reverse complement strand
TCCCGTTGATACAGAAGACTTAACCAGAAAGATAACCATCAGAGTTCCTCTTACTCTGTATCATAAGATAAACTCTAGGAGAGAGTCTCTTATGAGAACGTGGAGACAGTTCATAGTAGAGGCTATGAAAAAAGATGGTGTGTCCAGCGTGATAGACTTTTTCAATTCTACTTCGGTGGTTGTTGGTCTAAAATGAAGATGAGAAAACACAATCCCTCTGTGCGTGGATGGATAGCATTTGGCAAGAGGGTTGAAAAAATGGCTGAAAAGAGAGAGGCTCAGCAAAAAAAGAGATTGGGTGACATTATCTATTCTGTTGATATCATACGTAGTATGATAGATAGATACTGTTGGTACCAGATTGAACTTGAATTTCCAAGGAATCGTTCTTTTGTCATAAAAAACACTGAAAACAGTGCTATGATTGGAAGGATTCCGACCAAGGTAATATTTCACCTTGGTACCAGCAGAGGGATGTTGAATCTGCTTGTTTCAATCTATGATAGAGATAAGCATAGTAGAAACCGTAACTGGTTAGCAAGACCTGTTACTATGATACAGATAGGGTCTGATGATGAGTTATATCATTATCAGAGTCTTAACACAGACCTTGGTATCGTGGTTGGTGTAGTTGCACCTGTTGATAACACACTTCCTGCTGAGAATCGGTGGAGTGAAAAAGAGAGGTTGGCTTGGTATGGTTAATAGTATTATAGTGGAGTTTAGAAAGGTTAATCATGTTGAGATACGAACGGTGGCTCAAAAGATGATCAGACTCTTACAGAGTGTTGATAGGTTGTTTCTGTTTGATTGGGGTGGTGGTAATGATTGAGTGATATTGACAAGTTGATAGAACGTCTTGATCGTATCGAGAAACGATTAGATAGACTTGAGAGAAAGTTGGACATGCAACGTAGATATGAACATTCCAGAGCAATGACTGATATGCCAGACCTGGTTGAATCCTTTGGTGATGATAGATGATAGGAATTATGTTTGTCATCATGTTTCAGTCAGACTAGTAATAGGGTTGAAAGTTTATCAAGCGTACCTGCAAGTTCTTTTGTAAATCGAGTGTCAGTGAGATATTTTTCAAAGCCCTGCTATCAATGAACTCTAAGATAATTGGATACAATCACCTAAGAAGAAGGGGTTTTTTTCTTGTTCTTTTCTAGACCTTCTATCAATTAATGCAAACAGTTGAGATGAAATATCAAAACGACGACAGTGCTCATATATTGTACGAACTGTTTCACCCATTAGAGTAGTACCACCTGTGATGTTACAAATTACTTGATCTGATAATAATAGATCTTCTAGACATGAGTTAACAATATGTGGAATTTCTTCATACCCAACGAAAGGATCAACATATGAAATGGTTTTAACAGCCTCTTTTGGAAAATTCGCCTTTTTCACTATTTGGTCAATGGCTTCGATACTGTCTGAAGAAGTGAGAACTATTACAAAATCAGGTTCAAACCTCAAAAGGGCCGAGTAAAGAGTTCCAGGTGAAAGACCAAGGGGACTTATCAGTAGACGACCATGAGTAGATTCAAATCGAAGGGTTACTGCAGGAAGGTTACTACATCGTTCAAGAAGTTCATATGCCCGTGTCATCTCTCTATCGGGTCGAATACGGTCTTGTTTAAATCCAGCATGTGCATAGCTATTTCGTAATACAGACAATTCCTGCCAAATATCTGCGATCTCTCTTTGGTTTTCAGATAACAACTGACTAATGGATTCGTTTTCAATATTCCGAGATAAAGCACTAAGTCTTGAAGATACCCTTACCCGTTCCTCATGGACTAGCCAATCGTCTTTATTCTCACAAAGTAATACTGCGTTTACTAAATATTCCCTAAGAACAATGAGTGCATCACCCAGTCTTCCATGTGCTAAGAACCATGCAGCAATCTTTAGTTCTTTTCTGATTTCATCATTGTCCAAAATCACTTCCCGTTTTTTACGGGGAATCATTTGTCCTGATAAAGGAGCAATTCGTTGTGTAATATCATCCAGCACGTGAGCAAATGCAGGAGACAGTAATGATTCATTTTTCAACTCATCAAGTGCATTGAGGAAAAGGTGTACTGCCTGACCGATTTCAATCGGAAGGGGATGTGTTAGTGGATACGCCATACCCTGAAGACATTTAACAACATCATTCATACTCTTATCTGATTGATTAGAAGTTATCAAGTCCATTTTTCTCGCATGCAACATGCGGGCCAGAAAGTCAACTTTTCCAGATTCTGTGAATGCATGTGCAGCCTGAGTCCACTGAACAAAAGCATATGCTGGAGTTAAATCAATTATTGCCGTTTGGTTAGTGCCTGTGTATTTGCCATAAAATATCCCATCAATCTTAACTTCTCTGAACAACGTCAGATAGGATATTGCTGAAAAATAAAGGAGTGCTAGATAACGGAAACCATGAGTGATGTCAATTACTAGATTCACTGGCCTCCCCTCTGCTGAAACTGCTGAAATTATCGTATCAATTGCCAAAAGAAGTGAACCCTCATCATACTCCTCCTCAATCTCATGAATGTGAAGTAGTTTCTCCATTTCGCCTAAATCCTCTGACAAGATAGAGATGTTTTTCGAACTAGTTTTTGTTACAAATACCACTACTTTGTCATATGGGCCCGTCAGATGTGCCAGAGCAGCACCGGTAATATGAGTTTGAATCGTCTTTGTTCCTTCTTTTTCGAGGCAGTATTCTACCAATTCATATGGTCTATCCTCTCGACGGTCACCTAAAAAAGTCAGGAGTACCTTAATTGCTTCATCATTATCTGAGTTCATAAATAGAATCCCCGTACCAAGTTCTTAAAATCTGACTATAACTAGTATCTGAATCTATTCCATATAGAATATCTGGTAAATGAAAATGAGTCTTAGTGGATAAATTGCACGAGTCCTCAATTATCAAAATTATTAGTTTGCAGAGATGGAAATTATCTGAAACTGAAAATCTTACCTTTATTGGGTTTTGTTTCCGTTAGTTAATATTCTTTCAAAGAATTTGTCGATACGCCTCTTTAGTAGGAGAAAAGCTAGTATTGATACAAGTTTCACATCTCATTATTCTATCACAACCGATTGGTGTGTCCGTAAGCCCTAGTGGCACAATTGAAGAAGCCATAATTTTGAGGTCAATTAAGACTCATTGATCAAATTATAGAAGAAAGAGACTCATTATTCTCTCAGTAGGAAATAAATAGCTGAAAAAGAAAAAGGATGTAGGGTCATTGTTATTGACCCAATGCAGGTCGAAACCTGATGTCTCTAGAATGTTTCTAGGGACTTTACCAAGGAGGGTCCTCAGGACCTTCCGGCCATGTCGTGAATCCATGAACGGACATTTCTATCCTGAGGACATTCTCATACTTACAGAATTGTCAACACGACCGGATTAGCGAGTGTAATCCGGATGTTCGGGATTAATTCTGAACAGGTTAGTAATTGGGAGTGAGTCTAATGCGTAATGTTATCATTGCCAGTCTGGGTCTAGAACAACAGAAAAGAATTCAATATGTAATGGATAAGCGGAAAGGAGATTGTTTGATACTTCTTCATTCAATTGAAAATAAAGAGGATGCAGAAACAATCGAACAGGAATTCAAAGATAGGGGAAAGTTCGATATTGAACTCATACCTGTAAATCCATACGACTATCACGAAATACTGAGAAAAACCTTGGATGCTGCCTATAATTATCCTAATGACAATATTGCCTTTAACCCATCTCTGGGAACACGAATTATGAGTGCAGCCCTCTTCTTCGCAGCTAATTTTCTTGAGTCAAAAGTATATCTTGTAAAAGAGAAAGATGGGGAAGCTGTGGATGTCGTAGACATCTATCCGATTCATAGGAAAAAGCTCACAGCGCCAAAAAAGGCAATTCTTCAATCCTTAGTAGATGTTGGCGATGAAGGCTATCCGTCAATTATCACATTAGCACACAGTGTTGGGAAGAGCAGGTCAAGTGGGACTGATCATGTACAACATTTAGAAAAATGGGGATACGTAGAAACTTCCAACTCATCTCCTAAGCAAGTTCAAATAACCCTTTTGGGTAAAACAGTGTTGAAGTTGGCGGAGAGATGGAAGATTGGAAAAGAAAAGACTTGAAGTAGAGGAAAATCTGCTCAAGCTTTGGGATACTGTACTTGTCAATATCGATCAACGATTTGGCATCAAGTCACCCTTGAAAGGATTATCACCACAAATTGTATCAGATGAGAGAAGCGATTGGCCATCCTCTTGGGATTCCAAAATAGAAATTGAAGGAAAATATATCTTTTTATCAAATTTAGTAGAAACTCCAGAACAACTCAGAAAAGCTATCTTGTCCCGTGAAGCTCTATTCAATTCTCTACCCCAAGGTGTTATCCCCCAAGTATTTCTATTTGACATAAGTTGTGAATATGCGATCCAACAATTAGACTCAGAATATGCAGAAAAATGGGCAACTAAATGGAAGAAGTCCAGTCCAGACCGACTTACAAAGTTTCGTTCTGTCTATAAACCTGAAGCGATATTCAGTAATCTCAGAAAACTATCGATGGAATCGGGATTAAATCAGTTAGTAGATAGGATTCTTCAGCTTGAGTCATTACAACTAGATCTGTCAATAGAGCAATGGAATCGATATCTCTACCGATTTGTCAGAACATATCCTGCTGAATTAAATGATGTTGAACTCCAGATTGTTGACATCTTGTTACGTACACCCGACGCAAGTAGAGAAGATATAGCACAACAATTGGATTTGAGTACTAACTGGGTCGGAAAAACAATTCTTGATTTGCGGAAAAAAAGACAACTACGAGAGTTTCAACTTCTTTCTTTTGCAGCACTGGGTATACGAGTTTTTCATGTAATACTCCTTTCAAAGCCACAGACAACTCGATCAATTATTGACTTCATCAAACTCTGTCCCTTTGTATTTTCAATTCATAGATTGATAATGGGGAGTGGTGGTATCTTTGCCACCCTTTGTATTCCAGACAACAAGACAAACATTGAAGTTTTTGAAAGTATGCTTCAGCTTGCAAAAGAAAAGGGGATAATCGTCCGAAGTATAGAGAGAAATAGAGTTCTGCGCTCCTTTAACTTTCAATCATATAGCACAGATTCTAGTTCGTGGGATATTGATTGGGATAGGGTATCTCTTGAGATGTCCATGATTCAAGAATCGAACATTGTTGATGCGTATCCTCTTGCGTTCTCAGATCCACCAGAAAGAATCACTCAATGTGACCATGTGGATGCTCACATATTGGTACTCTTTCAAAGGGGTATTACATCCATCAGAAATATTAGAAAAGTAGTAAAAAAGAGAACATCTGAGATAGTAAAACGTGTCAACCGATTAAGAAGATTAGGAGTTATTAAACACTTATGGGAATTGCATCATGTCGGTCTTAATGACAACACCATTCTCTTCACAGAGAAACCACTAACCGAGAATATCCTTTCAGTTTTGCCGAATCTATTGCCATATTGCTACGTGGATAAAGGAATGAGTGGTAAAATAGCTCATAGATTACGACTTCCCTCTGGTAATTCAATTGACTTGGCTTCCGTATTCCAAGATATCACATCTTCTCCCGAAATATATCCCCTTGGTGAAAGGATATACGGATCTTGGATTCTCTCCGACTTTATCAATGAGTGGAATTCCTATCACGGAACTTGGGATATCCATGAGGATAGAATTCATCATTGGATGCATAGTCTCGAACATCTTTGGTAATCCATGTCATCGCTGCAGCACCGGAGGTTTTATGAGATGGTCGTCTGTAGCGAGGCCCATAAACCTTATTTTGCTAAAAACGCATGAAAATAGCACCAGGTTACAATCAGACTAGTAGTAGGGTTGAAAGTTTTTCCAGACTAATAGTATCTCTACTATCACAACTAGTTACAATCAGACTAGTAGTAGGGTTGAAAGG
>WJMJ01000162.1 GCA_014728035.1 Promethearchaeota archaeon | reverse complement strand
ATTTCTTGCTGCAAATGTCCATCTTGCTGCCCAATTTTGTAGCCTACCCAATCTCCTACTTTGGTCTTGCCTTACATTATCTGTTATTTTCCATTGTTGTTCCAAGGCTTTTGGTTGATATCCCATCATCTTAAATATCATTTCAGGTGTAGTCAATTTCAATGGAGACTGAAACACTCTATGTTGAGTTCCAATTCCCGCAATAGGTTTCCCAGTACGTTTCTCCAAACCTCTGGTATGAAGCCGATAACCCTGTACTATGTTACTAATTGCACTCGGAGAAGCATCTTCAAGAAGTCTTAGATAATCTTGGTTTTCCATATCTAACCACATCTTTCCCATTCTAATTGGCAGGTCAGTAAGCACACCACCAATAGATTGGACAGTTCGTCTCCAAGTTCGGAAATCATCAGGGGTTGGTATCTCAAACGGGGACACTCTTCGTGAGAAGGCCACAGGAAATACTTGTGCCATTGGCCCTTCCCAAAGAATCCTACCAACTTCACCATAACTTTCAATAAGCTCATTCTCCAAATCAGTACCAAAAATCTCTTTCCAAAGTGATGCAATAAATCTTACGCCAAGTAATGAGGCAAAACCCCCAAAATACCAATTAGCAAACATAGACCTTAACAATGCACCAGCAGCTTTTCCATCCCCTTTAATGGCAGAGTCTACTTGAATTTTTGCCCAACCAAGAAAATGGATACCAAAACTTCTAAACACCGTCAATGGTGATGTTAGTCCTCTCATTAATTTTGGTCTGTTTGCTTTTCCATACATAAAATGAGCATTGTCAATCAACTGGCCACCAAGAATTTTTCCTTCTATAGTAGCATCAAGTTCGGTATCAACTTTTATTCCAGACCTTATCAGAGCCAGTGCCATTGCTTCGCGGTTCACCATCTCCATCTTACGGAATATGTCCACATATTTTACCCCACGCTGAATTTTGATTCCTGTTGCAGGTCTGGGATTATCAAAAATTCCACCAATTCTACCAGCTAATTCTAATGTTTCCCTTGGTTCCAGAAAACCAGCTTCCCTAAATCTTTCAATCTCAAGCTGCTCCTGTTTTGATATTCTTCCCCCACCAATCTCATTGTAGATAACATCACCAAGTGCTGTTATCATTTTTTCTAACGACCTATCAGTGTATTTGGATAATTCAGGCCACGCTGTAATAAAATCCTGAGTAAGCTGTAGATGAGCGGAACTAATGTTTCCCCACAAATACATCATATATGCCCATTTTTTAAATCCTAACATTTCATTAACAGGTCTCATATTATATTTGGCATACTCAACACCATAGTCAAACAATTTGGGCATATGCTTCCTTGGAATTTGTTGAAGAGCCTTGGACAAATCTTCCATCATCTCCAGTTTGGTTATAAAACCTGTGAAGTGGTTTATATAATCTGCGGCAGGTTTAATTAAGTCTTCAGAATATCCTGGAATGTTCTTTCTTTTCAGGAATAATTTCCCCCCTGCTTTTTCTTTATATATTTGTTTCATCATTTGGTTAAAACCAGCTTTGAGTTCTGCTTCCGTATCAGCCCCAAGTTTTGACAAATCCATTCTATTTAAGACTTCATTTGAGATAGCACGAACTACATAAGATGGGGCTTCTTGAAGGGACTCAGAAGGATAATCATTTGCCCTAATCAATTCAATCTTATATTCTGGGTTTGATTGCCCATACTGCCTTCTATATTTTGCCGCATCCAGTTCAGCTAATTGTTTCTGTATTCTAACAGATTTAGCCGCACGTGTTAATGTAGAATCAGTATCATATAGGTGTATTGTTTTTTGTTTTTTTCTCCCTGTCTCAGGGTCAGTTGTTTCTTCATAAACTCTCACCAACCAATTTCCATACCATCTATGAGGTATGAAGTGTTTTAGTCTATTACTGAATTCTTTAATGGTCTCAGGGTTTATTTTTAACTCTTTCATTTTGGCGGTCAGAACATTACCAATAAATTTGAAAGTTCTCTCCCAAGCAACCACACCATCAATCTGAGCCTCGGTTAGTCCCATATCCGAAAGGAATTTTCTACCTTTTTGTCTTGCCTGCTCACTCGTTTCATCCCAAAAGTCAGGATATT
>WJMJ01000161.1 GCA_014728035.1 Promethearchaeota archaeon | reverse complement strand
AGTTGGACAAACTTAGACACCCGAGCTTTGTCCGTCCAGAAACGGTACTGGAACTGGCTCGGTCCTGGTCAGGGATCCTGTGTCTGTAGACCAAATCTCTATTCCAGATCACTCCATATAAACTCCTATCAGATCTTGTCCTACAATGTCCAAGTTTTCAGTAGCTGATTGCTACCCATTGGCAAATAATCTACCACTAAGGAAGTATTTGATAAGTGCGATTGGAATGACAATTGCTAACCAAATTATAACATCACCTGTTATTGAAACCAGGGAGTAAGCATCACTTTGATTGAAGAGAGTCATTCCCAATCGAGCCATCTTAACTAAGGGGAACACTAAGACAAGACCAAAAATCTGTTTCAGTTGAACAGCATTTACTTTACAAGCTAGCCGGGGACCAATCTGTGCACCAACTATCATTCCAATACCTAGCGATATTGCAAAGAATGGATCTATGAATCCTTGCACAAAGTTCGAAATTGTTCCAGCAGAAGCTGTAAAGATCATAGTAAACATGGAGGTTGCTACAGCAGCATGCATCGGTAGGCCTATGATGATACTCAGAACAGGAACAACAATGACACCACCACCAAGACCCAAAAGACCAGCAACAATTCCACCACAGAAGCCGCCAATTAAAGCTAAGAATAATCGCTTTGTTTGGATTTGACTCAAATCAAATGCTTCAAGTTGAGCATCTCTTTCAACTGGACCTTTCTTTTTCGCAAAAAGCATCTTCAGAGCAATTGGGAATAACAATATTGCAAAGATGTATCTTAGCAACATATCATCAGTAATCATAGTTCTAAGAGCAACACCAGAAAGAGACCCGGGTATAGTCGCAATGGCGACAAACAGACCAGCTTTAGGTACAATGGGTCGCGGGTTTTGTCTGGCATATGTCACTGTACTAGCTGCACCAACACACAGCGCTGCCACAAGAGCAGTCGCAGGTGCAAATTGAGCATCTAAGAAGAACACAATGATGAGTAGAGGCGTATTGATAATTCCACCACCTATGCCAATCATGGACGAAATGGTGCCAACACCAATTGCAAAAATGACGATAGGGAGAATTTGAATGAAGATGTCTTGCATGGTTACACTTCCTACTCTCGGCCGTGATATAGACTACTTAAGGAGTCTGATTCAGGTCATTTCAAGACTCTAATATCTTATGTATTTATCAAACTTTGAACCTACTAGATTCTGTTCGCATTATGGAGTTCGACGAGTTCCAAAGTAATAACATCCACCTAGAAAAATCAGTACTCCAATGAAACTAACCGCCAGAAATTGGTCTTGCTGATTGTAGTTTTCTGCAAACAGACTTGCAAAAGCACCTATTACTAGAATAATAAAACCAATTGCTATTACTATCTTTCCAGGACGTGGATCAAACTCAAGAAAATCTGCATTCATTTCAGTTGATTCCGTTGTTTCCGGTGCTTCCAAATCACGTCTGAAGAATCGCTCACCATCTTCAGAAAGAGTACCGTTCAAACGACCTTCCTCAACAAGTTGGTTTAATATCACTCGTATTTTATCAGCTGAAACTCCAACTCGGCCACTCATTAGTTGAATAGAACTCATTTTCTCTTCTTCAACCATCTTGATGATCTCTTCTTGCATTGGAATCATATTATAATGTAAGGAAGAGTACCTAAAGCTAACGGAAAATCTTGGTTATGTGTCTAATATATCGAAATCAACCAAGGATGAACAGATTGAAATCAAACAATCTCATCCTCTAGATGACTTGTATTGAATTGATGAGTATCTATTAGTTGATTTTCTACATCAAACATAGAATTTATAGTTCAACTTAATCAGAAGTCAGTGAAATGACCGACAGACAAGAAGTTTCAGCTCCAGAGAAATGGATGAGTGGATGGAACAAATACCTGTCATTGATGTTAGAATCTACTGATGAAGAACTATTATCCAAACCATTAGGACATGTTGGACAACAGCTAATCAGAGCATTCAGTGTTGTTAACAATAATCCTGATGAAATGCAAATTCTTGAGTTTGCATGCGGAGATGGAACAACGGCTTGTGCTTTAGCTAAAATAGGATGTAAGGTAGAAGCATTTGATGCTCTACCTATAGCGATAGAAGTATCAAAAAGAAAAGCCAAGCTGATGGGAGTAGATGATAAAATAGACTTCGAAATTGCAACAATGGAAAAATATCCTCTGAAGAAATATGATGTGATTGTTGCGCTGCAGTGTATTCAATACCTATTTGAGAATGCAATACCAAAGCTTGAGGAGATCCGTGATTCTATTCGGCCAGGAGGTTTCATTGCATACTCAGGAAATATTCTACCTCACTTCAACACAGAACCGAGGATAAGATTCATCACATCAAATGAGTTAAAGAAGGTCTTCGAGGAGTGGACTTTCCATTGTTTTGGAACTGAGGAAAATCTTCTGAAATCTGACGATTTACGGGGCTACGTTTGGCTTGTCGCTAGAAAGCCCAATGAATGATTTTGTTCTTGAAGTTTTCTCCAGAGATTCTAACAAGTTTTCAGC
Organism: Promethearchaeota archaeon; assembly: GCA_014728035.1. GTDB lineage: Archaea > Asgardarchaeota > Thorarchaeia > Thorarchaeales > Thorarchaeaceae > SHMX01. The sequence continues at coordinate 39,916 of WJMJ01000161.1, read as the reverse complement.
TGTAGTAACTTCAGAACCGTGAATTGTTTCGATGTGCTTTAGTGTAAATTGATGAGTATCTTCATCGTTAGTTCCAGTTGCATCCGATACAACGATGACTGTGTAATTTCTAGCTGAAGCATCTGCAGAAGTATACATCACACAAATATCTGTAAGAACTCCAACAAGTATTATTGTATCAATTCCTGCCTCTCGCAAGGTCAGATCCAAATCAGTACCAAAGAATCCTGAATACCTTCTTTTTGGAATTACTCTCTCATCTGGTAGTGGTTCTAATTCATCAATAACTGCTGCACCAACACTTCCAGCAATTGCGTGAGCAGGCCACATCTTGAACTCGGGATCATCAGGAAGATGATTATCTGTTAGATAAATAACCTTAATTCCTTGTTCTCTCGCTGTTTCAAGCAATTTCTTCTGAGCAGGAACTAAGGAAATTGCATTTGGCACCACAAGTGAACCATCTTCTTTTACAAAATCGTTCAACATATCGATTATTATTAACGCAGTGGTTTCAGGTTCTAAGTACATTCTTTACACAATTAAATATAGTTAATTATTCATATAAGAGTTTGGGACTAAGGTAATTCAAGTAGGGAGGTCTGTTCTGAAATACTCTCTCGGATTTCATCTGGAGTTCTACTAGGGATAGATCTAGTCCCTTGGTCCATTAGTTTTAGTGTCGCGAGATTCATGTTTGATCCACAAGAACAGGTTGGAGCAGCATCAGCTTTCATAAGAACATCCATCTGTAAGCAATCAGGACACCGAAAAATTTTCTTTCGGCCAGAGAATTTCCCACGCTTTGCTGCTGGAAGCCATTCATCACCAACGTGTATGGCAACAATATCCATAGCAAAATCAATCGCAGAGGAATTCGAGATTGCACCACCTACCCCATAACCAGCAACTGGGGCATCTTGAAGTTGTAGGATTTTTTCAGAATTGAGTCCACCACTTACGAAAATCTCAACATTTTTGAATCCCCGAACATCTAGTTCCCATCTTACTTCTTGAATGATGCGTTTGAAGTCACCACGACGACTGCCAGTCGTATCAAGACGAACACCTGCCAAGTTAGGTATATTTTCAGCAGCCATGACTGATTCTACTACTTCATCTAAATAAGTATCAGTCAAAGCTATCCTTGGAATCTTTTCAGGTAACACTTTGTCAAATGCATTCCAAGCTTTAACCTGATCTTGGAATGCAATTATGAGGGCATGAGGCATAGTTCCTGAAGCATCAATATCGAGTAATTCAGCACCGAGAATGCATGATACTCCATCACACCCCCCAATATATGCAGCATATTCAACTTGTGGAGTTATTGCAGGATGAGTTCGACGAGCTCCAAAAGATAGGAGTGTTCGGTCTCCACTTGCTTTTCTAAGATAAGCGGTCTTTGAAACCATTCCAGATGTATGACAGATAAAACCAAGCAAGGGAGTTTCAAGAACAGCAAAATCTGCATAGTGGCCAACTACTGATAAAACTGGGACTTTGACCCCAGAAGAAACTCTGGGCCAAAATACGGACCCTTCTGCAAGACCATAGATAGATATGTTCTTTCCTTCGAAAAGTTTCAATGCATCATCGATACCAGCAATAACACCCCAATCTAATTCTTCAGGCATTCCAGAAACTGTGATTTCAGCATAGACAAGAGGATTCTGATTATCAGTCCTAAGAACCTCCTCTGTTCTCTTGAAATAGACATCAGTTGTTTTGCCATCAAGAATTTCCTGTTCGGTAGCAATTCTCCATCTTCGCTTCATCAAACTAACCAATGTGTAGTAGATTGTTATCACATAAGACTCCTATGCTCTATTGAAAAAAGACCCCTCGATCAAACTGGGATTAGAATAATTGAAAAATAACAAACAGTTTCAATATATAATTGGATAATCATACAGTCATAAAGTCCGATCTAATCTGATTTTGATGGAAATCTATCTCTGATAATAAATAGAATTGCTATTGATAGAATGCCAGCAGTTCCAACAATTAGAAGACTTTCATTAAGTGGTTCAGGGTCTTCAGTAGTACTGGAAATAGTAGTTGTTGTAGATTCAGTTACTGTTGATGTAGTGGTTGTTGATAAGGACAAAACTGTTATCTTAACCAAGTCTTGGATGAAATTACCGCTTTCGTCGTAGACTATTATCAAAACGGTATGTACTCCAATGTCCAGATTCGCGAGTTCAAATGCTATATCATCCTGCTGATTCCAATCCGAAGAGTGTACGAGATTACCGTCAAGGAAAATTTCAAAGTTAGAGGGATTAACATCATAGGCAGTCCAATTGAGAAGAAGAGGATTACCTTGCTGGACTATTAAATCACTAATATCTGAGAGAGAAGGAGCAATTGTATCTTCAACAACGATATCAATCACTTGTTCTTGAAAATTATCGAAGGGATCGTATGCTCTAAGTAGAAGATGATACGTTCCTAGGTCTAAGATTCCTTTACTCATAATCAAGCCACTTTCAGATACATTGAATCTATCAGTGTCATTCACCCAATAATGATTAATCCCTGAAAGGTCGACAGCTTCAATATTCAGTGAGAGGTAGTTGCCAGATTCTATTGTGTAGTTACTGAATTCAGTAATCCAAGAAGGTGAGGTTGTATCAACGATTTCTACTATAATTGAATCAGTTGTTTCTATACCACTGGAAGTGACAGCTTTCAAATCAAAAATCCTTATACCAGTGGATTCAGGAATGAAACCATAGGAGATTGTATCCGAATCGATAAATCCACTTAATATCATATCACCGTCAGAAAAGAGATAATACATTTCAACTCTGAGACCAGAAACATTCCAGTTACATACCACCATCTCACCAATTTCGGTAGAAAAATCATCCAAACCTTCGATGTAGAGTATATAGCTTGGAGAAGAATCAATACTAAATGAATTTCCAGCAATACGGTAGTCATCTGTGCCAGTATAATCACTATACGCATTATTATCCCAGAAATTGTTTACCATTGCTACTGTTGAAGTTCCAATATCATCTTGTACATTATGAAGTGAATTATATCCGATTTCGTTACCTGTCACATTAATGGATGAGCTGCCTTGGAGAAAGATTCCAACATCTGAATTCCAAAAAACACTATTATTGATAACTTGATCATTAGTAGAACTTCTCAATATAATTCCATCACCCGTACAATCAGTTACTCGGTTCTCAAAAAATACACTCATTGTTATGGTTCTCACATATAACCCATTTTGACAAAAAGTAATATTGTTATGAGAAACAGTGAAATTATTTCCGAACGATAGATAGAACCCGTAGTGTGGCCCGGTAAGAACATTATCTAACACGAGAGTGTCCTCTATATCACTCGTGAATATCCCATAACTAACTATTGAGACCAATTCATTATCCGAAATCAAAATGTCTTCTCCGTTTTCAAGAAGCATTCCGGTATCACAATTTTCTATGATATTTTGTGTTAATATAGCACCATCAATGTGGGAAGCATGAATGCCATATTGACACCCACGTATAGTGTTGAACGAGATTTCTCGTGACTCTATCCGATCAAGAAACATTCCTTTTTCCAAATTCATCAATGTATTATTCTCGATGGTAAGCCTTTCAACTTGGCTTAAATTAAGACCAAAAAATGAATCTGTTATGATATTATCAGAGATACCAATTTCTTCAATATGTGATGCAATAATTCCAGAGGAGAATCCAATAATTGTGTTATTCTCTAGTGCAGAGTTGTGTGATTGTACAATGTAGATTCCAGTTCCAGAACTATAGAGGGTGGATTGAAGTGTGCAATTGATAATTTTGAAATGAGCTTCAGTCTGGCTAACGAATATCGCTATTCCTGCAGTTTCGATGTTAAAATTCGCAATAATATATGGATTGTTAACTGTTCCATTCCCAGGAAACCCCAATGTTTCAAAATCGGAATCGCTTTCAATAATGATAGAGTCTACCATCACAGTAGATGTAAATGAAGTGTTATTTTCTTCTGAGCATGTGTCTATGGTATTTATTTGAGCAGGAACCAATCCATATGGAATCACAACTAAGATCAATCCAAAGATGACCCATGTGATTTTAATCATCCAAGTGATTTGGCTTGTCCACCTAGTTATCACCTTTCTTATGCACTTTCCTCTCGTTCTCTGGTCGCAAATCATAGCCAACAGGAACAATTTACGCTTCTGGTAAATCTGTCCACTATTATATTAACATAATTCTCTAATATTTCAAACGGCCGTCAATTATTTCTGACAATATATGCACGTTTATCAAGTACATTCTTAAATATTCTGGAATAATCCTCGTCTTTCATTATGATAGTATAAGCATAGAGAAAATCTCAAACTACTATAGCAAATCGGATTCAGTACTACGATGATAATGAATTTGTAGAAAATGATAGAAATAGTTTGATAAGAAAAAGAACGAGAGGGAGCATAACTCCCTCAGAAGCATTCTATCCTCGTTTCTTGAAAACCACGAGTAATACACCAGTAGAAACTAAGACAATGCTTGCTCCCACTGTGATAGTCATCCAGTCTACGGGTACAAGATCCTCTTCTAATACTGTAATACACAAATCCACAAAACGACTGTTACCATAAAGGTCAGAGGCAGAAATTCTGACATAATGCTTTCCAACGTCAAGAGGAGTAAGGCTAGTAATTGTTCCTTCTTCATCGATATCGAACAAATCCGTATTGTTTGTGGACCAGATAATCGCCCCAGAATAATCAGTCGCATTTAGGTCGTAACTTAGATAATCTCCTGAAGTAACAAACTGATGAACTATCTGATGATCGAATGTAGGTGCCATGGTGTCCTGGATTGTAATAGTAAACACATCAATCATAGAATGTCCATAGATATCTTCAACTGAAACCTCAACAATATATTCGCCAACCGGAGTCGTCGGTTCATTTTGAAGCATCCCATCAATTATGGAGAAGTGAGTTGTATCGTTAACAGACCATGAGTCTAGTCCGCTTGGATCATATGCTTCAAGTTGATAATCAATGGATTGTCCGAGCTCAACATATCTATCGGTGGGTTCTATTACCCAAGTGGGTGATTTTGTATCTACTACAACAATCAGAATCTCAGAATACATAATGTTTGCATATGGATCACTTGCAAAAACAAGCAAAGGATAATTCCCAGGAGTTGGATTTCCTGAAACAACGATTAAACCGTCATTCGTAGTTGAGAATAGTGAATTGTTCACACGGTACCATGAAATTCCTGAAAGGTCAAATGCCACCATTTGAATGTCAAGACGTTCTCCTCTTTCAAGAGTGACACCTTGAGGTTCAATAATCCAAATCGGATCTGTTGTGTCCTCAACAATCAGCTTGAAGCTTGAGCCATTAATTTGATTGTGTGTATCATTCACCCAGACATAAACGGTGTATTCCCCGACGGGAATGAGTGATGAATTCCGAATAGTTCCATTTGAATTAATTGAGAAATATTTTGCAGGGCTCACCCACCAAGAATCAATACCTGCAATATCAAACGCATCTAAATCATACTGATAAGTGTCCCCGTATTCTATTGACTGAGGACTTGTAACTACGTTCCATTCGGGAGGAATAGTATCTACAACTTCGATGACTATTTCACTAGTTCTGGATTGTGACCAACTATCATTTACTTCCACTCGTAAGCCATAACTACCCACAGCTAATTGACTGTTGTTCACAATCAATCCAGAAGTGGCATTGATTGCAAAATTGGTTGTATCATTAATGCACCAGAGGAGAGGAGGAGATGAGTCAATTGCATCGAGGTCATACTGGAAATGTTCACCAAATTCCACAATCTGATTGGTAGGTTTCTCAACCCATTCCGGTGGAGTTGTATCAATCACAGCAACTTCGAATGATGCGTTGATACTATTTGAATACACATCTTCAACCTCAACAAAGAGACCATACCTCTGACCTTCTGGAAGGAAAGTAGCATTAGTAATTAGACCTGTACTACTGACATCGAAATTGGTTGTATCATTTATAGACCAAACAATTTCAAATCCATAGGCAGTGATATTGAGAACATACTCGAAGTCATATCCCAGCTGATTCAATTGGTCACTAGGTTCTTCGTTCCATGAGATTGCTGGCCGAGTTGGAGGTAGAATCATAGGATTAGTATCTTCATTCTTTGGAAAAGCACCTGCAATAGTATGAGGAGTGTCTCCTACTGCATCGGTATTCAGGTCGTCACCAGCGTAATCAGTCCATAAATTGGAATCATAGTAGTTATCGATATTCACAGCGTCATCCAATGCATTGATTCTATTATCTAAAAACGAATTTTCAGAGATGACGTTTTCACCACTTTGTTCACCAGCGAAAAGACCAAAGTTCGTGCTTTGAACAAACTCGTTTAGTTTTATTGTGTTATTGTAGCTTTGATAGACAATCTCTATACCATTATAGCAATTTTTGATTAGATTTCCTGAAATGTTTGTATGAGTTGTTTTAGAGACTCGGATTCCGCATGATGTATGATTATAGATTCTGTTATCATTCAATAATCCATTTGTTGTGTTTGATAGTAAAACACCATAACCCAAATCTCCTCCGATAAGAGTACAATTGATTACTGAAAACCATTTGTTGGTGTCTAGAATTACAACACAACTACCTGCCTGACCTGTTATATCAATGACCAAATTCTGAATCGTATATGGGTCTCCAGATGTGCCAGAACCAGTCCAAGGAGCAACTAGGAAATCGTCATCGGAATCAACAACAATCGCTCCTGTAGTAGAAGGATGGGAATCTATTACATTAATTGGTCCATAACTAGACTCACTAACTTGATGAGTACAAATATTGCCTAGTGGCACCAAAGAGAGAGATATCAGAACAACTAGTATGAATGAGTTCATTCTAAGTAATTTTTTTCTCATTCTATTCACCTCCACTGACAGCAGTCATTCTTCTCCTTGCTAAGAAGAGGATCAATACCGTCGAAGCTCCAAGTAGACCAAATGTCATAAGAATAGTCTGAACATTCCAAAATCCGTCCCATTCAACTGTGATTGTTTCAAAGTTTACCGGCATGAAGACTCTAGTGTCTTCTATATAGCCAAAAATCGTGTAGTTACTGGTTCCCATCAATGATTCAGTGAGGGTTATGCTGAATTCACCATTTTCATCAGACAGAGTATTCTTCACTTGGAGAATTCCGTCGAATAATCCTCCAGCTCCGACTATTGCATGAGCTGCAGGACTCTCATCATGAGCGAATCTCAATTTTCCAGTAATGGTTAAAGGTTGTCCAGCAACTCCTGTAGTTGAAGTTGTGCTAAGTTCATATACCTCAATTCCAGTAAAAGTTAATGATACCGTCTTATTCTGGACACTGGATGAAATACCACTGTTCTTATCGTAAGACACTGAGATAGGAATATTATATGTGCCAGGTTCCATCTCCGTAACTTGGATATATGCATATCCAGATTCATTAACTGCAACAGTGCCATGAGTACCAACAGTTACAGATGCATTATAGGCAATGTCTCCGTTAGCATATTGAGCTTGAATAGGTAACAATACAGGCAACGCTATCGAATGAACTTGGTATTCAATCGATTCATCGAGAAGTTTCATCTTGAACCCTTCTCTAAGAGGTTCTGATTCAGTTCCTTGTATTTTTGAAACACCAAGGTCTGTTACTACTACATTTCCCATAGTGGAATCTGTACCAGCATTATCAGATGTAACTACTGCAGTTAATTCGTATGTTCCGTAAAGAATTGATGGATCATCAGAAGGAATCATTGAAATACTCCAAGATGTCAACTCGACATTTTCATCGGGGTTTCCAATCACTTGTGTTCCTTCAGAACCCGATTCAAATAACATGTTTCCTGGAAGGTAAGCAGTTATGTTAACTCCCTTAGGATGATATCCTGTTGTATACACGTAGCCAATCAATTCAAAGGGCCCTTCCGACATTGAGGTCACGGGATCAACAAAATACCCAGCTACGACAACAGGCATTGTTATCCTAAGTTGTACTAGAGAGTTGAGAACATCTGCAAATGGTAAGACTGCATCTTGAATGAAAGAGTGTCTGGCTATGATTTCATCGACAGCAGTTATTGTCCAATCTACAGAATCCAATGCTATATCTAGGTAGACATCATGAGCGGTTGTTTTGTATGCTTCACATAGAGAAGCCACGATGCCAGCTGTTCCTCTGTGGTTACTAATCGATTGTAACAAACGTGAAACATTGGTAGTCCAACTTGCCTCCTGCCAATTTGTTCCGACACCTGTCACTATTGCACTTGAAATAATCTCGTTTCCTACATCTACAACGGAATCACCTTCTAGTTTTGCGAGAGATTCCAAGAGCCCACCTAGAGCTGTCTGAGTGTAGTAAACATAGGGACTGTAATGATTATAGCTTGGCGTAAGACTACTTATCCAAGTAGAATTACTTGCAATTTGATCAAGCCAAAGAGTGATATCCGAAGGGTCTACAATTCCAAACGAGCCATATGTAGAAAAGACATTAGCAACGTCCATCGTGATTTTGGCACTTTCTAACCAACGAGTGCCAGAACTATCAACGGTTGCTATTGATGCAAGATATTCAAGAACTCCTTCGATAGTCGTATCAAAATAGGTTGTACGAATCGCATCGGTAATATCAATGAGGAACATAGCAGCTATACAAGCTTCAGAAATACCATTGATGTGGCTTGACCAAGCTAAACCTCCTGATGGTTGATTCACCGTATTCTCTTTGAGAAATCTTGCAGCTAATAATGCATCTGAAAGGAAATTAGTATCATGAGTTTCCCTGAATAGATTAAGAAGGAATTGTCCGGTTTGAGCAGTAGCTATCACACCACCTGGTAATAATGTATCAGTAAGATTAGCATCTGAATTCCAGGCAGCTGTTGAAGGAGTGCGTATGGCCTTATCATGAAGCCAGTTGCCGATATAATGCGCGGACTCCAATATCGATTCATTTCGAGCATGTTTTGCGAAGCTAAGAATAGAATCTCCAACTGATGCATGAAATGCTTCTCTGGGTTTAACAAGACACATCAAAAATTCGGTTTGATTAATTGCCGGATAGTCTGCAGTTAGTTGGATTTCAATCAAATATATTCCAGACGTCTTTGGTAAGTATTCTAACTCTAAAATCTCTTGAGTCGAAGCAGGAATATTATCAATTACAGCTTGATTGTCAGTTAGATTTTGGAGTAGGTTTGAACAGATAATATCCATCGTGAAGTTCTCAATTTCAATTGGTCCGATGTTGTCTAATTCCAAATCAAAATTGTATTTTTCACTCTCATAAATCCAAGAATCTAGATAGTCCATCCCAAGATTCCAATTGGTAATCTGAGAAGGCCATAACCACGAGGTCGGATGACGCCATGTCTGAAGAAATCCTGTTGTTCCTGTTCCATAAAGGAAATCAATTGTGCTATCTCCAAGAATATCGCCTACAGTCATACATTTGATATCTGGTTCTATTGCACTTTCAATAAAGGTTTGAATCCATCCTGACTGACCTTTTTCTATGACTGTAATATTAACTGTTGTTGGAGAAGTTATGTCAACACAGTGAAAGACAATCTCTATCTTCTCATCATTGTCAACATCACCAACAGCAATTTGACGACCAGCAAATTCTAAGCTATCAATAACATCGTAAGGACCTAATCCAGGAAAACGGTACGTTTGAATGAGATCTGATGCTGCAGTAGCATTATCAATAGCTACAACGAGGTCCTTATGGTTGTCATTGTCAACATCTGCAATATCCACATACATGAATCTTGCAGGTAACGGAGCATCTGGATTAAACATATCAATTCGATAATCTTCAAGTGTATCCGTATTTACAAAACCAAGTGAGCTGTTTGATGAATAGCTACAATATACAATATCAATAACACCATCAGTATAGTAATCATCCACCGCTACATGGATTTGTGATGAATTTAGAGATAATACATTAGTATACTGCCAAAGACTTCCAAACCAATGATAAACTGTAATGTTAGCTTTCGTTACTGTGGTTGATCCACCTTGACCAATAATAACATCATTGCCTGAAGTTATGTCTGTATCTGCGATTTCGACACTATATACTCCACCATCAATAGTAAATGGGTTAATAATTTCATCATACCAATCTCCTTCATATTCATATAGCATTATGACATCACCCTTATCTGAGCTATCATAGTACCATGTCCCAATTACAATCTCCTTGGTACTTCCACCGGAGTTATCAGCGTCTCCAATTGCGACATCCCATACTTTGACAGGAGTGTGAGAATATATAATACTCATGTCAATTATAGTATCGTGACTCCATGTTTCATCAGTAAAATTGTAATCTAATAGTATGACTTTCCCTTCTGGATATGTTCCAAGAACAATCTCATTACATCCATCACCATCTACATCCCCAATATCAGAACTTAGAATTGTACCATAAGAGGTTAAATCAATGGATTCGTTTGTTGCATAGGGAACATGTCCTTCTTTTTCCATTGAAAGACTGATTCCAGGACTCTGAGGGGCAGTCCAAGTCAATCTATTTGGTGCAGGAGATTCACTGTATTCAATAAGCCATTCATAGGTACTAGTTGCACAGCTTAGTGTTTTGTGACCCAGATACCAATCGGGTAAATCGAGTAAATCATCTGTTGGGTCAGTAGCATTTAGACCTTCATAGTATTCGATTCCATCTTGTGTTCCGCCGCCGTCTGTATCAATATTTTTTGGATCACTTCGTAAAATTACACACTCAATGTAGTCATCTGCTGAATCGCCATCTGTGTCAGGCAAATTTGGATCTGTTTTTGTAGCAAAAACCTCAGCATCATCAGGCAGCCAATCTCTGTCTGTATCGACCGCTAAATCAATTTCTAAGAAACCTCTTCCCCACATTCTAACTTTGGAAAAGCTCACCTCACTATCAAGAGTATCAATAATAGATTTCCAGTTTGTTGAATATAGAAAAGCCCAAACCTGACCAGGTTGGCTGCGTTTTCCAAAAATCTCTATCATTCGATCATATTTGTAGACATATGGGACAAATAGAAGACTGAGTGCCCTCAATGCATTCAAGCCATCAATTTTGTCAATAACTGCACTAATCCATTTCTTAACAACAAGCTGAGAGCCATCCCAGACTTCAACTAGTGTGCACCGAGATGAAACAGCCTCTTGCATAACATCTTGGCTGAGCCATCCCTCTTCTGTACTATAAATTGAAACTTCAAAACTTTCAGGAGAAATCTCTAATAAAGCAGGTGAATTGATGAGATTCTTTATCCACTGTTCCCCCTCAAAATCAAACGAAACTGTGAATGTATGAGCTTCCCCTGGTGCAAGCACTACAGGTGAAAAACCCCAATCCAGAGAGCGATAAGTTATCCCTGCTAATACTATGTTGAATACAATATTTTCTAGACGAACAGTACGATCTCCTTCGTTACTGAAGGGAATATCAGCAGTTAATGTGACTTTGTCAAGATTCCATCCATTTTCCTCGAAGTTCTCAATTGACGAACTATCCTCCAACGTGAAAGCATTCAATGTGTTTCTGGTTGTATCATGATATCTTGCGAAATCTTCGCGAATATCAAAACCTGATGCACTATCATCTTCTTCATACGGAATAGCTCCATAATGATTCCAAGTGTGTTCATAGCTTCCTGTGACTGAAACAGACACCTCTGATTCTCCAATGAAAGGAGCTTTGGTCTTCCAAGAAACTCCTGCTTCCACACTAACACCTAGTGAATCACTACCCGTATTTTCAACGCGTGTTCCAGTTCGTTCAACTGATGTAGTATAATCAGATGTCGAAAATGAATTTGAGAAAGCCCACGAATTCTGTGTTTCAATACTTCCAGCTTGAGTGGTTATATCCACTTCACTTGTTTCAGTCCCGGTAGTCCAATAATAGTGTTTGTTAATTGTCTGATTAGCTGGCATCGCCATTGAAAAAGATGGAAGATCTGCAACATATGGACAACGATAATACTTTTCCTCTCGAGTATTTGCCTCTGAATTCCAAAGAGAATACTCAACAGTATCAGAAAAGTGGTCACCGTCAGAGTCTGCATCTATTGGACTTGTGCCAGTCTTTACTTCCCGCAAATCAGAAACTGTGTCTCCATCTGTATCTCTGCTATAAGGATCTGACCAGTATCGATTGATTTCTTCCCAATCAGAGAGACCATCTTCATCGGAATCTAGAAGTCTTGTATCAGTAGTCTGTGCCATAACTGGACTAAGAAGTCCGGTAGTCATGAGCATCAAACAGAATCCCAAAAGGAAGTTACGATGCATATTTATTTTCAAATCAGAGCCTCCTTGGACCAAAAGATAGAGATTCTCCGAATTGTTGCTTCATAGCTCTGGAGAATCTTCCTGTTACTCCACTCTTCAGTATCACTATAATCACAATGATGCCTCCAATGATGGATATTGGGAGAATTAGGTACAATGGTGGATCTGTTCCGCCTGAACCTGGGACAACGATAACTGCAATTTCTGTAGATATAGAATTGTCATACGAGTCGGATACACTCACTTGAATCCAGTATGTGCCAGGTTCTAGTGTGATTGTACTGAGTACATATCCGGATCCATTAATTATGAAGTGTTCAGTATCATTGACAGTCCATTGAAGCGGGGTAGATAGGTCTTCAGCTCTTAATGAGAGTCCAAATGGTTCTCCTTCCCGGACCATTATAGACCTCGGTGGATTTTCAACCCAAATTGGTGCGGTGGTGTCAATAACAGTAACTGTAAAATCGGTAGTATTAACATTCCCGAAAATATCAGAAACACTTACCAGAATATCATACTCTCCAACCTCAAGTGATATCTTATTCTCTATGAAGCCAGTATCATCTATCCTGAAATGTGTTGTATCACTGATTTCCCAATTACCAATACCTGAATCATCATTAGCACTCAATTGAATAGAAAAGTCGGAGCCTAGCTCAAGGGTAATATCATCCGGAATAACCGATAAAATCGGTGCTGCGGCGGGATTAATAGATATTACAATAATCTTTGACCTCATATTATCGTAAATGTCGAATACTGAAACATTGACAAAATAGGTGCCTGCAGAAATATATGTGATATTGAAAAGCCAGCCATCATTTGTAATAGCAAATCTGGTTTTGTCATCAATATCCCAACTGCTAATACCTGAAAGGTCAGATGCAGAGCATCTCATGTGAATTACACTACCTGCCTCAACCGTAATATCATGAGGTTCAGATACCCATGAAGGCGCAGTTGTGTCCTCTATGTAAACTACAATTTCTGCAGTTATGGTTCTACCCCAGGTATCATTTACCCAAATCTGTAATGGGTAATTTCCAACACTTAACACATAATTCGATTTAATCACACCATATGAGTCAACGGCAAAATGCTCATTATCATCAACCCAGTAAGTGCTGACACCAACGGGTGCATCTACAGACAATATGTAATGTACGGATATGCCATATTCAATATATTCATCCTGTGGAATTTCTGCCCAAGAAGGTAGGGTATCATCATAGACATCGATTCTTATACTTGCAGTTGATACATGACCAATTGTATCATTTACATATATCATAATACCATAACTGCCAGTTTCTACAAACGTGCAATTCTTCACAATACCTGAAGCATTCACAATGAAGAATGATGTGTCATTTACCCACCAAGAATCAATGCCACTCCTGTCAAAAGCATAGAGCTGATATTCTATCCCTTGTAACGAATCAATGTTTTGGTCCTCAGGATCTACCAACCAAGTAGGAGCTATTGTGTCTTGAATTGTAACACTAAATGTTGCAGTTATTATGTCATTCTGTGTATTATTCAACCACACTTGAATGGGGTAGATGCCTATTGGTAATAGTGTATTGTTCGTGATTACTCCAGAAATGCTAATGGTGAAATTGATTGTGTCATTTAGCCACCATGCATCTACCCCACCAGGTGCATTCACGCTAAGTTCATATTCAAAAGCATCTCCAAATTCAGAATTCTGATCACTTGGTTCTGGATTCCATTGAGGAGCCTCATATATCCAAGTGCAGCTAGTTTCATTGTAGAAATTAACTGTAACAATACCATAGCTGTCGTCCCCACTTACACTAATAACCCGGTAACCTCGAGTACCTATTGTATTGTAGGTGAATTGCGTATTGTTTAGATTCAATGTTCCATCGTACAATCTAGCACCATGAGACGCCCAATAGGTGTACTCTCCCCAAATATGTATACCTGATGCATTTTCACCAATATAAATGGTGTTCAAGTCAGGGCCAGAAATGTAGCAATTAACACCCTCCCAATACATATCTAACGAGTGACCATTCATGTTGAATACACTGATACCATAATTATCTACAGACTCGATATTAACCGAATTATATGTTTGTGTTGTAATAATTCCGGGAGCATATTCAGCTCGCCAAGTTCCACCTTGATTATTTGTTGTAGATAGACCATTGATTGAGAAATCACCAGATGTCACATTTAAATTATCATAGTCATATTGAAGCCATAGATCTATGTAGCCTGTTGCAGATGCATCTACAATATTTTGAGGTGAAGTTAGTGACACACAGATTATTTGATCTGCAATATAGGTGTCTGTATGAGTAGTGTGAAGAACATTAGATCCACCAGATCCTGCGTCTTCAGTAACTACTTTGAATGTGTAGGTATCTTGTCCAACAACTGCATCTGCATCAACTGTAATTGAGAATTGACCATTTGAATCAAGATTAGTTGCTTCCCAAGTAGCATCTCCAGTACTTAGAGATGCAAGAATCCAAACATCGATTTCACTAACGGCTGGATTTGTTGTTGTACCATGATATACAACAGTTCCAGATGCGGTAATAGAACCGCCAATATCACCCCTATCAGATGTGCCATTGCCATCACTCAAACTGAAAATGGAGAGATCGAGGTCATTTTCAAAACCCCAATTCAAATCATATGTATCAGTGTCTGATGCCATACCATCATCTGTGGTACATCGGATATCCAAATTAGTAGTTTCTGGGTGACCCCAGAGGAATTTGATATGCCAAGTAATATCGATATCATCACCACTCTTCGATTCAGTTCCAGACTCGATGGAAATGTAGGACCCTCCTGATATTAGTGAATAAGAGTCTCCACTCACATCATACTCAATTTCCCATATTGAGACTCCACCATCCAGCCCCTCTATGGTACAAGTATCCAGAGAACTATAACCATCGTTATCATGATGATATGTTGTGATATGTGCATATTGACCCGTATTCGGAGATTTGCATGCTAAAAATTCTCCACTATATAACGAATCAGTAGATGGAGTACCATCATTTTGAGGTGCAGTATTTTGTAAATTCAAAAACAATGCATCAACTTGCCACGAATTCTGTCCAGTGTCATCTGTTGAATCCCAGTCCTGTAATCTTACAGTAAATGTTGATGAGATAAGAAAGCTGTGGACATCAAATGACTTAACACCTGAAGAGGAGGTATAGCCTAAATACTCCCAGCTGCTTGAATAGTAACAATAAACTCGAAGATTCTCTGCTGGCGAAGATGATAGGTCAATATGGATTTGCTCAATTGGATATGAATTATAATCGACCGATGTAAACTGAAAGTCTTGAGTTAGCCTATAATTTGTGTTGTCTGAATACACTTCGATCTCAAGATTATCTACCCAAGCTTGGTTAGGCGGTAATGCAGCTTCATTTGAATAGAATATCATTCTTACCGCAAAATTAGGATGAAGATATTGACTCTCAGTTGAAGTTTCAGTTTTAGTGCTCCACGAATTATCGAAGTTCGTGTTATATACCAGATCCCAAGTACCAAAATGGTCTCTGAAGTATAACCTGAAGTAACTATTTGAGTTTGCTACTTCAGTTTTCAAATCCCAAGTCACTCTAATTTGTGAACCACCACTTGTACTCACAAAGCTGGTCATATACATCTCAGCTGTATCCCCCGCGCCCATGAAGGTAGCAGAATATACATAATTGGAGGGACTGTCAATACTCTTTCCAGGTGAATTCGAATGAATTAAAACTGGTTCTGTATCAGGATCAGGATTATTAGCTCGTTCCCAACCATCAAGATACCATCCTGTTAGTGATCCTTGTTCTTCAAAAGGTTGGGTGTAAATTGAATTCCATGATGCAGAGCCGGTGTTTTCTTCAGTCATAGTTGCATAATCCGAATCTCCTGTATCCGCCATATTAGCAAAATTTGTAACTGACCCATACACATCACTAGTATGTAAGTCAACTGCATCTGTTGCAGCTACTGCGTGATGTACAAACGGAAATATTTCATTTTTCTCATCACCTGGTTGATTTGAATACGTACCTTCAAAATCATAGAGACCGGTTCGAGCTAGAAACGTACTTGCTACTAATAGAGTTAAAGATAGTAAAACTATCATTTTCATCTGATTCATATATCTCAACCCCAAAGTCTGACGGCTTTCTCCTCCGCGTTAAGAGACTTGGCAAATGGATTTCTTTTGTGAATGCATTTATTATTTTCGGAAAAAATAATTTACTCTTTTACTATCTATTAATATTATTTAAACAAATAATATTTTAATAGGTACTTGATGGAATCGAATATTATCTAATGACATGAAAATATCACGTGCTGAACAGTATAGAGATATAATCACGAAATGCTTTGGATTGGCCAGAAGGATATACGCCTTTCGAGTCTGTTACAATGGGTATCGAAATATCTAGTTGATTAAATGCTTCTTCAATTGTAATAAGTTCGGACTTGTGACAAGATGTCCCCACACCGATAGCTGAACATATTTGAAATCCATATGCAGTACAGAGAAGAGGTTTCAAATCTACGGTATCGTTAACAATTGGTATGAGAATCTTTGCAACCTCTTGATCTCTTATTTTGGGAATCTCAGGAACAAGTAGGGATATCTCAGGAGAAACTTTACTAAGACTACTAACATCAACAAGAATGCTAGAACCATTTCTTTCAATTTGTTTTAAGAATAAACTGATGATTTTTGATTTTACTTGATCAATGTCACGTTCATAAGCAAAGAACATCAGATCGGATTGCGAAATATCAAGAATACCAAGGCTCTCTAAATCTAAGGAACATAATACATCGCGCATTATATGAATTAATTTCCAATCATCCTCGTCATTTAAGATAACGAAATCGATTAGTTTTCGAATATACTCAAAGTGATTCGAAAAAACAGGCACATCAAATTGGTCCACATCTTCTGCGAATTCAGGATTAAATTCAGTTACTACATCCTCATTCAGAAGAGTAAGAGTAGTAATCCCTCCTAAGTCCATGTAATCGAATGTATTAATCAGAGTAAAGACAAGTGGTGTAACATCAATTGAATCAATTTTTGTTCCAACAGCCTGAAGGTCATAAAATGAAGAACAAAACGAGAGAGGATACAACTGAAGTTCTGATATGTTAGTGTATGATAAATCTAAGAATCCTAACGAAGCAGGCACACTAATAGGAGTAAGATCAATAGACTCCAAAGAATTCTCCCTAATATTGAGCTGAGTAAGATTCACGCACGATTGAAGGGGTTCGAGATTGACAAATTGCAGTTGATTATAGCTGAGGTCCAGATCATCTAAATTGTGACAGTTTGCTAACGGTCTAAGGTCAATAATTCGAAGTGACATATCAAATAGTAAAAGTACCTCCAAAGCTTCGCATCCAGACAATGCTGATATATCTAAGTACTGAATTGGATTCTTACTTAAATTGAAATAACGAAGCGATTTGAGAGAGGATAGTGGTTGTAATTCTATCTCTTCAATTTCATTGTCACTTATGTCAAACTCAATTAATTTTTCACAGTTAGACAATGCTGTAAGATCAATTGATTTCAATCGATTTCCTGAAAGGTATAGATTTCTCAATTCATCACAATCTTTCAATGGTTGAAGGTCGACATGGGTGATTTCATTGTTTGACAAATAGAGTTCACTAAAATTGGAGAGATAAGAAAGAGGGGATAAATCTAAACTTGCTAGACTATTGCTACCTAGACGTAAAGTATTGAGTGTAGAAATTGATGCCAGTGGATTCAAATCTATGTTCCTTAGTTTGTTAATACTGAGAGAGATTTCTTCTAGTTGAGGTAAATTCATTAAAGGACTCAAATCGATTCTTGACAGAGAATTATTCCACAGATTTAGAGATTTCAAAGATTTACATTTTGAGAGTTCTGATAAATCAACTGAAACAAAATCTACCCCACTGACTTTAATTTCTGTTGCATCTGTTCCTACTATATGAGATATAGGTTCACCACGACCGTTATATCCCGATATAGAAATTTCACTCATAATTCTACTAATTGGTTTTAGAAGTTAAATCATTATGATATAGATATGCTATAATTTAACAGCAACAGTACATCCCTCACCAATAGGAAGAATCGTACTCTCAAGTTTTCCATCTGCAACTAACTGATTGAATCTATGAATTGCTTTATCTGAAGCACTCCAATCGTCTTCAGCTGTCATTACAGGAAATAGTGTATCATCAATAAGGAAAAGCCCACCTTTCCTAAGTACGCGAAGACATTCCTCAAACATAACTGGATAGAGTCGTTTAGATGAATCTTGGAATACCACATCAAAACTTTCTGATTTGAATTCCTTGATAAGTTCCTGAGCATCACCAAATCGCATCTCTACAATATCAGCTACTTCAAAATGTTCTAAATTCTTTTTTGCAACCTTTGCAATTTCTTCATCAATCTCTAAGGTAATCAAATTGCCACCAAACGATTTTATTGCTTTCGCAATATGAACTGTTGAGAAACCGATACTGAGACCTATCTCAAGTACTCGTTTTGGCTTCACACTCTTTAGGAGTACCCGAAATAATCTAGCAATCTCATCTTCAATCACTGGATCAAAATCGATATTTCCAGAAAGGTCAGTAATCTCTTGCACAGTAGGTTTATCCGCTTCTTTGTATATTTCCGCAATGTAATCTACAGCTTCTTTGTAATCAAAATACATCTCTCTCACCAATATATGGACTTCTGTTCAGTCTGTAACAAGTCGTTCAGATGTGTTTATGGTTTTCGATTTAACGAACGTGCAAGATGAAGTTACTACATGAAAGATTCATATTACTGAGGTACTACACTGACAGTACATTGAACAGGTTGAGGGTTCTTCTTCCAAAGGACATCGGAAATGCAGTAGAACTAAGGAAGAGGAAAATAACCGCAATGATTTCTCTAGTTTTTTTTTCAAGTACAGGATTACTACTTAGTATAATGATAGCTAGTCTATCGTTGGAAATTTATTCATATTCTGATGTTGAAGGAGTATATCTTTCAAGTGCATTTGGATTGGTAGTTTCAATAGGTATCATTGTGCTGAATAGATTCTACACAGTTCAAAGTGCCTCATACATATTGATAGTCACTCTTTTCGCTATAGCTATGTTTACTGATAATCCATACGAGATTGCTCATGGAAGAAGTATTGTGGTGTTCATTGTTCCAATTCTGATTTCAGCAATATTGATTAATCCTCTTTCCAGTCTGATTTCAGCTGGGATAAGTAGCATAATTATTACTTTGATTTCAATAGGTCATGGATTTGGATTACCCAATATCCCATCGATATTTCTCTTTTTTGTAGTTGCGATTATTGCATGGTATTCAGCAGCCACTGCAGACCAAAATACTGTACAAATGAGTTCTGCAAAATCACAGCTTAGAGCAGAACGCGACCGAGCAATGTTTCTCTTAGATATTATGGGTCACGACATTCGGAATAATTTACAAGCTATATTCATAGGTTTGGAGATACTGGTAGATGCACATCCAGAACAACGAACCGAAGTGATTCGGAAATCAATATCTGCTGCTGCAAAGTGTAAACAAATTATTACAAAAGTAAAACGAACCGAAAGTCTTACTCAAATTCCACTTAAGATAGTGGATATTGTGGATTCTGCATCTAGAAAAATCAATGCATTCAGACAAAAACACCAAGATGTTGAAATTATTCTCCATTCGAACATATCGCTTGGATATGTCTGGGCAGACAAATATTTTGAAGATTTGATCGAAAATGTTTTAGAAAATGCAATTGAGCATAATCCAAAATCAGAAAAGAAAGTTTGGGTTTCTCTAGAAAGAGATTTCAACGGATATGAGATTAAAATAGCAGATAATGGCACTGGTTTGCCGTTGGATCGGAGATATGATATTCTTAATCCTGAGAGAAGGTACGGTGGAGTTGGTCTACATCAGTCCAGACATATAGTTAGTAAATACAAAGGAACCATAACAATCGGTGATAGAATTGAAGGTGATTACACGTCAGGACTTGAAGTAACAATTTGGTTGCCAATCGCCAAGATTTAGTGGTTTCATTAGTTCTATAAATGGCCCAAAACATTTTACCGAGAGTAGGTCCATGATGTAATTACCAAGTTTCTGAGCTTAAGCAAGGATGAATCGGTGTGCATCTGAGCCTTACTCAATTGATGAGAGAAACAAAACGGGGATAGTTCTATCAACATCTCTCAATTGAAAAAAATATGGAACTTAACGAAAGTGTCCGATTTCCGAATCGGGATATGTTTATGAATCAATAACGCTGACTAAGATACGCCTTCTTCTTTTTGCTCTCTTACTGCATCACGCCAAGAGTCCTTGGGGTCTTCTTGGTAACAAAATAAGAATACAACCAGACTCAGTAGTAAAAAGGACGCACCAATCCCAATCATCAATATACTATCTTCAGGACCAGCCATCGTTCCGCTAAGACCGAAAATTAGAAGAAGCGTACCAGCAATTATGAGACCTGAAGCACCGATTATTCGCTCTTGCAACTGCTCAATTTTCACGTGATCACCAATAACATAGGTAATTTTCTGCAAACATATGTATCATTTCATTCATTGTCATAATCGAGATACTCTTCATGATCTTCTGGTTCTTCTTCGCTTACCAAATCAAACCAATTGCAAGCCAAGAATGAGAAACCTGCAATAATAAACAAAAAACCAATACCCATCAGAATATTAGTAGTTTCACTTCCATCGTGCTGAAATACGACAGACACGAGCCAGATAATACCTATCAGTGAAATCGTGAAACTAACACAATAACGTTGACTTCGATTACGACGAACCATAGATATCACAGCAGGGAGAATCACATTTCAAGACCTGAAGGATCTTTCCAGACATCTGTGTTGAAGTATCCAACAAGCAATGGTTTTGCAAGGGTCGGTCTTCGAATCCACATCAAGAACGGTCTGTTTATGACATAGGGTTCTTTTCTTACGAGAGCTGCTCCTGCAAGGATACCCATTGCCGCAGCACTCTTTATTCGAAAGCCCTTGTGGTTCATCTTCAATTTTGTCTGTTGTAGCGCCTCAGCAATCTCATAATATGGAGTATCAGATGAAGAAACATCCAATTTCAGACCCCTCAACCAATCCAAAGAACCTTCTTGGTCTAGATCAACCATTGGGAATCTCAGACCTGCATATTCATTGTTGCAGGGTTTCAGTGAACTCTGAATTTTTTCAGCATAATCGATCATATCAAAACTTGATGGAACTTTGTCTACCATCACCATGAAGACTTCATCAGTACTCTCAGTGGGTATCTTCACAATATGCTCATCTACTTCATCAGCATCAAAGAGCTCATACCCTCGCCCCATTTTCACACATGGATACAGATTTTCATCAAAACCACGTAATTCCGAACTCGTTCCAGTGAATTGCCAATAACCGGAAACATCCAATTTACATGCCGTTGCCAAACCACCTGGACCAACAGGACCTAGTTGAATATCAAATCCGTAGTGTTTCAGCCAGGCATTAACCACAGATACGTCAGCATGTGCAATCGTATCAATCTCTGGAATTGTAGGTATCTCCAGCCTACACTTATCAAAGATGTCGGTGATGAATCGGCTCTGCTGACCACCAGTCGATTCCCATTTTTTGATTGTTGCCATCTTCTCGATGAATTTCTCAGCAGCATACAACGCACCAACAATGGGATAGGTGACATGTACCGTAGTTTCGTTTGTGTATTCCATACATCTCCATCCTTAGAACTTAGCGAACACGAACTGATATACGTGACGGCTAATAAACCATAAGGAAAATAAGAACTGACCAGTTGCAGAGAATGAAAGGTAAATCTAAGACTTCTTTTGGCTTGGTCCTCCGTAGATTCGCGCCAGTAATGATTCATCGAGTACCGTCGATAACAGATAATGTGATGAAGAGTGAGTGGTTCCAAATACACTCACGATTTACATTTCAAGACCGCATGGGTCCTTCCAGACATCCGTATTGAAGTATCCAACAAGCAATGGTTTTGCAAGGGTCGGTCTTCGAATCCACATCAAGAACGGTCTGTTTATGACATAGGGTTTCGTTCTTCGAGGAGGTGCGGATTTTGCCATACCTATAGCTGCAGCACTCTTGACCCGAAATCCATCATGGTTCATCTTCAACTTTGTCTGTTGTAGCGCCTCAGTAATCCTATAGGAGGAACTATCAGATGAAGTGATATCTAGTTGGAGACCTACTAACCATTCAAGAGATCCTTCCAAGTCTAGATCTATCATAGGAAACTTAAGACCAGCATACTCAAGATTGCATGGCATAAGGGAGTTCTGAATATTCTCAGCATAACTAATCATATCAAAACCAGATGGAACTTCGTCCACCATCACCATACATACTTCATCTGAACTCTTGGTTGAGATTCTAACTACGTGTTCGTCTACAACATCAGAGTCAAGAAGATCATATCCATGCATCATTTGAACACACGGATAGATAACATCATCATACCCAAGAATTTGAGACCTCCTACCAGTTGTGCGCCAGTAACCAGTAACATCCAGTTTGCATGCAGCTGCTAGACCACCAGGAGGAATAGGACTAAGCTGGATTTCAAAGCCATGATTTTTCAACCAAGCATTAATCACAGATACGTCTCTATCAGCAATGCTTTCAATCTCAGAAATCGTTGGAATCTCCGATTTGCATTGTTCGTAGAAATCACTCATGAAATGACGTTGAATATCACTTGTTGGATTCCATTTTCCACCACTCTCATTTTTTCTAATAAAAATCTCAGCAGCATATATGGCACCAACAATGGGATAGGTGACATGTACCGTAGTTTCGTTTGTGTATTCCATAAATCTCCGTCCTTAGAACATAGCGAACAAGGAGTCTTGTACTTAACGACTAATAAACAATTAGAGAAAAGGTGGATGTCAAAAGTGACATCCGTTTAGGTTTTAGAATCACTCAAAGAAAAATTTGCCCTTCGAGTAGATGGTTTCATCACCAGCGGTGATTTCGCCCTCGATCATGGTCTTAATCATATCTACGTGAATCGCTGATTCATTAACACCATTGCATTCCTTGTATGCTCTACCAAGTGCACAGTGAATAGTGTCACCAATTTTTTCATCAAAGAGCATATTCAAGGTGTAATCTTTTATGCCTCTATTAGTTCCAATTGCCATCTCCCCTAGATAGCGTGAACCTTCATCGGTCTCAAGAACTGCTTTGAATGCTTCTTCATTCTTCTCTACTGAATAATCTACTACTTCACCCTTCTCAAATGTAAGACGTACTCCCTCTATGACTTTACCTTGCTGCATGAATGGGATATCGAAGTAGATCTTACCCTCAACTGTATCTTCGATTGGTGCTGTAAAAACTTCACCACTAGGCATGTTGCGTTTTCCATCTGAAGCTATCCATATTCGTCCCTTAGTCT
Organism: Promethearchaeota archaeon; assembly: GCA_014728035.1. GTDB lineage: Archaea > Asgardarchaeota > Thorarchaeia > Thorarchaeales > Thorarchaeaceae > SHMX01. Next base: position 16,038 of record WJMJ01000161.1, on the reverse strand, counting down.
TAGCATACAGGTCGGTTTCAGGACCCACAAAGCGAACATCATCATGCTTCTCAAGGTGTTCCTTTATGAGATGCATGTTCTTGCTTTCTTCTTTCCAGTCAATGAACATGGAATTATAGACAAATTCTTGATATTCATCCATACTCATATTTCCTTGTTGTGCAAGAGTTGCGCAGGGATGAACTGTCAAGCACCATCGTTTGCTCATCATAATTTCGGAAATCGGCTGAGAAGCAATACTTCGTGTGATCATTTTCTTGGGATCGATATTACTGGTAGCTCGAGTGTTCATTGGAGACCGGAGTGCAATTATAACGTCAGTGTTCTCATAGAGAGCCTTGACATGTTTAGAAACTTGCTTCAATGTGTCTTCCTCAGCACCCTTGAAATATGCATATGACATCTCTTCGCTATCCATCAAGACAACTGTGTTACCACCTATTTTTGCTACTTCATGGACAATTGCAACAGCCAAATCATGTGAATTCGGAGTCGCTCGGACAAGCACCATATCGCCTTTCTTGACCTCGGTACTCCATTCTACGAGGATTTTTGCATGTTTTTCGATTCTTGGATCCATTGTTTCCACTGCATGATGAACCCAAGCAGTTCAAGATATAGATTCCGAACTGAGCGATAATCTAGATTTGTGGACGGATATCGCTATTGAGCTTTGGAAAAAGGGTCTCAACAAGCAGTATCTTTGAGGTTGGGGCTGTGACATCGGGATAGAACTCCCATAACTCAGTGAAGTTCCGATAGCCCAGTAGTAACTGATTCACCACTACAGGGGGCAAGTATACATCGAAGCTCTTCATCTCAGACCGTGGAAGTTTCCGTACATTTTCAACTTTTCCAGATTTGAACACAATATCGAATCCCTCACGATAGGTACAGAGACGAAAAGAACCAGTGTACCCGTTATAGCGAGAGGTCTCCAATCTCTTTCCAAACGCAGTGCGCATAGAATCCAGAAACAATCGAATGTCTGGAATCTTTGTATACCAAGCATAAGATTTCGAGAAAGATGCTTGAGTCATTACTTCCAGTCTATGTATGAGTGATGGATCTGAGGGATAGTCAATCGAGATCGGTACGTTATGTTTGTCAGCTTTTTCACGAACGAACCTGAAGATTGTTGGAAGGTAAGAGAAATCATCCACCCAGAGTTCTTCAATCTGCATGTTTCCCCAGTCAACCTCCAGAACAAACATACCCACAATCTTGGAATCTTTCTGCAACACATAGAGTTCAATTCCGGTCGCCGTTCCTAGTTCGCATTCCAGAATGAATTCTCTATCATCCAAGGAGATGGTCTTATACATATCCAGAAACGAGTTTCGTTGCTCCCGAGCCTCAAGGTAAAGGTCGAAGGTATCGTGATCTATCGGTGTGATTAACACTGGTTCCGATTCTGACGGATCGAGTTTTGGAATCAGATCTTTTGCAACAATCATTCTTCTCAGCATGGGTATGGCATACTCGTATCCAAATTCACGATAGAAGTAAGGTATACCTCCGATTAGGTATAGGGGAATATTTTCAGAGATTGCTTTAGCTTCGAATAGTTCATTCAGTTGTCTTATATGTCCTCTATTCCTATATTCAGGAAGAGTTCCGACAAAATCCATCTGTGCAACAGGAACAACACTACCATCAATAGAGAGAGCATGACGAATCAGACAAAGATAAGACACCACGATATTTTTCTCAGTATCATATGCAACGAAATTGTCACTGATTTGATAATCCGATTTGTGACCAAAGAGTCGATCCATGACGGGAAGGATGTCTTCTTCGTGTACTGCCTTCACATGTTCATATATCAGATCCTTATCATCAGCTGTTGCTTCTCGGAATACAATAGTATCATTAACTGAAGGAAACATACAAGAAAAGAAGAACTCTGGCTAAAAACCCTTGAGATGCGCGTCTTGATTATCATTTCTTATTCCATAATCATCTCTGTGATAGTTAGAAAGGTCTCATCAACTCGCTGATTGAGTTTGACTGAGGTCTCCAGATATTCACCCATGAATTCGTTTGCTAGATCCTTGCCTTCTTCGGGTGTTACTTTTCTGCGTTCCATTAGGTCGGTCTTATTAGCTACAACTAGAGCTTTGTAACCCCGCAGGTGTGTATCGACTTCTCTTTTCCAATCACGTAGACGTTCTAAAGTGACGGGTCGTGTTACGTCAAAGACGAATACTACACCTTTCGCTCCGGCATAGAATTTTCTTCGTACCCCTCCTAGGAAATCTTGGCTACCCAAATCCCATACCTGCAGTTTCACTTTTGTTTCGTCAAACTGTAACTTTTTGACCGCGAAATCTGCACCAAGAGTGGGGGCATAATAATCTCTGAAAACACCAGTAGTATACCTCAATATCAAGGATGTTTTGCCCACAGCTTGTGGACCAACAGTGGCGATTTTATAAAGATAAGAAGGACTCATACTGTCAATTTCCTATAGGTGGCTACTCTCTCAGGAGCTATCAGAGAATATATCATTGTCGCTGAAAAAAGATTCTAGTCTATCCAAATTTGAAAAACCTTTTTTCTTCTTTCCATACTGCTTTTGGTAGTTCAACATTGTACTGCTTTGCCAAAATCATAAGTGTCAGTTTAGCAGCTGGACTTAGCTTGGAATATTCTATTAGAAATTTTGTCAGCGCAATAATATCAGGATTTTCTGGAGGATACCCATCAATTAGCTCAAGACCTGACTCGGCAAAAACATCTACTAATTTTTCTCGGCCATAAATTGTATGCCCTCGTGTGACCAAAGTTCTAACAATTCGAGAATACCCGATTTTTTGTTGGCTCATAATTAGTCCTCCTGTGCAGTAAGCATTTCCAAGTAGTATGAAAACTCTTCAAGACCTCGTAAATCATCAGGTTGATAGAACGGAATTAATTGGTCTTTGAATCTCATAATAAGAACACCAACAAACTCCTGTATCTTTTCTTTTTCAAGACTTGATGTAAAACGTGCGATAGTTGATATCCATTCAGCATAAAGGTCCATTACTCGATTCGGATCCAATCCTTCATAGAGCTCAAATTCATAATTAATCTGTATTGAGCCATCGAATATCTTGATTTCACCAGTAACTTCTGGAGCTGACACTCCACTTAGAACTGTTTCCAGCTTGGAGGCAATCATACTAGGAGAATAGAATTCCTGAGCCGTTTCAACAACAAGATCTAGAGAATGCTTGACAACAAGAATTCGTCTCTTTTCCGGTGATAGTGCTTCGATAGCACCGACATCTAACAAGTAATCAAGTGCACGATGTATGGTCTGTTTGTCATGATGCTTTACTATCTGATTAATAATATTGCCAACGGAGGTCTTCCCATCAATCAGGCTAGCGAGTCTAGGAATTAGAGCTACTAGTTCTGGATCCTTGTTTTCAAGTTCGTCTCGTTCAGGCGAGGAATACTGTAATAGTTTCCGCATATTAGAAGTCTCAACAACAATGTCGGCTTCATCAAGCATATTGCGAAATCGGATAGATTTCATAGACCAAAGTCGAGCAACTTCGTCTAGCACCTGTTCACTTGGAAGTCCACTTCTAGCAATGATTTTTTCAATAGTTGTCTTTCCATCAATAAAAGAACCAATTGGTCCGAGTTTTTCAGGACTAGAACTGGTTTCTAAGAATGGAATCCACTTAGCAGAAATATGTTGAAAGGCTAACTTCTGTACAATGCTCTCTCTGAATCCCGGAATTCTGCTTACGAGCTGTTCGCTTTCATTCTCATCCTGTTGGATTTCATTCAACCAACTATGTTCAAATTCGATTATCAAGGTTTTCAGAATAGGTGTGACTTCAGGTTGCCATTCATTGATACTGACAGCGATAAGATTGGATTCTTCACTTGGCAATACAGTAAATAGTCTTGCACCATAGTCAATCTGAAAGATTTGTGACTGTTCTTCTATAACCTCATCAGAAAAATCACTAAGAGCGGCGAAAAACCCCGACACCAGGTAAGGGTCAATATCAACTGCTTTAGGATCCAGTTTCATAAAGAATAATGGAACACCACCCTTGTCGGTGATTAGGATAGCTTGGATATTATGGTCTTTCACCTGTTTGACTCTCGTTTTTTTAGTGTAACATAGGGCTATAAATTCTTGTTAGAAGTATACCGAGTACTAATCATTTTATACTTGAAACTATACGAGAAGCACCGAGTAGCAATGGTAGCTGCACAGATACTGGTCTTGGGAATTTTCATTGGTTGTCTGATTGTTATCATTTCAGAAAAGATCAGTGAAACTGCAACTGCCCTCTTTGCTATGTGTCTCGCGGGAGGAGTTTTGGTCGCGAATGAGATATGCACTTTCGGGCAGATGGTAATGGGTATAGAATGGCCCACCATAATTTTCATCGCTGCTATGCTAATCATTGTTGCCGTATCAGGTTCTAGTGGGATGTTTCAATATATGTCCCTCTTAATTATCCGTGGTACGGCTGGAGAGCCTAAACGAACTTTTGTGGCCTTTATGGTCTTTGTATATTTCATGTCATTATTTTTTGACCCACTTCCAACTATGTTGATTATGGGTGCTTTCACGGTTGAAGTTTGTAGAGCATTAGATCTTGACTTCAGACCGTTCTTAATTTCAGAAGTTATCATTTCCAACTTTGCTTCAATTCCCTCGGTTGTAGGATCTGTGCCAAACCTGGTAATCGTTGTGTGGGCCGGGATAGATGTAGGACAGATGTTCATCGTATTGATGCCATTGTCAATCATCATGCTGGTTGTAACACTTCCAATCTTGCTGAAGTATTATGAAGATTCGTTCCACCATGGACAGAGCTATGATTCTAATGTCCTACTCTTGATTGAGCCAAGTATCATGATAAAATCGCGACATGACTTTTACCTTTCTGTAATTGGGATGGCAGTATTAGTTCTGGGGTTCATGGTTGGACCTGCTATTGGATTAGAATCCAGCTTTCTTGCTATGCTGGTTGCTTCAGCTATGTTGGTTTTTTCACATGAACGAGCCAAATTACTACTGAGAAGATTATCGTGGGATACACTCTTTTTCCTAATTGCGATGTTTGGACTTGTCGTAGCACTTGACAAGGTAGGTTTGATAGAAGCTCTGATAGGAGGAGTAGCAGCAATCACTGGTGGAAATATATTCTTAGCGATGGCATTTCTAATCTGGATTCCAGGTCTCGCGCTTTCAATAATTGATAACATTCCTGTTGCTGCAGTGTTAGCTCCACTCGCGCAAGAGTACGGCACTATGAACGCAGTGGTACCGCTATCGCTTATTGCAGGATCAAATATTGGGGGATATATCATTCCATTTGGTGATGCACCCAATATGATTGCTAGTTCTCTTGCTGAAAAGGGAGGTAGATCAATTACTTTCAAGGAATTCACTAAAGTTGCTTTTCCACTAGGATTTCTGCACCTTGTGATGGTAACAATCTATACCTTTGTTGCAGCTCTGTTCTTTTAGAAAGGAATCTAACAAACTTTAAGAATCTAGAAACATTTGAATCATGAGAGAAATGAGAGGGCGCAGCCAAATCACTACATTAGTGTTGATTGTAGTGATTGGTCTAATTCCCTTATCTTTAGTCAATTATGTCGGCATTCCAACAGATTTCGCAGGTTATGAAATGGAAGCAATTGAATTAGATTGGTTTTATGAGGGCGAGGTCCAAGGACTAGCAACCGACGGTTCATTTCTCTTTTTAACAGCTTGTAGAACCTTTATTGGTTCTGGAAATGCTACACTCTACAAATTGCATTTTAATGGAACGTATATTGACAGTGTAGTTATCCAAACTGGAAATCTTACTCATTCAGGAGGGATATATGTGTGTGAAAACCTAATTTGGATACCTCTTGCTGAACACGCTTTCACTCCTTCAGAATCTTCTCTGATTGTTAGATACTCCCTTGATCTAGAATATGTTGATTCGTTTTGCAATAGTTCTGCAACAGCCAACGACCATTGGGGTTCAGTTTTTGTAGACCAAGTAAACCAGAGAGTCTTCATTGGCAGTTATGATACACTATACATACACCAGTTTGACATGAATGGGTCGCACATTGAAACATATCAAATTCCAGACCCGATTCCAGTTCAGGACTGGATAACTGTTGATAGATTCGCATTTGGCTCATTTTCCAGAAAGAGGGTATCAGGGCTATCTATATGGGATATATCAAATCCCGAAGACCAAATTCAAGAGGTTGGTTCACTTACAATTCCTAATACTGACAGGGGTATAGCTTACCTTGACGGCCTTCTCTATGCTTGTACTGGTGTGGATGATGTCACGCTTTGGATAATTCAAATAGATTTAGCTCAATAGCGTCCTCTTACAAAATAAAGGGGATTATGTTTAGAATACACAAAACCCATATTCTCATAGAGTTTTCTAGCTGCATCATTAGCAGCAAAGAAATGAAGAACGATTGTATCTGTTATATTAGAAAGGTCCCGAACTACAGCTTCAACACAAGCTGAAGCATATCCCAATTTCCTTGCTTCAGGTAGTGTAGCTACGTTTCCCACTTCCGCTGCATATTTCGTCACATAGTGAACACCAGCTGCGCTCAATATATTTCCGCTCGAATCAACTATACCGTAATATGGACCAAGGTCTATAGCATTAGGTGTCCAAGCAGGATTTCCAGCCAACTCGTACAATTTGTTGAGGCTAGGTATGGATTTGCTATCTAAAGCAATTGGAGTAAGTGAAGTCGAGTAATTGAATTCGGAAAGTGATGGAAGAACCATTTGACATTCGAAAACAGATTCTTCTATTTTACAGATCTCACGAAGCATGCTAATTTGTTTATCTCCACAAATACAGATAAAGTCCGAATCACCTATCTTAGTCCTATAAGTGTTAAATAATATCGATAGTTTTTCATTGGAGGTAGCATGAAAAGCTATTGCAGGAAGGGACAAATCAGAGTAGAGTGAGAAAACGCCCTCAATGTTTTCTTGTTCGTACAATACTGATACATCACACCAAGAACGTAGTTGTGTGCAATCAGCAATCAAGGTCAGATTTAGAAGAACATCTTTAGCTAGTAGTTCAAGCACTTCTTCTTCGTTTTCAGGAGTGAGCTTTTCAAGATGGATGTTTTTTCTTGAGTCTGACATAATGTATCCTCATTCAAATGGCTATGTAATCACGGTATCAAAGCTTCCGTTTTAATTTTGAATCGGACTAGTATACAAATAGTCCAATTAAAAGTACTCAAAGATTATTAGTATTCAAAAGCATGTAGAGTGATTTCAGCTTGATGCTTTCGAAAGAATACCTAAAACCTTCTGATGAATCAATATGGTGAAAGATTTGACCCGACAGATCAAGAACATAAAAACTATCTTCGCCATCAGCGGACTATTCCTGATGCTATTCTCCGGAGTTCTTCTCATTGAATTTGGTATTATAGCTTTCATATTCCTTTTCTTCATAACCATATTTTTCATAAAAGGTGCTCTATCATCAGGATGGATGCGAAATGAGCCTATAACTCGACAACCGGTTAGAGGTGCAAATATCAGTGGAGTTGGACTTGTTGGAAAACACTCAACTGCATCAATGACCACTCGGCTTGTCATGAACCCCATTGATGAAACGCAATATCCAATAACAGGTAGGCTTGAAATGACATTTAGAGAGGCTTGTCTGTTTAATTGGCCTTTTCCGAATATCTCTATTAGTGATGAATGGATGGTTACCGATGATTCTGGAAAAGATATCAGTGATGTTCTCTTGAAACACTTTGATGGGATTGCATGGATTAAGGTGAAGAAAAGGCTGTAAGCAAAAGGCTGTTATACAATAACTGGAAGAATAAGTATCATGACTGATGAATTCTTAGAAACATTAGCAGAAGGTCTGAAACCAAAACATACCCATGTTGACCCATTCAAAGCTTTGAAAGGAATAAGCATGGAAATGGTTCTCAAAAAATTAAATGAGAAGACCCCTTCGATATACGAATTGCTTCATCACTTAGTGGTTTGGCAAGACCTTACGATAGAAGCGCTGCAGGGACATGACGTGATTTGGCCAGACAAAGGCAAAGATTGGCCAGAAGAAAATGAAATAGAGAGTGATGAATGGCAGGAGCTGATTCAACAATTCACCAAAGGTTTAGAAAGAGCTGAGATAGTAGCTGAAATGCTGGAATCGGAAACCAAGCTTCCTGCATGGAATGATATGCCAGCTTCGAATGCATTGAGGGTTCTAATTCAACACAATTCATACCATATGGGTCAGATAGTAACAATGCGTCGAGTTCTGGGAATATGGCCACCAGAAGAATAGTAATTCAACTTGCTTTCTCTACTCTAACTAATACAGAATTGAATCCAGGTGTGTGACCAAAAGCGGTATGCTTGTCATCTGTCAATTGATTCATGTTTCCATTTTGTTTCCACCAACCATCTGAACTCCAAATGATACGTGGGTCTATATCTTCAGATACATGCAATTCGACATTTTCAACTTCGCCTCTTATTGAATAGACATTAACCAAATCACCTTCTTCAAGTCCATGAAGATATGCAGTGTCAGGATGCATCATTATCCATGCTCGTTTCACCTCTTTCTGCTTTGAGGGCATTCTAATCGGATCCAGAACAACATCAAATGGACATACATCAAGTTGACATTCTCTACAGCCAATACATTTTGATGAGTCCCATTCTGGAATGAGAAGGGTAGTGATTTCAGATGGTATTGATAGTGGTCTTGTACTCATGTCAACAGCTAATGATTCGATAAGTATACTGAGACGTTTTCTTAATGGAGCATGAGTTTCTTCTCCAGAACCAGTTCTTATTTTTTCCAAACTTGGAGCAACCATAGAAATTGCTTCATCAGGACATTTCTGAACACATTTCTGACACGAAGTGCAATTTTGGAAACTACTTACTTCACCACCAACTTCAACTGTGGTATATTGTGAGTGTAAGCGTTCTCGCAATCTTCCAGTTATCATTATCAGGGGAAATTTACGATAGATGAATGGTGTAGAGATTGGACTCTCAGCAGGCTCTTCATGAAATGGTAATGGATCGAAACCCATTCTTTCCAGTTGAGGTGAGTATAACTCAACCTTTCCAGTCTCAGTACCAAACTTTTTGTCAGCGAAAGGTATAGCTATTTCTTTTGTTCTGAGTCCCTCTGGATGGTCCATCAAATCTTCTAGAGTGAAATCACTACACTCTTCACTTTCGAGAGCTATTCGAATTGTATCGAGTTCGGTAAGATTGAAGTATTCTCCAAGTTCTAACCTCTCAGCTATTCCACGCCAGATATCCAACTCATGCTTTGCTTCTCCGATTGGATCTATTATTTTTGGAGCATATTGCACGATTCTATGGAGCTCACTATGTACTAAATTATGATGTTCGAAAATCAGAGTAGCAGGAAGGACAATATCACATTCCCTTGCGGTATCCGTCATCTCAAGATCTATGCAGACCTTGAAAGGAATTTTATCAAACGCAGCTTTTGTCTTCGAGGTATTAGGCCATTGGGTCATCGGATTTGCAGCCTGTATTACGAAAACTTTCAGGGGGCTCTCATCATAACTTAATACATACTCTGGGACATATGTCCCGGATGGAACAACTGGTTGTACCAAGTCAGGAAGAATATCAGATAGAGTAACACCTGCACTATTGAAGGGGCTGAAATCCGAGGAGAGATATTGGAAACCTCCCCCTGAAACCCCAAGATAACCACAGATTGCCAGAAGGCTGTGAACTGCTCTAGCTGTATGACTACCATTCGTATAATGATTCATTCCAGCAGGTGCTGTCATGATAAGAGATGGACCATGGGTTGCAAAAGTTATTGCAATCCGTTCAATCACATTTGGATCTACCCATGTTATGTCGCTAACGCGCTGCTTATCGTACTCCTTCACACGTTTACAGTATTCATCAAATCCATGAACATAATTTTCGACAAACTCTTTGTCATGGAGACCTTTCTGGATGATGATGTTCGCCATCCCAAGAGCTAGAGCAGCATCAGTTCCCGGCCTTATTGTAGTGTAGATGTCAGCCATTTTAGCGTGAGGTGTCTTGCGAGGATCAATCACTACAAGCTTAGCTCCTTTTTCTAAAGCTTCTTGGATTATTTGCTTTGAATGAAGACCTGACTCGAATTTGTTAGTACCCCAGATGACAATACATTGTGAGTTAGCCAAGTCACTCAATTCATGTGGTGGAAATGGACCAACGTTGAAACGAGCTCCCTCGTAAGCTCCTTCAAAACATATCTCTACAATCCCAGGGATCATTCTACATCCAAAGACATTGCTAAAACGAGAAGCGATTCTGGGAGCCATTCCATCATTTCCTGAACCAGAATAGATACCTACAGATTGAGGTCCATATTTTTCCCTAGCCTCTCTCATTCTATATGCAATCTCATCGAATACCGCCTCCCATGTGGTTTTCTTGAATGTGCCATCAGATTGTTTTCTCATTGGATGACGAAGACGGTCTCTGCTGTATGTTCGAAGCACATGAGCATACCCTTTTGGACAAGCTCTACCTAAAGTATATGGATGACTAGAATCACCCTCAAGCCTAATTATTTTTCCATCTTCGACATGAACGACATAACCACATATGTCAGGACAGTTCAATGCACAAGCAGAATAGAATATTTCTTTCTTCATCAACTCTAACTTTGAAAGGATTATGAATAACTGTTACTGTATAAAATTGAATTAGCTTCAAAATCAACTCCAGTGTTCTGCATATTTTTTAGTCAAAGTTATTTGCTTTCAGGAGAAGAAATGAGTTGAGCTTTCATGACAGACATATTAAATAAGAAAAGAGGTCTGATTTTCGGTATAGCAGTCTTTATTGCAGCTTTTTCTATCACAATGATATTTATCCCAAACATGACCTATGCTTTTTTGATATCGTCAGGAATGATATTTGTCTTAATCTTCTATGTTTTTGAATTTATGATAACTTTGAGTTCGAGAAACGGAGATGGTGCGATTTCTAATGCACATATCTATGCACAACATGAGAAATCGCCTGTAATTAGAAGAAAACCAGCAGAAGTACTCCGTACCGTTAGAGATCCGATTCATAAAGAGGAGATTATCATCGGTGGTTCCCGAACCATGACTTATGGTGAAGCCTGTAGAGCAGATTGGGATTTCAAGAGCATTCGTAAAAAATCAGCATGGATTCTACGAGACCAACATGGAAACGATATCACTGGATTGCAATTGGATGACTACGATGGAATTGTTACAATCGAACTGTTAGAAATTCGAGGGCACAAATCATTAGATGAGGAAGAAGAAAAAGCTCGATATATGGGTGTAGAATTTTACGATTAACCAAATAGTAGATTTCATTACAGAGAACGTAGTAGGTAATCATTGGTATTGAGTGCGTGGACATTCCTGTTCACAATACTGGTCACAATTTAGCATAATCAGTAAATACAGTGACCAGACAATAATATGATGAGACACACCTTTCATAGTGATGTAACATCTCCAGAGGTAAAGACATTGACGGATTTGCACCCCATAGAAATTGTAGAGTATTCTGATGATTTAGCTGAAAAAGTTGCCAATATGTGGAACACTTGGGATGAGTTATGGATTGGGGGTTTTACTCAAGGAGTTCCATATACTGAAAAACGAGTAAGAGAACAGATGGCAACCATGGAAAGAATCTCTCAGCTCATAGCAATTGACGATGAAACAGGTGAAGCGATTGGTTCTTGCTCTGTGCTCCAGCACTGGCGAGATGATGAGGCTGCCTATGTTGGACTATTAGGAGTGTCCCCATCGGCACTTAATAAAAAGGTTGGAAAACGTTTACTTCTTCGTGCAGTGCAAATTGCTATTGAAAGAGGATATGCCCGAGTTGATTTGAACACCTGGGCAGGAAATCTACGAGCGTTGCCTTTGTACAAAAAGATAGGTTTGATGTGGGATCCAGAAGGCAACGGAGTTTCTATGCAGGACTATATTCCGGAAATTCTAAGGCATCAACTAACTGCGCCATTCTTTATTGGAAAAGATGAATTTGCATGGTACGACCTTCAAAAGAGAGAGATAACTCAGACCCCTGATGATCTGATCGAGAACAATATGGTGGTATTCAAATACATATTTGAGGATGAAGATAATTCTCTTGAAGTACTAGTGGATAGAATGGGTAGAGGGATAACTGGTATATCACGGAAATTAGAAAGAGAATCTCTTAGTGTTCATGCTTATCCATCCCATCAAGATATCATCTGTGGGATACCTGCAAAATACACAATCGAGATAGAAAACGAAATGGAAACAGACCTCGATTTTAAGGTACAACTGAGCGGTTTTGAAGGAATCCATATTGCGGAGTTGAAAACTCAAACGATTATCAAAGCAGGAGCATCCTTCAAATGGGAAGTTCCATTCACGGTCGATTCAGGCGCCCCATTACACAGAACGGGTCATAAGAGTCCATCAATAACTGCATCCATTAGTCTGGGAGGAGTACAGTCAAAACTTGTGACTGGATTGAGGATTAATTCAATTGCAGACATATCCACTGAATGGGGTGACTGTAAAGTGGCACCAGGAGGAAAAGCTGAATTACCAATTAACATTAGAAATCAACATACAACCTTCAACGGAACATTGGTTTTAACTAGCGAAAACGATCAGATATCTATATTCCCCCAAATTAGCGAAATCGAAATAGGTTCGAATTCTTTTGGTGGTCTTATAGCTGAAATCAGTGCAAAACGAGATGCTGAAACCAGTACATATGATATCTGGGCGCACTTAGATGTTGAAACAGAAAGTTTTGAAGGGGAACCAATAAAAGTACAGACAAGAAAATTCAGAATCCCAATCTACTGCCTTGGTGATGGAATTGCACGAGTTGGAGAGATAGATAAAGAACGATCAGTTCGAGTTGTATCCGAAACCTTTCATGCAACTGCAAACCGTGAAGGTGGAAATTGTACTTTTGTGACACCCAAAGCAACTCGCAGAGCAAATCCATCAGTTGATTTCCGTGTGGGACCACCTTTTGGCATCGACCCATTCCGATTCGCTGATAGAGAAATTGAAGCGACTTACAATACAGATTCAACCATTCTCACGATTCGTGCGAAACATCCAGAAAGGCCTTTACTACTCGAAACGGATATCATCTTTCCTAAAGGCGAAGAAACCGTCCGTACAGATTTTTGGGTTACAAATACAAGTAATGAAGCACACACATTCCAAGCCCGAATGTATGGACCAGATGGGGGGATATCACTTGCTTCAATTGGTACCACAATAATCCCCTTGAAATCAGGCATTATCGAAGGGCCTACAACCAGTATATTCACATCAAATCAAGCACTCCCTACTGATCCCAACGAATGGGCAGAAGATTGGATAGCTCAATATGATGGGAGAGGAGCAACAGGCCAATTCTGGATTCCAGAAAGAACAAAGAAGATTCAGCTTGTATTTGGCACAATAGGAAAACTGGAATATGATGATATTACCCTGCAAGCAGGTGAAAAGAAACGCATAAGCCAAATCTGGAACGTGCTATCTGCTGAGCACTGGACCGATATACATCAAGCTTGGAGGAGGACAATCGAAGGCAAATATGAACTTCCATATGAAGTTGAAGAACCTGAAGAAGCTAATTATATCCTTGAATTTAAAGCAAAAACCGTAGTTACACACCCAAATCGAACAGTTAGAGTAAATGTCGCCTTCAATAATCATAGTAACGTAGTAATTCCAGGTGATTTAGTGATTTGGCCTCCTGATGGATACGAAATTACCTCAGTATCAATTGATTCTGCTGAAGTTTCGGATGGCAAATGCACAATACAAAATTTTGCTCCTGAAGGAAATCAGGACTTTTTAATCGTACTAGAACCATCAAAAGATCTACCGAATGGATTCTATTTGTCGGAAGGTAAGATACTACACAAATCCGTTAGTGAAACCCAAGGAGTATATCACATTCTACAGTTGGGTAAAAGTGATAGGTCAGTAGAGATCGGAAAAAATACAGAGAGCGAAAAGACAGTATACACAATTGATAATGGTATGATATCCTTCAAAGTTTCACCAGATTATGGAGGATGTATCACTTCTCTAAAAAACAACGAGTCTACTGAACTACTGGTATCAGCATTTCCTGAAGCAAGTCCTAAAATCTTCATCGAGAACTATTTCGGTGGAGTTCAACCCGTATTCTGGACCGATCATCCAGATGATGATCTTGTGAAAGCAAAAACCAATCTTGAGCAAATGGAAATCAATATTGTTGATATGGATGATATATGGAAAGGAGTAGAACTATCTTGGACTGCAGACGTTCAGAAGTTCCTACGTGGTCTAGATTTCAAAATACAATATCTAACTGCTCCTAGAAGTCCCATGATAATTGTTACATATAGAATCAAAAATAACACTTCAGCACCATTTACTTTGGGTTCGTCTTTCTTCATTGACAATGCATTCAATGGAGACCTTTCCAACATGGTGATTGAATCTGTATCTGGCCATAAACAAAGTTCATCAAGGTTGGGTGATATTCCGACCTCATACATATCTGAGAATAATATTATCTGGACTCGAAAGGATGAACCGAAAAGTGATTCTGAAGGTCTAGGATTGATGATTCCGTATGAACAGAAAAAGGGTCTCCTCATCGCCATTCGAGGCCTAGTACTAACCAGTTCTACCGAGCGAAAAATCTTTCTAAAACCTGGTGATGAACAGAAATTCGCATTTGCACTTCTTGTTGATCCGCCAAATCTAGAGTTAATGGAAAAACTGAGAGGTCTTATCCTAGACCTACTCTAGACTATCAGGACCGGGCTTGATTCACCCGGTCCACACCTATCATAAATTCATATATTTCATCTCAGAAAATCAAATATGTAATATTCATAAAACATGCTAATCATTCACTATTAGTTAACAATTTTGACAGCGGTTTGTAATCCTAAATGCAGTCTCTAGAATTAATTCTTCATCTATAAGTTCAAGACTACTAAAAATTCAAGCATTCGAGAAAACAGATATTGCTTTTAGTTTACATTTGCGAGTATTTAACACAATAAGCAAATTGCATCAATATTACAGGGAAAATAATCGACCTTACTTCTAAACGGTTCCTATCGATGGTTTGTCAATACTCCTCCTTTTCATCTCCTTTTTGTTCAATGTATCTTTTAACAAGAGATATATCATCATCCGAAAGGTCGAACCATTTGAAAACTAAATCATCAATATCCTGTTGTATTATTGTAATATCAGCTGCAGAATTCTTTTTCAGCTGCTTGACTATTTCATTAACTTTTGAGATAATAGAATTCTTTATCTCTTTGAATTCTTCTTTTGCAATTTTAGACAATGGCAAACGTATTGGTATTCTTCTGATATCTTCAGGAGTTGCATGGCCACTCATACCTCCCAAAGAAGTATTGATGACCTTTCCGAGAAAATAGCTCGCCAGACTTGAGTTTAGAAATCCAACAATCAATTCGGTTTCTATATCAGTTCCAAAGAATAAATTTGTGTTGACTGCTGGGATTGAATATTCTATCAGTGCAGCACTAAGGATTCCATGATGTGCATCAGTTACAAAACCTTTCTTGAAATAGAGTCTTTCATTTTGAAATCTCGCACCATCTGAATCTTTTAGCTTCTTTACTGATTTACAACTCCAATCTATGTACCATTCAGATTTCGTATAATACTTTGTTGTAGTTTTTCTAACAAATGGAACCAAACATGCAGTTTCAGGAATCCCTTTTTCCCTATATTGCTGGATAGTAACTTCGCTTTCTCCTTGAATTTTTGCGATTTTCGATTTATCTTTAACTTCATATTTTTCTAAATCTGAACTCTTTTTTGCATCTAGCTCCTTCCATAATTGACTTTGTTTTATAATTACCAGATATTCCTCATTCGCTCCAGTTGCCAATCCTTGACCACCATCTATATGGAGTCTTAATTCCTCATACT
>WJMJ01000020.1 GCA_014728035.1 Promethearchaeota archaeon | reverse complement strand
CTCTAGTTCCTCTAGTTCCTCTAGTTCCTCTAGTTCCTCTAGTTCCTCTAGTTCCTCTAGTTCCGGAGAAGCATGTTGCGAAAACTATACTGGGGAGAGTGCTTGTGTTTCTGGGACACAACGAAGATATATTGATGTGTTTGGCGAAGATGTTGTATGGTTTCAGGAGTTACCGACAGAAGAAGATTGCTTAGCATATTGTGAGGAAATTTGTTCCAATTTCGGAGAAGAATGCAATGGAGAATGGGGCTATCAAGAAATAGGTGGTGGCCCTTCTTATACTTTAGTATGTTGCTGTAATTCATAACGTATAGCGAGAATATATGCGTTTACCGATTTTTGACTGGCAAAATGAACACCCCAACCAGCCTTGGTATCAGTGTGATCCAAAGTTTAATATTCTCATAGATCCACTATATCCAGAACAATGTTGTCAAGATGATTTTTATTTCTGTCCTGAATTAGGAGATACCCCCTGCGAAGTTGAAGGAGATCCAGAGACTCCAGATCCAATATTTGCAGCCATACCATTTTCAAGCAGCTCATCTTCCGGGCAGCCAAGCTCATCGTCTAGTTCAAGCAGTTCTTCATTATCTAGTTCTTCTAGCTCAAGTTCGAGTTCGTCTGAATTTAGTTCAAGTTCTTCAAGTTCAAGTTCTTCAAGTTCAAGTTCTTCAAGTTCTTCTAGTTCTTCTGAAAGTTCGAGTTCTAGCTCCAGTAGTTTAGTTCCAGAACAATATTATTGTGTTAGAGTATTTGAATATCCAAAGAATTCTAACTGCTCTAATGATGGAGAGGATGTTGGATGTAGGTGTATCAAAACAGATGTGTTTGGTTGTCAATCTACTCTATTGATGGATTATGAATATGTTTATCAAGGAGGGCCTTGGGAAACATTAGAAGAATGCATTAATGACCCCAATTTCTGCTGTGGCCCAAGTTCAAGTTCAAGTTCAAGTTCAAGTTCAAGTTCAAGTTCAAGTTCAAGTAGCTCATCTACGGTATGCGACACTGGAACAGCCGTAACCCATATTTTCGATTGTGATGATGTTACTAAGCCAGATACTGGAGACTATGGGGGTGGAGCCACCGGCGCATTGAGGTATTGTCGATGCATACATGGATCTAGTGCCACTTTGGGCGATTATGGTTCTACTTATACTCATCCTGTTGATTGTGGCACTTTTATTTATTCAGATGACAACTGTGGTGGTAGTTATTGTAATGATTGCGATGTGTGGCCTGATTATATTATATGTTGTGTGCCAAGCTCAAGTAGCTCAAGTAGCTCAAATGGGTCATGATGAATAAATTTTCTATAAATCCAAATGATGGTGATAGGATCATAGATCAATATGGGGTTTTGTGGATATATGATCTAAGGTCGAAAACCTGGATCAATATGGGCTTCGTTGATGTCTATAGCAATGTGACAGAAGATTCAGATGGTTTGGTATATCCGTCCTTGTTTGAATTGTTGGATTCAATAGACCCAGAGAAATTCAGAGGTCTAAAAATATTAGACAACACAAAAGCTAGTTTTTACTATCTATATTCTTCTGACAACACCATAAAATTCAGATACGAGGAACATCTTGGAGAAATAAGGCTCAGGGCAGAAATCAATCAGTCAGTTTTATCTAAAAAATTTAGAGAGTTCAGATGTAAAGGTCCTAAAGGAGAACAAGGAGATAAGGGAGAACAGGGCAATAGTGGATTGCCAGCTGCCAATGAACCAATATATAGTTTAGATATTGGCAGCGGTCTCGTGAATATAGAAGTGAATGTTGCTACTCCTATTGATACTCCAGTCTCTCTCAGATTATTTAGGAGTCAAATTCAAATTGGTGAATTTTTGATTTATGAAGACGGAGAAGTAGATTACGAATTTATAGAGGGTTATTCTATAAAAGACGGAACTACTTCTAACATATACATAGACGATAATATATTATATGCCGAATTCGAACTAGATGGAGACTTAGATGGAACGTGGACATACAAAGCCCGTCAGATAGGTCCGAAAGGGAAGCAAGGAGACGGTGGTAATTGGTTTTTGGTCGTAGAACACGGTGAGATATCAGATGATAACCTAGAAAGTGATCAAATTGTTTATGAAATTAGTAAAGAGGGTGTCAATATAGCATATAATTTATCTTCTGTTGGGGATAATATATGTGCTGTTGGTTTGATACCTGGCAACCCAAACGATTTCAAATTTAATTTAACTACGACTAGATTATTGTCTGCCAGGTACATGTCTTCGAATTGTAGAGATATAGTTAATTGGGAATATTCACAACCAGAATTAATTGTTCCGGAGTTGGATATTCCACAGTGGACACCAACAGAATGTTGCCCAAAAACAAGAGTAAGTTTTCCTCCAGATAATGAAGACGAGATTACTGGCGGTGACATTACCGGTGGGACTGGATAATGCCAATATATTATACATTAGCCAAACTACCTGTCATTCCTGTTGATCCGATTAAGGAAAAGGTAGGTCAGCCCGGACATTATGAACCAGATGATGCTTCATCTGAATGGGATGGAAATCAGATACATATAGATTATGACCCAGGAGAGACATATAGATTGAAATATGCCTGGTTGAGTGATGAAGATGACACCCTATTTACTGCGGTTGTAGAAGAAGATTATAATTTTGTATTTCCAAGTAGTTCCTCTAGTTCCTCTAGTTCCTCTGATGTTGTCGGAACATGGTATTGTTTAGAAAACAGAGATTATTTTACTACGGATTGTACTGGTACGTATACGATTACCGGCACTTTCTGTGCAGAACATGGGGCAGTCTTATGTGATACTAGCTGTCCTGTAGGTCTTTCGTGTGAAACAGTAATATTGGGTGGTCCCTTCTTAACTGAGGCAGATTGTTATGGTGTGTGTCCATGATCTAATGGGCCGTAATGCTTTTATAATAGACTCCATAATTGGTGGCCCTGTGGATTGTGGCGACCCACACCCATATCCTTTCTTCTTTTGCTGATCTTCAATCGTATTTTATGGTCAGAAGAATATAAGGGAGAATAATATGAAATTTTCTGAAACTCCGATCTGTCAATCTAGAGCCAATTGTTATCAGTGCAGAAACAATGAGAGATTTAGGGAGCAAATGGGAAAGCAATATGGAGAGATAGAATGTCCAGAAAATTTACCGATCGGGGCTGAATTGGAACAACTTCCCAAAAAATCACAAGATGCACACAAACGCATGAAGGAAATGCAAGATAAAAGACAAAAACAAATAGAAGAAGCCAAGAACATATTGGATGAATTGGAGATGATTTCTTCAGAAGAAGGCAAAAAATTGACAGATAAATTGAGGTCATTTATATTTCCAGACACCAAAACCCCAAATAAATGTAAACATGGTGGTAAGAAGATAGGCGAAATTGACGAGGTGTGTTGTGGTGGTACGGTCAAAAAGAAAGCGGCATTTGATTGTGGCAAACATGTAATCACTACCGAGAAGAAGTGTATGAATTGCGAGGATTTTGAGAAATGATCTCAGACAAATTATTTCTCGCATGGAATTGTCCGGATTGCACAAAGATTAAAAAACATATATCCAATTCCATGTTTAATGATTCCATGATAGGCAATGGTGATCAAATATTGACTGTAATACATACATTTTCTAATGAAGGAACAAGAGATATACTAGATACTTTCGGTCTAGAAACAAGCAATGCACCTGTCCTTCTGACCCACACCGACAATGTTATCGATGACCCAGATAAAATAATTGTTTATTTGCAAGATAATGGGCTGGCTACCTAAATATTACTTATCAAAAATAAGTAAAACAATAGGAGGTCACCATGAGCCAGCGCAAATCTGCGACATATCTGCACACTCTACGCCAGAGCCCATATAGAGCTTCGATAAACCCATCTAAATCATTTGGCGGCGTAAAAGCAGGTCCGCGTAAAAACAATAAAAAATCAAAATAGAAATATCTCGTAGATCATATGGCTAAAGAACTAGATAGGTTTCAGCCTACACTTCTAGAATGGCCCGCGCAAAATAACCGCACAGGATGGCATCCTGTTTGGACCTCTACTCTGTTGGTGGTCCCATGGTCTTTTGATGTAAATGGTAATAGAATAAGCAACTCTCAAATAAAAAGTGTTACATTTGCCATCGAAAGACCAATCCAAATCAGGGTTGCTGGGCACCCGCAAAGTTATGCCCCGCTAGGTCTCAAACCAGCTGCCGATCCAGATGCCATAATATTTGAGATTACTCTGAGTTATGAACAGCTTCTAGAATATAGAATAGACCCATCTGACTACACCATTTATGATCAAGAAACCGGCGAATCTATTGAAGATCCAGAAGAAGGTGACTGGATAGAATACGATAGCTCTAGGGGTATTAGAAGTAGAGTAGAATATTTGCCAGATGCTGAATATTTCGACCTTTCGTCTATAGAAATCAATGTTGACAATCTACCGTCTGGCAGATATATTGCTTCGTGGATTGTCGAATATTGTGAACGAATAAAGACAGACGATATATTATTTTGCATATCTGATAATATACTGAAAAATAAATTAGATTATCCAATAAATCATCCTGGCGAAATCCATGAGGAGATGGTCAAGCGCACACCAGCGCTTTACATACAAGATACTGACAGAAAGCAAGATTTCACTGTTAATCTATATAGGCCATTTGCTGACATTCTGCAAGACATATTTGACGAGACTGAATTACTGCATGGAATAAACTGGATTAGCAGGATACCACCGCAGCTTTTCCCATATCTGTCCTATCTAATTGGAATCGAGTTACCAACCAGATCCGGAATTCAAAACATAGACAAGATCCGCCGAAATATGCTCGAGCGGGGTGTTGAATTACAGAGATTAAAGGGTAGTGAATTAGCAATAAAAGAATTATTTTCTATCCTTGGTTTTACTGTTGAATTAATAAATTTGTGGGTTGGTTCTGATGGCAATAGATTCTTCGCACCAAACGAGCCAGATCCCAATCCAAGAGTAACTCCTCAGGACGAAATTATATCTTCTGTCGTTAGTCAGACAGATCCGCTAGCGGCCAATTATGATGAATCCGGCTTTGGTGATTTCGAAGTACCATTGTTGTTTCATAACAAAGACAGCCAAATAGTTTTAAGCGCTTATGTGGTAGAAAACAATAGCCAATCTCATGAAGATTTAACAGTAATAATAAACAATCTTGTCGACGACCCTAATTATCTCACTAAAGATACTATTGTTAATTATTCCGATGGCTATTTGATGTTGCCGCAGGAAGTATTGTCTATTGATGATGGAGGGATAGAATCATATGCTAGGCTGGTCATTAGTGATATAGAAGTTCTATCACAGGAACATATTGGTTCTCCTGTTTTGAGATTTGATGGTGTTCAATATGATATTTTAAAAGACAAGTTAAATATAACCTTTGCTAATTATAAAGATTTATCTAATAGTACCCTATATGTATTTGCGACTTATGGTCGAGACAAAATAACAGTTCCAGATCATTTAATAAATAACCAGACAAATAGGTTTGATGTCAAGATTACGTCCAAAGTAGGAGACATAGAACCTGGTCTATATGATTATCTGATTGATTCTTTATTTAAATTCAAAGCCTTCCATTCGCTGCTGCGCAAAATAAGTTATGATGCTGAACTAAGAGATTTTTATAATGTAACTGATTTTTGTAACAATTCTTTTTTGTCGCAACAAAGAGATTCCGACGCCAATGCCTTAATGATACCACCTGCATGTCCAGCGACAGAATGTTTTATCACGGACGAATGCAATGAACAAAACGCAAGGGGTGGATTAAGAGAATCTGACAATAAAGTAAGAAATATTATTTTAGAAGGATTAAGAGAAGAATATGACCGCTGGCACGATGTAACAACAGAGTGGTTGGACATATCAGAAACCAGACAAGACGATATAGAATGGGCCAGATCTGTTTCAAACATAACTATCCCAATACCCGACAATGCCGGAGACAATTTTGGCCAGGATAGAGTGTCTTATGACCTTATTGTCGAAGTAGATGACAGCACACCCGCAACGCTTGATATGGGGTCAAGAATAGATATGACTTATATGGGCACTTATTTAGAAAGTGTTCCAAGTAGTGGCACTGAATCTATTAAGTTAAACATTAGAACTACGAAATATCAAATATTATCCAACATAGCTGGTGTTGGTGTTGTGATTGAAGTAGTAAGAAAGATAAACACTGACGTATACTATATAAGTATGCTGGTAGATGTTGACCACCAATTAGATATCAGATCTAAAATAACAGAATTGGACCGTCTCAACACCCCAGATTATTGCTATAAAGGTAGGGTCAGAGACTTTTTGAATCTAGAAATAGACATACAACCAAAGACAATTGTTCGCAACAAACCATGCAATTTAATGCAAGGTCTTGGTATTTATTATACCATAAACACAGGTACGTTGGATAACATTCGTGGATGGTATAACGATAGATTAACCAATTCTGATCAAAGCCTTCATTATAGTAATACTCTTTTCTTCAGAAATCTCTACATGGGATCTCATTTAAGACCAAGTATAGAGATTGAGAAGATTGGGATGGGATTTTCAAGACATAGACAAATAAGAGGTGGGTTGCTTAGTGACTTCACTCATCCACATTACAAATCAAGGCCATGGGATATTAATGACGAATGTTTCGATTTAATTAACCCATTAAATGCTAAAATTATTAGTAATATCGAGAGTGACGGAACCATCAATGAGCAGCTTGTTTTTGACGAAGAAGATTTGACATATGAAGCTAATTTAATAAAGCCAGATATACCATACTATTCTGGCGAGTCTGATGTAGAATTTACACATTCTGTTTATTCTACGACGGAAGAAAGATCATTTGTTGAATTAGACAATGTCGTTTACAGTTCAGATTCTGATATATCAATAGATTCTCCGTCTTTTGATTCTGCTAGACAATGCTCAAACACTGATGGATATCTTGATTACAGAGATGGATATCCATCATCTGTTGGAGAGTTAACTTTTGATGTGTCTGCAATTACTGCAGAAAGAGTAATGGATGGAAATCTTGTAATAGAGTCAGATTTGGACTCGACAGCTAGCATAGAAGCTGCCGGAACATATAGTTCTGAGATATTTATGTCAAAACCAGAAGAATCTGGCACAATTAATACATATAATGGATATGAAACATGGCGCGGCTATAGATATGATTGTGACTGTGCTGAATATTTATGTACCGATGACCGAAGAAATTGTAATTTTGATTTCTTCAAGAACGATAGGGGCGAATACGATTTCAACAACGACCATGTAGAAATAGATTATGTTGCTTCTCTTGTTGAAACAATTAGTGGCAAGAATTACAGCCATGACGGTAAAATATCGGATTGGTTGAATTGGGAATTCGAAGAAACCGGTCCAAATGAATTTGAATTTAAAGACGAATATGATATACAATATAGAATAACGTTCGAAGAAAATTTGGAAGTTCTTGATATCACATACGAGACTTTCCAGCCCAGAATTTGGGGAGAAGAGAGCGATGGTTATGTGGCCAATGGGAAAGTCTTCCGCAAGGGAATACTTACGACGATAAGACAAATATTTATTTTGCAAAATGGTGGATGGGTTCTGAACGCCGAAGGTACCGAACAAGAAGTAACCTATAGACAAACTAATTATGATTGCGAGTGGCCGACACCCGCAGATAGATTTACACATAGGTATGAGTATCTTCTGCAAGACGAAGTAAAGATGGCTACCATTTGTGGGCCGCATTGGACAGACCCAAATAATGAAGATGATATTTATATTGTTTGGTCTGAAGATGAAAATGTTAGAGAGTGGGATGAAGGTATTTGGGATGTTGGGTTTTGGGATTTTGATTTTGTCGGTGAGTCCACCGGAGAACTTACTGGTGGAATATGCTCTATATCTCCGTTTCAATTCATAGATGTCTGGGAATCATACGACACAGACAATAATATGTTGCCTGCCAAGGTGTCGTAAGTCAATAGTATTTTACAAATATGTTTTCTAAATAAAAAGGATCATGAAAATGACCGAAGTTAGGGTGTATTCTACCAAACAGAAGATTCCAAAAGACATATTTAAGGTAGATTTAAATAAAGAATTTCCAGAACTCAATCCAATCAATATCGGACCTTGTATGTTATACAAGGGTCGGCAGGCTAAAAATCTTCACAATGCCTGGGAGTATACGAAAGTTTATAAAGAGCACACGGAAAATGGCCAAATAACTACTAAATATTGGGATTGGGCCACAAAAGGATGGGACAAAGACAAACCAGCAAAATCAACTAAAAAGAAATATCTGTATCATTTTTGGGATGGAGCCAGGTATGGTGTTATCGAAGCCCGAAGAAGAATATTTGTTTCCAAATATATCAGACTGATATCTAATATGGATTCATATCGTGAACTGAAGAATATAGCATCAAACCACGAAATAGTGGCAATGATATCAAAACACGGTTTTGATCACAAACAGATGAGTTTAACAGAAGTATTATTTAATCCCGCCAAAGAATTTGATTATTCTTTTGTTTTGGCAATGTTGATATCAAAAGACCAGAGTTTAACTGACATTCCATAATATCCAATTCATCTTATGCAAATCAAAGATATAATAAAATTGCATGGGATGAATTATGGCTCAAAATTTCAATCCTTCAAAACCTGCCTACAAGTCTCCTCTTGCTTCTGCCGAAATGAGGAAGCAATTGGATTCTCTAGATAGCTGCCACTCCGGTGACAGTGTACCCCCATTTGCTCAAGAGGGCAAACTGTGGTTTAGAACCACAGATTATAGCTTTAGACAATACATGTTTGGCGCATGGAGAGTAATATTTAGGTTTGATCCATCTACTGGCAAAGTAATTTTTGGTACTGATTTTGGTGGATATCGTACGGCCATAGAGCCAGTTGGAACAAAAGACGGGTGTCAATGACACTTTCACTCTTCCAAGCGGAGAGGCATATCATCCCGGAACTTTAGCGGTTTTATTGAATGGTCAACAATACAACCCAGCCAACATTCAACAAAACGGACCTGATTACGAAACATTTACTATCATTAACGGAGATACCTTGCCAATATCTGATGATGTAATTTCTATCACATATTTGGCAAGATAATATATAATTCATTCAAAAATAGAGAGAAAGTTTGACTTCTAGGAGGAAATAAAAATGGCCGTTACACAATTTAGAACTCCCCAAATTCGTGATAGTCAAATCACGACAGCAAAGGTGGCTAACAGCGCAATTACCACTGTTAAGCTAGCCGACACAGCAATTACAACAGCGAAAATAGCAAGTGATGCCGTTACGGCGTCGAAGATTAATGCCGATGTGGCCGGCGCTCAGATAGTGCAAGCGGCCGATGGTTCTCTCGGTGTTGCGACCTCTCTGACTCTGAACAGTGTTACAGCGAATGATGTTAGTGCGACCAGTGTTACAGCGATTCTCACACACCCAAACCCACCCACTACCAAACAAATCCATAGATTTGCTTATGATTTCGTCCCTGCCCACCCATTCTGGAGGAGTGGTTTCTTCGTTTGACATACTCTCCCAATATAAGTTATGATTGTACACTTGTGCGGCGTTATTGAATATATCAGTGTCTTTGCCAAAACTAGTCTTTATTATTTCCTCGAGACCCATAGCCGCGTAATCTGTGTTCTTGACTAGTTTTATTAGCTTGTTTACATACCCCATATGATGATCATTGAAATGGACAGAAACTTGTTCGTCAGATAACGGCTCATATTTAACTGGCTCGACAATTCTTACATCTAAATCCTTGTCTTCTAGTATTATATTGAGTTTGTCTAAAAATGTCACCATAAGATATTTTTGTTGGATATTTATGAAATTATAATTGGTGATATATAAAAGTATGGTAGATATTCTCAACCCCTCTTTAGACCCCTCTAAACTAAGCATAGAAGAGAAGATAGAGCTGGTCCGTCAATCGGATGGACTTCTCATTGATCTTCTTGAGGGATTGAAAGTGGGAAGGAATCTTCATCTCAGAGATTGTTCTTCTCTTCTCTATCTTCCTGAGGAATTGAAAGTGGGAGGGGATCTTTATCTCGAAGGATGTTCTTCTCTCACTCATCTTCCTAAGGGATTGAGAGTGGGAGGGTGGCTTGATCTCAGAGAATGTTCTTCTCTCACCCATCTTCCTGAGGGATTGAAAGTAGGAGGGAGTCTTTGGCTCAATGGATGTTCTTCTCTCACTCATCTTCCTGAGGGACTAAAAGTAGGAGGGTGGCTTAATCTCAGAGGATGTTCTTCTCTCACCCATCTTCCTAAGGGATTGGAAGTAGGGGGATATCTTTGGCTCGAAGGATGTTCTTCGCTTCCATACAAAACAAAGAAAGATTTTCCTAAATCAATAAAGATAGGAGGGGTGATAATATGGTAGATATTCTCAACCCAAAGTTAGATCCCTCTAAACTAAGTATAGAAGACAAAATAGAATTGGTCATACAGTCAGACGGACTTCTCGTTGATATTCTTCCTGAGGGATTGGAAGTGGGAGGGTATCTTAATCTCTATGGATGTTCTTCTCTCACCCATCTTCCTAAGGGATTGGAAGTAGGGGGATATCTTTGG
>WJMJ01000019.1 GCA_014728035.1 Promethearchaeota archaeon | reverse complement strand
TGAAGCATTCACATTTGAAAAATCATTTCCCGGAAATCCTTTAAAATATCCTTCCCAGGATTGTGAATCTGCATCCCACTGCCATAATTCGTAAAAATCATTCATATCTGAAAATACTGAACTTACAGAAGAATCATCAAGTCCTACTGGAATACTTATTAGATACCAACTCTCTGCTGTGCCATAAGTATACTCAATAGTTGTTTCGCCTCCTCCTGAAGATACATTTATCAAAGCAGTAGCCATAGTGGGGTTAGCATTGTCTGATGTCAAGCTTACATTAAAATCATAAGTTGACCCCGGTGGCAAAGGCGGAAGCTCAAGATTCCACGTTACATATTGTGTTGTTGACTCTGAAACATCAATAGTAATGCTTGTCCCGTTCTCCTGTGTCTTGTTCTCTAACCCGGCAATATTCTCAAGCTCAGTACCATTAAAACTCGTTGTAAGAAGAAGCTCAATATTTCTTATATCAACTTCTGATTGCGAAGTTGTCAAAGCTAAAGTTACTGTAACATTGGATGAATCATTGCTTGCCGAGTAAACCGGCTCATCAAAGCTCGGGGTTATGCTTGGCATCGGAACAACATTATATACAGTTGATTTCGAAGCTATTGAATTTCCTCCTGAATGTGTAAAAGTCCAGTCTACTGTCCTGTCTGAAACAGACAAACTGCAGGACATGCTTACACCAGTAACTGAAAATGTTGTTGTCGGGCTACTTGTTGAAACCTGCTTACTTGCAGAATCAAGTGTGATGCATTGTGTTGAAAACCCGCTTGGCTCAATAGTAACTGTATTTCCAGAACCAATCTCTGAACACGTCAATGAGATATCTTCATCTGCTCCTATCACTGCAGTATCACTTGCTGCAACCGAACACGATGTCGCATAAGCTATCCCTGAAAAAAGTAAAATTGAAAATACAGACAGCAGCAATATTATTGTCTTTTTCATTTTGTTTCCTGTCATTTTTATGCACCCCCTGTTGCATTAATCGGATCCTCATCCTCTGCATTATACACCAGATCCGGTTCCTGTGGTAACGTCCAGGTCGCAAATACTGAAGCATTATCAGTAAAAACAGCACCTTCTGTGTTTAATTCTGTAAATTCAGTTGTACTATTTAAATATAACTCAAATGTTGAATTTTTCCAGATACTTGAATTAAGCACAATCGGTGCGATGATTTCATCAAGCTCCTCATAATAGGTTCCGTTGTCAAAATACAATGAAGCTGAAATGTTCCAGTCAAATAAGTCACTTCCTTCATAATTGATCACAGATACATTTAAAGTTACATTCTCTCCAAGAGATTTGTTGTACTCTGTTTTATCTGGTGTTGAATTTACTGTTATATTTAACCAAGTAAGGTTCAATTCATAACTGTCATTGATTAAAAACATTGAATTTGTCCATACTCCAAAAATATATGTCTCATTTTTTTCTGCGTTGAACGAATAATTTCCCAGAGGGATCGAGGATATGTTATAAAATCCCTGTGCTGTTGTCAACACATTATCACTGAATCCCTGTCCTTCCTGCATTATATCAACCAACACTCCTTCAATAGGATTATTCTGGGTATCCAACACATAACCTGACAATGAATGCAGATCATACTGAACTGAAAAATTAATAGTGTCTGTTGATATTATTCCCTTTGTGTTATTAACCAAAGTAACATTCAAGGTATATGCAGCTTCTGACAGGTTTGTAAAGTTGTAAGTTGAAACTCCCAATGAATCTGTGCTTGTATCATTGTAAACTGACGCATCATCTAAATAGATGTGTGTATATGAATAATTTGTCAGAGTCAGGTTTCCTGTAAGGTTGTATACAATCATTACTTCATTTTCTGAACCTGCAACATTATACACATTGTCATTTGGTGTTGTGATGTCAACACTCATTGTTGCCTGTTCACAGCTTGATGGTTCACCTGTACATACATAACCCGGTTCTATTTCACATGAATCTGAGCAGCCGTCTCCGTTATTCATGTTATCATCATCGCATTCTTCTGCACCATCAATCACTCCATCTCCGCACATCTCCATCATTCCTGAATCAGCCCATCCTGCCCAGCCTGTGTCATTTATCCACTGCCAGCCAGAGTTTGGAACCCTGTCTATAAGGCTACTTACATTAGTGCTTGAATATGCAACATCAATACATCCGTCCTTATCGCATTCTTCTGTTGTCCATTCACTTGAATAGGCTGTATAGCTTCTCATGTACACTGCAACAACTATCTGTGAATAATCTGTCATTCCAATTGCAGATTTGTTTACTTTATAATCAATTGTACCGAAACCGCAGTCTACAGCAACCTGAGCATTTGCAGATGCATCCTCAACCCAGGAACCTCCGCTGCATTCATAAAACTTGCTTACCATATATGTTGAGCTCTGGCTGAAATTCACTTCATACATATAATCGGCATCACTTATGTTGCAGTTTCCTCCGGTAGTTGTGTTGTAATAAACAACAAATCTTTCTCCTTTTATGTAACCGTCACCGCTGCTTGGATAAGAGCCTCCGCAATATGGAATTCCTCCTCCAAAATCAAATCCACCGGTCTCCATCTGCACATAAAGATAATCTGAGTCATTAGCAACTGAAGCCAAAATAACATCTCCACCCGGATTTCCCCAGAAGGGTTTAGCTTCATCAACATCTTCGTTTCCTTCCCAGCCCCACTCAACTCCTGCAGATTCATTACCGAATCCGTCCCTTGTTGTATTCCAGGAATACAGCCAGTTTATGTCTGATGCATTGTAGTATTCACACATACACCAGCACTCTGAAATTGTATCAGCGCCATAAGGCTGCTGTGTACACTCACTTGTTGTGTTGCACTCACAGTTGCCTCCCATATCATAGTGGCACTGGTGGTCCCATGAATCACACCATTCTCCCTGGTTGCAGTCAGAGTCAGAAGTACACTCAACATTGCTTGTGAGTACATAATCACATTTTCCGTATTCACAGAACGCTGTATAATCCTGTCCGTCAGACGGGAACTCAGTACAGTCTGATGACTGGGTGCACTCTACCTCATAAGAGTTCTCATGGACACATTCATAGTACTCGCAGTAATCAATTGTCTGATTATCAGAGTCATCACAATCACTGTTCTTGCTGCATGAACCTGTTATATTAACACATTGTCCTGTCCAGTCGCAGATTCCGTAGATTCCCTGATCAGGTGTATTCGGACATTCATAATCAGAACTGCACTCAACTGCTGAGATGTTATTATGGACACATTTCATCAGGACACAGACATCCCATGTCTGGTTGTCATTGTCATTGCAGTCATAGTTTCTTGTACATTCTCCTGCAGAGCTGTTCACCTCATAACTTACAGGGAAAACATTCTCAAAGCTTCCCATCATGAAACCGGATCCTTTTTCAACCAAAGGTAACATTGCAACATACTCTGCTGCCCTGTTTCTGGAAAGAACCATAGTGTGGGTTGTTCCCTCTGGATTCAAATATATTTCTCCTCCATAATAATCTTCTTTTCCTGACTCAGGTCCTCCTCCGTTCAGCTGCTGCATAGATATCACTCCTCCTGCAGACTGCAGATGCATAGCACCTGGTGCAAGAGCATATTTCTGGGCATCTTCTGGAGAAGAACTTATGTTAACTGAAACAAATTCATTTGCTCCCAGAGTCGGATTTTCTACAGTCAAAATAAATTCAGATGTACCGTTGTCCATGACAAGAATCATTCCATCCAAAAATTCTACTGCTTTCGGAACTAATCCTCCTCCGTCATAATCCTCAACTAACTTATTTGGATCAACAATGTCGGATATCAACATTATAGGACCAGCTGACTGATTACTTGGTACTGTGAAATTGAACTGTGCAAGACCATTATCAAAGGTCACATTAAATACTTCATCATATACTTGTTCTCTGTATATGCACATTCCCATTTGTTCAGTTGAGTCACAACTATCACACCTGCTGCCGCAATCTGCTGCTCCCGGACAGTAAGTTTCGCAATATGCTCCGGGATCACAATCTGGCTCACATGTTCCTGATATCCAGCCACAGCTTTGTGTAGCATTGCAACCAGATTCATCACCAGCAAAATTACTGCATAACTCACTATCACCTTCAACATAACAATTATTGTCAGGATTATACCAAACACATTCCATGTCATCATCACAACCCTGCTGATTACCATCATACTGGTCGCAGTTGTATTCCATGTCCCCTCCCATATCCATCATTTCCAGATCCCATTCACATTCAGGATCAAGACTGCAGGTTGCATTATCTTTTTTCTGCATGCATTCCATATCTTTTTCCATGTTAGCAAACATTGCTTCCTCAAGAGCTGCCTCAACCTCATACTCATCAGTTACTGGTGATCCATTAACCAGGTTTGCAGTTACGTTAACTTCAATTACTTCTCCTGGCCAATACATTAATTTAGGTGTAGCCAAGGTGAGGTTGATTTTTCTAACTATAAAAGACTTGTGTGTCCAAAACCATCCTTTTTCATAAGCATCAACATCTATATCTAGCTCATACTCTCCTTTTGATAATGCATTGCTTCCTGAAAAGTCAAATTGGGCAATTCCATTATAGTTTGTATATTTCTCTTCCCATATATTTCCCTCATCAAATGCTCCTCCGCTCTCTTCTGCTCTGCAGACCTCTCCGGCTGAATAATCATACCAGCACATAGGCTCATCCATACAGTTCTGCTCCTGGCCGGTAAATAAGTTACATCTCTCACTTAGATAAATACATTCAGTTGTATTCCAATAACAGCCATCATCTGTCAGGCAGTCTGTTGATTCATTTGCAATTGAGCAGTTTGTCTTTTCTATTGTTGCGGAATCTCCGCCTTCAAACCAATGCCTGAACATATTCAGGCTGACTCTTGCATCAGATATTGGTGCCCCTGTCTGAGAATCACTTACTGTTACCTTAACAGAAGTATCCTGTCCCTCATATAGTATCTTCTGACGATTTCCGACAACAACATCTACAGTGATTGCACGTATCCTGAACCACCTGTCGATCTTCTGTGTATCTGTACCATCAGTTACATCCATTATCAACTCATATTCACTTGGTTGAGATGGAGCTATAAATGATCCAAGATATTCACCATTCTCATCTGTCTGTCCTGTTGTATTGAATGTTTTCACAACTTTATTATTTGACCAGATGTTCCTGATTTCTCTTAATGATATATTTGCATTTGCCAGTGGCGTCCCATTATAATATGTCAATTTTGCCCAGAAGCTTACATTCTGTTTTGCCATAACATTGTCCGGCATCAAAACAGCTGTCTGGAACAACGCAATATCAAACCAGGTCTCTCTTTCAATTCCTAAGTCCTCACATTTGACTTTTGCCATGTAATCTCCTGCTTCAAGATCAGAAGGCATAGTTACAACAAGCCTTTTCATTGGCATAAAAGGATCACCACTGTCTAATAACCACTGATCTGTCAACTGTTCTTTAGTTTTAACAACTTTCCAGGTTACGCTGTTTCTTATCTCTTCAATTGTTATATTTCCACATACCTGTTCCTCATCAACATCTCCCCAGCCGTCTCTTGGCCATAACTCAACATTAAATGTGGCATTATGTCCTGCCCATACATTATCTGTTTCACTCCATACATCAAACTGGTAGCTTGCTTCACTTCCACCAAGAACCTCAAACCAGAGCCATTCTTCTTTTTCAGTCATCCACCAATCATTATTATTTTCATATTTTCTTAATTCAATAACAGCTTCATAAGGTCCTGATTCATAAGGTGCTGAAAAATTAAACAATAATGCCCCGTTGCTAGCATTAAGTTCCTGGGAATCAAAGCAAAGATCATACCATTCACTTCTCCATGTATTCAGATTTTCAGCCCTGTCAAGACACACTTTTGTATCGCTTGTGATTTCTCCTGTAAGATTTATTGAAACAAAAACTAAATCATTTGGTCCTTTGCTGTCCACATCATAATTTAAGGTGTCATTTAAACGGGGATCAGACGTTAGAGCCACGGTCCAGCTGTATGCAGGTATCCTGAACCATCTATGCTCATATGTCATTATACTTCCGTTTGATTGAGAATCTGATATTCTTATTTCTACATCATAATCTTTGCCCTGCGTAAGATTTGCTACACCGAATTTTAATTCTGCTGAACCGTCTGAATCTGTCTGGTCAATAAGTGTTATCGAAGTGATATCACTTGTTACATCAACCTCATCCCCTGGATTATTGCCGATCTGCCTTACACTCTGGATGCTGACAGTTGAATTCTCAACACCAGAACCGTCTGAATTCAGAATATCTACAGCAATGATTACATTAGCATCAGTAGGGATTTCATTATCTGCATAAGTCTGGTCCTCTCCGGTGACTTCACCATAAAGGTTAAGATAAACATCATATAGACTTACATGAAACCACCTGTACCTTTTTGCAGCCCCGTTTCCGATATTAATCTCAACATCATATCCTCCAAGTGCATCAGCAGGTATTGTATAATTAATAAGGACTTTTCCGCCTGCATCAGTTGTTCCTGCATCGACATTGTCAGCTCCTGAAACAATGTTCCAGTTGTCATTTTCGCTCCTTATTGTATAATTGACCTGTACACCGCTTAACGGAAGATAATCCTTATCATTTGCATACACTTCCAATATATAATCATCTCCTCCGGAAAACGGAGAAAATGTTGTTTCAAACACATCAATATTTAATGTTGAGGAAGTAACTGTTTTTGTCCTTATCTCACTCTGGTTGGTCCAGTTTACAGTAACCCTGAAATCTCCTGTCTTGTCTGTCGGAAGATCAAAACTTAACTGTGCAATACCCTTAGCATCAGTAAAATCACTCCCTGTATTGATATATGTCGGGGAAAGGGAACTATCTCCGAACTTAATATCAGTAATTTCCACTTCCTGGTCTGCAATTCCTGACCAGTCAGGATTCTTAATTTCAGCATTGATATTTACAGTGTCCCCGGGTTTATAAGAATCCATATGGCTCCATACAAAGAACTCTCCTGAAGATATCCTGAACCAGATATCCTGCATCAAAGAGTTTGCGCCGATTGAAAAAGAAAATTCCGCAACATACTCACCTGTCTGAAGATCCGGATCAAAACTAAATGAAGCATGGCCTGATCCGTCAATGTTTACCTCATCAGTTATCCCTACTGAATCATTTATCTCATTCCAGTTCCTTGGGTTATAATATTTTTCAACAGTAATATTAACTGTACCGGAATTTTTCGGAGTCCCATCAACATTATAAACTGTAAAGTTTATTGTCATGTTGTCTGCTGTTCCTATCTGGTCATTTATCTCATCCCAATTGAACTCAACATAGAATCCTGCCTTGATATCAAAAGGATAATGTGCTTCTGTATGCTGAGGATCATCCATGCTTGGAATTGCTGCAACTGCAACATATTCTCCAGAAGATGAAAACTGAAGAGTTGACTGGTTAAAACCAGTTCCGTCCAATGTAAACGGTGTTGTATAGGAATCTTCCCTTATCCAGCCGTCAGCCTGGTAAACATATAATGTACCGTTAGTATCAACAGGTCCGGTTATATTGAATACAACATCGTCGCCAACTGAATATGCCGGGAAGAAAAAATTCGTAGAATCCATCGGTGTTCCGTCATTAGTTATTAATTCAAATTCATATTCATTTACTCTGAAATAAATTTTCCCCCTGTACGTGCTTCCGCTGTGACTAACACCAATCTCTGCCTCATAGTCTCCGGGAGAGAGTGATTTTGTATGTTCAAGAGTTATTTTTTTCCAGCCTGTATTTGGTGAATCCTCAACAACAACATTGTTGAATGTGGAATTAACCCTTATGTTTCCTTTCCATACATCTGCAAGGTATACATCACTATCCGCTAAGCTTACTGGTTCATAGGTCTCATTTTCCAGAATAATCTCTAAAGTTATATTATCATCTGCTGTATATGCTCCGCTCGGGTTGTATGGTCTTCCGTAAACATAATTAGAAGGATCCACTGTAAACATGAACTTCTTTTTTGTGCTGGTTGCAGAACATGTGTCCTGGTAAACACATAATTCAATTTCATATGTGCCTTCTTCAAGAGATGATGTTGAATAATTATACAGCAATCCGTACCCAGAAGAAAAACTAGCTTCAGCACCAGGATTTGATTCTATTAATTCATTTAAGTCCATGTCCTTAATAGAACTGACATTTACCTTAAGATTTCCGTCAGTATCAATACCGAATCTTGCATCGTTTCCTGAATCAACAAAAGTATCCATAATCCATATATAATAATCAAATGTTGCATCAACAACATTAAATGTTGCAGGGATTGTTGTTGTACTGTCACTAGTGTCTTTTGCCTGTGTAACTAATGAATAAGTCCCTTTTTTTGATGGAGCATCAAACTGCAATATGTTACTTGATTGGAAATTTGAGGTCTTTTTTGCTCCAAGTGTTGTAACATATGGAGGAGATGAACCCTGCATGCATGAAGGAGACAAACAGACGTATTGCACAAGCTTAAGCTCATTCATATCAACTGCTCCTCCTCCCGGGTTTGTGAGCATGAAGTTCACACTTATATTGTCCTGAGGACTGAAATCTATAGTTGCTGCACCATTCTGATCCTGCAGTTCAAGATCCACTTCTGTCCTATATACACCAATCTCACATGGCCACATTCCAGAAGCATAATTTTCACTTGCAAGCTCTTTATCATTGACCTTGATTATCGGTCTGAATCTTCCGATAACACTTGGTGAGGTAACTGTTATTGTTGCAACCCCGTTTGCATTTGTTGTGCCTGATGTTGTGGTTGTTGCACTCCTGTCCGTCCAGGTATTAGTGTTTGTGAATTTTGAAACACTCACATTTAAATTTGATACCCCGTTGTCATTTGCATCCTTTATTGTCATCTTATATTGTACAGATGTTGATGGAGTAACAGATTCCTGATCTGAATCTACAAGTGAACAGTCAATTGAAGAATATTCCTTAATCTCTAAGAAGTCCATATATTCTATAGTCTCTCCGGTGCCTGGATTGTATGCTTTTATTACATAAACATAGGTTCCCTCTATTGCAGGAGTTGAGCTTAATGACAAAGTAAAGCTTCCTGATGCATCTGTCTGGGTGTCAGATGCTGTTATTCCCTCGACAAGATCAAAATTCTCTACATCATAAAATCCATCAAAACTGATATCAATTCCGGACATCGGAAGATAATCAGGATCAAAGACAAATCCGTAAACATCTTTTGACTGGTTCGGTGCTGCATAATAATAGGGGACAGTATAAGCATATACAAAGAATGATTTTACCATGAACCATACTTCCCTGATTTCTGTTTCTTCTCCTGTATCAACTTTGACAAAAGCAAGATAATCTCCGTTTGAGAGCTGTTTTCCGGATTTTGGTGATAAGGTAATTAAAGAAGACCCACCTGTGGTTGTATTTGTTGTGCTTGAATAAATATCAGTTGAAACAGTTTTAGGAGTAGTTCCTGAAATCATCAGAAGCCTTTCCAAAGTCACATCTGAACCATCAGGCACATCTGAGCCATTGAAATAATCTGCTGTTACTGCAAACTGGACTGTATCAGTAGGTTCAAACAAAAAGGCTTGGCTTCCTGATCGTTTTGTTTCAACATATACATCTAAATCACTTATCTGAAAAGATACCATTCCTGAGTCAACACTTCCTTCATCATCTGTAACTTCAATTTCTGCCTGGTAGAATCCTGAAGCAAGGCTCAATGAGTCCAATGAAAGATTGATTACCTGCTGTCCCTTATCTCCTTTTGTTGCATTAGCAATAAGATATCCTTTTGAAGTCTCGTTTAATACTTTATGAGAAGGCTCATTATAGGTTTGACCAGTAATTATATTTGTAAGTTTTGTTAATTCCACATCTAATTTGCTTGCTGCAACCGGCTGATCTGCGTCATTTAAAACCTGTACATGAAAATAGGCATCTGAATCTGATGCAAATCTCCATTCCCATTCCCAATTACCCCCTGAAAGAGTTTTGGTTGACGGCCATATCTCATATTTTTCAACACATATTCTTTCTGTTGTGTAAGATGTCCCATTCTGACTATTGACCTTTATC
>WJMJ01000003.1 GCA_014728035.1 Promethearchaeota archaeon | reverse complement strand
TTTTGCATAGCACAAACTTGATGCAAAGAGAGATTAACAAGATAAATCAAGAGTAACATCAAGTGGAAGTTTCTAAACGATGCTTCTATGAAGGGGAAATTAGCCATAAAGGCGATTGTTTGGACAGGATACGGTGCACCTGAAGTCCTACAGCTACGTGATGTGGAAAAGCCCGTACCGAAGGATAATGAGGTTCTCGTGAAGATTCATGCTACAACCGTATCAATGGGCGACTGTGAGATGCGGAGTCTCAATCTTTCGTTCCTGTTCAACTTTTTCATCCGGCTGTACAACGGAATTCGAAGACCAAAACGAATAATCTGGTTACGTCAATCTATACACTCTTTAATAAAAAGAAGAAACATGGTATAAGGATTTGAATTTCAGTTGTTATGGCTTTGAGTACTTGAGGTGATTCTCATTAGAGTTGCAATCAATTCTGCTATACTTTTGCTTTTCCTAAGTACAATGATACTCCCAATTTTGGGAGCTGCGACACCATCTGAAGCTACAATAGACGTTCATAGTATGACACCCAAGTCGGTTGAAAGGACATGGGATGATGTAACTTTGATCTATGAAGGAGTTTTTCATGACCCGGTTATGGTGGATGAAGAGATTGTTCAATTCGAAAACTCGGTTCCAAATCTAATTGAAACAGAAGTACTTGGTCAGAGTTATCAAGGACGAAACATAACGAGTATCCGTGTGACAAATGAAGATTCCACCACAACGAAAGCAAAGACGCTCATTGTCGCACATCATCATGGAAGAGAACAGGTAACAGTGGAGGCTGCACTCAGATTCATCCAACGACTAGTCAATCTATATGGTGTTGATGACACCATTACTAATTATGTTGACACTGAAGAGATTTTTGTCATTCCAACTCTCAATCCCGATGCTCTTGAACGAGTAGTCAATGAAGGCGATTATTGGCTTCGGAAGAATCTGCATCCATTTGATAACGATAATGATGGATTATTTGATGAAGACACATGGGATGATGTTAATGGAGACGGAGAAATATCACGATATTACGAGTACACCCGAACAAGCCCCAGTGCGAATTGGGTACTACAAAATTATTGGTATGAAGGTATCGATGATGATGGTGATGGAGAAGCAAACGAGGATGAGATTGGTCTGGTGGACCTGAATAGGAATTACGAAACGTATTTCGGAAGCGGAGGTTCTTCATCAACTCCGACAGACCAGACATATCATGGTGAGTCGGCTTTTTCGGAACCAGAAACACAGGCATTCCGAGACTTTGCGCTCCAGCATCGTTTTGCAGCTGCATACTCGCTTCATACTGGGATCAATGCAACATATATGCCAACGGATGTATTCGGTAGAATAGCAGACCCAGTGCAAATCAATGTCATCAATGACCTCAATGAAATCCTCCCGACATCGTTCAACAATGCAGTTGGTTATGCTGCCTCAAAGTCATTAGAAGAAGGTGAGCTAGCAACAATATTAGGTGGGGGATGGGATGATTGGATGTTTGTAGCCAGAGATTGTGTTGTTCCGATGACCTTTGAGATATATCATAATAGATCTGCTGACACCATAGATACATTGGAAGTTCTATTCCAGAATGACACATACAAACTAGAGGATTGGACAGGAATCTACGAGTACTTCACTCCAGATAAAGAGTATATAGATGAACTCTGGGAAGGGCTTATCCCGTCTTTTGACTATTTGCTGGATCTTACACCTCGACTACAAGTTACACCCAGTATCTTGGGTTCAATTGTTAGTCTTTCAATATCTGTACAGAGTACACAACTTGGCTCTATAACGTATGTAGATGTAATGTCAAGTCAAGACTCATCTCTAATCGAAATATATCCAGTAGATTATGAAGAAACCAAAACTGCTACATTTGAGTTACCAGCAGATGCAAATCTAGAAGAAGGGTATAGTATATTTGTTGGAAACGATTATACAGGCTACATTGAAGTTATTCTAACATCTGAAAGTACCATCAATCTAGTGCTGATTGTCACTATTGTTGGGGTTGCAATAATCGCACTTGTATTAGTTACAGTTTGGATGAAGCGAAGATAGAATCCACAAATATGGAGGTTTTTTCCTCCTCACATCTTATTTCTGAAAAGAATATATTGGAAGCTTGAAAATAATATCCTGATTGAAATGAAGTGGGTCGAGTATGAGGCGGATTGGGCATATTGGATAAATCCGGTAACGTTCAGAATGCCTCGTGTAAAAAAGGCAGTTCCAGAAGGTGTTATTGTGCTGACCAAAGAACGTGAAACGTTAGACACAGGACAATCAATCATCACTACAAAATACGGTGTTGCCAAAGAAGACGGGGTGAAAAGCATTTCAAAAAACAGTGCAACGACAATAATCCTTCAGCAAATGATCAAATACATGAAAGAACGAAATGCATATCCAACAAATACCGAAATAGTCAGAGAATACGCGAATGGAAATGTAGAGCTGGAATATAAACCATCTAATTACGATAGATTCGTAATCAAAATATCCCCAGAAATACTTGGTGACGATGTAATTCAGTTCTTGGATAGTTTGGCAGATGCTTCAGATATTGATGGAATGCCGGATCCTTGGAAAGTAGAACCAGCCAAATCAGGGAGATCGACATGTCGAACATGTGAACAAATGATATCAAAGGGAGGTCTCCGAATAGGGGAGCCGTCCTATTATGATGGCAAGCTCACTTACAAATGGCATCATCTTGAGTGTGGTAAAGACTTCTTGAGAGGAGTGCCTTTGGAAAAACTCGCGGGATATGATGAACTATCACCAGATGAAAAACGAGAACTTGAAGAGGTAATTCCAGAATAGGTAACTACCGCTTCTTTCGTTTGGCATATTCTAGAACCATATCAAATACATGACGTCGCAGGCTTGGTGAAGCTCGATAGTATTTTTGTCGTACATAATCGACCTCTTCTATTTCTAATTGAATACCTTCACTTCGCAGGTATCCACGAACCGATTGAAGACCAGACATGTCAGTTTCAAGTCCGATGTTCAATTGATTCAGAACTTCAAATCCCATACCAGTGGCCCACAGGGGTCTCATGTATGCTTTACCTTTTTTCGTGAAGACCACAGTGTTTTCAATCTCAGACTTCCGTACTTCCTTCAATTTGGGAATGAGATGTGATGCCGCAGAGTCTTCTAATGCATCTGGGTCAAGAAAGGTCGTAGGCCCATCGTTTTCCAGTTGCTCTTCAAGAAGAAGAACCATAATCGCCTCTAATTCGTCTCGGATACTCTCATAGCTACCATATTGTGGTAAGGCACCTGCAATTTTGGATAGGGGCCCGTCATATGCTCCTATTTCGCCAAGGCCAAACCCTTCGTAAAGAGAACGTTGTGTAGCGAATCGTTCATTTCTTGGAGTGTTTTTGAGATATGTTTCGATTCTAGGACGTAATTCTTTCCATCCCATCTCGTCAAACAAATCCTTGTACGAACGGAAAGACATTCTCCTGTATACCACATCAGCGATAGTCTTAGGTCTTCTAGGATATTTGAACATATAATCAGCAATAACTGGTATCTTATCACCAATCAGCACATTAGCAGTGAAATAGACTGGCGATATATCCACAGTATCAAGAGGGTTGTCTGTAAGATTAAGAGATTTCAGAGTGTCATTATCCGCAAGAGGGTAGAGGTCTACGTTTGTAATTCTATTGGAGTCCAATCGGACAACTTCCAAAGAGGGCGCCTCCGCAATGGGTGTAATGTCGATTGTCCGCAAACGATTCTGTGAGAGATATAACGCTCGCAAGTTCTTGCATTGCGCAATAGGGGACAGATCAATTCGTGGTAGATGATTGAAGTGGAGATTCAGTACCTCCAGATTGGGAAACTCTGAAAGAATCGAGAGGTCGATCTTCGTCATCTCTTTTAGAGATAGCTTGATAATATCAGTAGCACTATCGAACTCTGCTTGCTTGAGTTCGCCGCGAGTTGTACGATACTCGATAGTGACATTTCCCTTAGGCGTCATGATTCCTTTCTTAGTAACGGTCACATTTATTGGTAACGAATGTATCCAAGAAGAACAGTGAGTATATATTCACAGATGCAAGATTAGATGGTATCTTTAGAGATACACAGGTACGAAAGAATCCACATATTCTTGGAGATTTTCAGAGATGGGAAAACGGCCCCTAGCACATATTAATTCTGAGATGTTAGAATGGGCTAGAAGAGAACGAGGATACGACATAGTAACTGCCGCAAAGAAAATTGGAATTACTCCTGAGAAATTGAAATATTGTGAGGAAGGTGAGGAACAACTAACTCTGCACCAACTCAGGAACGCAGCGTGGGTAGCAATCAGCTACTGAAAACTTGGACATTGTTGGACAAGATCTGATAGGAGTTTATATGGAGTGATCTGGAATAGAGATTTGGTCTACAGACACAGGATCCCTGACCAGGACCGAGCCAGTTCCAGTACCGTTTC
>WJMJ01000160.1 GCA_014728035.1 Promethearchaeota archaeon | reverse complement strand
GGAACTACATATATAGACACTGAAGCAAATATTGTCAACATCAAGAATGCATCGTTCAAACAGATTGACAGCGAAACATATCCAATTCTTATAGAGGACGACGCTGGTGGAGGTCAGGGAACAATATCAAGATCTGCATCTGGCCTTGAGATAAATGATGGTAGTGGAGTCCACCTCCAATATACAGGCACTGGAACAGTACTATCCACCGTTGCGACAGGAGTTGAGATAAGCAATGGTTACCTTAAATTAATTGATAGTGAGACATATCCATTAACAATAGAGAACGATGCTGGGACAGAAACAGCTGAGATATATCGTGATGACGATTACATGACCCTGAACTCCGGGACTGGTGGTGAATTCGCAATACAAAGGGATGGAACAACCTATATTTACTCGGCTAGTGGTATTGTAAATATTACTAGCGCATACCTTAAATTAATTGATAGTGAGACATATCCATTAACAATAGAGAACGATGCTGGGACAGAAACAGCTGAGATATCCAGAGGTGACGACTATCTCATTATAGATGCCAGTACTGGAGCATCTGGCATTCATCTTGAGACTCAGGGGGATCTTCTTGTGGATCTCGGTGACGATGCTGGAACAAATAAATTAAGTGTTAGAGACTCAACTGATACAGAAATATGGTATGTTAATTCTGATGGAGAAATACATGGTCCCAGCAACGATATTGAACTTCATGCAGATCAACATATATCTCTTTACACTGGTGGTGATAGTTATGATGTCAGACTATATTCTGATACTGACCAGTTTATGAGATTTGATGTAGATGCATCTGGTCATGGGAGATTGACATTAATAAGTGATGCTGATGAAGAAGCACAGGCATACCGTAACGATGATTATCTAATAATCAATGCTGGATCTGGTGCAACTGGTACGTTAATACTAGACAGCGAGAGTTATCCTCTCTATTTTGAGAATGATGCTGGTTCTGAAAGAGGATATATATATCGTGGTGATGACTACTTCCTTTTCCTTGCTGGATCTGGAGCTCTCGGGAGTAAGTTTAATGATACAATATTTTCATCTAACAGTAGTGGTCAAGCACCAGCATTTGATGCCAACGAAAGAGGTAATGTATCTGGACATATAGAACAAGGAAAAGCTTACTTTGTAGATGATTTCTGGCAAGATGAAATGGATGTATCATGGACAATAGAGGATAATACAGGTTCTACTGCTGGTGTCACAAGTATCGCAAATGGCTGGCAAAGATTAACAACAGGCGGAACCATTAATGATGCAAGATCTTACGACTGGGATGATATATATCAATTTGTCAATACCAAAAGACCCATCCTAGAAGTAAGAATTGATCTTGGACAGACCACTAATACAAGATTCCGTGTGGGTTTAGTAGGAAGTAATGCTAGCGATTATATATGGTTTGAATTCGATACATCAAATGGCACGTCACCCGGTAACTGGCATGGGATGACAAGTAAAGATGGAGCTTCAAGTAATGACTTGGATCTAGGTGTAGCTGCTGATACATCAGAAACAGTTCTTAGGTTCGAATTTTCAGCAGATGATGAAGTGCAGTTCTATATAAATGGTGCTTTGACTGGAACTACATCGACACCAGCAAATATTCCTACTGCATATCTGCAACCTAAATTCTATATAGAAACGTTAGAGGGTTCTGCTAAAACAGTTGATTGGGATTACACAAAAATATGGCAAGATAGAATGTGATATGATGAATGATATACTTAACGAAACAATAATGGGTGCAATGGAAGAAGATAAGAGACAACATCCCAAAGTCTATGAGGAAGAGGTAGACTTGAATTGTGCTATCAATAAATCTCTTGGGCTGAGTTATACTGTTAAACATTATGACAAAGATGGTAATCTGAAGTCAGTTCAGAAGGGTGGTAATTCGTTAGTACGTAATTTTGCGACATTAATTGGGGGGTTGTTTAGAGTTGGTCAAGATACTGTAGATTCGGGAATAGTTGATTTTCGGCCTGGGTATCCGTATGATTCGGGCGGAGCTACGTCGATAAGATATCTTGGGTCTGCCCCGGCTGGTTGGAGTAATTATGGAATTGTTGTAGGGTCTGACAGTACGGCAGTTGACCCCACTGACAGCTCTCTTGGTAGTAAATATACTAATGGTGCTGGGTCGGGTAATTTAGTTATTAGTAGTCAATCACATGATGCCGCTCCGACTGTCGGTGCTAGTACTATTACATTTAGTACTGAAAGGTCATTCAGGAATGATTATGGGTCATCACAAGATGTAAATG
This sequence comes from Promethearchaeota archaeon, assembly GCA_014728035.1. Taxonomy (GTDB): domain Archaea; phylum Asgardarchaeota; class Thorarchaeia; order Thorarchaeales; family Thorarchaeaceae; genus SHMX01. The sequence goes on along the minus strand of WJMJ01000160.1, from coordinate 1,219 downwards.
AAATAGGTCTGATGGGAGGGATTACTTATAGTACTAGTAGTTCTTCTTATTTACTTTTTGCTCATGATATAATTACTACTGTTAGCTTAGGTAGTGGTGAGACTATAGTAGTAGAATATACTTTTACCGTTTCAGAGTCAGAAGGAATGACTAAGAACTGGGGTTATATGTTGTGGGGTCTTTTGTTTAATGAGACTGATAGTTCTACTGTAAAAAATACTAGTAATAGTTTTGTTAGTAATAGGCATTATAATTCCTCTGACCGCTATTTAGCATGGTTTGGAGCCGACCCAGGTACTGATACTGGAGTTGGTCCAGTCGTCGGTAGTGATGATACTACTATGAGTATGGATGACTATAATCTGGGTAGTGAGCTTACTACTTTAGATTATGGGAGTTATACCAAGCCAACGGGTAGTGTGGCTTCTGTTAGTGGTTCTGAGTCATCGAAATCTTGTTCAAGAGTATTTACAAACAATACAGGCGGGAATGTGACCATAAAAGAAGTTGGATTAATAATAAGCCATTATGATTCTCCTGGTGGTGGGGATGAGGACATACTAGTATTCAGAAAGGTCTTAGGTTCACCTGTGACACTATCTGATGGTGATACTTACGCTCTAACATGGAAAATGAAGGTAACAGCATGACCGATTATACCGAAACAATAGAGGTCGAAACGGTAACACTAGCTGATAGTATTCCTTCCACAACACAGGGGATTCAGGAGGTCGAAACGGTAACACTAGCTAATGAGATTACCCCACCTACAAGAGGTCGTCAACGTAGGATAATGAAAGTATGAACTTGCTAAAACAGTTGATTGGGATTATAGAACATGAAGGATGGGTGAATAAATGACTACTGGAGATAACATAACCGAAATAGATAGTTTAGAATTTGATGCGGATGAAGCAGGTATTATTTCAATGATATTAATAGACTCTACACATTTTGCGATAGCATATCGAGGACCAGACAATGATGGGTTTGTAAAAACATTTTCGATTGATGGTAATTGTGATAACATAACCGAAATAGATAGTCTAGAATTTGATACAACTTATGCATCTTATATTTCAATGATATTAATAGACTCCACTCATTTTGCGATAGCGTATGTTAAGATAGACGTAGTCTTTAAGGGTTATGTGAAAACATTTTCGATTGATGGTAGTTATGATAACATAACCGAAATAGAAAGTCTAGAATTTGATTC
>WJMJ01000159.1 GCA_014728035.1 Promethearchaeota archaeon | reverse complement strand
CATCATCGAACTCATAGAATGAAAAGGAAGAGTTATACAACGAATTGTTTTTGATGGTTAGATCGTCTCCTGAGATGGAAATGCCACGTTCTGAACAATGGTGGATGGCGGAATTAATGATCTCACCTGTTTCAATCCTCCCTCCTTGTATTCCTTCTCCGGTGCAGTTATAGATTTTTATTCTATTTAATATAGCATTTTTTGTTTTAGATAAATGAATACCATCTTCTCCACCCTCTATGGTGATATTATTAAATGTAATGTTTGAATAACTCGACACCGATAGTGTCTTATCTAAGTAATTATTATCATCAAGGAAATAAATATCAGAAATACTAACATTATCCGATAGGATTCCAAAAATATAATCTACATTGTTATTGGAGGGTACAATCACTGTATTTGTTCCATTTCCAATTATGGAAATACTTTTTCTGATCCGAATTTCATCCTCATAATAAATACCATCATAAATTTTTATTATATCGCCATTATCTGCATTATTCGAAGCTGCGTTAATTGTTAGATAGTTACCTGAACCATTTTGATCAACAATTATTGTTGATGATCTAGTTCTGTTGAAGTTTAATTGCCCCTTCGAATCATTATTTGAATTTCCTCCAGGAGGTATCCCAATCGCTATACAAATTATCAGTATTATAATAATGATAATTCTTTTTTTTCGAGAATTCTTTCCCCCTTTATCTATTCTCATAATTTCTTTAAAACCATTGTGAATATATAAAAGATTCCCTAAAACGGTTTGTGGGAATGTGTAGAACCTAGGGAGATATGTCACCCTCTCAAATGGTAAGGACGCTTTCCAGTTTTAAGGCTTTCACCAGCTTCACATACCAGTTATCATCGATCTTACCCGAATATCGCCTTTCAGGAACGGTTCCAATCGATGAATGATGCTTCCCATTGTTGTAGTAACAATTGAAAACTGATATCCAGTAATTGATCCTGGTTCTGTTCCTGGATCCTCTCATCTGATGGCGAAGAAAACGTTTCAATGCCTTCTGATAAGCACTCAACTTACCCATTGTTTGAGGATGATGAACACTGGTCCAGACGTGCTTCTCATTCAGATATTTCTCACAATATTTTCTCATCACAGAATTCTTACGACTGAACTGGCTACCATTATCAGTCAGAAGATTGTCATATCTCTCATTGACAAGCTTCTTCATTCCATCAACCACTGTAACATCCCTCTGATCTGGTAGAGCTATTGCCCAACCTTTTCTGGAATGATCATCCTCCATCGTTAGAATGGGCACTCCATAGAGTTTGGTCAGATCTGCCTGGATAAGTCTTCTTGGATGTCCCCATTCGAAGAATTTCCATTTGTTCTGGATACGTTTTTCCTTTTCGATCTCCTGGGTTCTGACAAGGACATTGTAGACGGTGGAAGGGTGTACTTTCTTTGTGATTCCATTTCGTGAATTGCTCTCTTGAATCAGATGTGCAATAGCATCTGGCCCGAATCCAGAAGCATCCCTTACCTGTTGTATGACCTTTTCCTCTTCATCACTAGTCTTGTTCGGAGAGTTCTTTGGTCTTTTGGATCTATACAATAGACCTGACAAACCTTCCTCTTTGAATCTGGATATGATCCGATACAATTGGCGCAAACTGAGCTTGACCATATCTGCAGCTTCTTTCCTTGTTATCCCGAACGGTTTGTTGGCAAGAGTTCTTGCGATAGCGAAATACCGTTCCCTTGCGTATTTTGGCAGTTGCTTGACAGATTCCATGTGCTCTTTTTCAAAATATATTTGACCTCTGGATACAATCATGTGTCGTCACCTTTTTGGTTTGGAGTTGCTTGGCGTTAACCCCTAACGCAAAAGGGTGACACATGGCGTGCCCAGCTAAGTCTACAGGTGCTTGCAGGTGAAAGTCCTGCTTTGGCAATACCAGTGAGCCAAATAGCATATACCCATCGTCCGGGGTGACCTTGGCGTTGAAGCGGTATGTAAACCCTCGAAGGAGGCGCAAGTTGACAGTCCGTAACATTGAAGTGAATACTGCTGCGTCGTTAATTCATAAACATGAGAAGGCCGAGCCCGAACTGTCAGGGCGAAGGCTGCAGACATCACCAAGTTACTGGATATGCGGTGATGTCCTTCTCCGGCGTATAGGTAGCGGAATGTCAATACAGTATCTGCAGGAACTGGGGAGACCTCACATCGTCTCCGAAATCGAGTCTTGGAATATAGCAGTGATATGGAGTAGCCAAGGTATAACCAGTGATGGGAAATCCGAAGCGATGCGGTGTGAGGAGTCGGAGGGGGTCATAGTACCAATGATTGCGTGGACAACACAACCACGCATAGGAAAGGACCCCTACTTTGATCGAGTTTGGAACGGGGGTAAGTGTTTGTGAATGCGAAAGCTAATAACACCGAAGACAAGGCACGACAACTTTGTGAGAAACTATACCTTGCAGCCAAGACCAGCCCAACAAGAAGGTTCCATGCTCTGTATGACAAAGTCTACAGAACGGACTTCCTCGAAGATGCCTGGAAACAAGTTAAACGAAACAGAGGCAGTGCAGGAACAGACGGAGAGAGCATAACGGACATATTGAGTAAAGGACCAGAACATGTCCTTTGTGAAATACAGGAAACATTTGAAGCGAAGAGATATCGACCCAAAAGCGTGAAACGTGTCTACATACCGAAACCCGATGGTAGGAAGAGACCACTTGGAATACCCACCATAAGAGATCGAATTGTTCAGGCATCCATGAAAGCATTGCTTGAACCGATATTCGAAGTAGATTTCCTTGATTGCAGTTATGGCTTTCGACCTGACCGTAGTCCGCATGATGCACTGGAATCAATAAGGAAGGCCAACAATGCCGGTTACACAGTGGTGCTGGATGCTGATATCAGGGGGTATTTCGACAACATCAACCATGATCGACTGATTGAATGCGTTGAGAAGAGGATCAGTGATCGACGGGTAGTGAAATTGATCCGTCAATGGTTGAGGAGTGGTGTAATGGAACCGGACGGTTTTCATGAAACAGAATTGGGCACTTCCCAGGGTGGTGTAATCTCACCGCTTCTTGCGAATGTATATCTGCACGAGTTCGATAAATTCTGGACTGAACAAACCGATGTTAAAGGGATCCTTGTTCGTTATTGTGATGATTTTGTGATCCTGTTCAGGACAGAAAGAGAAGCAGAAAGAGGCATGAAATTGGTACAGTGTAAGATGAGGGAGATGGGACTGAGGCTCCATGAAAAGAAGACCAAGATAGTCGAGACCAGATCTGGAAACGGAAGTTTCGAGTTTCTTGGTTTTCATAACCATAGAGTGCGATCTCCGAAGTATTGCAGGTTCTACTTACAGATGTGGCCCGGCCAGAAAGCGATGAACCGATTGAGGTTTAAGATAAGAGAGGTCCTTGATCGGAGATCAACCCTGACCTGGGACATTGAAGATATTGTTAAAATGCTAAACCCAATACTTCGGGGCTGGATGAACTATTTCAAGTATGGTAACTCTTCAAAGAAGTTTTCCCATATAGATAGTTACGTCCATGATAGATTGGCTCTTTGGTGGAGCAAGAAACACGTCAAATCCGGTAGGAGATGGGGTACCGACTTCACCTATGAAAAATACAAAGAATGCGGGATCCAGATTCTTACTGGCAATGTGGTATACTGGTCGAAACGGTCGAATGCTCAAGGATGAAGGTCATCGGAAAGCCGTATGAAGGAGAACTTCACGTACGGTTTGATGAGGGGGCGGAGGGGCAGTCCTCCGCTCTACTCTACTCTTTGGTCTGCACACGGTTTGTGGGAATGGGAAAGAAAAATTTATTAATTCTTATATCCATTTCCGATTTAGAGGATAATGAAGAATTAATAGGGCTCACCTATAACTACTATAAGGATGACAAAAAATGTTTACTAACTTGTCTCGAAAGATTGCCATTTTAATGATGATTATTTTAATTATATCATCTATTCCATTTTTCTTTGATTCAGTCTTATCAATTGGTACTGTGGAAGTAACAATCACTCTGGATGAAATATCATACCCGGGTAGCGATCCTGAAGAACCTTTAGACCTATATGAACATGATGGGTATACCTTTGTAAATTTATCAGGTTCGGTCATCCTGGAATCAAATAGTCCTCATGTTGTCCAATCAATTACTGTTGAATTAAATGCAACTCCTTTACATTACTGGGATGAATACAATAGTCATATTAATTATTGGTATGAGCCACAAAGATTGTTCTTCTCCAATATCATACCAGGAAATACGTATGAAATGAACTTCACAGTAAGGATTCAAGTAGATTTTTACTACTGTCCAAATGATAATGGGATTTTAATAGGCGGTGAATGGAGAAATGAACCCGGTGCTCTTAGTGGTTCTATCGATCAAATTGAATTGCCGTTGTATATTCTTCCATATTCATCCGGCGAAATAAATGGTTTGCATTATAATTGGAGAAGATTGCCTCTTAATGGAGAGGTAACTGCGAGATGCCACATATATAGATACGGGAACATTCAATATCCGAATTATGAAGTTCTACTTCATGGAATAGAAGAAGCAAGACTAAAAGGAATTGAAATTATTTACCATACCGAATGGTCGCCAGATAGATTTTTATACGGAAGGACTGATATTCAAATAACAACAAGGAATGCAAAATCAGGAGATTCTGTTAATATCCCGATTTTTCTAATAGATCAGGATAATGACACAGTACTTGATTCAATTGTTTGGTACCTTGAAGTGGAAGAAAAAATAAATGGAGATGATGATAACCCAATCGACAATAATGATAATGATGATTTAGGTGGTTCAAACAATACAGGACCAAATGATGATAAAGATAATAAAAATTCTATTAACTTTACCATTATTATATTAATAATTATTCTGGTTGCAATTATCTTAATTATTGGCCTATTTATTTATAGGAAATCCATTTATTAGAATTGAGGCCGACCAACAATTAGCAAAATGAAGATGATGATGGGGAAAATGGCCTTTGAATAGACACATGAAAATAATTAAACATGTATTTATGGGCCATTGTACAATATATTTTTATTATTATGATGTATATTGGATCTCATCAGAGGGATGGGATGAAATTCAGACCTTATAATCAAGCACAAACAAGATTTGTGAACCTAAATTATAGAGAGATCCTCGGTGAAGATTCCGATGCAGTTGTGATCAGTGATATTATTGATTTAATGGATCTGTCACATATAGAATCTCAATTTGTCGAAGTCGGAAACATCGCATTTGATCCAAAAGAAATGATGAAAATCTTAGTATACGGATATTTCAAAGGATACTTTGGAGGCAGACCACTTCACAAGAATTATAAGAATGATCTTGGTCTACGCTACCTGTCCAATGACGACTTTCCAGATTTCAGAACGATCAATAACTTCAGAATCAAATTCAAAGATGAGATTGCTGATGTTTTCGCACAAGTGGTAATGTTGTGCAAATCACTTGGCATGATCGGTTTCAAGAATCTTTCGATAGATGGACAGAAGATCAAGGCAAATGCAAATGTATTTCAGAACAAGAACCTAAAAGGGATAAAGAGAGAGAAAGAAAAAATTGAGAAATTGTTGAGAAAACTCCTGGACAATGAGATAGAATTCAAAAGTGAAGATGACAAACAGAAGAAGAAAAAGAAGCTAGAGAAGAGAAAGAAAAAACTTGAAGATGCTACCAAATTATTGATCGAGGCAGGAGCAGAAAATGATGATGGACTGAGATATAACCTGTCAGATCCAGAAGCTAAGATCATGACAGACAAACGTGGTGTGAAAAATCCTGATTACAATGCACAGAATGCCGTTGATGATAAATTCGAAATACTGACAGCTGTAAATGTCATTGATAATCCATCTGATTCCGGACAACTCGATCCAATGAAAGAGGAAAGTGAGAACAACACCGGAAGTACGCATGAGAATACATTGGCTGATAGTGGATATCCTGATAAGGATACATTTGAAAGGATGGAAAAGGACACTACCACCGAATATTATGTTCCTGACAAAACAATGCATTCGAGTAGAAACGATCCATACAGCAAATGGAATTTTCAATATCACAAGGATCTGGATATTTACTTCTGTCCACAAGGAGTCAAACTAAGTTATGTCAGGACCTGCAAGGACAAAGATGGTTTTGAATACAGATTATACCAAGCTGAAGATTGCAGTGGTTGTCCGGTAAGTGATAAATGTAGAAGGAAGAGTAAGAACGGAAACAAGAAGATCAACAATAGAACGATCAGTATCTATCCACAAGATGAAGCTGTAAAAAGAATGAGGAAGAAGCTTGATTCTGAGGATGGTAAGAAAATATATCAAAGAAGGATGTCAACAGTTGAACCATTGCATGGAGATATGCAGAAGAATCGAGGTTTCACTCAATTTGTGTTGCGAGGACTTGAGAAAGTAAATGTTGAATATAATCTTCTTGCAATAGCGCATAATGTCAGGAAAATAATACTCCATGGAGCTAAAGCGCTAAAAGAATATCTTGTAAAAGCTCAAATCACTGCTTGAAACCGGTTAGTGAGGAGCATATTGGGATAGATTTGTTGTATCTGGGTGATTTTTGATGTCATATGATGGTAGAAAAGGTGTAATGGTTCAAAAAGTTCTGATCATTATGTTGGTGAAGCAAAAATACGATGTGACTTATTCAGAAATATCGGATTAATAGTCGGCCTCAATTAGCAAAAAATATTGTCAAGAAAAAAATGCAAGAAAATCCTGAAGACCATTTTGACAGAATGTTCGAGTGGGACGAGATCATCACACCCCATCAGACGATTAAGAAATGGATTCTCGGGAAATTTGTGAAGTATGGCT
>WJMJ01000158.1 GCA_014728035.1 Promethearchaeota archaeon | reverse complement strand
TAAAAAACGCAGAAATGGGAAATTAAAGGTCTGCCACACCAATTTACTCCCGTTGGACTTATACGGATCTGCCGGGATTTGAACCCGAGTTAGAGGCTCCGGAGGCCCCTGTCCTATCCAAGCTAGACTACAGACCCAAACAACCCAGTGAATGAACGTTTTTGCTTTAAATCTTGCGTCTTACTTGGATGTAGTTTTTTCCCTTTTGTCAATATTTTATTCAAATAATACTTGATATTATTGTCATGTAACAGCTAAAACTCCATAGTTTTGTAACTCTAAAACTCCATAGTTAGAGTTAGGTTTACTCATCGAAAATAGTAGGTGAGTAATCCATGCAGAGTGTCTATGACAATGAGGTTGTTCAGTATCGGTTGAAATATGTTCTTGAGGTGAAACAGGGGGATAAAACCATTTCACAGGCAGCTAGAGATGCCCAGGTTGATTGGAAGACAATGAAGACCTGGGTGAGCAGATTTGATGATGAAGGCATCAAGGGATTGTTGAACAAACCAAGAGGAAATTGTAAGCCAGTTCCTGATGAGATTATGGTTAAGATCGTAGATATTAAAAGAGAAAATCCACATAGAAGTGCAAGGCGGATAAGGGATCTGCTTAGAAAGAATATGGATATTTCATTACATCGACAGACTGTCTGGAGAACATTGAAGAAAGCTGGTGAGAATAAACGAGCGAAGAAAAAAGTGAAGTTGTTCCGTGATTTTGAAAGGATCCATCCTAACAGTTTGTGGCAGGTTGATTATATGGATGCCATTGTCGTGGAAGGTATTGGTCTTGTGTTCTTGGTTCTCTTTGTGGATGATCATAGTAGAAAGATCGTTGGAGCAAGGTTTGTTGAGAACCGAGCAGCGATTCATGTATTGGACGTCTTATGGGAATCCATTGTGAGATATGGTGTTCCATTTCAAATCTATTCTGACCAGGGGAAGCAATTCAAAAGTCATATGGGAAAAGGTTACACTCATTATGAAACGGTGTGTAAACGTCTAGGGATACAGACCATTCATGGTACACCTCGATATCCTGAAGGCAGAGGGAAGATAGAGCGATTGTTCGGGTTCATTCAAGATGATTTCATCACCGAATATCGGTTCAAAGATCTAATAGATATGAATGATAAATTTCAGAATTGGGTCACATGGTATGATGAAGAACATGAACATACAGCTCTCGGTGGGAAACCTCCCAATTCCCGCTATACAGATTTCATACCACGTATGCCCGAAGGAGATCTGTTTGAGATATTCAGTGCTCATTACGAACGAAAGGTAAGAAAAAATGCTACCATATCATTCAAAGGTGAAGTGTACCCCGTAGACCCTAAATATATCCAAGAGACAGTTGATATAAGATTTTTTGGTCACATAGTAAAGATATATTCTCAATCAACTTTGCTTGGAGAATATGATTCCAGGATCAACTATCACGAGAAGATGTTGAGACATGTTCACCATAGACTGGTGAAAAAGGATGGTAGGATCAAGTTCCAAAAGAGAAAATATCTGATAGGTAAGGAATTTGCTGGGGAGAAAGTTGAGATCGTTATCATAAGAGATCAGCTGAGAGCTTTTCTGAGTAGTAAAAAGTTGATCGTCTTTAAATTGGACAAAGATGATGCGGTGGTCGTGAGATTAGATAGGTAATTTTAGAGTTACAAATTTCGGGAGTTTAGGCTGTTACACGACAACTGAGCTAACCATCCAAGAGAAACCGATTCCACATCATCAATCGATGGGATGAAGGGTTTAATATCTAATACCGGTGTGCTATCAATCATATCAACACCAGTGAAATAGAGTTTATCACCAACAATTCGTTTTATAGATACTACACTACAACCAATATGGTTTGGTCGATGGGGACTTCGTATTGCAAAAATCCCTCGTTCTTGAGAATCTAAAAAGGGAGTAGCCTGAATATCCTCTCTTGTTGATTGATGAAAATAAAAAATAATGAGTGCATGACTAAATTGATCCAAATCTTTCAATCCTAATTGATATCTTTTTTTAACTTGAATATACGCTTCCTCTTTTTTTGCATAGATGGCTTGTCTTGGAACATCTGAAGGATTTTTATAGCATGATGAGATAAATCCAATAGG
>WJMJ01000157.1 GCA_014728035.1 Promethearchaeota archaeon | reverse complement strand
TCATTCCCCGATCCTGCATATCCTTGAGAAACGAAATCCGCATCACTAGTAATCGTGATTGTTGCATGGTTTGTATATGCATCGCAATAGACTTTCTGATGTCCACGCACATCATCCGAACTTGCACGGCCGACAGAATCAGTTGTTGGTGGGGCAAGAACAAGGAGGAACACGAAGGAAAAAAGGATTATAATTTTGAAGCGCAAGTTATCATAACTCCTGACTGTGATGTTTGAGGAAAATACGCGCTAATATTAATATTTGCATATTCAAAAAAATAGAGGCCACCTCTGAGATGGCCCATATCGCATTAGGATACTCTCTTACGATAGAGCACAAATGCGACAACAATTACTACTACTCCACTTACACCACCAATCACTAGAACCAGTAAGAGTGGATCATTGGTTTCTGTTGACCCTGGATAGCTGAGGGGGTCAAGTGGATCTGATCCTGCGATGACCTCTATTTCATCAAGGTATGAGTCTGCGTCACTATCATCATCTAACGAATCTGTTCCGAGTCGGGTCTCAAAGGCATCATTGAGGTTATCCGTATCTGAATCAATACAAAGTGGATCGGTACCGTATTACAGCTCAGTGAGGTCATCAAGTCCATAATAATCTGAATCACCAACAGAGATACCCAGCTCGTCTATGACTTCCCTAAGTTCATCAAAGTCCTCAATGTACTGGCATTTATGCTGTTCAGAGCAGCTATATTCCCAGATATCAGAGTAGCAAGAACATCGAGCTCAGCGGTGTTCCCGTTGACATCCTCGATGCTACTCAAAAGAAGGGTTGCATTAGCCTCGACATAGGTGAAGAGAGTTTCAATTGTTGTATGATTTCCATCTAACCATGAGATGACTTGAGTAAGCAAAGTTGAATTCTCATTCAATTGCTGGATGACATTCTCAAGAAGGGTAGAGTTGCCATCGACCCATGTAATTAGATTCTGAATGAGGGTGGTATTGCCATCAAGATCCTCGTAGATGGCATCATACCAATCCTGTGGCATTGAAGGATAAGATGTATCATCAAGAGGGTCTGATCCATAGATGAGCTCATAGCTGTCTAAGAAGTTGTCTCCATCAGTATCAACCAAGTCAGAGGACGTACCGATAATATCTTCAGTGAGGTCTGCAAGACCGTCACAGTCCGCGTCAAAGTCCAATATTGATAGAAAGGCATCCTGACTTCCTCCTGCAAACGTTGTACTATATGGAATCAGGGTCTCGAAATTATCCACTTCAGAATACCCTGCAAAGTACACGGCTATTATCATAGATATCAATAACATTCACTCGAGTATCGCCGCTCTCTGTAAAACACTCAGAGTACGGAAGTTCATCTCCTGTTGGTGAAAATTTTGGAACAAATGCAGCATCTTATAATATACTCTTGATAAACTGGGATAGTCCTAACCTACCACATCAGGAATCGTACTAGTTATCCACTGAGCTAGTGGTGGGTAGTGTATTGGTATCACTCCTAATATCATTCTATTTATCTATATATGGGAACTTAATATCCCTCTAAAGGGTTTTAATTCCAGACTAATTCATGCGTTTATTAGGAATGAGTGATATTCGTAACAGGAGGATTATACCATAAAGTCAATAAATATCGATTTGATTCTTTTCATGAAAAGGAATATTGGAAATAGTCTTTTCATTAGTGTCATTGTAACTATGTTTGGTCTATCAATGGGTGTTTTAATTGGACTAACCTTTGATGTACCACTTCCAGAACAACTAATCATTACGAATCCTCCCCCTCAGGAATGGATTTTTCAAAATAATTCTTCAGTAGCAATTGGACTCTCCCTAGGTGGTTTATTATTCGGTTTTATAACAATCGGAATTCTTCTTTTTAATTCAGTATTTCTTGGATACTGGTTTCAGGAAAGAATACGATCACAAGGATTAATGATGGTTTTTATTTTAGTTGTGCCTCATGGAATTTTCGAGATACCGGCTTTGTTACTTGCTGGATCTGTAGGCATTGAGATAACAAAATGGACATTTCGTCTATTCTTTTCATCCCCAAGTTATGATGAAGAAATAAAGGACCAAGAAGGAAGATCAAACGATGGATTTATTAAGTGGGTAATGACAAGGATGATTGTGGTTGAGGTGCTACTATATATAGCTTCATTTATTGAATCGTATCTTACACCTCTTTTAGTTGATATGTGATGTGATTGAGCTATGAAAGATGAAATTCGCAGAACTTTTTGGATTTTCATAAAACCTAGAGATGCTATCGAAGAGATACAAACTCTAAGAGTTGGGAAGCATGGTGTAGCAATTGCACTACTTATCACAGGAATATTCACATCCATTTACTCTTTCATCTTTGGAATAGAATTGGTAAACCCTTTTCTTCCTAACGATTCTGAATTACTTCTCTTTGCTATAATAATGATTGCAGTAGTTCTATTTGTATCTGGTATTATGTTGATAACCTTCACTTGGATTATTGTTACTGCAATCTCTCATCTTTTACTTCGCGTTCAAGGGTGCACTGGTGATTTTGACTCTTTCCAGACTGGAAACGGTTATGCACTGATTGTTTTAGCGGTTCAGCCTATTATTGGTATTTTGCTTTTGATGATGCTTGGGCCTGTTGATATTATGTTTGCATACGATTTAATCAGTACAATTTTGATCAGGATTTGGTTTGGTCTCTTAGTTTCGTTGTCGATGAAAGCAAATTATGATTGTACTTGGAAGCAGATAGCAATAGCTATTATCATTGCACTAGTACTCATGAGCATTTACCCACTAATCCCGCAATATATTACACCTTCATTTGAACCAACAACATGATCATCTAGCACCAAAAGAAGTGTTTCTAATCGAGAGTGGTTATGCATATGAGCGTAGATTCCCTACTAGATCTGACTCAACTTGAGAAGAAGTATGATAGTGTTTCAGCACTGAAAGGAATAACTCTTAGGGTAGGTTTAGGAAAGGTGGGTCTCCTTGGTCCAAATGGAGCTGGTAAAACGACATTAATGAAAATAGTAACTGGGCTTATTAAACCCACCTCGGGTAGCTGCAAAGTGCTTGGTCTAAATCCCTGTAAAGGAACTGTATTACACGAAAAAATCGGATACCTACCAGAGAATTTTGGATTCCCTTCAATATCAATTCGGAAATACCTTCTTCATGTCGGTCTGGTGTTCAATCTGTCTAAGACGCAAACCGAAGATAGAATAGAAGAAATTCTGACTGAACTAAACTTGTACAAGATACGTGACCGATATTGCACCAAGCTTAGTTCAGGACAGAAACAGCGACTTGGTATAGCACAGGTGTTGATACATGACCCGGAAGTCCTTATCCTTGATGAACCGGTTTCTTACTTGGATCCTGTTGGACGGAAGAGATTTTTTGATTTCCTTGACAATATCCAAGGAAATCAAAGTATTCTTCTTTCGAGTCATATCCTAACTGATGTTGAGAGAGTATGCAAGGATGTTATCATACTCAATGAAGGACAGGTTCTATATTTTGGACCATTAACGAAGGTAAGAAAGGGTGAGAAATTAACTAAGTTCTTCTTAATTGTTTCAAATCCGAGTGCTCTTATGGATGAAATAAACGGAAGTCCATTTATTGACAATGTTTCTATCAGAGGAAGAGAATTAATGATAGAAACTTCAGAACCTATCCATTTCCAAGAATCTATAGTGCGTTATCTGGCAAATGCTGGTGTTCGGTTAATGCATATGAAACAAGAAGAGGAGAGTCTTGAGGATTTGTTTTTCGAATTAGTGAAAAGGAATGGTACCAATGAATAGGAATCCAGAACAGAAAATCAAGTTACCCTTACTCATGAAACAGAATCTACTGTGGTTTCTGGATTCCCCTAGGAGAATCATTATTCTTCTTTTATACTTAGGAGTAGGTATTCTATTCGGTGCCTTTATCAAACCAATAAATAGCATAGTTACAAGTGAAATTGGTTCGGAAATAGATTGGACAAATCCTGAAACTGTAAGAAACATATACTATGCACTTTCATCTCTAATCCTTTTTTTCCCTTTAATGTTAGTGGGTATTTTTCAAGGTTCGCTAACGGGAAATAAGGTAGTAAGTAACGAAATGCAATCCCGTTTCTTGATTGAGCTTGTTTGGCCGGTGAGAAGAACAGAGATGTTACTATCGTTGATTGCAAGTAAATTCATCAAAAGATCTTGGAGTTTTCTCTTGGTCTTTATGGGAACCTGGCTTTCATTTAAATTGATGGCGACAATAAGAGCTTCATAGTTAAACCTCTTAGAAAGCAAGGGGGAACACTCCATTCGTGGTTTGTTGCAATAGCTCCCACATTTAGAGGAGCTGGTGTATTCGATATATTAGAACATCCGAAAGCTGCACATCTGACACCAAGTGGACTCGTTGAAGGAGTTTCTTTGGAGCGGATATTGACGAGATCCAACTTCTTAGTGCAGTCATGGGTCTTTGGTCTGGAGTTCAGATGATATCTACGAGTGTATCTTTGGGTGAGATACACGGTGTATTCCTTGATGGTTCTGATAGAAGAATTGTTGTGAGACCTATTAGTACTGATTGGTTGGTTGCTTTCTTAGAGAAGAATCGACGAACTGGAAAAGTCGATGTTGAACTTGATCGAGCGGCGATTACCATCAAAGGAATGGTGTAGACTGGAACCTGATTGTTCAAAGATATAAAAAAAGAAGATGGTCACCAGAATGATGACCATAGCGCGTTTACATCATTCATTCTTTCAATAGAGGTACAACAACTGCAATCAAGAGAATGCCTATCAATATTCCAGCTCCAAGACCTATCCCAAGGAACAAGGGTGCATTATCTCGTGGAGTTGTTGGAAGTCCAGTAGTTGACGTGGTTGTAGTTGATGTTGGAAGAATGGTATCAGATGAAGTAACGGTTACTGTCACTGAATCCGTTGTGTAATGACCACTTGAATCCTCAACTCTGAGACTATAGATGTAGACTCCAGGATTCAGATGATCAATATTTATAGAGAGTGCAGAACCATTCCAATATCCATTGAGTACAATCGTATCATTCCTTGTAATCTGGTAGAAACTGGGTGCAGCATCGGACGGAGTCCATTGGATTACATTTCCTGTTTCTCCTTCGTCGTACTCAATGTCTTCTGGAGAATTGATTGTTGGTGAAGTGGTATCTTCAACTTCTACATAGACCGTATCGGTGTCTTCTCCAAAATCGCTAAAGACTCGTATTGTATAGTTGTGAATACCAATCGCTAATCCATCGATTGAGATAGTGATGGTGTTACCCTCATTAGGGCCAACATCTATCACAGAACCATTTCGATAGATCTCATATCCCAGGTATTCTTTCGTGACCGTCCAAGTTATGTTGTGGTTCTCTGATGAGAATTCGTATCCTAGATCTGATGGGCTTGACAGACTTGGAGGTGAATCGTCAATAATGGTTACAATCACGGTGTCAGAAACTGAGTTTCCTCGTTCATCATAGATTACCAGAGTAAGATTATACTCTCCGATATCATAATCGTCCAGATCAATTATCTGAATGTCACCTGAATAACTCTCTAGTCCTAGGCTCGTACCATTTACGACTAGTTCCTGCTCAGTTGGGTGTGTGATTGATATCTCCCATGTTATTGAATACCCTGTATCCCCATAGTAGAACGTTACATCATCAGGTGAGTTAATACTAGGTTCTTGATACATACGCATTGGATGATAGTCAATGTCCCCTGCACTTCCGATGATTGGATATGTACCGGACCCACTATAATCACTCCAATAGTTTCCAGTTGAACTAGCGTTCCAATTGTTGGATGTGTAACTAATTGCGTTGCTAAAGGAATTGAATCCAAACTCATTAAGATACACCACATTTCCACTTGCGGTTTCGTCAAACTCTATTCCAATTCCATTGGAGAGGATTTCATTTTCAGTCACGTTGCAATCTGTAGTTCCTTTGAAATACAAGCCATTGAATACATTACCAGAAGCAGTATTGCCACTGATGTTCAAATGGTCTGAATCATCAAAGTAGAAACCATGAAAGTTATTTGACATTGCTGAGTTGTTTTCCAGTTCTATCATAGATAATTGATACAGATAGAATCCATAATCATTCTCAGAACCGTTGTTCCCTGTTATCGAGAATGTGGAACTTTGGAAGTAGAATCCATATTCGTTTCCCAGAGCTGTGTTATTTGTTACTGATCCAGTACCATCTATTCTGAATCCAGCTACACCATTATCATATGCGTAATTGCTTTCAACAGTACTAGCGAAAACTGAAATGTAGAAGCCATGCTCAGTGTTTTGATTACAGGTGTTATTCTCAAGAATCACAAATCCGATACCCTTAATTCTGATTCCATATTCGTTGTTTGAAAACGTAGATCCATTTATGATATAATTGAGGTCTGATTCAATACGTAGACCATTGTTATCGTTGAATGACGAATTGCAATTTGTAAGAGTAATGATTTCACTCATTTCGAATTTCATGCCGTCTCTATTATCCATGGCGTTTGCATCAATAAACGTGACATTTTCACAATCGAAGGTGAAGTATCCATCAGCATCATTTGATTTTGAAATTGTATTTTCAAGGGTAATGTCATCGCAGCCAATCAGCCAGAATCCATAATTTGAGCTATTCACAACAGTACAATTCTGTATTTGGAATTCGCTACCTAACACCAGATAGAATCCGTGAACATCTGAATTCTCTACAGTCACATCCTCAATTCGAAATTCTTGACATCTAAATAGATAGAACCCATTTTCGATATTGTTCAATGAAGACAAACCTGTCAATGTACAATTATCACTGTATACTGCCGTTATCCCTCGAGAGGCATTATCTGCTACTCCTCCCGTAATCTCCAGAAATGAGCAGTTGATTACGATGAATTGACCATAAAGGGTGCCATCTATGATTGAATCGTTCAAGGATACAAAATATCCAAGACGCTTTCCGTTCACCTTGTTATCGTGGACTGAGTGTAGGTACTGGTCTAACGTGTCTCCATAAATGAATAGACCATTATTCAGTAGGGTGTTGTTGTGGAATGAGCATGTATTACTAGTCAACATATAGAATCCATACTGACTGTTATGTATGGTATTGTTTACAAATCCACACGAGTCGCTACTTTGGATGTATATTCCATATTCATCTGAATCTTGGATTGTATTGAAAGTAACATTTGTATTTGTGTTATCCAAGAACTCAATACCCGTACTACATCCAGATATTGTATTATCTGAAATTACTGAGTCATCCACTCTTCTAGTCCAAATACCCTCCAAAACACAATTCATAACCTGAGTTTCAGTCATAGTCAAGTTGATAGTATCTCTGATCTCGATTCCAATTTCACTCGATGATTCTACTGTGCAGTCCGAAATCACTATATCTTCAATATCTTGAAGATACATTCCTGCGGTATTTGTAGTAATGGTACAATTAGAGAGAGTGCAGTTATTGGATAGCTTGATTACTATACCGTTCTTTGAATAGGAATTAGAGAAGTTATAGATTTTGCAAAATGATGACTCATAGCAATATACTCCGAATCCGCCAACTCCAATCTCGCTTATCATGGATACATTTCTGATTGAAACATTATTGCAGAAGCCAATACAGGAGCTTGTATATGAATAATCAAAAATCCCATCTTCTACTGAAATATTTTCACAGTCAGCGAAGATTACCTGTCCATATAGAGGTCCATCAAGCTCTACATTTGTGGTCTCTTTCAGATACGCTAGCGGTTTTTCATTTACCGTATTTCCACTCATGATGTGAAGCCAGTCTTCTACAATGCTTCCGGCAATGTTGACTCCACCATGGATTAGCTCGTTGTCTTGAACCGTGCAATTTGCAGAATTTTCCAACAGGATTGAACATCTGTTTGCCATATTGGATTGAACTATTGCAAAGTCACAACTGATAATATTGATTGCTGCAGTACCACAGTCTGTTATGTTATTATATGATACACTTGTGTCTGGTGAATTAAACAGAAGAACACCACTTTTGTCTGTTTGATCAATAGAGTTATTCAGAACTGAGTTTGTGCTGTATTCTACGTATATTCCTGTATTTTCACAAGTTGAAAATGAATTATTGAAATAGACCGAATAATCGTTGTATCTAGAGTATATCGCATACGTACAGTCCAGAAAGAAGCTATCATTTACCATCATTGAATCGCTATGATCGTTATCGATTCCTCGTTGATTCGCGGATACGACAGTTGTATTGATGAATGTGATGTTGTGAGAATAATAGACGAACGCACCTCTACTATGATTCTCGATGTAAGTATTCTCTATCGTTCCGAATGAGGCTGCTCGTAGGTCTAATGCGGCGTTATTTGCCGTACTAGTTGAAGTCAGATAACAATCTTTGATTACATAGTGCGAACTTATTGCTTGAATGGTGATACATTCTGTTGAAGAATCAATATAGTACCCCTCTATGATGTATGGGTGGGTCTCGTTCCCCGAACCTGGAAATCCTTGAGAAACGAAATCCGCATCACTAGTAATCGTGATTGCTGCATGGTTTGTATATGCACTGGAAAAGACTGTCTGATGTCCGAGCACATCATCCGAACCTGTACGGTAGACAGAATCAGTTGTTGGTGATGCAAGAACAAGGAGGAACACGAAGGAAAAAAGGAATATAATTTTGAATCGCAAGTTATCATAACTCCTGACTGTGATGTTTGAGGAAAATACGCGCTAATATTAATAGTTGCATATTCAACAAAAAAAATAGAGGCCACCTCTGAGATGGCCCATATCGCATTAGGATACTCTCTTACGATAGAACACAAATGCGACAACAATTACTACTACTCCACTTACACCACCAATCACTAGAAC
>WJMJ01000156.1 GCA_014728035.1 Promethearchaeota archaeon | reverse complement strand
TGATAATAATTACGGCTTAACTATTGGTAGTGATAATACACATAGGAAGGGTACAGAAGGAGATATTTACTGGGGAAATTACAATGGAGGAATTGACGAAATAAGAATTTCTAATACTCCCCGCGACAGAGATTGGATTGTTACATCTTTTTCAAATCAAAATGATCCAAATGGTTTCTTGACCATTGGATCTGAAGAAAAATAAAATTGATAATAACTGAAAACAAATCTTTGGAATTACTCCATTTTTGATAATCTATCTAGTAAGTTTTATATATAATAATTTACAGAGTATAACATAGGTGGAGAGATGAGTAACACAACTGGTAAGTTCAAGAGTCAACCAAAGATTTCTCTTGGAACAAATACGCGAGCAGTTAATACCGTCATTGCCGTACTACTTATGATTGCCATAGCAGTAGGAGTAACCGCTGCATCCTATTTCTACATCAATAGCCTATTTGAAGTGGAAGAGCCACCTCTTACCGAGTTATTACTATATAGAGAATCTGACAAACTCCGAGTCATCAGTGGTCCTTCAGGGGAAGCACTTACATGGGACGATATTGAATTCAGTGTCCAAGATGCTGTTTTAACCGATGATTTATCAGGCACTATCTCTGCAGGAACTGAATTTTATATCACCGATTGGGTATGTAGTGAAGGCATACCAATATCCGGAGATAGCTTTGTCGTCAATGTGCGTCATAAAACAACCAACCGGCTGATTGCAAAATATGAATTTTCAACACCAGGTTGTTCCGGTGGAGTAACTGACCCCGCAGGTGGTGGAGAAGACCCAGATCCTTGGTGGAATGGTGATTGGGATTATCGAAAAAAACTAACCATCGATCATAATCTTGTAGAAGCACCGTTGAAAGACTTCCCAGTTGTTGTCCATATAACCGATGGAGATCTCCTTACTGATGCAAAAATAGATGGAAGTGACATTGCATTTATTTCACAGGATGGAACAATCCAGTACGATCATGAAATCGAACTATTTGATAGTATTACTGGAGAATTAGTAGCATGGGTGGACCTGCCTGGCTTAAGTGCCTCAGAAGATACAACCATGTATATGTATTATGGGAATGCAGCGGCAGCAAGCCAAGAAGCAGGTACTGCAACCTGGGAATCAAATTTCAAAATGGTAAATCACCTCGGTGGAGTATCAATAGGTACAACCACTGACTCCACGGCAAACAAACATAACCCAGTTGAAATTGGCAATCCTGTGTTTCACTCACAAGGTAAAATAGGATATGGTGTGCTCTTCACAGGAGGAGATTTATTACAATTAGCTGCATCTGAAGATTTTGAACAAACAGAATTTTCAATTAGTTTTTGGATAAAAAACACACTTGGAGCTAATGCTGGATTAACTATATGGGCCTATCAACCCATCAACTCTAATAATATACCTGCAGGTATCCGAGTCCATGATGAACATGTAGTGTATGGAGCCGCAACTGGGGCCGAATGGAATGATTTTAGTAAAATCTCTGATCATCAAACCGAAACCTGGTATTACATTACCTGTACCTATGATATTGCCACTAGAGACATGATTTACTATGTGAACGGTGAAGAAGACAACAGAGACAGAGGCATCATCGGCTACGAAACGGGTGCACTCAACGGAGATCCACCAACTGCACAGCTTAATATTGGAGGATATCTATCCTCAGCAGCATACTTTTCACAATACCGTGGAACCATAGATGAGCTCCGATATTCCTCTGTAGCACATACTCCTGCATGGATTACCACTTCATATAACTCACAAAATGATCCTTCAAGTTTTGTCACAGTTAGTGAAGAAGAAATCCCTGATGGAGATACACTCTATATCAACAAACCAGGTGGAGCTGCGGGTAATGGAAATGGCAACCCAGTAGGAAAATAAGCATCAATCAAATACTCTTTTAACAACTCTTAAATGTTTTTCCTCTTTTACCTGCTTTGTGTAATTATCACCTTCGAGGATAAATCATCACATTCCATAAAATCGTCCTCAACCACATCTCCACAGTACGAAATCGTTCTTTGATGCTGAAGAGATGTTCTCCGAATCGTCTTTTCAACCCTGAAAAGACAGATTTAACAACACACCTCATCGTGTACTTTGTGTGTTGTTTCCACTGTTCGTAGTCTTTTTGTTGTGCAAGTACAGCTTTTCGTCTACTTGTACAACCATGGGATTTTGTGATGGCATTCTTGCGGACAGGTATGCCAGGGTGTGC